>DYKB01000076.1 GCA_020722815.1 Caldithrix sp. | reverse complement strand
GCTTCGCCCTGCGGGTACGGGGCGGCTTGGCTGGCAGTCGTTTTGGTGTGCGAAGTTAAAGTCCGTAGTCTGTAGGTTGGGTTCGTTTTCTGAACCCAACAAATTACAAATTAGAAAAAAAGAGAAACGCCAGATAATAAAAGAATGAAATTATCTGGCGGGCTTTATTTTTTTACTGTCGAAACATTTATCTGGAACAGGGTTACTATTCTGAAGAGTGGGGCGACAATGATATTGATTATGATGATAATTGTGAATTTGGCGAGTAAATGTTGGGTTCAGAAGACGAACCCAACCTACATGCGTAACACAGTCGACAAATGTTTTAAAAATAAAAAAGGTATCAACAAGGGAAATTCCCTTATTGATACCTCAATGAAACAGATGGAGTGAAGCATAATTTATTATATTTAAAGAAGTTACTTCGCCAATATCATCTTCCGGCTCAACCGCATCTTCCCCACTTCGAGCACGTAAATATAGACTCCCGAAGGCACGCGCTGGCCGTAGAGATTCGTGCCGTCCCATTTAATCCGATAGCGCCCGCTGGCCTGGCGTTCGTTTACTAATTCTATTACCAGTCGTCCCAGGGCATCATAAATCCGGAGAACCACGTGATGGTTATCGCCGGGGGCTAAACTATACGTAATCTCGGTCGTGGGATTAAATGGATTGGGATAGTTCTGATCCAGCGCAAAGGCTTCAGGCGGTACACTGGATTCGATTTTTTCCACGGCTGATGGTGGGGGATCTTCGGGATCGACATATAAGGCCGTATACGATGTTAAGATACCATAGCGGATGCTTAAGTCGATAATCGCATTTTTTAACTCTGCCAATTCACCATAAATCTCAATTTCGCGATACAGATAATCGATTTTCGATTTCGCCCAGAGACGGGGAACAAAACGACAGCCGCCGGTGACACCGGGGAAATTAATGGTACTGGTATAGGTCACTGGCTTGCCGCGCATTTTGGCCTTTAAAGTGACATCAAAAGTCCCGAAATTTGAATATCGGCCTAATTCCAGCACCTGACTGCCCCAGAATAATGCCGGCAAGGGGCGGGGATACCGGTCCAATGACAGCAGACCGGGGATTTCGATTTGCAAATTATCCAGCACCGGCATGGAAATACGATTAAAATGATTTTTAATCATCAGGGCAATGCTGTCATCCGAGGTGATATATTGGGCATAGCCGCCATTTTCTTTCGAAAGATTTTCTAATAACGCCTTGCTAATATCTTTGCCCACACCAAATGAGAAAAGATGAACATCTTTTTTATTGGCATTTTTGGCGTTTTCGAGAATTTTGGCGATATTGGTCTCATCCCAGGTGGGGTAGCCATCAGTCAGGAACACAACGATATTCATGGTGGTATCCTGGAACGATTGACTCAGGGAATTTTGTAAAGCCTGATTGATATTGGTCAACCCCAGCGCTACGAGTTGCCGGACATGATCTTTCGCCAGCGCCAGATTGGTGGGTGTGGCCGCGACCAGATCGGGCTGAAAACTACGGACATGGGTGCCAAAAGAGATGATATTGAACCTGTCAATCGGCAGCAAATAGTTTAGAAAATTATTCAGCGCGCTTCGCAACTGCTCAATCCGCTGTCCTTCCATGCTGGACGAAACATCCACCGTGAAGATAATGTTTTTCGGAATAATCTCTTCGGTATTAATGGAATCGGGCGGTGTAATCCAAAGTGCATAAAATGAATCCGTCCCGAATGAATCCTTTGGAACCGGCATATAGGTTAACACATGAATATCCACTCCTTTTCGGATCGTTTCAAATTCCATGAGAAAATCGCGATCCGGATGAAAATTTTCATCACCAAAGACAATCTGATATTGAAAATCGCTGATTTTGGTCATTTGCGTAGCCGTCGAGTTTTCATGCGTCGGGGAATGGACGAATTTTAATGGCGCCTGGGTTTTCAAGTCGACTTTCAAACTCACGCGTTCCAGGGGCGTTGGCGAAAGGGCTGTGGTTTTTAAGAAGAAAAGGTATGAAATTTTGCCAAAATCATAGTTCAAAAGCTGGGTATAGGTGATTTCGAAGCGCACTTCGGTACGGGCATTAATCGGCGCAATGTTCAGGCGAAACAGATTATTTCCCAGATATTGCAGCAAGGCGGGATCGAGATATTGTCGTATTTTATTGTTATAATCTGCAATCGCTTCCTGCTTTTCCCGCACATAACCGACATAACGCATTCCATTAAACCAATAAACCAGTTCTGTAACTACCGCGCCTTCGGGCAATGGAAACACAAAAACTGCTTCAACCTGCTGATTCATTTCATTAAAAAAGGTTTGATCGATATGAGTTGCGGCAATTTGATCCTGAATCGTCGCCTGCACATCCACTTTGCGCATGGACATTTTGTCATAGTTCTGATTGCTTCTTAAGGGGCGCACAAACAAAGCGCCAACACTGAATGATTGAGCTGTCCAGCAAAAGCTCATCATCAGGATGATATAAATGAGTAAATTTTTTCGTGACATGATTTTTTCTCCTTTATAAAAATTCAATTTAAACAGGGATTAATCTGCTTTGTATTAAAACAAAGTTGATGCCATTGTTTAAGACATTAAAAATCCAATAGTTATAAAAAATCATCCATGCGACTTTTATGCAATCTTTGCAGTATAAATGCAGGAATTGCATAAAATTAATGATGCGAATCACTACCGTACACTTTTTTATCGGTCATTGTAAAACCAACCTATAACCCTCAAACCAATCCTCTCCCAAAGGGCTGAGCGTGTCCCACATCCGGGTACTGGACACGGGGAAGTGGCCACTCCCCTTCCATCATTTGAGGGAAGGGGTCGGGGGATGGGTTAGAAAATGGTGTTGAAAAGAACAAATTTAAACTTTTCTCCTTGTTACGATGTAACTTTATAAAAAAAATATTTCTTTGTTATGTCAGCTTCCTTTTTTACCCATTCCCGGGCCCCTTCCCTGAAAAAACAGGGAAGGGGAATTGATAATTTTTCGCCATCTCCCCGTGTCCAGTAAATGATGTGGGGCAAGATCAGCCCAAAGGGAGAGGGCGTAGCTATTCCCTCTCCCCTTTGGGGAGAGGGTTAGGGTGAGGGGTCTGATTTGGCGATATTAAAAAGTGTACCGTAGCGAATGATGCGAATCAGCATTTTTTTGAAACGAGATTAAACTTATTACCACAGATTTCATAGATTACGCAGATTTTTAATTATCGATGAGTCCAGTCTAAAAACCGCGAATTACACTAATTTCACAAATTTAAAGGTATCCCGTTCACAGGGAGGATCAAATCTGTCATTCCCGCATGTTTACCGGACCAAAACATTCGAGTACAGGTTTGACGGGAATCCAGACTTTTTTAGAGAAATAGATGCCCGACAAAAGCATTCGGGCATGACAGAAACGTTTAATTTATTCCTCCTGTGAACAGTTACATTTAAAGCGGCGTAAGTTCAATAAAAACAATTAGTGTTATTTGTGAAATCAGTGGTTTAAGTCCTTTTGGAATAAACGCATCTGTGTAATCTACGAAATCTGCGGTTAAATCATAGCGTTCATCACTGAAATACCAAATTTGATTTGATATTATGATACTGTAACATCCTCATTTTCAAAATTTTTTTATTGATTCTTTCGCATTTTATGAGTAAATTTTGTGTATTCAAATTATGATGATTCAATAAATCAGGATGGATTCATGCAAAAGTGGATTTTAAGTCTATTATTTTTAGCGCTTTCGGTTCAATTGAAAGCCTTTCCCCCCCAAAAAGTACAGGACGTGCAGGAGCTTCAATTAGTTGACAAATATTATCAAAAAGGCGATGCCTTTCTTGAAGTTACACAAATCGATTCAGCCATTTTTTATTATTTACAGGCTCGGGAGGTGATTAACTCCGTATTTTTTCAATTGGTATTGGATAAAAAAGAATTGCAGCTTTCACGTGAATCCATTACGCAAAAATGGGAATCTATTTTATCGAAAATGCGGGTGAAGCTCCTGGGAGTTCAGGATTGTAAGTTTGAAAGATGTTATGTCTATCGTGAGGAGAAGGCCGCCAATCACTGTATCCAGATTCTTGCGAAAGGAGATAAATCCCAGATTGAAAAAATACTCCCAAAACTGCTGGTGATGATTCAGTTTGATGCCAATGCGCAATTGAAAAATTTTTTCGGGAAAATTTTCCACTATTTACAAATCAATATTCGGTTAAAACGTTTTCACGAGGCACTTTTTCCGAATCAATTATTAAAAAATGATGATGAAATTCTCTATCGGGCTTTTATCAAAGCTTATCTTGATTATAAAACACAAATCAGTCAGACGAATTCTTAATTTTATTTTACCGACATAAAAATCGGGTTATTTTACGATAACTCTTCCAATGCAGGCATAAAGGATTGTGACATGTTTACTAAACGGCATTTCTTGTTATTAACACTGGTGCTGTTCGCCGGTTGTTCTCAGGATAAAGCAGATATCAAGGCGTTTAAAGATTATTTGACTTCTGCGGAACATGAAAATCATTTGCGAAGTCTGGTATTATCGATTGATTTTTTGAAATTTGGTTATGATAATGTCGTTTCCAAAGAAGAGTTGGATACGCTTAAATATTTATCACAGCAATACCAAAAATTTTTAACAGGTTATAAAGCGCAGTATAAATCCACCCAAAAATTACAAAAAGAATTAATGGATCCGGTCAGTGAATATACAACTTCGCTTACCAAATTGCGCGATAGAATTGATCTGTATCAGGAGTTGACCCAGCTTCAGGATTCAGTTGGCGTTAAAAAAAATTTTGAAAAAGCGGACTCATTGGAACAGCAAGCCCAGATCATTCGTGAAAGTATTACAAATAAATTTTTAATTCAATTAACAATTGTACTAATTGATGACTTAACCGCCAGGATTCATACGATAAATCAAAAAAGAAGTTAAAGGAGGGCGCGAATGGACATTGAACGCAGCGCAGTCGTTACTTTTAAAGGAAAACCGGTTACTTTACTGGGGCATGAAGCAATAGTTGGCAATGAAGCGCGTGAGTTTACCGTTCTGGCAAATGATTTATCAGAAGTGCATTTAAACGATTTTAGTGGCAAGCTGCTTGTGTTGAATGTCGTGGTTTCGCTGGATACGTCAGTCTGCGATACGCAAACACGTCGGTTTAATGAAGAATTAAAAGACCTGAGCGATGCGATAAAAGTGATTACCATTAGTATGGATTTACCATTTGCTCAAAAACGATGGTGCGGTGCTGCTGGTTTGCCCAATGTCGCGACTTATTCTGATCACCGGGATGCCCGGTTTGGAGTGGCTTTTGGCGTTTTGATGAAAGAATTACGTCTACTGGCGCGAAGTGTTTTCGTTATTGATAAAGCAGGCGTGATTCGCTATGCCGAATATGTCAAAGAAGGCACTGATCAGCCAAATTATGCGACGGCAATTCGTGCGGTGAAAGCTTTACTATAAATCAGTGTTACAAACGGAATAATGCCTAATATACAGGAAGCTCGACATGAAGAGATATATTATCTTTGTCCTTATTGGTTACCTGGTGTTGAATCTGGTTGCTGCCTTTGGGGCAAATTCTACCGGAACAGTTGGATATGAATTTCTAAGGACTGAAATTGGTGCCCGACCGGCGGCCCTCGGTGGGGCATTCGTGGCTGTTTCAGGAGATTTAAATAGTGTTTACTACAATCCTGGCGGAATCGCAGACATCGACACACGAGGTGGAACCATTTCATATCTAAAACATCTGCTGGATTTCCATTCGGGGAATTTAGTTGCCGCCATGCCATTCTCCTGGGGAACAGTGGGATTGGGATTTCATTATATGAATTTTGGCGAATTCAAACGTACAACGCGTGAAGACCCGGAAGGTGCAAGTGGCGAAACTTTTGGTGCTCATTCGCTGGTAGTTTCAGCTTCGGCTGGTAAAAAGTACAAAAATTTATTTTCGTATGGTTCAACCGTGAAAGTCATTCAATCGAGTATCGATCAATATTCGGCCACAGCCGTTGCACTAGATTTGGGAGTCATTTTTCACCTGCCACTGGGCGACGATGATCACCTGAACGTCGCTGCGAGTGTTTCAAATATTGGCCAGACGCAAAGCACCTATATTAAAACAAAAGATGATTTGCCAATGGTCATTCGCGCTGGCGTTTCAAAAAAATTAGCCCATCTCCCCTTACTCTTCGGGGCCCAAATCTATAAATATGTGGATGATGATTATCGCTGGGCACTGGGTGGTGAATTCATTCTTTCCCCGCAAATGTTTCTGCGATTGGGATTCAATTCCATCGGCCTGGACCAGCGGGTTGGGACAGCGGGTGATCGCTTGGCAGGCACCAATTTTGGATTTGGATTGCTGTGGCAACGATATCAACTGGATTATACCTTCTCTTCTGTCGGCGATGTCGGAAGTCTCAATCGGATTGCGATTACGGGTGCATTTTAATTATTTTTATCAGGTCATTCAGGATGCCGGTAAATTGAAGTTATAGGCGTGATACGTAATACGTGATTTAAACAACAAGTTGCCCCTGAAATTCTAAAATGGAAATTTATGAATTAATGAATTAATGAAAAACCCCCTCCTGCCTCCCCCAAATTCCAAAAAACTGAATTTGGGGGAGGCAGGAGGGGGTCTCTCCCCCATTTTCGTTTTTTGAAAATGGAGGAGAGACAGCGGGGGTTTATTTTCCACTGCAAACGACTTCTCAAGAGATAAAACAGTTCATCTTAGAATTTCAGGTTGCATGTTTATTTTATTCAAATTTCACGTTTCATGCATTACGTATCGCACATCACGTTTTTAAATAACTTCCTATTAAATTGATAAATGATTTTTATATAAATAACCTAAAATTCTAAAATGGAAATTTATGAATTAATGAATCAATAAAAAACCCCCTCCTGCCTCCCCCAAATTCCAAAAAACTGAATTTTGGAGAGAGAAAGCCGGGTTCTCTCCCCCATTTTCGCTTTTTGAAAATGGGGGAGATACAGCGGGGGTCAATTTCCCACTGAAAGCGAGTTCTCCGAAAAAAAAACGTTTCATTTTAGAATTTCAGGTATAACACATTTCACCAATTTAAAAATGATTATTCACCGCATCTTTTTCGGGAATAATCATTTTTTTTTTTTTTTTTGAAATATGATGATTAATGAGGTTTTAATTGCAAAGAGTCTATTTTGATAATAGTGCAACCACACCGATAGATGATCGGGTGCTGGAGCGCATGCTACCCTATTTAAAAGAAAATTTCGGAAATGCCTCGAGTATTCATCGTTATGGTCAAAAAGCGCGGGTGGCACTGACAGAAGCAAGAGAGAAAATCGCCAGTGTACTAAATGCCACGCCAGCCGAAATAATTTTTACCAGTGGAGGAACGGAGTCAGACAATCTGGCGCTCAAAGGATTGGCGTATCCCGAGACCAAACGGCGGCATATTATCACTTCGGCAGTGGAACATCACGCCGTTCTGAACACGTGCAAATATCTGGAAAAGAAGGGATTTCGGGTGACATATCTCCCCGTCGATCAGACAGGGATGGTTGATCCGGAGGTTGTTCAACGAAATATTTCTGATGATACTTTTCTCATTTCAATAATGCATGCGAACAATGAGGTCGGGACCATCAACCCAATCGCCGAAATCGGGGAGCTAGCCAGGGCACATAAAATATTATTCCATTGTGATGCGGTTCAAACGTTTGGGAAAATTCCGGTGGATGTCAAATTCCTGAAGGTTGATTTACTATCAATTTCGGGACATAAAATTTATGGACCAAAGGGAAGCGGCGCGCTTTATGTGCGAAAAGGCATCCTGCTGGAAAAGCTGAATCATGGCGGACATCATGAATATAATCGTCGGGCAGGAACTGAAAATATTCCGGCAATTGTTGGATTTGGTGAAGCAGCCATGATTTGTCAACAAGAAATGAAAGCGGATTATGAAAAAGTGAAATCACTTCGGGATGAGCTATTTCAACGAATTCAATCAGTCATTCCGGATGTCTTTTTGAACGGACATCCTGAAAAGCGCTTGCCTGGACATTTAAATTTAGCATTCAAAGGGATTGAAGGCGAGGCCTTATTACTTTCACTCGATTTTAAGGGTGTTGCCGCATCCAGTGGTTCGGCCTGTACTTCGGGGGCAACAGAACCCTCGCATGTTTTATTAGCCATGGGAACAGCGCCTTTCCTGGCACAAAGTTCGATTCGTTTCACGTTAGGCCGGCAAAATACCACTGAAGATATTAATTATGCCCTTGAAGTTATACCGGAGGTAGTTGCCCGGTTGCGAAAGATTTCTCCTTTTAATTAATGCGTTAAAGGCATAGCCGTCAGATTAAGGTGATAAGTAATTGAAAATAATGAAATAAGTTGCGATAAAAACAGCCCTCACCCTAACCCTCTCCCAGCGGGAGAGGGAATAGCTACGCCCTCTCCCGCTGGGCGGTGCGTGTCCCACATCTTGTAC
The DNA here is from genome assembly GCA_020722815.1 of Caldithrix sp. Lineage (GTDB taxonomy): Bacteria > Zhuqueibacterota > Zhuqueibacteria > Thermofontimicrobiales > Sulfurfontimicrobiaceae > DYKB01. Next base: position 21,558 of record DYKB01000076.1, on the reverse strand, counting down.
TGGACACGGGGAGAGGAAGAATTCCCCTTCCCTATTTTGTGAGGGAAGGGGCCAGGGGATGGGTAAAAAAGGATGTGGACATAAGAAAGAAATATTTTTTTTAATTAAGTTTCATCGTGACCAGGAGAAAAGTTTAAATTTGTTCTTATCAACACCATTTTCTAACCCATCCCCCAACCCCTTCCCTCAAATCAGGGAAGGGGAGTGGCCACTTCCCCGTGTCCAGTAACGAGATCTGGGACAAGATCAGCCCGGAGGGAGAAGGTTGGTGTGAAGGTCAGATGAATGGTTCTCCTTGAATATTTATTATATATCCAACAGCTTGTTTTCATAGAAATTAAGACCTTAACCTGACGGTTATGGGATTATCGATTTGGGGTTCACGGCTTATACGGTTACCTCTTGCTGGTATTCCTTAATCAACATTGGTCAAAGATAAACCTGGAACAATTCAACTTAACTATAAAAAACAACTAACTTGAAACTATTAAATGAATCATAAAGAAACTGTCGCGGTGGCAATGAGCGGTGGCGTTGATAGTTCGGTGGCGGCCGCTTTAATTCAGGAACAGGGGCATGACCTGTTCGGCCTGACAATGGTGCTGTGGGATTTCGACGCTGTCGGGGGCAATATCCCTAACGAAACCACTTGCTGTTCCATCGAATCGATAGAAGATGCTCGTACCGTCTGTCATCGGCTGAATATTCCGCATTATGTCGTCAATTTACGGGATGTTTTTGATCAACAAATCATCCAGAATTTTGTAAATGAATATCTGGGCGGACGCACGCCCAATCCCTGTGTTTTATGTAATAGCCTCATTAAGTGGGGAGCCCTTTTGAACCAGGCGCAAAAGATTGGCGCGACCAAACTGGCTACCGGACATTACGCCCGCAGTGAATTTAATCCCGATACAGCGCGTTTTATGCTCCTGAAAGGACTGGATGCTCATAAAGAGCAATCTTATGCCCTCTGGGGATTAACCCAGTTCCAATTGCAGCACACGCTTTTTCCACTGGGACATCTCACCAAAAGCGAAGTTCGTCATAAAGCGGCAGCATTGGGATTAAAAACCGCACAAAAATCCGAAAGCCAGGAAATCTGCTTCATCCCGGATAATGATTATGAGCGTTTCTTAAAGGACCGCTTACCGGGGTTATCTGAAAAGCTCCAAAAGGGCGAAGTAATTGATGAAAATGGGAAAGTGCTGGGCTATCACCGCGGGTACCCTTTTTATACGATTGGTCAGCGAAAGGGATTGCTGGTTGCGGCTGGCCATCGGATTTATGTGACCCATATTGATCCGGAACATAATAAAGTCTATGTTGGCAAAAAAGAGAAAATTTTTTCCCGCGGTTTAAAAGCAAATCAGGTAAATTGGGTATCAATGGATGGGAATTTTCCTTCGCTGGCGGTAACCGCAAAAATTCGCTACAAAGATCCAGGATTTGAAGCAATTTTGCGACCGATAAATCGAGACCAACTCGAGCTTGAGTTTCTGAATCCTCAAAAATCGGTCACCCCGGGCCAATCCGTTGTTTGCTATCAGGGAGAAAATTTGATTTGTGGTGGGATTATCTTTGGTTCAATAGAACCGAAGGAAAATATCCAGTGATACTGGTTTTCCAATAATAAAATGTTACCTAAAATTCTAAAATAGAAATTTAGGTTGTTCTGAATGAAAGAACCCCCTCCTGCCTCCCTCAAATTCCCAAAAACGGAATTTGGGGGAGAGAAATCCTGGTTCTCTCCCTCATTTTCACTTTTTGAAAATAAAAAGATACAGAGAGGGTCAATATTTCATCGAAAACGATATCAGCATAGAAAATCCGATTCATTTTAGAATTTCAGGTGTTACATTTCGCTAAGCTTGGAATTAATAACGAATCAATCGTATATCATTTTTATCGAAAATGAGTGTTTGGCTTTTAGCTGTTGAATTTTTAATAGTGACGTTTCAATAATTTCTCACCAATTGGATGATGAGAAAAATTTGAAATCTTTAATTTAATGAGAAGATTGTTCCAATTAGTTTCTGAATGTAAGGCCAATGATCAATTTGCCAAATTTTAAGGACTTGTTCATCACAAATGGACAAATTAACAATTTGTCCTGATTTTTTGGATAAATTTACATTAGCGTCTGTCCGAAAATACCAGGACCTGCCATTGCGAGGCGCTTTTTGCCGAAGCAATCCCCCTTTGGTATCACTGGAGATTGCTTCGTCGCCAAAAGCGCTCCTCGCAAGGACAGCCTGGTGGCTTTTTCGGACAGGCACTCCATTAGCCAATCGCTAAAAGCCAACAGCCAATCGCTCAGTTCAGATTTTATAAAATTATAATGAAAATTTCCTGATTTCAGGGAACCATACTCTCCCGAAATCAGTTTTATATCTCTCAATACGTAAAGGGAACTGACTGAATTTTGGAATTCTGATGATGGTTTGACAAATGATAAAATTACATTTTGAGTCATGCTTTTTATAAAAACAGATAAAAAAGGTTGACTTTTTGAAAATAATTTGATTAATTTAACATAAGCGATCATTGCCTGAATTATGATAAGAATATCAGTTTGAAAGGCAATTCTCCAATATAATTAAGTAGTGTCTGTCCGCAAAAGCCGCCGGTACTGTCATTGCGAGGAGCGTTTTGGGCGACGAAGCAATCTCAGCCGTTTTAAGAGGGGATTGCTGCGGCAAAAAACGCCTCGCAATGACAGGTCTTGGTATTTTCGGACAAGCACTAAGTAGGATTAATCTGATAATGAAACCTGAAATTGCCGCTGCTGAGGACGATATTCGTCTGGAGGTGTAGGATGAAAAGAAATAATCTATTATTTATCATTTTTATTTTCTTATTATCAAGAAGTATTCTTTTTTCACAGGTAAAACTTCAACAGCAACCAACGAACGTGGGAGATTTATTAAAAAAAGCACTTTATAATGCCCACGCCAGTTCAAGTATTTTGGGAATAAATCCTGATAAACTTAAAATAAGTCACCGCTATAGCCTTGGCTTTTCTACATTTGGTGGGAATTCACTGACACAAGGCATGTACCTGAATACAATTTCCTATCAATTTGATATTCCGCTGTCTGTAAGAGTGCAGTGGGGTTTTATGCATCAACCCTTTGCCTCGGCAGGAATGAATACCAATATGACGAATCAATTCTTTATTTCAGGGGCCGAATTGAATTATCGACCCCTTGAGAATTTAAATATGCGGCTACAATTTTATCAGCGGCCAGCGGGACTATTTTATCCATCGAATTATTATCGTTCCGGTTATCCCTATCGTAGTTCCTTTGACCGATGGTGGGACGAAGAATAAAATTCAGGACGAATGCAAATTTTTATCAATTTTTAACAATTATCTCGTCGATTCACATTTTTTATTGAGTTTTGTCACCTTCTGATGAAGCGTGCATCCACTCAAAACTATCATCCAGGGAGTGTACATGAATATTAAGAATCGTCGTCAGAACAAGATTCGAAAATTCCAGAAAAAAGTGCAGCAGGAGGCGAAGAAGAAAAAAAGTAAAACAAAGAATGAAATTGTAAAGAGCTTTATCACGAGTTTTCTCATCTGGGGCCTGGTCATTGTTAACTTATTTCTCATCGCTTCTTTTGTCACCCGTTTCTGGGAAACACCATCCAATAAAGAAATAACCGGCACATCAACTGAAGTCGGGAAGGACACAGAAGAATCCCAACAACCACCTACCACGAAAACAATGATTAAAGTCGAAGTATTAAATGGGTGTGGTGCGCTAGGAGTGGGAAAACAGATAACGAATTTCCTGCGTGATCGGGGTTTTGATGTCGTTGGCGTGGGGAATTATGATAATTTTAATGTTAATTATACCTATGCGATTGACCGTAAATCGATGGACAAAATCTATGCGAACGAAGTCGCCAAAGTGATGGGTATTAAACTGGAAACAGGCGTTGCGGCTATCCTGAATTCTGAAAAAATGTTGGATGTTTCCATCGTTATCGGCCATGACTATAAAGATTTGGTACCTTTTAAATAAAAAAACACCCGGAAAATGCTCTCGAAATCAACGTGTTTTTCACAAAATACGGGTCATTTATCCCCGCCTCATTATTACTTTTAAATTTTGTGACTTTTATCGAACCTCTTTTTCTTATCGAAAGGAATTATAAATGCCTGTTCAGGCGATTCGCTGGGAAGAAAATGGCGTTACACTGATTGATCAAACACAACTGCCGGAACGATTAATCTACTTAACGATTGATGATTATGAACGACTGGGCCTGGCCATCAGGCGTCTGGAAATCCGGGGAGCGCCGGCAATCGGGATTGCGGCGGCGTATGGTGTTTTATTAGGAATAAAATCTTTTGATAATACTTCATCGAAAATTGTTTTTTTTGATCAATTAGAACGAGTGATCCAATATTTGAAATCCACCCGGCCCACGGCTATTAATCTTGCCTGGTCGCTTGATCGAATACGCGGCGTCGCTCAAAAAAATCAGGATGCATCTATCGAAAAGATCAAAGAGAAATTATTAAATGAAGCATTGGCCATCCACGAATCAGACCGATTGACCTGCGCGCATATTGGAAAATACGGCGCCGAATTATTAAAGGACGGAATGCGCGTATTGACGCACTGCAATGCCGGTGCGCTGGCAACAGGCGGCATCGGCACCGCCCTGGGGGTAATTTATACCGCAGTTGCGGCGGGAAAAAAAATTGCGGTCTATGCCGATGAAACGCGTCCCCTCCTGCAGGGGAGTCGAATCACGGCCTGGGAGCTACAAGAAGCCGGGATTGATGTAACGCTAATTTGTGATAATATGGCTGCCTATCTCATGCAACAAGGAAAAGTCGAAATCATCATCGTCGGTGCAGATCGGATAGCCCGAAATGGCGATACGGCGAATAAAATTGGCACCTATAGCCTGGCGGTACTGGCTGAAAAACATCAAATCCCTTTTTATATCGCCGCGCCGTTATCAACTTTTGACTTTTCAATCGCTGATGGAACAGAAATTCCCGTGGAGGAACGCGCCGCAGCCGAAATTACCAACGGATTTGGCAAACGGACAGCCCCGGTGGACATAAAAGTCTATAATCCCGCGTTTGATGTGACGCCATTTGGCCTGATTAAGGGGTTTATCACCGAAAAGGGGGTAATTCAGCCACCATTTGCTGAAAATTTTTAAAATAATGCTTGATTTAAATTTGAAAATAAATTATATTAAAAAATCTTTAATTCATTTTAATAGTTTAACTTAAGGAGTCCTTATATGAAACGTGTGTATTTAATATTAACATTACTCCTCTTGAGTGTCAGTCTAATGATCATGATTGGATGCCAATCCAAAGAAGTTACTTCGGCTAAGGTTTATATTCAGCAGGATGATTGGGATAAGGCGATTGAACAACTGGAAACCGCGGTTCAACTTTATCCAGCCGATGGCGAAGCACATTTGCTCCTCGGGCAGGGATATGGAAAAAAAGGTTTATACGATAAAATGGTCAAAGAACTTGACCAGGCTGTTAAAGTAAATCCAGCACTTGAAAAGAACGTTCAACAAGAAAGATCCTTCCATTGGACAACTGAATTTAATAATGGCGTGAAGTCATATAAAGAAAATGATTTAACTCTCGCTGCCAAACATTTTGACACAGCGGTCATGATAGATTCAAGTCGTGGTGATGCTTATAAAAATCTGGCCAGTTGTTATCAGGCAATGGATACCCTCCAACTCGCCGTAAATACCTATCAGGTGTGGGTAAAGAAATCGCCAAAAGATGTTGAAGCGATGTTACGTCTACATGGATGGCTAACCCGGCTGGAGAAAGTAGATGAGGGGATTGAATTATTAAATAAAGCCCGTGAAGTTGAACCTGAAAATGTTGATGTCTTAAGTGCACTGGCTATTTCGTATGATATGAAAGGTAACACCGAAAAAGCCTTTGATATCTATAATCAGGCAATCGCGAAAAATCCAGATAATGTTGATTTATTGTTCAATTTAGGCCGACTCTACTTCCTGCAAGGCAATTATGAAAAGGCGATTGAAAATTTTAATACCGTCATTACCAAAAATCCCGATGATTTTGAGAGTAATTTGAATGTCGGTAACGCCTATTTAAGTATCGCGGATAAGATGAGCACGGACTTACGCGTGAAAGAAGAAGAAAAGGGAAAAGAAATGCCGGAAGAACGGGCAAAAATTAAAGAATATTATCGATTATCCGTTCCGTATCTGGAAAAAGCCCTTGAAATTAAACCTGACAATGCAAATGCCTGGAATAACCTGGGAGTGGCCTACATTCGGACTGATAATTTACAAAAAGGTCAGGAAGCTTTCAAAAAAGCTGAAGAATTAAATAAAAGCAATTAAGCTTTATTTTTTCGTATATTCGTATTTTATAAATTGATTTGTTTTAAACTAATTGAAATTGCAAAAAGCTGATAGAGGTTTTCGTGTCGTTACAAAAACGGCTTAACGATAATTTCAATCAGCTTTTTCTATTTATTGGTTGTTCTAATTATGATTCACAATTATTAATGCAAAAGATTGGAGGAAATGCATGCGTGTCGGTGTCTTAAAAGAAATAAAAAAAATGGAAAATCGGGTTTCCTTGTTACCGTCAGGTGTTGAGATTTTAAAAGCACATGGGCACGAAGTCTTTGCCGAAAAGGATTGTGGCCTGCAGAGCGGTTTTACCAATGAGGACTATATTAAAGCCGGTGCGAAGATAATCAATACCGCGGCCGAGCTTTATCAGACCGCGGAAATGGTGATGAAAGTGAAAGAACCATTGCCCGCCGAGTATAATTTAATGCGCGAAGGACAAATCGTTTTTACTTATTTTCACTTTGCAGCCTCGCGAGAATTAACTGAAGCCGTGATTCGGTCGAAATGTATTGCTATTGCTTACGAAACCATTGCTGAAAAAGATGGAACGTTGCCGCTGCTCACCCCCATGAGTGAAGTCGCCGGTCGAATGTCGATTCAACAGGGAGCCGCAAATTTGCAAAAAGAAACAGGAGGCCGCGGAGTCCTTTTAGGTGGTGTTCCGGGCGTCGAACCCGGTACCGTAGTCATCCTCGGTGGCGGTGTGGTCGGCACTAACGCTGCCAAAATGGCCGCTGGACTCGGTGCTCGCGTGGTTATTATGGATATCAATCTGGATCGTTTGCGCTACCTGGATGATGTCATGCCAAAGAACGTTACGACCATGATGTCAAATCCAGCCAATATTCGCCAGATGTTACCGCATGCGGATTTGCTGGTTGGTGCTGTTCTCATTCCAGGCGCAAAAGCTCCGAAACTGGTCACCCGTGAGATGCTGAAGTTAATGAAACCGGGTTCGGTAATCGTGGATGTAGCTATCGATCAGGGTGGTTGTATTGAAACGATTCACGCCACAACACATGATGATCCGGTTTACGAAGTTGATGGCATTATTCATTACGGTGTCGCCAATATGCCAGGTGCAGTTCCCCGGACTTCAACCATTGCCCTCACCAACGCAACTTTACCCTATGCTATCCAAATCGCTGACAAAGGTTATAAACGGGCAATTTTAGAAAATCCAGAAATTTATCCCGGCGCCAATATTGTGTTGGGCAAAGTCACCTTCAAAGGGGTTGCTGACGCTTTTAATATGCCGTATACGCCGGTTGAAACTGTATTGAAATAGTTTTTTTGATTCAGGTTAACTTAGAATTATGGTGCAGGGACTGAAATTTTTTCAGTCCCTGAATTTTATTAAACGATCTTTTTGCTACCGGACATTTTTTACTTTGCTTTAAAAATTCGCTTGTCGCCTACGCTCAATGCCCTCACCCCAACCCTCTTCAAGAAAGATGGTGTAGCGATTCCCTTTTCTTCGGGGCTGAGCGTATCCCACTCTTTTACTGGACATGGGAAGATGGCAAAATGAAGGGGAATTTAAGCCAACCTGGCACCTTTTAAACTCACCCCCTGACCCTCTCTCTTGAAAAAAGAGGGGAAAAGCCGGTTTTTCTCTCTTCTCTTTTCAAGAGGAGGAGATTGGGGACATCGCCGTCAGGTAAAGGCTGTAACTCATTAATAAACAAATGAATAGCCACGAGCTTTCGCTCGCTGATCATCATGCTCCCCCAATATTAAAGTGGGTTTTAACTCACAGGAGTTTAAGGACTCGGGCTTAAAAACCCGGTGATTATCGGGAGGCGTTCATAGAACCACGAGCTAAAGCTCGTGGCAATTCAATTATAACTTATTGAAATTCATATTGTTATCACCTTAACCTGACGGCCAGGTGGTTGGAGGGATGAGTTCAAACGAGCGACTGGCAAAAATTTGACACTTTTTGGCGCGCTATTCCAATTTAACGTCCTCTCCCCGTGTCCAGTAACACGATATGGGTCAAGATCAGCCACCAGGGAGAGAGTTAGGGTGATGGCAAATTTTGTTTAATCAAAAAGTGTAGGGTAATGAAACAATCGTTTATGAAATCCCGGTAACCTCACTGCAAGAAATCTGGTTTTGAACAGTCATTCCTGCTATCAATAAACGGCAGAATGATAATGAAAAGTCGTCCATTTATCGGAATTTTTCTTTTCAGCAGAATTGGAAAATCCCCAAAAGCACTATATTAAAATAAAAATGAATAATTCAAATGAAATAAAAATAATTGATTGGACGCCTGATCGGGTAATTGATATCCAGCGCTGGAGAATTTTGCGTGATCTCGAGATGAGAGTCGCGATGAATCCACCGTTTAAAACCCGAGTAATTCCTTCCCACGCTTTACCTCATAAACTGGAAAAAGCCTCTCAGGCTGAACTGGCTCAACAGATAAAAACTTATCAGGATTTTATTAAAACCGGATCGCTTCCCAACGCACTGACATTTTACCGGTTACAGTTGCACGAATCACTCTTTTTTCGCTATGCCGAATATAAAATTATCCTGCAACTTTTAAAACCATTTTTCAAAAATAAAGACCAGATTATTGATATTCAGGATGATACCATTAAATCATTTTTATATCTGACCGCGGCCAGATGTCAGGTATATTGCGGGAATCAATTTCAGGCCTATCAATTGTTCACCCGACACAATCAAATTCGACAGAAAGCCCATGACAATGAGGGGACGGCACTGGGACTGATTGAACTGGCAAATTCAGTACAAATTCCACAGCATGATTTTCAACAGGTGCAAAAAAGCTTAAGTTATATTGAAAAAATCATTCGAAAACCTAAACGACCTGGTTTATTAATAGAATTGAATTTTGTACGTGCCCAATTAGCATACAATCTGGGTGAATTTGCAAAAGCAGAAACTTTGCTCAAGGAATCCGAAGCAATTGCCCGAGGACGTCTAACGCACGATAAACTTAGTCAAATCTTTGGATTAAAAGCGAATCTGAATGCCACACAACACCGGCTCTTTATAGCACTTGGCTGGGCAATCAAGTCACTCGATGAAGCCCTCGAATCCAACCAGAACCTGGAAATTATCCGGGGACTTTTTCTGAAGGCGAAAATGACGATAAATATTCTGATAAACGGTGCCCTGCTGAATGAAGATGAAAAATCCGACCTGATTCATGAAACCGAACGCTGTTTGTTACAATGTCTTGAAAATACCAATGAACACGAGATTGCTTTCTATCAAATTGAATGTTTACTGGAAATATTGAGATTACGGCAGTGGCAATATAAGATGGCACCAGGGGACTGGCAACAATTTAAAATAGAATTTTTGCCATTGACCAATCTCATCCGCGAACTGGCCATGAAGAGCGGATGGCATTCGAAACTTATCGAATTACATACACGCCAGGCCCAATTTTATGAATTTGAAGGCAATAAAGAACTGGCACAACAACATTTCTCACTGGCCTCGACTCTTAAAAAATCCTGACCCCCCGCTTCAAAATTTCCAATGTTAAACCCTGTTTTCAGGCACAAATATTGATATTTACAGGGAACGTACATCTTTAATTCCGCGGCAAGTTTAAACATTCAAATAGGTAATACCTGTTTTTTATAATTATTGATGATGAGGTACTCAATGAAATCCTGGAGAAATTTGTTGATTTTTTATACTTTTTTCGCATTTTTATATCAAATAGCCTGGTCCCAGTTAAAAATTATGCCATTGGGCGATTCAATCACTCAGGGCGTTATCAATCTGGCAGCCGAAAGTGTTCATTCAAGCCAAATTTTCGCGGAACCGGCAACCCGGACGCATGCGGATACAACACGTGGCCTGCGTCATGATGGAACGCGTGGAATTTTGGACGATGGAAACGGGGGCTATCGTCTGATTCTGGAGCAGATGCTGAATGCTGCTGGCTGGGATCTCAAAATGGTGGGACAACGACATGCCGGAGGGGGCAATCACGAAGGCTATCCAGGCTATATGAGTAACGAACTCCTCGCTATTTTACCGCAAATTCTGGCACAAAATAGTCCGGACGTGGTGCTGCTTCATATTGGAACAAATGATCTACCCTGGCCCATCAATGCCGATAGTTGTTATAAAAATACAGTCGAAATGGTAGAACTCATCCACGATTTTAATCCGGACTGTATCGTTTTTGTAGCACAGATCATCCCCTGTTTGCAAAATACGAACTGGGCAATACAGCGATATCCCTCGATTATCAGTTTAAACAAAAAATTACGGGATATCACCAATAATCGACCTTATATTCATTTAATTGATATGTGGAGTGCCTTTACCGAGGTCGATAATTGGGAAACGCAATTGATGTGTGACACCTGGCATCCAAATGCACAAGGGTATCGACTCATGGCCGAAAAATGGCGAAATGGGTTGCTGGCGCAAATTCAGGGGCGAGCGCCGCTGCTTACCCATATTACACCTGATTCCGGAGCAATAACCGCAACTGATTTTCTCTGTACCATCACGGGAAATTTCTTTTTGGAGAATATGCAGTTTTTCCTGAAGCGTGACGGTGTTAATTCTATTGAAGCCTTTCAGATCCAATATCAAAATGAAAATCAAATTCAGGCCAGATTCAATTTATCCACTGGTTTGTTAGGAGAATGGCAGGTCGAAGCCGTAAATCCGAATAAAATGCGCAGTATTCAGACGCCAAATATTATTTTTAATATTGTCGCACCACCTCTTTTTTCAATAAGTGGCCTTGTGAAAAATCTGGAAAATCAGCCACTTGCTGGTGCCACGGTGCTTTTGTCCTGTAATGCAACCCAGGATAAACAAAAAACCAATTCGAGTGGTTTTTATGAATTTAATAATTTGCCGGCGGAACAGGATTATCAGGTTGCGGCCTATTTCGCTGGCTATCATTTTCAGCCACACCAATTCCAATTCCAAAATTTACAGAAAAATCACGAAAATATTGATTTCACCGGTCAACACGTACGTCTGACCGGATATGCCCGAGAAAGAAACGGGCAACCTATCGCCAATGTGACCCTTCATCTTTCCGGCGCAAATGCCGAATCGACGCTAACTAATTCCAATGGCTTTTATGAATTTGCTCGCTTATCACCTGGCGAAACCGTCATCACACCGAAAAAATTGGAATGGACTTTCACCCCATCCATTAAAACAGTTATCATTGACACGGCGGATCAGGAAGTTAATTTTACAGGGGTCTACGTACCGCCTGTATATGCACTTTCAGGCCAAATTATAAATGCAGAAACAGGCGCGGGGATCGAAAATATAACCGTAAAACTTTCCGGCGCCCAAACCGCCGAAATTTTAACCAACCCGGAAGGTTTTTATCAATTTGATAGTCTCACTGCCGCTCAAAATTATTCGATTCAACCTGAAGATCCAGATTATCTTTTTCAACCACCTGATTCTATAATTAAAAATTTAAACCAATCACAAGTCATTAATTTTAAAGGAATTGATTTAAGATTAGCCCGTTCCATCAGTGGATGCGTTCTCGATACTTTAAATAATCCAATTCCCAATATTGACATCCGGTTGGTATCCAGTCAGGATACATTAATTGCGGTATCGAATCAAAATGGTGAATATGGATTCGAAAATCTAAAATCGAAAATCGATTATCTCATTTATCCGGCCGATCAATTCGGGCGCTATGAACCGGATTCCATTCAAATAGTTTTTCTCAAAGAGAATTTGACCGATCAAAATTTTATTCAGATTGTGAAAAAATCACCACCACAAATTGTAAATCTGGCCGGACAAAGCATTTTGGAGGGCGAACCATTTGAACCAATCCATTTAAATGAAACGGTAGTCGATCCTGATCAGAAGGCCTCAAATCTGCAATGGACTGTTCATCATCTTTCACCCTTAAAATTTGAAATCGACTCGCTGAATATCTGTACGATTCAGGTGCCGGATGAAAATTGGTATGGTCAGGCAGGTATAAGTTTTATCGTACAGGACAAAGATGGCCTGGCGGATACAGTACAGGTGTTGTTTCTGGTCAAAAATGTGAATGATTCACCAAAATCTTTCCATTTGACAGATAATCCCAATGTTACCATGGATAAAACCGGCCTGTATCATTTTAATTGGCACCGGGCAGTTGATCCGGATTCCAATAAAGTTCATTATTATATCATGATCGACACCAGTGCGACCAATGTCATGCGGCAGCCAATGTACCATTTCTATGCCCGTCTGGACACGAGTCTGGTAACCAGCCTGAGTTTACCGCCAAATCAATATTTCTGGACGGTTTGGGCAGGCGACTTGAAATCACCCCTTACAAAGTGTCCGGACATCGGCACTTTGACCGTACAGTCAATAACCGGAAAGGCAGCGAATTCATCAGAATTTGTCGATGCATTCGATTTAAGACAAAATTATCCAAATCCCTTCAATCCATCGACTGCGATTGAGTATATACTACCCGAAGCCGCTCCTGTCAGTTTAAGGATTTATGATACACGCGGGAATCTGGTGAGAGAGCTGGTCAATCGTAATCAACCGGCTGGACAATATCGGATTTTCTGGAATGGTGAAAATCAAAACGGTAATCCGGTCGCTTCCGGACACTATTTTTGTGAAATAAAGTCCACAAATTTTCGAAAAATGATACAGATGACTTTTATTAAGTAAGTAGAGTCTGTCCGAAAACACCAAGACCTGTCATTGCGAGGCGTTTTTTACCGAAGCAATCCCCTTGTATAATAACTCTGAGATTGCTTCGTCGCAAAAAACGCTCCTCACAATGACAGTACCGGGTGCGTTTGCGGACAGACACGAATTATTGTTTGCCCAAAAACACTTTTTTGTAGGCAATTTGCCAATTTGTCCTCCATAGAACCGATATCAGGTACTTGATTCGGACAAATTAACAATTTGTCCGACCATCTCGGACAGCCCCAATAGAAAGCCATAAAATAGAACGAACACATTATCTCAAACACAATTCATTGCGGCTGAAAAATACGATAGCTTTGTTCGCCTTCATTGAATAGCAAATCAACAACCGACAGGTCGGGAAGAAAGTCTTTAAATTGCTGATAATAATGAAATGGTTTTGTATCAATAAATTGAATAGCAATTTCAGCCGTCTGAAACGCCTCCAAATCGAGAAATGGCCGATATCCTGCTTCCACCAGATAAGTTTTACAGCCCAATAGTTTCATTATCATGATTAACCGCTCGCTGGTTGAGCCTTTCGCACTGAATTCAGAAAATTTTATAATTCGCGTCTTAAAAAAAAGCTGGCGGGCTAAATAATGAATCAGGGAAATATTTAATTCAGCCAATCCGGACCAGCTTTTTAACAAAATGGATTCCAGTTCATCCCGATAAAGTTCATAATAGGGACTGTTTTGATAATTGATATCCAGTGTCCGGAGATGAATTTTCGCCCAATGCTGGTGTTGATCAATCGCTACCTGCGTCAGTGACTGCCTTTGTCTCCCTTTTGAATAAACCGGCACGGTCAACCAATGGGCGCCTTCAAAGGTTTTGATTTGACAGCGATTAAAATTTCCATGAGTCGAATACTGTAAATCATCCGCCAGCAAAAAAATGTCTGCCTGACTCATTTTTTGAAAATAGCTGATAGACGGAAGGTATGTCGGTTGATGGGCTGCAAGTTTCATCTTTTTTTGATATATTTTGACTTTAATGGTAGTTTGTTCAAAGCCATCAATACTTGTCATTGCCAGGCGTTTTTTGCTGAAACCTGATTTTCAGGCTCGCAATCATCCCCTAGGATAATATTATGGAGATTGCTGCGGCCAAAAACGCTCCTCGCCATGACAAAATCGGGTATTTTCGGATAGACATTACTTAGCACTATATTTGATATTAAAGTTGTTTAACGCCTTTAATCCGCTGAAGATTCAATTTTTTTCACAAGCTGTGATAATTTAAACCGCTTGATTCAGATAATCATAAAATTTCTCTTGTGATTTAACGCTAAAATCAATATATTATTCTACAAAATCAACAGGCAGAACAGCCCAGGCTAATGTCTGTTATCACGCATCAAATATCAATCGGAGGTTTTAATATGTTACGAGTCGGCTTTATCGGCCTGGGAATCATGGGATTACCCATGGCGAAAAATCTATTAAAAGCTGGATTCGAAATGGTTCTTTTCAATCGGACTCGATCAAAGGCAGCGGCACTTCAGGAGATGGGTGCAGTAGTGGCAAATACACCCGCCGATGTCGCTGGTTTATGTGATGTAGTTATCACCATCGTAACCGACACCCCTGATGTTGAAACGATTCTTTTAGGCGAAAATGGCATACTGGAAGGGGGGCATTCCAAATTAATCGTGGTGGATATGAGTACAATTTCACCCATCGCGACCCAAAAATTTGCCACAACATTAGCTGAAAAAGGAATAAAGCTGCTGGATGCGCCGGTAAGTGGCGGCGATATCGGCGCACAAAAAGGCACGCTGACCATCATGGTTGGTGGTGATAAAGCCGCTTACGAAACCTGTCTGCCCATTTTTCAGGTACTTGGCAAGCGTATCACACACGTTGGCCCCAGTGGAAGCGGTCAAATGGTGAAAATGTGTAATCAGATTTTATGTGCGGTCAATATGCTGGCGGTCTGCGAAAGCCTGTCATTGGCAAAAAAAACCGGTCTCGATCTGGAGGCGATGCTTAATGTGGTGATTGCCGGCGCCGGTGGTTCCTGGGCATTGGAAAATCTCGGAACAAAAATTGTGAAGGGTGAGCTCGAGCCAGCTTTCATGATCAAACTTATTCAAAAGGATTTACGATTGGTTCTGGAAACAGCACAAAAAAACCAACTCCCTATCCCGGCAACCGCGCTGGCCCATCAATTCTTTGCTGCCCTTGAAGCAACAGGCGAAGGGGAACTTGGCACACAGGCGATGATTAAAGTTTATGAGCGATTGGCAAATTTTAAAATGAATGGTTAACATTTTATTTTTATTATGGTTGTATTTATGACTGTACACTTTTTACAAAGCTTCTTTAAGCCACACATTAGACCCTCACCCAAAAGGCTGATCGTGTCCCACCGCTTCTACTGGACACGGGGAGATGACGAATTCCCCTTCCCTATTTTTTCAGGGAAAGGGCCAGGGGATCGGTAAAAAGGATACTCACGTATCAAAGAGATATTCTTTTAAAAAAATTTAATAGCAACGATAAGCAAAAGTTCAATTTTGTACTTATCAACACCATTTTATAACCCATCCCCCGACCCCTTCCCTTAAATCAGGGAAGGGGAATGGCCACTTCCCCGTGTCCAGTAATGTGACGTGGGTCAAGATCAGCCCAAAGGGAGAAGGCGTCGCTATCCCCTTTGGGGAGCGAGGATTAGGTTAAGGGGTCAGATCTTGTGCAATCAAAAAGTGTATGGTAAAAAAATGTCTGTATTTGTGTCAGCCATAATAAAACCGCAAATCCGACAAATTGATATCGGCGAAATCAGTGTAATCGATGGTTAAATTTTAAAAAAGGAACGTTGTGATTCAATTACAATCAGGAGAATTTTAACAATTAAATGGAAAAACAATATTTTATCATTGATTTTGATAGCACTTTCATTCAGGTCGAGGCGCTGGAAGAGCTGGCTGAAATTCTTTTAAAAAAAGCTCCCCAAAAAGAAGAAATTTTACAACAAATCAAAAACATCACCAATCTGGCGATGGAAGGCAAAATGTCCTTCTCTGACTCTCTCGCCCAACGAATTCACTTATTAAAAGCCCGGCGCGCTGATCTGAATTTATTAGTGAAACGTCTCAAACGCAAAGTTTCGGTCTCCGTAAATCGAAATAAAAACTTTTTCCGGAAATATGCGGCGCAGATTTACATTGTTTCAGGTGGATTTAAGGAATTTATTTTACCCATTGTTCAACAATTTGGCCTGCTGGAAAAAAATGTTTTTGCCAATTCCTTTACTTTTGATGAAAATGACGCCATTATCGGCTTTGATAACACGAATATCCTGGCCCGGAAGGATGGCAAAGTGGAGCTCATCAAATCCCTGCAACTGGATGGTGATATTTTTGTCATCGGGGATGGTTATACCGATTATCAATTAAAAGAGGCTGGACTGGCTAATAAATTTTATGCCTTTACTGAAAATATCGAACGGGAAATTGTTCTGAAGAAAGCCGATCACGTCACCCCCAGCCTGGACGAGTTTCTCTACGTAAACAGGCTTCCCATGGCCATCTCCTATCCCAAAAATCGGATTCACGTCCTTTTGCTTGAAAATATTCATCCGTATGCTATTGAACTATTTGAATCAGAAGGCTATAAAATCGAAAAGTGTTCACGAAGTATTTGTGAAGAAGAACTTGCCAAAAAAATTCAGGATTTTTCCGTACTGGGAATTCGCTCGAAAACCCGAATTACACCAAAAGTACTGGCGCATGCCAATCGATTAATGACAATTGGCGCATTTTGTATTGGCACGGATCAGATAGAACTATCGGCCTCCCGGAAAAAAGGAGTGGCAGTTTTTAATGCGCCATATAGTAACACCCGCAGTGTGGTGGAAATGACGCTTTGTGAAATCATCGCCCTGTTGCGAAATTTATTCGATAAAAGTACGAAACTTCATCAGGGCGTCTGGGACAAAACAGCAAATGGTACCGTGGAAGTTCGTGGCAAAAAGTTGGGAATTATTGGCTACGGTAATATTGGCTCCCAACTTTCGGTGCTGGCTGAATTTCTGGGAATGGAAGTTTATTATTATGATATCATGGAAAAATTAGCGCTGGGAAATGCGAAGAAATGTAGTACTTTACAATCTCTATTGAAAAAAGTGGACGTGGTTTCCGTTCATGTCGATGGCTCACCCGCTAATCGGAATTTAATCAGTGACAAAGAATTTCGTCAGATGAAAGATGGCGCCATTTTTTTGAATGCCAGCCGTGGCTTTGTTGTTGATATTACTGCATTAAGTAACTACCTGAAGAATGGAAAACTCAAAGGCGCGGCTATCGATGTCTTTCCGGAGGAGCCGGCGGGTATTGGCGATCCCTTTATCTCCGAGCTACAAAACCTGCCAAATGTCATTTTAACGCCCCATATTGGCGGCAGTACCGAGGAAGCACAGCGAAATATCGCCGAATTTGTTGCCCGCAAAATAATTGATTATATCAATACGGGTGGAACATCATTCAGTGTTAATTTCCCCAATTTGCAATTACCCGAACTTTTCAGGGCGCATCGCTTAATTCACATTCATCATAATATTCCCGGCATGCTGGCCCAAATTAATGGGGTACTGGCGCGCCATAAAATTAACATTGTGGGACAATTTCTAAAAACAAATGAAGATATTGGCTACGTGATCACCGATATCAGTCGTGAGTATCCGCAGGCTGTTATTCAGGATTTAAAGAAAATTCCAAATACGATTAAGTTCAGAATCCTCTACTAGAAAATTATTACAGCCACTTGATAGCGATAAACTGCTCAAGTCAATTAAATCTGTGACATTCTCAGACGCTATCAATAGAAATTTTTATTACACTTTAATACTGAACTGTAATAAAAAAAGAGGTAAATTCCATGTATATTAAACATCAAGCTTTCGTTTTATTTGCAATTCTGTTAATTTTAAATAGTTTGATTTTGATTACTGATATGAGGGCGCAAATGAAAATAGCAAAATCAACTGATATTCATACCCATTCTGCTAATTGGCTTCATGGCTATCACCATAAAATATCCGGCGAGGAAATAAATTACAATTCCCCGATTCCATCGGTCAACCGGGCTTTGCTGGTTCGGGCAACCGATGGTAAAATGGCCATTGAATGGCAAACACAAGCTGTCCCGGAAAATATTGAAACAGACCCATTAACATTCGTCTGGCTGGCTGGATTGGGAAGCAACTGGGGCAATAAAAAATTTGAGATGTTTATCAATCAAAAACCGACGTTTGTCATTCAGACCAGTAAAAAGTCAACGTGGGAATTAAAAAGCGCCGATGGCTTTATACTCCGATTTGAGTCGGTTCAGCAGGATCAACATGGCGATCTCTTCGGATTTATGTATCTGCAATGTCTGCGTAGTAAAATGACACCCGGCGCGGCATTACAAATCCGTTTGGTGGGTGAAGCTGCCAATAGCCGTACCTGGATGATGACCTTTATGTCTGAACTTCACTCGCAAGTATCATTACAAAGTGAGCAAATACTCACTTTTCAGGAAGACCAGCTAAAACAATTTGTCAATCTGAACATTGTCCATATTGGAATGCCAACTTCAGCGAAAATCTTAATCCCGGATGGTCGTGAAATAAAAACGAAAGTGAACCTGGGCGCTAATTCCATTAAAATCCCATTTAATGCAGTTACTCAAACGACGATGCAAGAGATTCAAATTCAAATTGCCACTGAACCAATTCAGCAGCATTCAATTTTACTCACGCCGGTGCCAAAACGTGTGATTTATCTTCTCGCCCATTCGCATAATGATATCGGATACACCGAACTCCAGACAGAAGTGGAGCGAAAGCAATGGGATAATTTAAAAACAGCCCTTCAACTGGCCGAGAAAACGGCAAATTATCCAACAGGCGCCCAATTTAAATGGAATGTGGAAGTACTCTGGGCGGTCGATAGTTATTTGAAACAGGCATCTCAAAAAGAACGCGAGAATTTTATCAATGCGATTAAAAAAGGCTGGATTGGACTACAGGCGCTTTATGCCAACGAATTAACCGGATTGTGTCGGCCTGAAGAATTATTTCAGTTAATGGATTGCGCCCGAAAATTACAAGCCGAATATGACGTTAAAATTAATTCGGCCATGATTTCCGATATTCCGGGTTATGCCTGGGGAATCGTGCCGGCGCTGGTACAGAGTGGCGTCAAATATTTTTCCAGCGGACCAAACTTCATGCCGCGGCTTCCAAACTGGGGGGATCGCATTGGTTACACGTTGAAGAAGTGGGGAGACCGGCCCTTTTATTGGCTTTCACCTTCCGGTAAGGAAAAATTACTGGTCTGGGTCGCGGGCAAAGGCTATTCCCTATTTCATGGGGGAAATGCGGGCAGCATCATGAATAATGGCGCCAAAACGATTATCGATTACATGAATCGTCTGGCGGAAATCGGCTATCCTTACGAAATGGTACAATTACGCTACACCGTCGGCGGTGATAATGGGCCGCCGGATGAATATCTGTCAGATTTTGTGAAGGAGTGGAATGCCAAATATGAATCGCCCAAAATCATCATTTCCACCAGTGATGAAATGTTTACCGAGTTTGAAAAACGCTATGGTGCAAATTTACCGGTCGTGAAAGGTGACTTTACACCCTATTGGGAAGATGGTGCGGCTTCTACGGCACGGGAAACGGCTTTGGCCCGAAATGCTGCGGAACGACTGATTCAGGCGGAAACAGTGTGGACTTTGTTGAATCCAGCCAGCTTCCCTTTTGATGATTTTGAAAAGGCCTGGCGCAATGTGCTATTGTTTAATGAACATACCTGGGGCGCACATAATAGCATCAGCGCGCCGGATGACCCTTTTGCTTTGGGGCAATGGCAAATCAAACAGGCGTTTGCACTCGATGCGGAAAAACAGTCCAATAAATTACTTAAAGATGCCTTTAAAACGATTCAGAATCATTCCGAAGAACCTGTCAAAGTGCTGGACGTTTTAAATACCAATTCATGGCCTCGCACAGATTTGGTACAAATTTCCCGTGAAGTGAAATTAGTTGGGGATCGTGTTCTGGATGAAAAGGGAAATCCAGTCCCTTCACAACGTCTGTCGAATGGTGATTTTGTGTTTCTGGCAAAAAATGTCGACCCTTTTAGCGCAAAACGTTATTTTTTGCAAACTGGTAAGGCATTTTTTGAGGGGGAAATTAAAATTACCGATCAAACACTTCAGAATAATCAATTAAAAATCAAGTTAAATCCCCAAACTGGTGCCATTGAGAGCTTCAATTGGCTGGAATTGAACGTAGAATTGGTGGATTTAAAACAAAATTCCGGATTGAATGAATTTGTCTATGTCCCGGGCATAAATCCTGAAAATGCCGAACGGGTAAAATCGGTAAAAATCAGTCAAAAAGAATCCGGGCCGCTGGTTGGGACATTCCTTGTCGAATCTGATGCACCTGGCTGCCAGAAACTTACCCGTGAAGTTCGGCTGGCGGCGGGGACCAACTATTTAGAAATTATGGACGTGATTGACCGGAAAAAAGTCCGTGAAAAAGAAGGAGTTCATCTGGCATTTCCATTTAATATCCCCGAAGGAACCATTTATATGGATTTGGGATGGGGCCTGATTCGGCCGGAGGCAGACCAGATCGCCGGCGCCTGTAAAAATCATTTTTCCGTACAGCGCTGGGTGGATATATCGAATCAGGATTATGGTGTCACGTGGGTACCTTTGGACGCACCGCTGGTCGAAGTTGGTGGAATTACAGCCGAGGTCTGGAATTTATTCCCCGATCGTCCCTGGATAAAATATCTCCTGCCTTCGCAGACGATCGATTCATATATCATGAATAATTACTGGCATACAAATTATAAAGCCGATCAGGAAGGAGTAACGACTTTTCGTTATGCCATTCGCCCGCATCGTCATTTCAATTCGGGTGAAGCCAGCCATTTTGGTATCGAACGAAGTCAACCGCTCATCGCTGTACCCGTTGATGGAAAGACCTCCCCATTGAAACCATTTTTGAAAATTGAGCCAGCGACTGTTATACTGACTTCACTCAAAACATCGCAGGATGGACAGGCAAGCATAATTCGGCTCTTCAACACTTCGGGTTCGCCACAGCAGGTTATTCTCAATTGGACCGGCGATCAAAAACCAACGGCAATTTATAAAAGTAGCCCGCATGAAGAAAAGGGATTACTCACCGGGAACCGGCTGGAAATGTTAGCCTGGGAAATTGTGACGCTCAGATGTGAATGTAAATAAGGTTCAATGGTTCCATTGGATTTCAGGATTGATGGTTTTTATTAACGGTTACTTCGGAAAGCAATAGTAATATCATACAACCATAGTGGTTTTCAGCTTTTATTGTCCTCCCCCCATCCCTCTCATGACCTAACCCTTACGCATAACTTTTTAAAATTTTACTGAACTCTAACCAAAAAATTAC
>DYKB01000021.1:93920-99425 GCA_020722815.1 Caldithrix sp. | reverse complement strand
ACATGGCACCTGCGTGTTCTTTGGCCACGGCCATCAGATAGTACTGTTCCGCTTTTACAAAATCCTTGAATTTTGTATCATACAAAAATGCTAAGAAATAATAGTCGTCAGGAGTTTTAATTTTGATTTGCTCTAATTTTTCGAATGCTGCTTGATAATCATCTGAATTATAGGCGTTATCAGCCATTTTTGCCAATTCATAATCTGATTGGCCAAGATACTCCTTCAATTCCGAATGCGTCCTGTCCAGATAGCCTCGCGTTTCTGCCACCAATTCATGCTGTAATTCTCGTTTTATCGGTGTTCTTGCCAGCGCTTCGGTCATAAACAGCGCATGTTTATCCTGAAGCCGTCCCTGTTTTATTGCATCCAGTTGTTTTTTAGCGCGTTTTTCCAGTTCGGTTTCATCGCACCAGATTTGTAAAAATTCAACCAGAAAACGCACCCGCCGGGCATCCCATTTACGGCCCAGGCGCATGAGATACCAGATATTAAAAAATCGTTCATGAATTCGGTAGAGATAATTTTTCGTATCCGTTTTTTCCTTTTCGATAATGTAGTATCGTTCCAACTGTTTCATTTGGGCGGAAACGGCTTTGCTTTCCAGTTTGGTTTTTTGAGCGATCTCTTTGGCGCTGACGGCGTCCCAACTCAGGGCAATGAAATCGATAATCTCCTGCTGTTGTGCAGAAAGTTTGTCCATGCGGTGTTTATAAAGGGGGGTGACGCTATCCAGTATTTTTTCCAGATCGAGGAATGCATTTCCATTGGTGTCGTCCACAAAGATTTCATACAGCAGAATAATTGTGCGAATCACACCGCCAGTCATGCGACGCAAGGCTTCGATTCGCCCCGGTTGGTTGGTGACAATCTCCCGGACACGATCGGTTTTATAATACGCACCCAATTTTAACAACAAGATTTTCGTTTCTTCAGTATTTAATCCCCGTAGTTGTGGCATCCGAAAAAATTGGTAAAATGGTTTACCATAATCATAATGAAACTCCAGGCTCACCGACGATGCCCCAATGATTCGCAATTCGGCAGATTCCTGGAACACTTCCCGCAGCCGCTGGTGCTCCCGTTTGGAAAATTTGGTCAACATTTCATCGATATTGTCAATAAACAAAATTGCTTTCTTCTGGTGCTTTTTTAATGCCGTTTCGAGAATTTGAAAGCAACGCTCTTCAAAATCAGCCTCTTTTTCAAATGGTTGCATCGCATGATAAAGTCCTTTAATCTCGCCCATCTCATCCAGATATTCGGCGACCGTTTCCCAGAGTTTGAACAGGCGGCTGATGTTGTACTGTTCTTCATTAAATATGACTGGAATGAGTCTTTTTCGCAGTTCCACATCGTTCTCAATTTCATAAGCAATCCGCAGCAGCATTGTGGTTTTTCCCTGTCCCCTGATCCCCTGAATAATATAATGCTGCTCCGGGTGCGTCATTTCAGATTGTTTGATATCTTCAAAGATCTCCTGAAAGAGTTCATTTCGCACCACAAAATTGTCAATAAGCTCCTGGGGCGTTTGATTGGCGGGATTATAGATTTTGGGGAAATCAATTCGCGACATTTTTCCTCCACCACATTCTTAAAATTGGGGAATTGTAACGATAGACCTGAGCGTCGTCATGGTTATTGATATAGCCGTCATAAATTAATGAACCGACCAGGTCTTTATAGCTATTTTCTAATCCATATTTGACTGCCAGATTAAAAATTTCATTGGAAGTGATCGTGTTTTTTTCAGAAGCAATATTGAGCAGTTCTTTGACAAAATTATAATCATGGGCCGCTTTTAATGCCTTACGAAGTCGGGTATGCCAATGTTCAAAATGGTTTCTTTGCTCCAGCATGTTGTCAAATGCCCGATCAATGGTGTTTTTCGTGATGTTTTTCAGCTTTTCATCCCGGTAGAGAGATTTTAATTCCAGCATGATGAGTTGGATATAAAATGGAATTAACCATTCAATTTTTTGAAGAATATAATCGATAAGGCTTTTTGAAAGATTAAATTCAAGATTTTCCTGCAATTGTGTAATCAATTCTGTTGCTTCTGTTGGTTGCAACGGTGGAATTTTCAGACGGGAGAGATCGTTGATGGTTTGTATCGCATTGAGTTTGCTCACCACATTTTCCAGTCCAATGGAACCGGTGTAAATAAACTGAATGTTGTTACATAATTCGCTATCGTGGCGCAATTCCCGATTACTCTGTAAAAAATGCCGGCCGGCATTTTCGCCTTCATCCTCAATAATATTTTCCAGTGTCTCCGGGAATTCATCCAGCATAATGACCAGCTTTTTATCTTCACAAACAATCGATTTTAAAATACGAGTCAGCATGTCCAGATAATCATGCTGATCCGTGACACCAAATTCAACACCATCCGGTCCGACTTTTTTGATAGTTGGCAGATGCTCCTCCAGGAATGATAAAAATTTTCGTGATCTGTTAATGAAATCACTTTTTAATACTTTATTGACAACCCGCCTGAAAAATTCATTTTCATTATTAATGGATTCAACATCAAGGTAAAGAAAATTATAATTTTTTCGCGGATTATCTATGAGATAATGCATTAAAGATGTTTTCCCCACGCGCCTGGGGGCGGCTATTAAGATGTGACTGCCGGATTCGAGGAGGTCCCAGGCCTGATCAATTAAATAGCCTCGCTTATAGAAATTATCTCCGCTAACCGGGTTACCCGTTTGAATTCTCATAATGTACTCCTTCTGGCAAAAATTTTATTGTCATCTCACTTAACAATATAATCATTGTCAAAATAAAAGTCAAGTCTTTTTTTTAAAAATTTTCCGTCGAACCCTTTCAAAGATTTGAAACCTTTGAAAGGGTGTTCGTTTTGCCACTTGCCCCAAAATCCCAACCGCCAAACTGTTATTTTTTTAAAATATTTCCACTTTTCAAATTTTTTCCATTGATTTTTCAAAAAATTTTCGTATCTTGCGGTTTCATTTTTTGAAGAAGGATGACCCCGAAATCACACCGCGAATAAACTACCAAGTACACACCGACTCGTAGTTTTTAAAAATATTGAATACAAAAACCGGTTGAATTTTGGAAAAGACCTTCCGGCGCGAGGCGCAAAGCGCAATGAGCTGCGTGCTGAATATATTACAAGTGAGTTCAATGTCGCAAAATTTACAACGATCAGCTATGCGCCATGCGCTCGGCGCCAAACAAACAGAATTAGCAATTATTGAAGATTACTGGAGAATACTGGATTGAAACGAAAAGAGAATATTCGAAATATCGCCATCATCGCGCATGTCGATCATGGCAAGACAACATTGGTTGATGGAATGCTGAAACAGAGTGGTATTTACCGGGATAATCAGGAAATCACCGAGCGGGTCATGGATTCCATGGATCTGGAACGCGAGCGGGGAATCACGATTATGGCGAAAAATACGGCGATTATGTACAATAATATCAAAATTAATATTGTGGACACGCCAGGCCACGCTGATTTTGGCGGCGAAGTCGAACGCAGCCTGAATCTGGTTGACGGCGTCATGTTACTGGTGGATGCCAGTGAAGGCCCGCTGCCTCAGACCCGGTTCGTATTAAAGAAAGCCTTGCAGAAAAAGCTGCCCGTCATTCTGGTGATTAATAAAATTGATCGGCAGGATCAGCGGATTGAGGAAGTCGTGAACGAAGTTTACGATCTGTTTATTGAACTGGACGCTACCGAAGAACAGATTGAGTTTCCGATTCTGTACACCAATGCCAAACTGGGAGTAGCGCACCGCGAATTACATGACGATTCTACGAGCCTTCATCCCTTATTTGAAGCGATTGTGAATACAATTCCCGGGCCCATCACCGATGACACGGCGACTTCGCAATTTCTCGTGACAAATCTGGATTATGATTCCTACATTGGCCAGATTGCGATTGGACGACTTTCGAATGGAACCCTGGAAATGAACCGTTTGTACACTTTGTGCGGTGAGGATAGAACTGTTCCCGGAATCAAATTTACCGCATTATATACTTTTCAGAATTTAAAGAAAATTCAAACCGATAAAGTTTTTGCCGGTGACATCGTGGCATTGGCAGGCGTGGAAAACATAAAAATCGGGGATACCATTTCATCGCTGGAAGATCCCAAACCGCTGCCACGTATTCGGGTGGACGAGCCCACGTTGTCGATGATTTTTTATGTGAATACCAGTCCATTTGCCGGTCGTGAGGGGAAATATTTAACATCACGCCATTTGAGTGAACGGCTAAATAAAGAAAGGCTGGGAAATGTGGCAATTCAGGTAAAATCCACGGACCGGCCGGATGCGTTTGAAGTCTGCGGACGGGGTGAATTACAAATGGCGATTCTCATCGAAACGATGCGGCGCGAGGGTCATGAATTTATGGTTTCCCGGCCGCGGGTGATTACCAAACAGATTGATGGAAAAATTTGTGAACCGGTGGAACACGTCTTTCTTGATGTACCGGAAGAATTTGTGGGCATTGTGACCGAAAAATTATCCCAGCGCAAAGGTCGGATGATGAATCTGATCAATAACGGCAGCGATCGCACTGATCTGGAATTTTTCATCCCCTCACGCGGGTTGATTGGCTTTCGCAGCCATTTTTTAACCGACACCAAGGGCGCGGGGATTATGAATTCGATATTTAAAGGCTACGAACCCTGGGTGGGTCCCATTCCACAGCGGACTTCGGGTGCCCTGGTGGCGGATCGCGCCGGCCGGGTCACCGGTTACGCCAGTCAGGCCATGGAAGATCGCGGCGAACTCTTTGTACCAGTTGGAACCCAGGTTTACGAAGGAATGGTGATTGGCGAACGCAATCGGAATGGTGACCTCGATGTGAATATCACCAAAGAAAAGAAACTCACCAACATGCGCAGTTCCACCTCGGATGCCACAATTACGCTGCGACCACCGAGATTGCTGTCGCTGGATCAGTCGATTGAATTTATTGCCGAAGATGAAGTGCTGGAAATCACCCCGCAGAACATTCGCATCTCGAAAATGGTCCGCGACCGGAATGTTCGCGGCGCGCTGCAAAAACGGGAGCGGCAGAATGCGGAGTTGGTTTGATTTTTAGAAGGTTGCGGACGTGGACGGGGTGTCTGTTTTTATTTTTTGGACGAATTTCTGCTATAATAGGTTTTATATCCTCTCAAGGATTGAAGGTGATTCTGTCATTCTGAGTTCAGCGTTCCTTTCGACAGGTGCTCAGGGCAAGTTTTGCGGAACGAAGAATCTGAAGATAATCGATGCAACATTGCACAACTGATTCTTCGTGTAGAATGAAAACATAACATTTTTTCGCCCTTAATTTTAACTGGTAACCAAACTCCAGTTTGGTTACCCCCTATTCGAAAAGCTCCAGCTTTTCGATCATCATTATTATCCCGAAGCAACAGCTTCTTTAATTGTAAATTCCCAGAAAGGAGATCCTGTCCGAGAATTAACCTTGCGAAGGTTTTTAAATTGTCTGGATTATGTATATTGA
>DYKB01000021.1:0-93820 GCA_020722815.1 Caldithrix sp. | reverse complement strand
TGTCCGAGAATTAACCTTGCGAAGGTTTTTAAATTGTCTGGATTATGTATATTGAATAAAATGCTATTGTTAATCTATCTGCAGCATTAAATTTAACCTTCGCAAGGTTTAGCTGGTAACCAAACTCCAGTTTGGTTACCCCCTATTCGAAAAGCTCCAGCTTTTCGATCATCATTATTATCCCGAAGCAACAGCTTCTTTAATTGTAAATTCCCAGAAAGGAGATCCTGTCCGAGAATTAACCTTGCGAAGGTTTTTAAATTGTCTGGATTATGTATATTGATTAATATATTTGTTACGTTATATTTTACCCTCGCAAGGTTATCTTACCTTATTTTCGTATTTGCGACCTTAGCAGCCATGAAACCCAATGAAACTTAACCTTATTACCTGATTATTCGCCTAAATAAGGTAAATAAGGTCGAGATATGGTGGGTCAGTTTGCTACTAAGGTGGGAAAAAAATAAATAAGGTTTTTAACCAATGGTGTTGCGCACATTTTTTGATTTGTTCTT
Source organism: Caldithrix sp. (assembly GCA_020722815.1). Classification (GTDB taxonomy): domain Bacteria; phylum Zhuqueibacterota; class Zhuqueibacteria; order Thermofontimicrobiales; family Sulfurfontimicrobiaceae; genus DYKB01. The sequence goes on along the minus strand of DYKB01000021.1, from coordinate 93,305 downwards.
AATATTAATTAAGTGTCTTCTTGTTACTGTAGCAATCCCAGTCATTCCTGCCTGTTTACTCGACAAAAACATTCGAGTACAAGTTTAGCGGGAATCCATTCTTCAAAATACTGTGGATGCCCGCTAATCCGTTAGCTAACGGACGGGCATGACTTTTTGCATTTTAATGATTAAATGGGAGAAAATTACTTAAATGTCTGAACACTTTAGTTTTTTAACCAATAATATTCGATTCATCACGCTGCAAATTTGTTCAGCATTACAAAATCTTTAATATATTCCGGTATGGCCTGCCGCAGCTCTGGTGGCAGCTTTTTAAAAGCTTCGCCATACGGTGAAACATTCAATTGAGCAAAATAGCCGCTATCAATAATGTTTCTGAAATCGGGATCCAGAATATAGGCCTTAAAAACCGTTTTGGCATAAGAAAAATACTCTTCTTTGGGGAGATACCGGCTGTCAAATTTATCGAATTCATCATCCAGCAGTTCATTTTTGGACTTGAAATACGGGATCATGCCAAATATTTTCTCGATAATTTCCCGCAGCGAAACCCGTCGGTCCACCTGAATGGCCGCGCGCAGTTTTTCCAGCGTGAAAAATTCTTCCGGTTTATCCAGAATATTTTGCTCGATATAATCCAGCAGCTCCTCCCAGTTACCCGCTTCAGCCTGCTTTTTCAATACCGGGTGATCGATAATTTTCTGTTCGAATTTTTCAAAATACATCCGGTCGATTTTCATTCCATCGGGACCGATAGGAATATCGGCAATGGTCTGAATCGCATCCTGCCGCTGTGAATCGTATCCTTTTGCCGGCGGCCGGGGTGGCAGCCCGCCTCTATTGCCAGCATCATATTGGGGCAGCTTCAGGACTTCATCATATTTGAATTTTTTCTCAAAATACTCACAATTGGCGAAGAAATCGAACATTTTGTAATACGTTTTCGGTTTATCGCCAATCTGTGATTTTAACGCCGGATCGATAACTTCTTCCGAAAAATTATGCTTCCGGGTGCCGCGGCCTTTGATCTGAATAAAATCCGTGGGCGAGAAAATCGGCCGCATCAGGCAGAGATTTAAAAGATCAGGACAATCATAGCCGGTGGTCATCATCCCAACAGTGACACAACACCGGGTTTTGCTGGTTTTATAGACCGGATTAAAATTGGCAGTCCCGGAAAGCCGGTTGTTGGTGAAATTGATCGTAAACTGCTGGGCGTCGGTAATCCGGGAAGTCACCTGAATGGCAAAGTCGGAATGATACCGATGCGGAAAAACCTGATGCGCCATTTCATTCAGGATTTGGGTGATTTTGGCCGCATGATTTTGGGATACGCAAAAGATGATGGTTTTTCCGATCTCACCGCTAATCGGGTCGCGTAGCGCATTGTCCAGAAACGACCGGCAGAAGACGCGGTTGGTTTTTTCGGAGAAAAATTTCTTTTCAAAGTCCTTCTGGATGTAGGTCTCTTCCACGGTTTTGCCGTCCTCATTCTGAATGGTGATGGAATACCCCTGGTCCGATAACAGTTGCGTGGTGATTTCGGTTCTTGCATCCACCACAATCGGATTGACCAGGAAGCCATCTTTGACACCATCCACCAGCGAATAACGATAGGTGGGATTGGCATTTTCGCAGCCGAAAGTTTTGTAAGTATCGAGCAGCAGCCGGCGTTCCAGTTCCCGCGGATCGTTTTCGCCCAGTTCGGCGGTGTCGAGATGCTTGAGATAATCTTTTGGCGTTGCTGTCAGGCCGAGTTTGAAGCCAATAAAGTATTCAAAAACCGCCCGACTGTTGCCCCCGATACTGCGATGTGCCTCATCCGAAATCACCAGGTCAAAATCATCCGGTGCAAACAGGCGCTTATACCGGTTTTGGGCCAGAAAGGTCTGTATCGTAGAAACCACAATCTCGGCTTTCCGCCAGTCATCCCGGTTTTCCTTATAGATAACCGTCTTGTAATCATTTTTCAGGTAGGCCACAAATGCTTTATACGCCTGATCCTCCAGTTCGATTCGATCAACCAGAAACAGGACCCGGCGGGCATTACCGGTCCGCAAAAAAAGTTTGATCACGGCTGCTGAAACCAAGGTTTTGCCGGTACCGGTGGCCATTTCAAACAGAAAACGATCCTTGCCAGCCTTAACAGCCTTTTGAATAGCCTGAACGGCTTTAAGCTGATATTTCCGCAAAAAACGCAGCTTATTGACTTCAATATAGCTTTTGCGGAATTTTTCATCGGTATATGAGGGATCCGCAAGAAAATCGGGCTTTTGGGTCAGGGCGATATAGTCATCACCCACCGATTCCCGCACCAGATTATTCCGATCCGGCTTAAATTTAGAGTAACCTGTAACGGTTTGCGGCGATGGAAACCGGCTGATAACATGTGGATTCCCCCGCTCCAGGTCCCAGAAATAATGAATATTCCCGTTGGACAGGATGATAAACCGGCAATGCTGGGAATTGGCATATTTCCGTACCTGCTCCTTGCCGAACAACGGATTTTTATCTTCCGCCTTCGCCTCCAAAACGATAAACGGAAAACCCTGTTCATCGAGCAGCAGGAAATCCACATATCCATGAGTAGTTTTATCAAAATCCTCGCCCAGTTCATCCAGAGCCGCCCTGGTCAATTTGACCTGATTTTCCAGCAAAATATTCGCCTTCCCCGCTGCCGAATCAAAAAATCGCCAGCCGGCTTCTTCGAGGAGTTTGTTAATTTTGATTCTGGCTTTTGCTTCTTTTGCAGCCATTCAGGTTCGTCCTTAAAATGAAAAGTATTGATAATTTCTGATTAAAGTTTTTTTATAAATATTTTTATTATACGTTTTTTTCGACTGGTTTGGATATGTTTTATTGAAATGATTTTGATATTTTACGCAAATTTGGGGGGGATTGTCAAGGGTTTTGTTGGGGGGGGGAGGGGAAATTTGTTTCTTGCTTAAGCAGCCGGGGCTTTTTCCGCATGGAGTAACTCCGCCTTCTGGAAAATTTCATTCTTCTCGGTGATGCCTTTTACCTTACCCGTGAGTTCATCAATAATCAGCGCGCCAATCTCTCCATAGCCACCGGCCTTTTGTGTTAAAATGATTGGGACAACCCATAGTTGATCCGGTCCCATCACGGTGCGTTGCGGTACACCGGCCACCAATCCATCTGTCAATTCTCTGGCGATATAACCGTTTGCAATCGAAAAAATTTCCATCAAACGAGGTCCATAAAGTTTTTCATATTTAAGTAAAGTGGCCGCTGCTTTTTTAAATTTATCCATTTTCATTTGTCTCCGGCAATTTTATATTTCATGTTTCCAAAAATCAGGAAGATTATCAGTTAATCAATATTGATGTAAAGTGAATCAATAAAATATACTATTTATTTTGGGGAAACTCAAGCTAAATTTGTTGAAGTGACCTTCAATGTTATTAAAACCTTGAAGGTCTGGTTTTTTAAGATTCTCAAATCATAAAATTTCAGTTCATCGACTTTTTGAAATTCATTCCACTAAAAATATCTTGATTTTATTATTTTTATGAAGTAAATTATGGTAACCGATCACAGGGAATAGTATCAAATTTGTTGTGTCTCCGGTTTTACTGATTACTCAGGTTAATAAGGTTTTTAATCAACCAGGCCGCGAGATCAAACCCAATAGACCTTATTGACCTTAGTAACAATTCGAGGGTCCCTACAATTTAACCTTATTACCTTATTTCTTCATTTGATTATCATCACCAATAAGGTAATAAGGTTGGTGGTGTCCCGGGGTTTGCGAATTACTAAGGTTAATAAGGTGTTACATCAACCAACCGGATGGGTCAAATCCAGCAAACGTTATCTTTCGCAATCTTTTTCAGCGACAATGTCGGATGACAACATTCAATAAAGTGTTCACACTTTTCAGCAAAGCTGATCTTTTTATGATGCGCAGTCTGCTTGAGGATATTCTGGCAAACTTTATCCACATCTGCCCTGGACACAAAAAATGAAAATTGTTTGCTTTCACCCGGTGATCGGTTACAAATTATGAGTACATCAATCCTGTTTATACAGGAATCATTTTTTACCTGTTTTAAATGTTAGAAAATTATGATTACAAAAATAGAAATAAACGGTTTTAAAACCTTTAATAACTTTGAAATGGAATTTTCGCCACTAACGGTGATTGTTGGCACGAATGCTTCCGGCAAGAGTAATCTTTTTGATGCGCTTAAATTACTCTCTCGTTTAGCAGCGGCTGATTTAAAGACCGCATTTAAAGAACAACGTGGCGAACCCATTGAGCTTTTTACGCAATTTGGTGAAGAGTGGCATGCGGATGAAATGACATTCGCAGTTGAAATGCTGGTTGATAAAAAAGTTCGTGACAATTGGGGGAGTGAGGCGGATTTAAAATACACCCGCTTGAGGTACGAGCTAAAAATCCAACGGCGAAAAAATAAAAAGGGATTTGAAGACTTATATGTTACGCATGAAGCTTTAACTCCGCTCAAACATCAAGTGGATCAATGGATTAAAAGGTTCGTTCCTAAAGCACAACTGGAATTTTGGCGACCGAAAGTGACTGCAGGACGACGGGGTATCCCATACATTTTCACTGAACTTAAGGATGGTATTCCGACCATTAAGATACCGCAGGACGGAAGACAGGGCGGAAAAGCGACACCTGCAAACGCGATCACACAAACGGTGCTAAGTGGCATCAACTCGGTCGATTTTCCGCATGTATTTGGCGCAAAAGAAGAGATGCGTAATTGGAAATTTTTACAACTTAATCCCCAGGCATTGCGCGAACCCACCCGACAGGATTTAGGTGTTACGGATGTGATTAGCCAAACTGGTGAAAATCTCGCAGCAGCGTTATATCGAATTAAGATAAATGATGAATATGCATTAAAAAAGATTTCACAGCGTTTGAATAATTTATTACCGATTTTGACTGATGTTGATGTTGATAACGATAAAGCTAATCAGCAATTCATTATTAAAGTTCGTGCCGAGGATGGCCGGGAATTTTCGTCACGCGTTCTTTCCGAAGGCACACTACGGCTACTGACATTATGTATCCTGCAGAATGATGAGCAACATCATGGTTTACTTTGTTTTGAAGAACCAGAAAATGGCATTCATCCGGCCCGAATCAAAGCCATGGCTCAATTACTCCAGGAGCTAAGTGTCGATTTTTCAGATCCGAATAGTACCTTGCGCCAAATTGTCGTCAATACGCATTCTCCGGTTCTGATGGGTGAAATATTTAATCTCAATGCCGATCAGCGGGTGAAAATCTGGCTGTCGCAATTGATTACCCGTATTACAGAAGTTCCATTTAAAAAGGAAGCTCAGACTGAAATTCGAAAAATCAAATCTCATATCAGCCAAATGCTACCGGTGGAACGTGGAGAAACTCAATTAAGCTTAAATTTTTCAGAAAATGAAAAAAAATGGACATTAGCTGAAGTTGTAAAATATCTGGGATTAGCTGATTTTGAAACTACCATCGAAACACTCAAATCCAAATGATTAAAATAAAACAAATTTTAGTCGGTTATATGACCGAAGGGCCGACGGACACTCGATTTCTGGAATCAATCATTCAACGCACATTCGAAGATATTGCTTTTGAGTGTCATGGAGCGATTGATGTTTTGCCGGTGCAACATATTTCAGTACGTAAAAGCGCTTTTAGCGATGAAGTGTTAAACGCCGCGAAAAAAGCTTTCGAGATGGGCTTAATGGTTCTGTGTGTACACACTGACGCTGATGCCGAAACGGATTTATTTGCATTTACAAACAAAATTACTCCGGCGTTTGAAGCAACACAAAATAATTTGAAAGAAAACTGTCAAATTTTGGTGGCAATTGTACCGGTACAAATGACAGAAGCCTGGCTACTCGCCGATAAAGACACGTTGAAGCAGGAAATTGGAACTGACAAGACTGATCATGAATTAGGCTTGCTACGTCATCCAGAATCATTACCAGATCCAAAAAAAGTTATTGAAAATGCAATTTCAATTGCACATCAACATGTAACCCGAAGACACCGTTATCAACTTACACTTTCAGAACTCTATACACCAATCGGACAAAAAGTGAATTTAGAAAAATTATCCTTGCTTGGTTCTTATCGTAAATTTAAAGAAGCTGTTAGAGCCGCCTATCAACAATTAGCTTTTCTGGATTAATCCGTATTTTATAGCATCAGAACGTAAATTAATCGGTTCCAGGTTCAGAGTTCACGGTTTAAAGGTTGTAACCTCTTGATATTCATAATCTCTCTGCTGCTACTTTATCACTACCATCTTCCTGATCACACCGAAACTATTATCAATCCGAAGCCGATAAAAATAAATTCCCGAAACAACCGACTGATTATACTCGTTACAGCCATCCCATTGAACCGAATAATGTCCCGCAGCTTGAAAATGATTTATCAAAGTGCGAACCGTTTCTCCCAATGAATTATAAATCGTCAGTTCAGCCATACCTGCTACGGGCATTTGATAGTTAATCGTGGTGGTTAAATTAAATGGATTCGGGTAATTCTGCGTCAGATTGAATTCGCCGGGTAATTCAGTCGCGCTGATTTCCGCAAATTCAAAATTTTCTTTTGCCAATGTCGCTGGATGCGGCCAATTGAATACAACTATTGTATCCGTAGCCATAAAATCCTTTTCAGCGACTTTACCAGTGAGTTTAATACCCACTGGACCGGTTTGTTTTCCAATAGCTGTTACAATGGAATTGAGATTAAACCCAACCATTAGGTCCTTCAAACCATCGCGATTATAATCAAAAATGAACCAGGGAAAGTTTAATGCAGAGATTGGCGTGGTTAATTCGTTTTCGCCGATTTGCGTGATTTCAACTGCGCCTTTTTTAATTTGATAAATGTCTTCTGTTTTAGGAAGGTCAATAAAACCAACCAGCATACCAAATTTTATTCGGGTATTGAGATAATGAGGATAAAATTTGACAAAGCCTTTAAGAGAAAGCTCGTTTTCAATAATGGTCAGGCATTGATTTGGAGCAACTTGCGTTAAAGTGCTGATAATCCCGCTGGGCCATTTCACCCGAATCTGATCAATCACCATCGCGTTCCCCAGTCCAAAAGAAACAGGTTGTGGACATTGGAAGGCCATTCCTAAATTGCCGCCGTCTACTTCACGAATTTGTGTGCGGGTATCTGTCGTAACGGAAATCCGGGCGCCAAGGCCATCCCGGTTACTCACCGTCCCGATTAATTTAATTTTGATCCAATTATTTGAATTCCCGTTATTCTTAAATAAACAATGTGAACCACTATTGACGGCGTAAATATCGTGAAAACCATCATTATTATAATCCACAAAGGGTGCGAGGCCACTGGAAGCAAATGTACCGGCAACACCGGCACTACTCGCAACATCGGTAAAAGTCCCGTTTCCATTATTTTGATAAAGAACATTTCTTTGATTGGTGATATTACCAATACTAATATCCAGATCGCCATCATTATCATAATCACCAAAAGCGGACATCGAAGCATCGCCAGTATGAGCGACGCCGGCAGCATTCGACACATCGGTAAAATTCCAATTGGGTGCGCCTTCGTTTCGGAAAAGGTAGTTCGCGTATGGCGTATGGAATGATCCGCGGGTCACGTATAAATCCAAATCGCCATCATTGTCATAATCGCCCCAGGTGATACCACGACACCGGCTCCCGACCTGTATCCCTGAGTGTGCCGAGACGTCAGTAAATGTTTCATTGCCATTATTCCGATAGAGGACATTATTCCCATAATAGACGGAAATAAAAATATCCAGATCACCGTCATTATCATAATCTACAAAAACACAGGCATGCCCTGAACCCTGAAAAGTTGCCCCCGCTGCCGCCGTTACATCGGTGAATTTCCAATCCGGGGGACCACTGTTTTTATAAAGGACGGCTGGTTCATTCGTATTCCAATTGACCATATATAGATCGAGATACCCATCTTTATTAAAATCGCCAAACGCCCTTCCATTTGTCTGGCCAGTAATTGTAATTCCGGAAGCTGCAATTACGTTCGTAAAGGTCCCATTACCATTATTTTTATACAATAACTTTGGTCCATGATTACATAAAAAAATATCCTGGAAACCATCATTATTATAATCAACGATACTCGGTCCGCCCCCGCCGCTGGTAGCCTCCAGACCGGATGCAGCGGTTATATCAGAAAAAACAAAATTTTCGAGTGCGCCTTCATTTCGAAAGAGAATATTCTTGGCAGCGAAAAAATTGAGATAAAGATCAAAGTCGTTATCGTTATCAAAATCAAAGAAACCGACTCCAGCCGAGCCAGTTACGTTGATCTGTGCAATTGATGTGACATCAGTAAATGTGGTTTGAGCACTCCCGATTGTAAATGAAACAAGCAGGAACGCCAGCGAAGCGACAAAAATTTTAAACATACAAAACCTCCTGAGTTTTATAAATGGTTTGAAAAAATTATATAAAAAAGGGAAAATTTGATATTCAACCTGAGGAAGCAAAAATCGGAACAAGAACGCTTAATTGAAATACGATATCTTTGGCCCTTATCTGGTTCTTATATCAATATAAACGAATGTGCCCGACATTTTAATCCAAAAGGCATGACAAATCGGAATTATTTTATAAAAAAATCAGGAAAACAGGAGTTGGGCAGGAAAAAAAGATTGACAACCACCTCCTGCCCGGCAAAAAATATAGCGTCAATTCTTCATTTTTGAAGAAGGTCAGGAGAGTACTTTAGCAAAAATTTGAGAAAAAGAACTTCAAAAAGGAGTAATTTCCTGGTTCTATGAAATCACCTGAATATCTTTAATATTCCCATCTGTCCCAATAATGTTTTCTTCCAGCACTAAATCCGAACGTCCGGAAGCCTGAACCGCCGCCATGGCAATGCGGGTTAATCCACCACAGCAGGGCACTTCCATCCGGGCGATAATCATTTTCGGGATGGGATTTAATTTTAAAATCGTGGTTAATTTTGGAACATAAGTACTGGTGTCATCTAATTTAGGACAGCCAACGATAACACTTCGATCCTGTAAGTAGTATCGATGAATATCCGCCATCGCCAATGGTCCACAGGGACTCATCAAAACCAATTCTTTATTTTTGAAGAAAGGGGCCTGTGGATTAATCAATCGGAAATGAACCGGCCACTGGCGTAATTCCGACTGGATTGAAATCGTATCCGTTATATTTTTTTCCAGATTAATCGCTGGTGATTCCAACAGGCGACTGATGGCGCCTGGACAGCCAACGTGTTGATGAGTTTCCGCAACCAATCCATCGTGTCGCTTTTGAGCTTCTTCCATCCGCCAGACCGCTTCAATCCCCTGAGTCGCAAAAAGGTGCGCTTTTACGGCATCCTGATCAAAATTATCCGCCTCGCGTTCCTCAATTGTCAATGCACCAGTAGGACAGGTGCCAATACAATCACCAAAACCATCACAAAAATTTTCTTTAACCAGATGTGCTTTTCCATTTACCAGTTGTAGGGCACCTTCTGAGCAGCCGGTAACGCAATTTCCACACCCGTTACACAATTCTTCATTGATTTGAATTATTTTACGTTTCATTCACTTCTTCCTTTTTTAATTCATTTTTAAGAAAATTAACAAAATTTCTGATAAATTTCATTGACTAAAGTCAAGAAAAAATGAAAATTGATCGATGCTGATGAAAGATGATTAAGTTACGGGAGAATTGGTATTTTGAAATACTTTCAGGTCGTTATTTATAGAATGGTATGAAATCTGTATTATCTCATCAATTTAGATATACATGATGCGATAAAAAATTTAGTGGCAATAATGATTAGTATTTGTTTTTAATGGAGTTAATAATGAAATTATATTATCATTAACAGGTTTAAATTTAGTGGTTTATACTTAATTTGAGGTCGATTATTCTGGATTTACAATTCACGAGCAACAAACCTGAAATAAACCTGAATTCTAAACCTTAAAATTATGCACTTGGAAGTGGTTATTAATTGAATGCTCACGAAAATGAAACTGAATTACAGGAAAAGTAATATCATCGCAATCGCCAATACCGGTTTCGATACTTTAATATCAAAAGTCGTCTTTTTGATACTGTACACTTTTTTAAATTGTTTTAATGATTCATTATTAGACCATGCTCAAAGCCCGCACGCGATCCCTTTCCCGGGTGGCGAGGGAATAGCTACGCCCACTTCCTTTGGGCTGAGCGTGTCCCATATCTTCTACGGGACACGGGGTGATGCCCAAATGGCGGGAAATTAGAGCAACCCTGGTACCTTTTGAGTTCACTCCTTAGCCCCACACTTGAAAAGTGAGAGGGAAAAGCTGGTTTCTTCCCTTTCTCTTCGCAAGAGAAGGGGGTTGGGGGGATGAGTTCAAAAGTGTGTAGGCCAAAAATTGGACACTTTTAGGCGTCCTATTCCAATTTGACATCATCTCCCCGCGTCCTGTACCTGGATGTGGGTCAAGATCAAGAGGGTTGGGGAGAGGGCAGGTTTTGCTTAATCAAAAAGTAGTCGGTAGGGAATTTGTCTTTTATTTTCATTCAAGGAAGAATGGATAATTTTTAAAAGCAGGATAAGGACCAATAACTGAAAAATTTTCAAGGATGACGAAATGAGAAAAATATACACGATAGTCTTCTGGCTTTCTTCGCTAATTCTGATGTTATATCAACCAAGTTTTGCAGATATTACTATTAATGCGGCGGCCCCGGCCAGAAAAATCAAATTACGTAATTTTTATGGTGGCTACAGCCATAATGAATTTTATGCCGAACAGAGTGTCGCTTACCGAAAAATTCATCAGCTGATGAAAAACAGTGCTCACAAACGTCAATTAGTGAAATACTGGCGGACATTAAATCTGCTCTCCTATCGCAATGATCCGAATGATCCCGATAAGCTGGTTTATTATAGTGAAAAAAAAGCGGGGCATCCGTATGATACGAAAAGATATAGTTCAACTGGTGGCTTTAATTTTACCCGGCTCGATCAGGTATTTGATGAAATTGTTAATAATGCGAATTTAATACCCATGGTTGAATTCTGCCACATGCCACATTGTATGGCCCTGGATCCAAATGCGATTGGCAGTTTCAGCGAAGCTATCATTTCGCCCCCTAAAGATTATCAGGAATGGAGTCAGGTGGTTAAAACGATTACACAGCACTTTATCAGTCGTTATGGGACGGCAGAAACCCGAAAGTGGTATTGGGGCATCTGGAATGAGCCCAATCATCTGGAATTCTGGGACTTTCATAAATATGGTTATGATGGTTTTATAAAATTATTTGATTATGGGACCACGCCGATGCGCGAGCTGGATAATCAATTGCGAATTGGTGGGCCAGATAATACCGCCGTTATGACCTATTCCAGGCAGTTTGTAACCCATACCAAAAGTGGCAAAAATTATTATAATGGTCAAACCGGTAGCCCGGCAAGCTATTTTTCAACACATGCCTATAGTACCAATCCGCGCTATATCTGTCGAGAAGCCTGGAAAATGGCTAAGGATGTTGTGGCGATTTATGGCGCAACGGAAGCTGCTAAAAAGAAAATTTTCATTACCGAATGTGCCCCTGACTGGAATATGTTTGGAGTACCCTTTACTCAGGATCGATTTGCCGCGATCTGGCTGTTGACGATGGCTGATATCTTTCTGGAAGTCGCCGATATAAATGGTGAATTATATTTGCCCGAGTCTATTTTATATTGCGGGGATATCCGGCCATTTGGATTACGTTCAATTATGGCGTATCCAGATGACGATGAGGATTGGAATTCTGATCAAATCCTGAAAACACCTATTTTTAATATCTATGAAATGTTCAGTTATTTAAGTGACGAGCGGCTGCCGGTTGAAGGGTGTGATTTTCCTGCCGGGTGTCTGGATATAAATGATAGTCGCGATTTCTCGCTGGAACAGGTTCGTTGCATTGCAACCCGAACCGGCAGCCAATCCATTGAATTATTGGTTTATCATTTCGATCAAAAAGATCGGCTGACCTATAATAAAATAGACGATGGTAACAGCCCAGCCAAACCTTATGGAACTTTTAAAACATTGACGCCGGCAACCCATGCGGCCAATTTGAAAGTCACCAACATTCCCTTCCAGAATGCCAAATATCGTAAATTTGTGTTGGATCAGCACCATAGCGAGGTGTGTGCCTATCACTATTTAAATAATCGCACGACAAATTACGCCACTCTCGATGCGCATGATGATCTGGAAAAAGTCACCGAAAAAGATATTGTTATTTCCAATGGCCAGTTTACCGAAAATCTTTCAATTCAAACGAACTCGGCAACACTAATTATCATTGAAAGCACCGGTCCCGCCCCACATCTGTCAATTCCGAATAATTTATTGAAATTCAGCAATACGCTGGATGAATTAATCCTTCCAATTAATAATGATGGAACGGCCGCACTCACCTGGTCGGCAGCGAAGAATCCGGAAGCAGCCTGGTTAAGTCTCGTTGCACCGACAGGTGGAACCCTCAATCAAAGTAGTACCACCAATCTAACCGTACGGGTAAATCGAACCGGATTAAAAGATGGATTTTATCAGGGGAAGATAACGATTACTTCAAATGGTGGAAATCAGGAAATAATGGTCACCATGCAGGTTGGCGAAGCATCATCGTTGTCGGAAATTCGAATTAATGCTGGTGGTGGAGATTATACTGCCACCAACGGTTTGCCCTGGATAGCTGATCGGCGATATGAAGGAGGTGGGTTGGGTTATGTCGGCGGCGCTACTTATGCAACGACCGATGCTATTAATAATACCCTGGATGATCCCATTTATCAAAGTGAGCGCAATGATATGCAAGCTTATCGGTTTGAACTTCCCAATGGTATTTATCAGGTAAAATTGCATCTGGCAGAAATTTATTTTGAACTGTCGAATAAGCGGGTGATGAGTGTGACTATCGAAGGTCAACATAAATTGAGCAACCTCGATATTTTTCAGCAAGCCGGGCATGATGCGGCACTGATTTATACTTACTCAGATATCATCGTCGCGGACGGTCGCCTGGATATTGAATTTAGTGCCAGTATTAATAAACCCAAAATATCAGGAATTGAAATAACAACAATAAATTCTGGCGATTCACCACCGTCGGCGCCTATAAATATCCGAGTTGTCATACCATAAAAATATTCACGGGATTGAAGAATCAATTTTCAAACGCGACGATATTAATGTTAACCTTTGTAATACGCATCCCGAGGATGATGTTCAATACCGGCCTGTTTATGCCGTGCCACAGGTTTTGACCGAACTCATCAACATTTTATGTATCAATTTAAAACAAAATTATTAAATTTCTTCATGATGAATTAAAACCGGTTAACAAATTAATTGCTAAGTTCAATAAAATTTTGAACATTTTGAAAGCCTGCAATTTGGTATAAATTTTGCAAATATATCTATCAGTTTTTGTATTTCGTTATTTTTTAATAACTAAGCGCTATTTTTTTAGGATGTTAATATCAATCACCATTTTTAGCGACAGCCAATATGAAGCAGGAGATGAATCGTCACGATATAAATTAAAATTATTTTCCGCGCTGGCTTATGAACCAGCAGCCGGAAAAATCTTTGAAATAAATACACTTGAATGCTGACGATAAGATATCTTTTTCCAAATTTCTCAAATAAATCGACTTGAGGAGGATTTTTGCATGCGAAGGAGTCATAAATTATCAATCAAAACAAGTCTAATTTGTCTTTTAGCACTATTTTTAATTTTTCAGGCCGGTCAAACCTGGGCACAGGTGCGGATCATGCCGCTTGGAAATTCATTGACTTCGGGTTTGGCAGCAGCCGGTTCTGATCCCGTTGGCGGTTATCGTGATGATTTGGCCACAATGCTAACCAATGCCGGCGTTAATTTTACATTTGTAGGGAGTCAGACGCATGGAACCGGTTTTCCCGCCGATCATGAAGGCCATCCGGGTTGGACGGTGGATTCGCTGAATCTTTTTTTACCGGGTTGGCTTACGACTTATCAACCCGACATTGTGATTGCAATGGGTGGTACCAATGATGTTTACGAAGGGAAGTCAACGAATGTGATCATTGGCAATATTAAAAAAATGTGGGAAATAATCTATGAATACAATCCGAACACAAAAATTATTTGCTCCAGTGTCATCCCCCGTCGCGACGGAATGAATGACCCCACAATTGCCCTGAATAATGAGATTCTATCACTTTATTATGAAAAATTGAATCTGGGTTATAAAATTTACTATGCTGGCATCTTTGAAATGTTCATGAGCAATCCAAACTGGTCATCTGAATTAATGTATCAGTTGGATTTAATCCATGCAAGCAATGCGGGATATACGGTCATGGCCAAGACTTATTATAACGCCATATTGAATGCTATCAATGCCACCGATCCAATTGTCACAGATAATTTTAACCGGACCAATTTAAGCGAAGTCTGGGATGCACCGGCCAATTATGTGATTACGGATAATGAATTAGGTATTAATACTTCAGATCAAAGCTGGAATTATCTGGCAACGTATAAAGGGATTCAGAATCCAACCCAATTGAGTTTCGATATTTCAGGTTCTGCCAGTGCGGCTGACTTACAATTTATTGGTGTTGCCGGAATGCTTGATAAGCCCGTCAAAAATGCTGATGGTTATTTTGTTCGTTTAACTTCTGCGGGGTTGGAACTCTGGACGATTTCAAATGGTGCGGTCTATTCCGAAGTCAAAAAACAAGCTGCTGGTGGTGCAACCCTGGCCCCTGGCGATAATTTTAAAGTTGTTTTCAGCACCGATGGTCTGGGGCATCATTTTGAATGTTATATAAATAATAGCGTGATTGGAAAAATCACGGATTCCAAGAAACTCAAGGGAAATTCGGCAACGAATTATGCCGGGCTTTTTCTCCGGGGTGGCCATTCTTCCCGAATCGATAATTTTAATCTCTTTAAAAGCACTGATAAAGTGGCACCGGATGCTATCGCCAATCTTGAAGTCGGTGTACCCGGTGCGGGATCCGTTCCCTTGACCTGGACCGCTACCGGTGATGACGGGGCTTCGGGAAACGCTTCGCGTTATGATATCCGATTTTCGACAACCGTTATTTCGGAAACAAGTTTTCCACAAGCCGAACAGGCAACTAATTCATTGCGGCCAGCAGCTCCTGGCACCACTGAACGCTTTACCGTCAGTGGTCTGGTGTCGAATACCAAATATTATTTTGCCATCAAGGTTTTTGATGAGGTTGGAAACAGTTCTGCAATTTCAAACATTGTTTCTGCCACCACATCAAATGCACTGGGTATAACCGACGAATTTGATCGAACAGATCTCGGCAGTGATTGGGCGGCGAATTCCAATTTTATCATTCAAAACGGGGCTTTGGTGAATTCAGCAACCGATGATAGCTGGAACCATGTCGCGATTTTTACCAAAAGAAAAAATCCAATCGAAGTACGTGTTGTATGGGATGAAACGGCGAATCCGGAAGGAATTGGCCAGGGTGGCTTTGCCCTGTTGATGGACAGTCCCTCGCCTAATGCGAATGGTTATCTGGCCTGGCGACGAAATACTGTTCAAAAAATTAATTTATGGAAAATCGAAAATGGCGCGTTGACAGATCAAATTGGGGCTTTTGATGCGCTTTCAGCGACCCCACCACAGCCAGGTGATGAGGTAAAGGTGATCATTCGAAAGGATGAAGCCGGCCATCATTTTGATTTTTATGTGAATAATACTTTTGAAGGAACAGCTTCCGACCCGGCAAAACAATTTGGTGCCACAGGTGATACCTATGCCGGTGTCGTGTTGCATTCGAATCTTAATAATGCCATTGAGTCGTTCACGGTAGTCAATACTGTTGGTGCACCCAGTGACCTGGTGTATGTGAGTGGAAATAACCAGGAATGGGCAGTTGGGAAGCAATTGCCGGAACCCATTGTCGTGAAAGTAACCGATGCGGATGGCATGCCGGTTTCCGGTCATAAAATTGATTTTGTCATTACTGCCGGTGGTGGAAGTTTTGATAAAGCGGTGGCCACCGACGGTTACATTCGCATGGAAAGCGAAGATGTCCCCCTTTCTGGTATGTATGCTGAACAAAACACTGAGTGTTCTGGTGGGGCGTTCATTACGGGTGGTAATGCCGAACATCACACTGCCTATGCTGAATTTAAATTTTATATTCAAAAAGAAGCGGATTATTACATGTGGGCGCGTGTGAATCCACGTGGCAACGCTAGCCAGAATAGTTGGTACTGGAAAATCGATGATTCTCAGGATTATGTCTGGAATTCCCAGCCAAAAAATCAACCGACATGGGGCTGGTGCACTATTGGAGCTCAGGGAAATAGCTCGCTGGAAAGCAAGCCGCAGTATGAATTTTGGACGTTCCATTTTACCGTCGGCTACCATACTTTTACGCTATTTAATCGTGAACAGAATGCCTGGTTGGATAAAATTATTATTGTTGATAAAATTAATTATGTTCCACAAGACAAGGAAGAGTATCCCGAATATCGCACCGATGGTAATGGTGAAGCCAAAGCGCTCTGGACGCTGGGGACTCAATTTGGTGAAAACAACAATCAGGCCGAAGCACGTGCAATTGGCCTGAAAGGAACGCCGGTGAAATTTGTGGCCTCGGCGCTGGGGGATGTTCCTGCAAAAATGGCCTATATTTCCGGTAATAATCAATCTGGTGCCGGTGGTAGCCGCTTACCCGATACGTTGACTGTCAAAGTCATGGATGAACATGGTAATCCGCGAAAAAATCATCCGGTAACATTTACGGTTACCGCCGGTGGCGGTCAGATGGTAAAAACCCAACCGGTATTAACAAATTCCAACGGGATTGCGGCTGATTTTCTGATTCTCGGCACGGAAGACGCAACCACCCGCGTTGAAGCGTCATCAACTTATGATGGGAAACCGCTAACAAATTCCCCCATAAAATTTACCGCAACTGCCACGTCCATGATTGCCCATGAAATGAAATATGTCAAAGGGAATAATCAATCCGGACTGGTAACCGAAACGCTCACCAATCCGCTGGAGGTACAAATTTTTGATGATCAAAACAATCCCATCCCCAATCATAGTGTTCGCTTTAAAGTAACCAAAGGAACCGCCAAACTGGATACCAATAAAACAGAAGTTGTGATTAAATCCAATGCCGGTGGTAAAGCTTCGGTGACCGTTACCTTGGGCACGAAGGTCGATTCAACTTTCATCGAAGTCAGTGCGACGAAGATGGGACAGAATCTGATCGGTTCCCCACTCATTTTCAAAATCGCCTCCAAACCACTCGAAGCCAATAAACTGATTTATCAAAGTGGCAATAATCAAACGGGTGCTGTAAGTAGTCCTTTGGGCAAGCCGTTTGTGGTAAAAGTGGCGGATCACTACGACAATTCGATCACCGGCCATTCTGTAACGTTCAAAGTTACAGGCGGTGGGGCTAAAATTGAAGGACAGAACTCAAAAACCGTTCTATCCGATGGACTTGGATTAGCCTCGGTCACTTTAACCATCGGAACTAATGAAAAAGAGCTGAATACATGTGAAGCGTCCGGTGTAAAAGGGAGCGGTGCTCCCCTGGAAGGTTCTCCGATTGTATTTCAGGCCACGCCCGGAAAAGTTGAAAAAGTCGAACGTTTCAGTGGCCATAGTCAGGAAGGTTCAGCGGGTTATCCCCTCGATGAGCCATTTGTGGCCATTGTTAAAGATAACTATGGTAACCCGGTTCCCAATTTCCCACTTGAATTTAAAGTCACCAAAGGTGATGGATTTATTGGCACGAGTCGGGATACCATCATTTATACTGGAAATGACGGAAAAGCCTCCTGTACCTACATCCTGGGGTATCAACCCGGAAATGAAAATAAAGTGGAAGTCGAAGGCTATGTTTTTGGTGTACCACTGCTGGGAAATCCCGTACTTTTTACAGCGGTGGCCTATCCGGCTACTGAGCTGCAATACCAAAACGGCATTTCAGGACCAAAGGAATTCAAGGGAACGGCTGGCTTACCCTTGCCAGATTCTGTCAAAACCCGTGTGATTGATAGCAAAGGGCGGGTATTAAAATATTTTCCAGTAGTTTATGAGGTTAAAACAGGGGGCGGAAAGGTGAACGAGAAAGATCGCGTCAGTGTCCTCACCAATGCAAAAGGATTTGCCGCCGTCTCATGGCAGTTGGGGCCAACTCCCGGTTCAAAAAATAACACAATGGACGCCACGGCAACTTTTAAGGCGCAACCATTGACCCATTCACCACGCACGTTTACGGCCTCTGCGGACAAAGGTAATCCGACTTTCATGATCACGGAAGGGGATAGTCAGAGTGTGGTCGTTGGAAGTGTTCTGGAAAATCCGATTAAGGTCAAAATTACTGATCCGGCCGGAAATCCGATTGTGGGGCATCCAGTTTCCTTTAAAATCATTCAGGGTAGTGGCAAATTAAATGATGCTTTTACTGAAACCCCATCCCCACTCTATACAGATGGTTCCGGTATTGTTCAAATCCGGTGGCGTGTTGGTGTCGAAAAAGGCTGGAAAAATACTCTGCTTATCACCTCAAAATTTAATGATAAGCATTTGACCAATTCACCGGATACACTCTGGGCAAATGGGTTGACCATTGCGGCGACAAAACTGGTTCGCGTGGGTAACGAGCGAATTAATGGCTCGGTTGGTATTGCCCTTTCACAACCATTTCAGGTTAAAATAACCGATAAGTATAATAATGGAACGGCTGGAATTTCCGCCAAATTCGAAATCATGGAAGGTGGTGGTACACTCTTTACGGCTGCCGGCGATACTGATACTGTTGTTTCGCCAGTTTCCGATGCCGATGGAAATTGTGGGGCAACCTTAATTTTAGGTCCAAAGGTTGGCGTTGATAATGTAGTGAAAGTTACGGCATTTAATGGTGACTTGCAACTGGAAGGTTCTCCCATGTATTTCTATTCAAAAGGAACGCCGGGACCCGTTGATATCGATGTTTCTCAAATTATGAGTACTCCCCAGATTGCGGCCGTTGGCGAAGTCGTCAATATCACCGTTCGTTTGACTGATGCTTTTGGGAATCCGCCTACCGATAAATATTGGGTAACCCTGTCAGGTGAAGGCGATGGGCTGCAAATTGTCAAAGATCCAGTAGAACAATCCAATGAATCTGGAGAAGCCTACGGGCAGGTTAAATCTTTAAAATCGGGTATAAAAAAGATCTATGCGACGATACTGGGAACCGGTGGCAAACGAAAATTAACCAATCCAGGTACCGTTCGCTTTATACCGCTGGTGGCGCATCATCTGGGAAACAAGTTGAATGACAATCAAACCGGTAATGTTGGCGCTGCACTTCCGGAACCAATTGGAATTACGGTTCTCGATCAATATGAAAACCCGGTTCCAAATACCAACGTTACTTTTAAAGCTGGCGATGGGTGTGATATTTATGAACACCAGCCGGTGTTATCAGATTCAAATGGTCAGGCGTTCAGCCATCTAATATTGGGAGCTAATCCAGGTTCCTATACCGCATCCGTTTCGGCAGATGGCATCAGTGGTTCAAAATCCTTTACCGCACAGGCGGTTTATGGAAAAGCGGCTCAGATTCAAATTCATTCCGGTAATGAACAAATTGGTGTCGCGGGAACCGAAATGTCGGATCCATTGATGGTAAAAGTTATCGATAGTTTTGGACGGCCAGTTTATAACCATATTGTGCGATTTTACGTCAAATATGGCAAAGGCAGTTTTAAAGGCAAAGTCGAGGAGCGTGTGCCTTCGGATGCACTGGGTCTCGCAGCCGCATATTATACACTCGATCCGGAAATCGGAACAAATATTATCTATGCTGAATCACCTGAATTAGTTGCTTCAACCGGACAGTTTGTCGCTTTCCGGGCTGATGGTCGGGTTGGTGTTGCAAAAGTTCTGAAAAGACAGAGTCCGGAAGAGGTACAGGCTTCTGTACTGGGGTCCGTCAATTTAACCGTGCGGACCACCGATAATTATGATAACGGCGTGGGTGATATCCCTGTCTTTTTCAAAATAATCAGTGGTGACGGAACCATTGAACAGGCCCAACCAGTTGTATCCAATTCTGATGGTTATGCCGTTTCGAAGGTCAAGGTCGGAAATAAAATCGGACCCGTTGAAGTCGAAGTGAGTTCAGAAGGTTTAGTAAACTCCCCATTGAAATTTACGGTAAATGTCTCCTCGGCGAATGCCACTTCAATGGAAATTGCCGGCGGAAACAATCAGCAGGGTACCGTTGGCAGACAGTTGCCCTTTCCCTTCGAAGTGCTGGTCAAAGATCAATTTGGAAATCCGGTGAAAAATGTCAGTATTGGTTGGACGGCCATTGAAGGCAGTGGTACCATTAGTGCCTCAACTTTATCGGGTGAAGACGGCATTGCCCGAAATTACTTGAAATTAGGCCCCAATCTCGGCAGCAATAAAGTCTATGCCTTAAATAACGCATTAGGTTCCCCGCTGACATTCAGTGCCGAAGGGGTGACCAATAAATTTCCACTTATTGAAGCCATTGAAGATCTCGTGGTAAATGAAGCGCAACCGATCAATTTTACAGTGAAGGCGGCGGATGGCGATGGCGATCCAATTGCGTATGGCGTACGAAAAAATACGCTTCCACAGGGTGCAAAATTTGATTCGGTGGGGAACCAGCAATTTTCCTGGACCCCAGGTTATACCCAGGCGGGTGACTATGTCTTGTGGTTCATTGTAAAAGATGGCAGGAGTGGAATCGGTGCCGAAGAAGTTAAAATCACGGTTAAAAATTTAAATCGACCGCCGCAGTTACGTGCCTATTATCCAGATAAGACCGAACTTAGCAGCGACCGGTTGAAAGGGGAACAGATCGGTTTCACGGTATCAGTTCAGGATCCCGATCCAGATGATGAATTGACATATAACTGGTTCCTGAAAAACATGAATCTGAAGGACCCAGATTCAATACTCGTCTCAACCAACAGCGAGTACATTTTTAAGCCCCGGGAACATGCAATCGGGCCATATCACATCTCAGTGATTGTGACTGATGGTACGGATCGCGTGCGACTGGCCTGGAAAATCAGCAATAAAGACGCCGTGGAACTATCCCTCTTTTCCGGAACCGTGGTGGAGAATCAATATGTTGAACTCAAATGGGAAACCAGTTATGAACGGGATAATTTTGGATTCAATATCATGCGGAGTATGACCCGAAACGGCGACTACACACGCCTCAATCGTTCACCAATTCCGGCCAATGAACTAATGCAATATCAATTCATTGATAAAAACATCATTGCCGGCCTGAATTATTATTATCGACTGGAAGACATTGAATATAGCGGGCGCAGAACGATTCATGAGCCAATTGAAGTCCAGGTTGATCGGCCCAAGGATTTTGAATTGATGCAAAATTATCCGAATCCGTTTAATCCAATTACCCGAATTCAGTTCCAATTACCGGAACCAGCAACCGTGACGATCACAATCTATAACTTGCGTGGTCAAAAAGTGCGAACGCTGGTAAATGAGAAGAAATTTGCCGGTTATCATTACGCTATCTGGGATGGCCGGGATCAAGTCGGACAGGAAGTGGCGTCTGGAATTTATTTCTACCATTTCCAATCTGAAAAGTATCGGCAGGTTCGCCGGATGGTATTCTTGAAATAATCGACTACGAATCGACCAAACATAAATTAATTAAAAAATTGCCTGTGGTTCATTCAAGCCACAGGCATTTTTTAATTAAAGGGGAATTTTGGATATTTAAATACACGATAATATTTTACATCATTTTCGGCTTTTAATTTGCTCCTTTGAAGCAAGTATTATTTTGTTCATATTATATTCGCTGATTTTTTTTTCTACCCTGTGATTACTAACAGAAATAACTCTCTGTTTTTATAAAACTTAAATGGCTATAAAAAAGATTCAGGTATTCAGGAGGAAAACTCGAATTGAAATGGCGATTGATTGATAAAAAAAACGAAAATGGAAAAAATACTTTCCAAAAAATTCAGTTAGTTTGTTGTTGGCTTCTCCTGCCAGGATTTCTTTTTGCTCAACAATTTAAAATCATGCCGCTGGGGGATTCTATTACCGAGGGATATTGGGGTTCCACTCCTGTTGGCGGTTATCGCGATGATCTTGCCAATATGCTGCAGGATGAAGGCATAAGTTTTGATTTTGTCGGAACACTGAGTGATTTCGTAAACGCCTATCCGCGCCATGAAGGGCATGCTGGAAAGGCAACCTCTTTTTTGGTTCAAAATGTTAAAAATTATCTCCAGGCGACACAGCCAGATGTCATTATGCTTCATATTGGTACAAATGACATCAATGAGGGAAATAGTGCAGCTTCAGTTAAAAATCAAACCGACCTCCTGCTGACTGAAATTTATAATTTTGATCCGCAAATCACCGTATTCGTCGCGAGTATTATTCCCCGAAAAGATGATACTGGTGAAAACAAAAATGTGGAACATACCAATCTCGCTCCCATGCTGGAACAGTTGGTTCAACAAAAAAATACACTCGGCTTTTCAGCCATTTATGTCCCGGTAAATGAGTTGTTTCTACTCAATACCAATTGGCAAAAAATGATTTATGATAAATTACATCCCACGAATAGCGGTTATGAGGTCATTGCGAATGGATTTTATAAAAAATTGATGGATTTTTTAACAATCGAGGACAAACTGATTACGGAAAATTTCAATCGTCAGGAATTAGCTGATTTTTGGGTGTATGGTGGTGGAAGTTATCAAATAGTGAATAAGCAATTTACGAATGGTGCATTGAATAATGATGCCTATATCGCCGTCTATCGTTTTGAAGATGATCCGACCTCAGTTTCATTTACTTATAGCACCAATATTGTTTCTGGTGGAAACGGAAATGCAGGTGTTGCGGTTCGACTTGCTGACGGCACTAAAACAACCAGTGGTTATGCCGTTATCAAAGAAAGTGCCGGCGCCGATTTGGTGCTTTACCATGTAAAAGATGGTCGACTTAGTACCGAACTTGATCGCGTCCGCAGTTTATTGGGTTTACCAGTCATGAATGACACCTTTCGTGTCGATTTAATGAATGATGCCCAATTGGGTCAGGTATTTGAATGCTATCTGAATGGACAATTTGATGGACGACTCACCGACCCCAATCGTCTGGAAGGGCGAGGTACCAAACAGCATGCCGGAGTGATTATTCAGGGTAGCCAAAATAATGTCATCGATAATTTAAGTTATGGTTATAAAGAAGTTAAACTCTACAATGGGCCATCTCAAATCGCTGTTACCGATGGCGAACAGCAGGAAGGTACTGTTAACACTATTGCTGCCAAACGACTGATCGTACAGGTGCTGAGTTTTGACGGGAATCCGGCCACGAATACGCCGGTTGATTTCAAAATTATGGAAGGAAATGGTGTTTTATGGACATTATCAACAAATAATTTAGCCGGCTATGAAGCCGAAGTCAGTACATTAACCTCACCAATTGCCATCGAAAGCGATCACCAGGCAGCCGGGGGCAATTATCTTTCAACACCAATTTCGAGCGCGCCAAAACAAGGGATTGCTGAACTGCAAATTAATATTGAACAGGCTGGCACTTATCGTCTCTGGGGGCGGACGAAATCAGGCGCCGATGGTCAGGGCTCATTCTATGTCACCGTTGATAATCAGGCCGAATTCCTTTGGTCATTTTCTGCGAATCAATCCTGGCGCTGGAGTGTCATCGGGGAAACCAGTTCCAAAAGTTTTAATTTAACTGCTGGCAGGCATACCATAAAAATTATGAATAATGAAGGCGGCATTGGATTGGATCGCATTCTGATTGCTTCAAGCTTACAATTTACGCCTTCCGATTCCAGATTAGGGAGTGAGGGATTCCATACGGATAGTGATGGTAAAGTGCAGGCAAAATTTATTTATGCCAAAGCACCGGGGCTGGCAAAAGTTAAAGCTATATTATCCGATTTTGCCTTAGCCTCCAAAAATTTTACATTGACTGCAATTCCGGATGTACCCATCGCCATGGTAAAAATGAATGGCGATTTACAGGTTGGAAAACCTCAGGAAGCACTTCCAATTCCGCTGGAAGTTAAATTAACGGATCAATTTGGAAATCCAACCCCTGGCAAGAAAGTGAATTTTAAATCCACAACCGGCAATGGGACTTTTGCTGAAGCCATGCCAATACAAACAGATGAGGAAGGGATTGCCCGGACAAATTATACGCTCGGACCGGATGCGGGACAGAACATTGTTGAAGTTACCTGTGTTGATCATTCACTTCAAAAGTTAACTTTCACTTCCACCGCGCAAAAAGTTCTCTTTGCTATTTCCGGCAAAGTTAGTTACTACGCGGATCAGGCGCCAATCGCCGGCGTTAAACTCACCGCTTCCGGTGGCTTTTATGCGAGTGAAGAAACTGATAACAATGGTTTATATCAATTTAAAAATATTCCCATGACCACCGATTTTAAGATCACACCGGCAAAAATACTTCAAAGCACGCAAGCGCATGAAGTGGTCGATCTTTACAATGCCGCACTGATCATGCGACAAACAGTTGGTCTCGAAACACTGGATCGCTATCAGTTGATTGCTGCGAATGTGGATTTTGATAATGATGTGGATGCGTATGATGCCGCCAATATTGCACGATTCATCGTCGAACTTCCCTCCTATCAGGAAAATATTAAAGTTGGCGAATGGCTATTTATTGAGAAAAGTAAATCATACTCCAACATCTCGATTGATCAGAAAAATCAGAACTTTTTAGGGATTATCTTGGGAGATGTGGTTGGTCGCGGACAGGCTGCTGAAAAAATCCTGGCACGAACGAATAATAATGAAGAAATACCGTCTACACAGCATATTCTGATCAATGATACACTTATTGTCCCGTTTTCATTGGAGAAAAATGACATTATCGCCGCCGAACTTCATTATAAGATAAATCTGCAGGCGGTTAAATTTATTGATATTCAAAAAACAGGGATTTCGAAAGATTTCACCATATTCCATAATATAAAAGATGATAATTTAATTATCGCGATGTTTAGTCCTTTTCCCACCACGCAAACTGGACGATTTATCGATGTCAGGTTCCAGCAGAAAGCAAATTGGGGGATTTCGCCCGTAATATTTGAAAAATACCGGCTCAACAACGATCCCTACACTTGTATAACCTCAATTTCTGAGGAGTTGACCGAAACACCAGTTCCAGTTTCATTCGCATTGACCCAAAATTATCCCAATCCCTTCTCCAGTCAGATTGGATTATCGAGGACAATGATTCAATATTCATTGCCTCAACCCGCAACGATTCAACTGACAATTTATAATTTGTTGGGTCAGGAAGTCTATCAACTGGTTAATCAGGAACAGACAGCCGGAATTTATCAAATTGGCTGGGATGGACGCGATATGTTCGGCCAGGAAGTCGCGGCCGGTGTTTATCTCTATCAATTGAAAACGAAAAATATGCAGATTACTAAACAAATGATGAAAGTTCATTAAGCTTAAGCGGAGAGATTGAAAAAATGAATACAAAAATTTCAAACGGGATCAAAATGACAGTCATACTCTTTGTTTTTTTATCAAAAAATTTATTGGCACAAATAAATCCAGCACCATTCGATTTAACACCCGATGCATCATTTCTGGGAACGCACGTTGCCGAGCGCATCGGTTATGTCCTCAGCGGTGGCGGTGATGTCAATGGGGATGGATTTGATGATTTTCTGATTGGTACTTTTCATAATCATACCTATGGTTACGATTGCGGCGCAGTTTATCTGATTTTAGGTCAATACAAATATCAAAACGCCATGCAAACCAGTCTCACTTTAGCAACTGCGCGCTTTACAGGCGAAAAACGCAATGAGGCATTGGGGTATGGCGTGGCAAATAATGGCGATATTAATGGCGATGGCCTGGCCGATATGCTTATTGGCGCGCCGGCCGGAAACACGTTGAGCCCTTCACCTGGTCGGGTCTATATTATTTTCGGTCGCAAGGAAGCGGATTGGGGCTATCATGCCATTCCGGCATTCACTGCCAACAGTTGCCTGGTTGGTGAAGTAAAAGAAGATCGCCTGGGGGTTTCGGTCGCGTTCGTCGGTGATATCAACGGTGATGGCTTCGATGATTTTATTTGTGGCGCACCTGATAATGATGGCGGCGCGGCTGGTGCTGGAAAAGTCTACTTCTTTTTAGGTAAAGCTTCCGGCTGGAATATAAATCAGGTCGCTTTAGCCGAAGCACGCGCCACTTTTATTACGGGTAATAAGTATGCATCATTGGGATTTGCTGTGGCAGGTGTCGGCGATGTCAATCAGGATGGAACCCCCGATTTTCTTATGGGCGCTCCCAAAGGTGGGGTGGCATATTTAATTTATGGCCGTCAGCAGACAAATTGGGGAAAAGACTTTAAGGTAGAAAACTCAGCCGATGTGATTTTTACCATGGAAGGCTACAGCAGCAGCTCTTGTGGTTATAGCGTGGCCAGTGCCGGCGATGTCAATGGTGATAAAATCCCCGATATGCTGATTTCTGCACCAGAAGCGCGACCAAACGGTGCTTATTCTGGCAAAACATACCTGATTCTGGGACGAGCGAATGGCTGGGGCACACAAAAAGTGAGTTTGGGAAATGTCGATGCTTCTTTTATCGGCGAAAATTCGTTTGATCGCTCTGGCTGGTGCGTCTCTTCTGCAGGTGATTATAACGGGGATGGATTTTCAGAAATGTTAATTGGAATGTTCAACGAAGAAAATAAAAAAACCATTGCCGGTAAAGTCTATTTTATTGAAGGAAAAAATAATGGCTGGGAACCTAATCAATCCCTTAAGCAATCGACTTTCTTACAAGCCCCCAGTGTTTATAACCTGTATGGTTTTTGCGTTAGCAGTGCTGGCGATTTAAATGGCGACCATTGGGGTGATTTTTTGATTGCCGAACCCTATTTTTCAAAAGATTCCAGTGGACAGGTCTATGTGTTCTGTAGCAACCGGCCAGAACATACGATTTCCGGGAAATTAAATTATTACAACACATCCTATGGCATTCCAGGCGTCCCGGTTTCGACTACAGGGGAATTTTCGAAAATCGACTCAACCAATACCAGTGGCGATTTTGAATTTATCTTATATGATTATAGTGATTATGAACTCTCCTTGGCGGCCTTATTTGATCTGCCAGTGGTTAAGAATTGTATTACGGCTTATGATGCCGCTTTGACGGCACGGTCTGTTCTGGGACTTGAAGAATTGAATGAGCTTCAAAAAGTCGCTGCTGATGTCGATGGCGATGACAAAGTGACACCTTTTGATGCCGTTTTAATTTTACGACATAGCCTTGGTTTGCCAAAACATGAAGATACATTCACGGGTGATTGGTATCTCGCTGATACGACTTTAACATACCCAAATTTTCAACAGGATTATAAAGACCTTTTAATTAAAGCATTGGTTTGGGGCGATGTAGATGCCAACTGGAAACCAACCGAATTATTGATGGAAAAAAATTCCTCCCAAACGGTCACGACAACTTTGGCGGAGATAAATCCTGGAGAGAAATTTACCATCAGCCTAGTTGTTGATTCAATTTCCAATTTATTCGCATTTAACAGTGAATTAACATACAATTCTGATTTGGTGGAATTCGTTCAGATTCAGAAAGGATCACAAATCAGGGATTTTAGTTGTGAATATGTGAATTCAGCGGAAGGGACATTAAAAATTGGTGGATTTGGCGTAAATCCCGTAACAGTCACGGACGAGTTTATGACTGTCATCTTTAAAATAAAACCAGGTAAAATCGGTGAAACAAAAATTTTGATCAACCATTCACTGGCAAATAATTTATCACTTCCGAATCGGATCATTGAAATCAAAACGACAAATTCACTGGAGAAACCAATTCAATTCATTTTAAACCAAAATTTTCCCAATCCATTTAATGCGACGACTGTTATTGAATATCAATTAACAGGATCAGAATTAATCGATTTAGCGGTTTACAACACATTGGGACAACGGATTAAAAATCTGGTCGCGTCAAATCAGGAGTCGGGCGCATATAAAATCACCTGGGATGGAACCAATTCGCAGGGTGTTTCAGTACCTTCCGGAGTCTATTTTTTTAAATTAATAGCGAAAGAACAAACAGCAATACGAAAAATGATTTTGATGAGATGAAATCGGCTATTTGCATCGTATTATAAAATTTAATGTACGTGTAATTAATTCTTATTTATAAAATGAGTTTGACCATAAATCAGGGTCAATAATATGAAAAAAATATTTTTTCCCATCATTGTCCTGGTATTTCTAAAATTTGTTCTGGCGATTGAAATCCATGGACAATCCGATTTTCAACAGGAATTGCGTCAAATAAATTCAGATGGATATTTTAGAACAACCGATCAACTTCCCTATATTGCATCCTTTTTGGGAATTCGTATTTATGAACGAATCGGCTATAGCTTGAGTCCGGCTGGCGATGTGAATAAAGATGGGTATGATGACTTTTTAATCGGTACTTTTCATAACAGCAGCCGTGGGATGAATGCAGGGGCCGCCTATCTTATTTTAGGAAATCGGGCGGTTGATTGGGGAAATCGGGTTTCATTGGAAAAGGCGCAGGCTCGCTTTCTTGGCAAGAAAGCGTATGATGCCGTTGGTGCCTGTGTGGCCGGTGGCGGCGATGTCAATGGCGATGGTTATGACGATATTCTCGTCGGCGCCCCTGCCGGCGATGATGAAGTGATAACTGAACCCGGGAAAGTATATATCCTCTTTGGACGGGCCACCCCCAATTGGGGGTTCAATTGTGTGCTGGAAAGTTCGGCGAATGTGATTCTGGCGGGTGAATTAGGTTGGGATCAGGGGGTGAATCGCGGTGGATTGGCTGGTAATTATATAACGCTTGTTAAAGACCTGAATGGTGATGGCTGTGATGAATTTCTGGTAAGCGCCCCTTACCTGGATATCCGGCGGAATGACGCCGGCCGGGTCTATCTTATCCTCGGTCGCAAAACCGATTGGCCTTCCCGAACATCGCTGCTGAGTCTGGCGGCTGCGACCTTTGATCCACCGGCCGCTTATCGCACTGTGCTGGGTTATTCCATGGACAATCTGGGTGATTGTAATGGTGATGGCCTGGATGATTTTATCCTGGGTGCGCCAGGAGTCAGTAAAGCCTATATCCTCTATGGTCGAAAAAATACAGACTGGGGTATGGCATTTGATCTGGAAAAAGCCGATGCCATTATAAATGGCACTGAAAGTGCCTATAAATTAGGCTATCAGGTCGCTGGTGTTGGCGATGTGAATGGTGATGGATTTCCGGATATCGCTGTATCGACAATCCAATATAATAAATATGCCGGAAAAGTCTTCCTCTTCCTGGGCCAAAAAGGGGGCTGGTCCGGTACAATAAGTGCCACTGAAGCAGTAGCGGCCTATGAAGGAGAAGCAGCCGAAGATCAGGCGGGTTGGTATTTAAGTGGCGTGGGCGATTATGATGGAGACAAACTTAATGACTTTTTGATTGGGATGTTTAATGATTCCGATCGGGGTAAGCCCGGCAAGGCTTATTTTATCCGGGGTCGAAAAGCTGGCTGGCCGGGGACGATTAATTTAAAGAATCACTCAGACTATTTTTTGGGGCTACAAAATGGCGATTTAACCGGTTACTGTCTTAGCGGTGCCGGTGATCTCAATGGAGATGGCTGGGATGACTTTTTAGTTGCATCGCCTTATTTTACCACCCAGCAAAAATGGTGCGGTCAGGTTGAAGTTTTTGTAAATAAGCGTGGCAAACTTACTTTAAGTGGGAGCGTCGCTAATCATTATAATAAATCTCCCCTGTCGGATGTGAGGCTGACACTGACTGGAGATGATTCTTTAACCTCTACAACCGATTCTCAGGGAAAATTTGTTTTCCAATGCTGGGAAAAGGATGATTATCAAATTACTGCCCGCTTGGTCAGCCAACCCTTTGAATTTGAATCGCTCATCACCGCTTATGATGCCCTGTTGACCGCACGGCATGTGGTAGGCCCTGAAAAATTGGCGGCTGATCATCGGACTACAGCCGACGTTGATAAAGATGGACAAATCACTTTGATGGATGCAGTCTTGATTTTACAATATTCCGTGCATAAATCCCCCAGCCGACCATCTTTTGTGGGAGAATGGCATTTCATCCCAGAGCCATTTGAAATCCCCTGGCTGACCCAAAATATCGACAGTCTGTCACTTTCAGGTCTCATCAGGGGTAATGTCGATGGAAAATTCACCAGAGACTTTTTGCGTTCCGAAAGCGAATTATCAAATATTATTTTAAAGATGAAAGTTCAACAAAATGAAGAATTTACAATACCTGTCAATATCAATGCGTCAACACAAGCGTTTAATTTAAAGCTGGAATATGATGCTGAACTGGTTGAATTTAAGCGATTCAAGCAAACAGCATTCCGGAATGGATTTCAAATCGAAACCAATTTAATGGAACCAGGCGTTTTGTATTTGGCTGGATTTACAACCACATCTTTTAATGAAGCCGTTTCGATAGGAGCCATACAATTTTCGGCTTTAATGAAAAAGCAGCATGAAACCGAAATCATTAAGACTATTCAGTTGAATGATGCGCCTGTCAAAATTGAAAAAATTCAAATAGAAACAGAAGATTCCGACGTGGTACCGGTAAGTTTTCAGGTGAAGCAACATTTCCCGAATCCTTTTAATTTATCAACTCGAATTAATTATGATATCGATGCGCCGGGTAAACTGGAAATAAAAATATTTAATCTTCAGGGACAGGAAATCGTGACATTGATATCCGAAAGTTATCAATCCGGTCACTATTTTATAGATTGGAATGCCACCGATCGTTTTAATAATATTTTAAATTCAGGGATTTATATCTATCGATTACATTTTCAGTATCATGACACACAAAAAGGCCATATTGAACAGACGAAGAAGATGTTATTGATAAAGTAACGGTTAAAGGTAGAATTATGCAAAGATTATGGACATGGTTTCTAATGGGGTTGTTATTCAATGGTTATTTCCTTTTTGGACAGACAAGTATCAATGTTAAATTACCCACTAAAGTTGAAGTGACAAAAGGTGATACTATTCGCCTTCCCATCACTGTAGATGATTTATCCGCCAAAAACGTTTTTAATATTAATGGAAAAATCCTGTTTCGCGCCCGGACACTGGATTTCATTGGTGCTGAATCTGAAGGGTTCTTGATCGAAAAATGGGGCGCGCCAACAATCAATACAACACAGGATGGGGAAGCTATTTTTGCAGGCTTTGGGGCGGACGCGCTTTCCGGATCGGGAGATTTGATTCAACTTTTATTTCTTGCCAACGGTGATTATGGTGACACCACCAGTTTAATCTTTGATTCATTTCAATTTACCAAAGAAAGTAATCTTCAAGCCAAATTTAATCGAGGATTTGTCAAAATTTACCCCAAACCTGTCCAGGTAACGGTGACAACCAGTATCGGAGCTCCAACCGTCGTTATGGTGGATGGCGTAACGCGAGATGTCCCCTATACGGCAATATGGCAACCGGCTTCAAAGCATACGCTGAATATCGAGGAAGTGCAGTCGGGAGGTAATGGAATTCAATATCACTTTCAAAGTTGGAGCGATGGCGGCACGCAAAGTCATGAAGTCACCCCAACAAGCGATGTCACCTATCGGGCAAATTTGATGACCCGGTTTTACGTGAAAGTGAATTCCACGATGGGGAATCCAAAAGGTGAAGGGTGGTATAATGCCAATTCTTTAGCAAAAATTTCAGTAGACACTTTAATCGCTATCAATTCCACCAAACGGTATCAATTTGCACGATGGATTGGCAGCGGAACAGGGGCTTATTCAGGTACCCAGGCAGAAACATCATTTCAAGTCACAGGACCGGTTACTGAAACTGCCAACTGGACTACACACTATTTCCTGCAGGTGAAAACCTTGCCAGAGAATATGGCAACAATCACCGGGACTGGTTGGTATCATGCCTCAACCCATGCAACAACCGGCACCGCCCCGAATTCTGCCCAGGGACGGAATTTCAAGGGCTGGATGGTCGATAAAAAGATGGTGACCGGCAATCCTGTTTCCATCCTGATGGACACCAGTCATGTTGCGGTGGCCGATTACAGTCTGGATGTTTCGGTTACCGTGACAACAAACATGCCGGATAGCACCGACGTTATCGTGGATGGCCAAACATGCAAGGCGCCCGCCCAATTGACCTGGTCTATGGGTTCAGAACATACAATTGCTGTTTCAGCCTCCCAGAAAGAAGCGAATGGTTCCCGGCTCCATTTTGTTTCCTGGAGTGATGGGGGCAATCGGGAACATAAGGTAACGATTCAGCAAAATACGACTTTTACCGCCAAACTCAACCAGCAATTTTATCTGGCAGTAACGACCCAGCCAAATCTTGGGTTTACAATCGACGGTGCGGGTTGGTACGACGCCAATAAGCTGGTTACAACCAGTGCTGCACCGGCCACGCATCAAACTGATCACAAAAATTATGTCTTTGTCAACTGGTCCGTTGATGGTGAAGTCAAAGCCGGTAACCCACTGGTAATCACGCTGGATCGTCCAAAGAATGCCATTGCCAAATATTTACAAAATTACTATATCACCGGGCAGATTAAAGTTGATAATACGCCGGTGACGGAAATCAAGGTTCGGTTAAGTGGCAGTAGCAAAGACTCTGTGCTAACGAATCAGTATGGTGAATTTGTTTTCCAGGGACTTTTCCCGGGCGATTATAGAATAGAGCCGATTTCCAGGTCATATAGCTTTAATCCGGCCGCCTATACTTACAAGTTTTTTCGCCTGAGTAAAAGTAATCAGGATTTTACAGCCAAAGATATTGAACCACCCAGGGTTACATTATTATATCCCAATGGGGGAGAAAAAATTCAGGCGAATAGGGTGGATTCCATCCGCTGGAAAGTCACTGATAATTTGGGAATCGATTCGGTGTACCTGTATTATTCCCGCGATGGGGGCACAAATTGGGAAGAACTACCGACTTTTGTTGTCAGACCCGCTGTCTCGCTCTGGAAAGCGCCTCATAAAAATTACCTAAAAGGAAAAATTCGAATTGAAGCAAAAGATTTATCCGGAAATATCGGCCAGGATGAAAGTGATAAAACCTTTGAAATTATTGGCGGCGCAACTATTGAGGAATTTACATCGAAGCAAATAAAAAAATATTCTCTCAGTCAAAATTTTCCCAATCCTTTTAATCCTTCGACCAACATTTCATATCAATTACCTGATAATGGACATGTAAAATTAACTGTTTTTAATCTCTCCGGGCAAACAATTAAAAAATTGATCAATGGAAATCAGGCGTCTGGTACGTACAAAGTCAAATGGGATGCAACCGACGAGAAAGGATTATCAGTACCATCCGGCGTTTATTACTATCAATTTCAAACAGAAGATTACCAGGAAACCCGAAAGATGTTATTAATTCGATAAAAACTGCAATTATCTGGCAAATTTCCACGATTATATCCACAATCCGTGAGTATTCCGCATTAATAATCATATCATCGCTCTCACATCTTTAAATAATTTGATTATGATTTCGGTTAATCGTTATTTATGAAAACTAATTTAAATCAATTAATTTGCCATTTTGACAAAAATTCAATAAAATATGACAATAATACGCCAAAATGACAGACAATAAAATTGACATCTTTTTAATAGTTACAAAGCTTTAAAAATATAAATATTTGAAAATTAATGACTTATAATAAATAGAAAAATTTGGCACGAAGTTTGAATAAGTACAGAGCAGAAACAATGATTAAATCACTAAAATGTGAGAGTCTTTTAAACTAATAAATTAATTAAAAAAATAAATAAAATAACAAACAGGAGGAATGTACAATGTTACCAATTTTGCGAAATTTTCGAAGCAGCAATCGTGATTTCAGTAACCAGATTGATCGGTTTTGGGGTGATTTCTGGCAAAGTGATTTTCCAGCTTTCTTTTCAGATCGGGAAATGGCCTGGATGCCGCGCATGGATGTAAAAGAATCTGACGAAGCCTATATTATTCATGCTGATTTACCGGGTTTGAAACAGAGTGATGTTAAAATTACTCTAAATGACCATATTTTGACAATCAGCGGTGAGCGGAAACATGAAGATGAGAAAAAGAATGAAAAATATCACTATGTTGAACGCGCCCATGGTTCATTCCAACGGTCATTTACCTTACCGTCGTCAATCAATGGCGATAAAATTAAAGCGGAGTACAAAGATGGTGTTCTGAATATCACGCTTCCGAAGACCGAAGAAAGCAAACCCAAAGAAATTGCGATTAGCTAACTGATCACATGAACGCTTCAATAAACGGCCTTGTCACAAGGCCGTTTGTATTTTATCATAAGGTCAAATTCAACTTTTCAAATATCCTGCTCTCCCGGATCCCATAATTTACGCTTTAATAATTCTTCAACTTCAATGATATTATTTTTTACTTTACCGCGATGAATTTCAAAGCGCTCCTGCGCCAGATAAAAATGATAAATCCGATCATTAAAATCATCATTTAAATAAAACATCCGCTGAAGAAGTGATTTATACGCCTTTCCACCGGTATGCAGCTGCTTCACCTGATGAAAATTTTCCAGTGCATTTTGTAATTGCAACTTTTCATCAAGATATTTCATCCTTTTGGCGCCTAAATATCGACGTGTATCATCCTCAAAAATAGATTTTTCCGGTTCGGGGAGCAACCGGTGAATCCAATCGTAGCGATGCACCCAGTCAGCTAAAAATCGATGTAAAAACGCCCGTCCGAGATGAAGCCACCAATACGTATTGCTATGAATTTCCCGCATCTCAATTGAATTGATACAACAAAAAAGGCCGTCCATAACCATTTTCAGAAGTCGGGAGCAGCGTTTTTCATCTTTCGATGCCATATCCAGAAGCCTGGAGCGGCATTTTACACCTTTCAATGCCTTCTTGAGATAAAATTCCTCCCTCGCACGCGATTGGATGATATTTTCATCTTTATTCAACAGAAAACCGATTTCTTTATGAAATTCTTCTGCCAGATGGATAGTTTTATAATTTAGACAATCAATCCGAAACATAATATTATCAAAATAGGCATCAGTTGATATTTGGTTTAATTGTTTCGTTAAATCCTGCTGTATTCGATGAACAAATTTCGACTCTTTATCTTTAATTGTCTTTATAAAATTATGGAGCAGGCCCAACCATTGCAATCGTAGACTCTCGATTTCAGCAGATTTAACTCTTTCACTGTTTTTTAACTTTTGATGTGGAATTTTGCGATCACTATGAACATAAGCAATATCATAATGTTCTTTACCAATTTGAAAAATTTTGTCGTCAAGATCGCCACAAACTCTTTCTATTTCAGCTACATCATGATTCGCGGCTTGAAAATCAAAGTATCTTAATGCCCGAATAATTTTTTCATATTCAAAGGCACATTCCTTATGCATACCAGCCCTTAAAAAAAGGCGCGCCGCATAATAGTAACAGGCAATAATTTGTATCAAAGGCTTTGTAAAGAGATCGTCGTGACTAAAAGGGTCTTTAGGTTCAAAAAAATTTTTCAATTGATTAAAGTCAATTAATCCCTTTTCTCCTGAAATTTTTGAGAGCCGAACATTCCCTATTTTACCGAGATTCATTGCGAGTAAGTGAAAAATCTGGGCAGTCGCACTCATAACAATTTTTTCAGGGCCTTCAATCATCGATTTATCAGAGGAAGCAAATAAAATTTTTAATAAATCTTGTAAATTGTTATTCGCTAATTCGACTCCCAAATAGTATTTCGCCAGTGTCATAACTGAAGCCCAATACCAATTTTCAGCCAATTCAATATAGTAAAATTCAAGAGGCGTGCTCATTCCAGATCCCAGATCAGGGGGGACAAGCCCTTTATAGAAATACAAATCTGCCTGTTTTGCCTGACATTCAGCTAAAAATAGGGGTAGATTAGGAAAATTTTTAATCCTCGTACTTTCAAAGGTCAACTCCTTCAATTGAGAAATAAAGTCCTCACTAATTTTTAAATTCGCATGCGCAATGGCTGGATTTTTTTCCTGTAAAAAAGCCAGACAAAAATAGGGTTGATAAAAAAGTTTTAGACTTGATAAGCTCAATTCAGTGTCATGTTGAGAATCTTGAGTCCCTCTATTGATACCAGCGGATGTTGGTTTACTCCTATTGGTCGCTTCATCTAATTTCTCCGGCGTATTTTGTTTTTTGTCTATTGGAGAATTTTTCTCGGGAAAATGGAAATAATTCTTACTTAATTTCATCGCTTCCAGATAGGAAGTTTTGGCGGAATCATAATCCCCCTTCTTTTCCTGAGCCAGCCCAATTTTTAGCCATAACCGTAGTTTTAGAAATAATTCATTCAAATTTAGTGTTGACATATTAAAAACCATTTTTTATTTCAACAGATCATTTTTTATAGATTACAAAAATTATAAAGAAGTATAAATCTACTTCCCTAACCGCGTCAGGGCATTGTAATATTCTGTAATTGCCAAATCATACTCACCATCAAAATTATGCAAATCCCCAATTATTTCATGCAAGCGACTAATCGCCAGCGGCTTCTCCTTAATTTCTGTCTTTCCACTCTCGTAAAGTCGCAACTGGTCTTTTAATTGCCGTCGCATAAACTGTTCAGCTTCCAGCGATTCATCCAGCGTGAAATTAAAAGCGGCCGATTTGTGCTCGTCAATTCGGCAGGCATAATCAATTTCCCCTTTGATACGATTGGTAAAACGATAATCGAACAGCCCGTTATACACTCTTTCCAGATAGATGCCATCAATCAGCTCCAGCATCTCCTGAACGGTTTGACGTAAATCCGGATCGCTGTGAATATCGAGCATTTCGGGCATCCATTCTAAAAAATCGCGGCGAAAAGCGGTGCGGTGAAATTTAAAAAGATAGTCTAAAACCATGAATATAGAAGTTGCCAGTTTATCATTCGATTGACTAACTGTTCGTTCAATGGTGTGTGCCAGCGGACCAATAAGCCGGGCTGTGCTGCCAGTAATAAATTGCTGCGGAAAGGTAAAGACCAGATAACGGCTTTTCTTGCTCTCGCCAATGATAAACCATTCATCCGGCTTGCGTTTTTCAGGCAGTGGCTGAATATAACTTTCGAAAAGCTGGGTGATTTTTTTGGGAGAACCATTTCCCCGATAAGTAAGAAAAACAATGAAATCCTGCAGCAGTTGAATCACTTTTGTTATTTCATTTGGGTTCAAAATATACTTTTTTAACAAGTATTGTTCATAATCTTTTATTTTAGGCCAATGAAATGACCATTCCGGATCATAGTACGGCAGGAGAAATTGACAAACATAGGATTCAACCATTCCATAAATATTTTCATCACCGGAAACCGAACTATCTGTCAAAAAGCTGTCAATATAAAAAGTTTGATTAAAAATACTGGAATGCAGAAATACCCGACCGGTGAAATCGGCCAGGCCGGCATCGTACATTTCGCGACCAGCAATGAAAATAAATTTGGCATGGGCAGTGGTGAGCAACTGTTTTAAATTCGACAATATTTTCTCAACCTCGCGTTGGCGCCGACGCAAGGTTTCAAAAGAACTCATGTAGAGTATCTCTTCTTCAGGTTTAGGGGGAATTTCAGTGGTGGTCATTTTATCCAGTTCATCAAACACAAAAATAAAAATCGGGTGCCCCAGAAAAATAGGAATCCGGGAAATTTCCTTTAAGATATTAATGATGCTCAGTTCAATGGTGCGTTCGTCTGCCAGTGGGTAAGACAGGTGCTTTTGCCGAAATATTTTAAAAAATCCCCCCGACCCCGAAGCCTCTGCCCCGGATTGAACCATTACGCCTGCGGACATTCTTTCTTCCAGCGTCCGCAACAGGTAGAAAATTCGGGCATGACCCGGAATATAAAAAATTTGGTGGTAGCAAAGCCAGCGGGTTAAAAAATAGAGAATGAAAAAAATCGAGGTCAATAAATAGTCAAATTGAGTTGGATAAAGATATTTACTGATTTCAAAAAGTTTGCTCTTATCTATTGGGGAAACAATAAATCGAATAATCCAGCCAGGAATGCCATTATATTTTAATGAGAAAGCAAGCAATTTTTTCAAAATCTTACAAAAAAATTCAAAGACATCAGCAATTGTGTCTCTTATTTCCTGATATACAAAATTAATATTATCGAAAATTATTTGTGGAATACTATAATCATTATTAGTTTTTATCCGTTGAGATTTTATCCCTTTGGTTATTTGATAGGTTGATAAACTGTCATTTCTCATCCCGTTTTTAAATATTCCCTGGTTAACAATTTTAACAACACTCAAACTATCACATTCTATTTTTTGTTGGTATGTTCCAATTTTTTTAATTCTTGAACTTATCTCCTTTTTTAATAAAAAAAGTTTATTTTCAGATTCTTGAATTAAGAACTGATAAGGTAACGTAATAATTATCCAAAAGAAGATAAAATAGATTAACTTTAATAAAATCTGAAAAGGAGTTCTGCGCCAGCGAAGATACCGGTCATACAGAGCTGAAGCAATGAGTTGTAACACATTTCGTTCGGTTAAATTCCCATAATTCAAATTTAATCGAATCACTAACTTGGGTTTCAGAAACTTTTTCAGTTCTTCAACCAGCCAATGCCAAACCCGGAGAATATATTTTGAGAAATTATTGGATTGATCGGGAGTTTTTTGCTTGTCGTCCGCATCGGATTTCCGCGAATTTCGCTTTATATCTATCCGGAGGTCATAAACAATTAAAATGAGCCAATAAATAAAAATAATGGCACCGCCTGAAATAAGATAGATTAACCATAAACTTAATCGATTGGTGATTTGCGAACCAACACTTGACTGAAAGAGATATGTCAAAAAAATCAGAATCGAGGTGATAAATAAACTTCGAACAAGATTTAAAAAGGTGTAATCGATATTTTGATTGGTCGATACATAAAAGATAGCGCGGAGACACCGGAAGAATTTTTTATTGAGTTTATTTGAGGTCGTATTTAATTTCACAAAATCGGATTCCCTCAGATTCCTTAACGGGTCCAGGAAACAGAGAACTGGGGCTAATATGATGATCATTAATAACAGCAGAAGCAGAGATTGTGATGGGAATAGAAAAAATATTGGAATCAATATACTAAAAAAAATCCAGATTCTTAAAAATTGAATTTTACGATTTTGTAATCGAAGTGATTGTTCAATATTTGTCAAGACCATATTAACAAAACTGGTTTTACCGGAGCCACGATAGCCGGTGATTAAATAGGTACCGGAATCCGAGTTGGTATCTTTTAAGACACTCAGCAGTTGAAGCCGCTTTTTTTCACGACCAATAAATCGGCGGTCTTGATTTTTTATCTGGAATGGGCTGTGAAAGAAATAATAATCCTTTAACTCAATGGCGATGCGTTTGATTTTTGAAAATTGGAAAGATGACTCCCCACTTGTTTCTGCCATTTTTTATTCCCCCATAAAATCCGGCTTCTGAAACATTGCTTTTCAATAAGGCTAATTTCTAAATACTATCAAGCGAAAAAAATCAATTTCAATCATTTATACAAATTTTCATACCATTAATTTGAAATTATTCTAATTCTATAAAATATGGTGCAAAAAAGAGTCCAAAATCAGGAAGAATAACCTGCAAAATGTCATTGTCGTGAATCTTCAACTAAACTTTTTGAAATTCTACTTGACAACCAACCAATTTTTTGGTAGATTATTTTTAGAATATTAATTTTTTGCGATTTTATCAATTAATTCTAAATTTTATTACGCGCTCCATCATATTTCTCGAGTCGTCTAAAATGCTTAAAAGGCTAATTCAAATCATGACACCGATGCTGTTGATAACAAGCCTGTACATAAATTCAACGGTTCAGGGGAAGGATCGTATCTTATTAACGAATCTTTTTTACTGGCCCGGTAGTGAAATAAATGAAAAAAGTGAATTTCAGATCCGAAATTGTTTGTATCAGGTGTTACAGGATAGCGCTGAGGCATTTTTTCGAATTCAAATTGATACGACACTTGTTCAGAGCTATCCATTAGAAAAAACATTTCTACGCACCAATGCAAAATTACAAAAATGTGATTATCTTGTTTCCGGACAAATTGACCTGATTGGCGAAAATAACTGGATTATCGCTTTCGATATTTTAAATATTTTCAATCCTTCACTGGATACTTTGATAAA
Organism: Caldithrix sp.; assembly: GCA_020722815.1. Taxonomy (GTDB): domain Bacteria; phylum Zhuqueibacterota; class Zhuqueibacteria; order Thermofontimicrobiales; family Sulfurfontimicrobiaceae; genus DYKB01. Next base: position 52,921 of record DYKB01000021.1, on the reverse strand, counting down.
TGTGAATGTTGAACGGTTTAATTTGCAGGGAAAGCTGACTGAGGTTCTGGAGAGCGGGGCAATTCAATCGATGGGTTTGCAAATTTTGGACTTCATCGAGCGACATCCCCCCAAAAAGGTCTGGTGGAAGTCACCAAAATATTTAATCCCCGGGGTAACGATTGGTGCTTCTCTGACTTTTATTGTCCTTTACGAATGGAATCCGTTTAAAAAGAAAACCCTGGAAGAAAAAGATTTACCGGGTCCACCACAACCACCGGGGTCTGGAAAATTTTGATGAATTCATACAATTTAATGTTGTGAATTGACGTTATTTTAAACAGCCGTTCTGAAATTAAGAAAAACACCTGGGGGTCTCGTGTGAAAAAATTCCTTTTCATTATCGGCTATTTACTTTTATTGCAAATTCCACTCACGGCCCAGTCCTGGAATGCCTGGCAATCGATTGGCCCATTTTGTGGGGATGTTCAGGTGCTCATCACCTCCCCTGTAAATCCGAACGTCCTTTATGCCGGTAATTTTGGTGGAATTTTTGAATATAATTATGTAAATGGATTTTGGGCACCTATCAAAGGTAATCTCCCCAATCTGAAAATTCAAACTATTGCCGTAACGCAGTCCGGCATTATTTACCTGGGAAGCAGTGAACTGGGGATCTATAAAACAATCGATAATGGGAAAACCTGGTCGCAAAAGAATCGTGAATTATCCAATCTCGATGTGCATGCACTCGCTATTCATCCACTGAATCCCAACATCATTTATGCCGGCACTTATGGTGAAGGCATTTTTAAAAGTGAAAATGGCGGCGAATTCTGGATAGGAATTAGCCGGGGACTGGACAATTTATACATCAATCAAATCGCATTTTTGCCCAATCAAACCACTCGATTATTGGTCGCTACCAATCGCGGACTTTTTATTTCAAGTGAAGACGGTTCTGAATGGCATCAAATTGTTCGTGAGTTACAATTTACTCATATTTCTGCATTTGTTTTTGAACCGACATCTTCTTCCGTGTTGTATACGGCCACGATTAATCAGGGCATTTATCAATTGAATTTAACGGATACCACCGCCGTTCCATTTAATCAAGGGCTTCCTGAAAAACAAATTTTAACCCTTGCGATAAGCCACGGCGCAAATAACACTTTATTTGCAGGTACTTACAGCCAGGGAATATTTCGACGCCGCCTGAATACTGATGCATGGGAATCAGCTAATGAATTTTTATTTGCGTCACGTATCCAGTCATTAGTAACGCATCCGACTAACTATGAAATTGTCTATGCGGGCACCCATGAAGGTGGTATTTATAGCAGTAACGATTTGGGAAACTCCTGGGATGAATTGAATAATGGACTGGCTATCGCATCCGTGAATGGCATTGTGATACATCCCAATATGGTAGATAGAATTTTCGTTGGGGTTCAACCGGGTATCTTTTTGTATAAAAGTGGCGCAAAATATGAAGCCAAACTTTCAAATTATCAGATTAATGACTTTACGGCAAAGTTGACGCCCGAGTTTCGTTTGTATGCCGCGACTGAAAAAAATGGTATCATGACCAGCGGCGATGCGGGACAAAACTGGTTCTATATAAATTCAGGTTTGAATTATGCAAATACGTCCATTTCCTGCCTGGCCTTTTTAAACGGTTCGGATACGGCTGGCTATGCCGGGACAAAGGATGGAAAAGTATTTCGTTATTCAGATTCACGAAAAGCCTGGGAAAATATTGCCGTAAATGATGCGAATCGGTTTGAAACAATCTATGATCTGGAAATTGACCCAAGAAATTCCGATCGGATTTATATCGCATCCCAAAAAGGCCTTTATCGAAAAACCAGAAAAAGTGGCTGGGATGAGCTATCCCGGGAACTTCCCACACCCAACACGGTAACAAGCATTGCAATTGCACCTGAAAATTCAGCATTAATCTATGCTGTTCTCCCCAAATTTGGCCTCTATAAATCTTTAAATATGGGTGCAAATTGGTTTCAAATTAGCAAAACATTTCCACCAACAGAGATTACGGTAATTCAAATCCATCCTGAACGACCTCAAAGAGTGTTAGCTGGCACCACCAATAAAGGACTGTTCATGTCCACGAATGCCGGTGATTCCTGGTTTGCGGTTGAAGCAGAAGCCTTGCCGGACAATATCACCCGGATTTCAATTGAGGATTCCAATCTCTACCTTGGAACCAAATCCAATGGCTGTTATTATATGACGGTTACAGGACGATTGGATGTTTCACTGGGTGAAATTGATTTTGGTTCTATTCGTGTCGGATCGAAAAAATCAATCCAGCTTATCATAATAAATAGCGGTTATGACGATCTGAAAATTTTGGAAGTCAGAATCAACGATTCTAATTTTTTAGCTTCACCCAATCGTTACGAAATTCTCCCGCAAGAAAGCAACACACTTGAAGTTGTGTTTTCACCCTCATCTGCACGCAGCTTTTCAAGTGAATTGATCATTCGCAGCAACGATCCAGAAAATCCAACCAAATCAATTCCATTAAAAGGGCAAGGAATTGCGCCACAAATTTTTTGTTATGACGTTACTTCAATAGATTTTGGAAAACAACTTATCCGAACACCCCAGCAAAAATCCCTGGCAATTGCGAATTCAGGTGATGCAGATTTGATTATTTCTAAAATTGATATCAATAATCCAAAATTTAAGATTATGGATAATTTACCCATTACCATTGCGCCCGGAGCGAAAGATTTTCCTTTACAAATACAATTTCAGCCAGATTCGGTGAAGGTCGAAAGCGCAATAATGCGGATCATCAGCAATGACCTGAACGAAACACGAAACCCGCTGTTTATTGCGCTTCAGGGAGAGGGGGCAACTCCATTGCTCCAATTGAATAGTCCGGACTCAATCGATTTTGGTGAATTGGCTTTAACCCGGTTTAGCGATAGCAGTTTTACGATTTTCAACGCTGGAAATTTTCCGTTAGAAATTAATAAAATTGAAAAATCAAGGGCTGATTTCCAATTTCCCGATAATGTCCCAATTAAAATTAATCCACAAGCCACCCACCGGCTGAAAGTACGATTTTTACCGCAAGCGAGTGGTTTTAAAAGTGATACTGCTTATATCTTTACGAATCTGCCGGATAGTCTTAAAAATCCATTACCACTTTATTTAAAAGGAACCGGCATCGACGCACCGGTTAAATTGTTAACAGATCAATCAAGTCTGCAATTTGAATCAGTTCCACTTTATGCGATGAAGGAATCAGGCTTTGTCTTGTTAAATCAGACTTTTATGGACATTGAAATTAAATCGATACAATGTGTTCCCGATGTTCTGCAGGTGAACGGACCCACTGTTTTTCTTTTGAAACAGGGAACCCAACAGCCTGTAAAAATTAAATTTAAGCCTGATAAAGTTGAATCAATGTCAGGGACGATAAAGGTCCATTATCAGAGCATTCAACCTGATTCATTACAGATAAGCGTCAGTGGTGAAGTGGCTTTCAGTGATGGGACATTTAAATATCAGGTGCCCGTCGGTTCGGAGCAGAATGCTTTTCGCATGTTTTCGGTGCCGGCACTATTAAACCAAACCGATTTAAAAGCAATTTTTACACCGGCCCTGGGCGAATTGACTCCCAAGAATTGGCGTTTATTCTATTGGGAAAATAATCAATATGCAGAGCTGGGACAAAGTTTGACCAATGATCTGGAACCGGGTCGTGCTTTCTGGATTATTTCAAAAAAGTCCAATCAGGCTGATTTTGGCGCTGGTTCTACTGTCACCAGATCACATCCTTTTCGGATTATTTTATATCCGGGATGGAATCAAATTGGGAATCCATTCACGTTTCCCGTTACCTGGCAGGATATTAAACAGCAGACACCTGCTGCCGCCTGGCTCGATACACTCTATCATTATTCCGGGGAATACACGCTGACCGATCAGTTACAGCCATTTGAAGGATATTGGGTTGAAAACAGGCTAAAAACGGATACAGTTCATTTAGTGATTCCTGTGTTAAAAAAGACCACCCTGAAGAAAATTAATTCACCGCTGCCGGAAACCGTTTGGTGGTTACAAATCAATGCAGGCTGTGATTCCACAAAGGATTGTATCAATTTTCTGGGGGTGGCAAATTCGGCGAATGAACAATGGGATAAATTTGATCATCCGGAGCCACCGGCTATTGGCGATTTTATTTCCCTTTATTTTCCACATCCGGATTGGAGAGAAAATCCCAATAATTATACCACCGATTTTTTATCGGCTCAACAAAACCAATGGAGCTGGGATTTTACCGTCGCAACGAATATTCCTGGTCGTGATGTTAAATTAGACTTCGAAAATTTGGCGCGAATTCCATCTAACTACTCAGCTTCACTTTTTGATCAATCCACCCGAATCAAGCATGATTTATCTCTAAAAAATTCATATAATTATCTTTCGTCCTTAAAAGTCCCGAACGAACGAAAATTTACCCTATACGTGGGGACCGAAAATTTACAGGATGCGAAAAATGACATCCAACCTGAGCTTCCCAAAAATTTTGAGCTGTGCCAAAATTTCCCCAATCCATTATGGTTAAATGATGTTGATTTTCGAAATTCACCGGCAGTAATGACGATAGTTCAATTCGAATTACCTGTTGTGAGTGAAGTTAATATCCAGGTTTACAATATCATCGGGCGCGAAGTGAAAACATTGGTTAAAAATCAATCTTTACCGGCTGGCATTCATTTTGTTAAATGGGATGGGCGGGATGAGGTTGGTGAATATTTGCCAGGGGGCATCTATTTCTATGTCCTCCATGCGGGTAATTTTCAGGCTGTTCGAAAAATGATAATAATTCGGTAAAGGATTTTTGTTAAAGCGTATGATCTGGTATCGATTTAAAATAGTTTTGTTTTTAAATATTTTATATTTGACATTCGGTTATCATATCCTTTTCCCGGCAAATGCATCAAATCAGAATTCCCAAACGCTATCATCTGTTCAAAATCATCTTTATCAGGGTGAAAAATATCTGGAAAAAGCCGATTTCCAGCGAGCAGAGGCGCAATTTGTTCTGGCGATTCGATTGATGCCCCAGGGACCAACCGCTCTTCTGGCGCGTGTGAAAATTGGTTTTATTTATTATCGCCAAAATCGATTCGATTTAGCCCGGAAAGAATTGAATATCGTATTGAAAGCCGCGCCTGATAACCGTGAAGCCCGCGATTATTTACAGTGGATTCAATGGATGCTCGATGCTGAAAATGCATTGGGTTCAAATCAATTCACGAAAGCCCGCGACAATTTTCAACAGGTCATCGAAATGGATAGCACCAATCAGTATGCCCGACAACAATTCCAGCTTAGCCAGGCGCGGGAAAATGCACTGAGTTTTGTGCAACAATTTAATGAAGCTCTGGCCTCCAATCAGATTCCATTAGCAGAAGCCCATCTGAACCAGGTTGAAAAATACTGGAAGGATTACCCGAAACTCGAACAACTTCGAATGATTCTGACAAATTTAAAAACCAGCGCGGCCCCTTCCGTAAGAACTGATTCAGCCACAACCGGGATTACCAAATCATCAGACGAACAGAAAAACCGCGCTGTTTTACAATTAAAAGCAATTGAGGATAACAGTTCCCACGATTCAACACGGATGGATTCGATAACAAAGACAGCCAACCTGCCCGATACAACCAGATTTTCACCACCAGCGACGGGTTTTCAATTGGATAATTATTTCTGGTATTTACTAATCATTTCAATTTTAATTCTTTCCGGCGTGATCGGGTTTGTTTTGCGATATTTAAAATTGAAAAATAAAAAGAGGTTGATTCAATTCGAAAAAGATGTTGTTTCGGATACACCGGTTCCGCCAGTTCAAAATGCAAAAATTTCACCGGAAAGTTCATTAAACTCATCCTATATTGGGAAATATGAAATTCTGGAAGAACTGGAGCAGGGCGGAATGGGACGGGTGGTGAAAGCGCGTCATCCCCATTTTCGGCAGCCTGTGGTCATCAAAAGCTTGCTGCCAGAATTTACCAATCATCCCGTTTTTCGGCAACGCCTGCTGCGGGAAGCCAATATTCTGTTCGAACTGGACCATCCGAATATCGTGCGGGTTACCGATTTGCTACAGGAAAATGAACAGGTGTATATTGTCATGCAATATGTTGATGGCAAAAATCTGTATCAATTGGTGCAGGAAAATGGCCCTTTAAAACCTGAAAAGGCGATTCCCCTTTTCATTCAAGCCTGTCAGGCATTGGCATATTTACATGATCATAAAATTATTCATCGGGATATAAAACCACAAAATATGATGCTGCTCCGGCAGGATGAAAAAATTAAACTGGTGGATTTTGGTATTGTGAAGCCCATGACTGCTGATTATGGGGATGCGCTCACCAGTGCTTCACGAATTGCCGGTACCCCTAATTTTATGTCCCCCGAACAGCTTTTAAATGATGAAATCGACCCACGTACCGATATTTTTTCGCTGGGAATTTCTCTTTTCTTTGTTTTAACCGGGTCCCATCCTTTTGAAGGGTATAGAATCCCGATTATGCGGGCGATTCTGGAAAAAGAATCTCAAAAACTTACCGCAATAAATCCAGCATTCGCTCAATCGATTGAAAAAATTTGTTCAAAAATGATGGCCCGAGATCGGGATAATCGTTATCCGAATGTGATTGAAGTTGAAAAAGCGCTGATGTCAAGCCTTAATCATTGAACCCCATCTTCAAAACCGCTAATTGATTAGCCTTATCACTTACAATCATTTTTCCAGAATGAATCAGAATCACCCGCCTGAAGATAATCGCAGCAAGTCTGGACCCTAAAAAAGTACTTGCCTTTTTTAAAAAAAGTCTTTATATTGATTAATTTTAATATTTTAAAAGAGATTTGAAGACGATTTACGGCTTTCAAAGTGCCATATAGCTTTTGTGGGAGAGAAAGTAGCCACAACACCTTTTGACCGATAGCGTTCCGACTATGCAAATGCGTCAATTTTTCACGTTTAGTCCGGAATCAATGATAAAGAGGAGATTTAATAAAGAAATGAACGAGCCAATCAGTCCGTATATTCAGGGCATTCGAGATTGGAAAGTACGCGATATCATTGAAAATTATTTAAAATCACTCCAAATATTTAAATTCTTTAATTATGAATTTAGAAATGGAAGAATGTTATCGTATAAGGATTTACGTAAGATTAGCGAACACCTCTGGGATGCCAAAGAAGGTAATTATTTAATTTTCAAGCGGATTACAAATCCCAAAAAACATAAATTTGAAAAAGCGCCTAAATTTATTCCGAATGAAGATGAAATCGCTTTCATGAATAATGTGGGATTATTATTTCATCGGGTAATGGTCGCACGTGAATTAAAATATATTCTCGAATTTTACGAGAATGATTCTGAATTATTTCAAGAAGCGAAAAATGAACTGAAAACCGTCTTAAAGCGCATTTTAAAGCTTTTCGAGCAGGGGATCGAACTGTTAAAAAAGGTTTTAACCTATCAAAAGAATAATATTCCACTTTTAACGTACTTCCTGGAAAACAAAGCTGAAGTTGAAATGATCTTAGGGAGCGAATTGTCAAAAATCCTGGAACCTATTCTTGGCGAACAAAAAATTGAACAGGCATATTTTCAAGTGGGAAGTTTTTATTATGATAGTGGCTGGATCGAACAGGCCAATTCCATGATGAAAACAGTTCTTCAGATCAATCCGTCACATCCGGGTGCCTTGGAATTATTAGCCGGTTGTTCAGTTGATTTTCCTGAAAATTAGGTTACCAATATTAGATGTGCTAAATGATTAGAATCCAAAGGTTAAAGGCCAACACGATTCCAAGTATAAAATAATCAATCAGTTGGAGTTGATATTTCTGAATTATTTTACCTTTCGAACTACCGCCATATCCCCGCAACTCAAGTGCGAGTGCTGTCTGGGAACCAAATTGCAAACTTCTCAGAATTAAAGAGTAAAGAAGTTGTTTACCAGCCTTCATCTTGTCTCTAAAAGAAAGCGATTCAATGAGAATTCCCCTAAATCGCAGAAACCAGACGCCATTTTTCACTTCAGTAAGGATGAAGGGAAATATTCTTAGCGTCGTTAAAAGTAACAGACTAAAATTCAGTGGAATATAAATTTTCTGACAGAATAGAATGAATTTAAAAGGGGACATTCTGGCGAACAGTGAAGACAGGGCCAAAATATTTAAGAATCGAAACCATAACAAAAGGGCTTCGTGAAATCCGTTGCGATAAATAATCGGGAAATTCGATAAAGATACAAGTACCACTCCTTCCCGTCGGAAGACAAGATGCAGCATCGAAAATATTAAAAGTGCCAACCCAAATTTTAAAAAACGGCTAAAAAACCGGCGTATTTCCTGAAGATTAAAAACAGACACCAGCGTTAATAAAACGAAAAGCCAGAGCAGCGGGATAATAAAGTCATTTGAAAAAATTGCCCAATAACTTGCGGAAGTGCCGATCATAAAAAATGTAAAAAAGTGAAGTTCTTTCTTCAATTTCAGCTCAATTTTTATCAATTAAATCGTTAATTTTAATTTTCTTCCAGCCAGATTGTGCAGCGAGCAGGCAATCAAACCAATCCGTTTGGTTGGCACAAAATCCCAATACATATTGGGGGGGATCAATTTCAAGCTGCGACGCAAGCTCATCAGAATGGAGAATAAAATTTAACAAATTCATCAATCGAATCGGTGAAAGACTGGTTGGTAGATGACCACTTACCAGCGATTGTGATTGTTTTGCCCATTGCATTAAAAACCAGACCAGGCGGCTTTCCCCGGTGGAAAGTAAATAAGGATTTTGATCAGCGAGATTGGCAATTTCAAGCTTTTCCAATAAAATTTTTGCCTTTCTTAATTCAATATCATGACATTCCAATTTGTTTTGATTGCTGATAAACGAACAGCCGATTTCTGCTATTACAGTTTCATTAAAAAAAGTGAACGGCAAATGATTCGGAATCCAGCCCAATTTTCGACCGATATTGGAGAGCCATTCAGCCTTTTTGCCCCAAAGCGAATTATGCTGAGTCAATATGGCCGATGGATGACCGAGATATTGCATCAGTATCTCATCCAATTCATCCGGTTCATTCAATTCAACCAGATAATTTGTTCTATTATCGATTTTATCAAACAGATAACGCATTTTTATTTTTGGACGATTTTTTTGTTTTTCAATTCCCAGGTTTTAAACGGTTCAATTTCCTGATGATTCACCAATAAAAATGTTTTACCAGCTTGACGGCCTGCCATTACAAAATTGATGAATTGACAACTTTCATCAGGTGTGAAAGATTTGAAAATTTCATCAAGTAAAAAGAGCTTTGCATCCTGTAAAAAATAGATCAGCAATAAAATTAATTTTTTTTGAGAAACTTTCATCAGGTAAAAAGGTAATTTTTGGAAATTTTCAAGTTCCGGGAAGAACTTTATAAAATTATTTTTTCTATCTTCAAGATGACGGATTTCCAGGTTTAAAATCGCTTGCAGCAGGAGAATTTCCTCATTCAGATTTTCTGTGAATAAAAAAAGTTCAATATTTTTTTCGGGAAGATAGGCAATTTCAGGGAAGAATGTCCGGGGAGCTGAACGAATAATCGATTTTTCTTTAATTAACACATCCCCCATTAAAATACGTCCCCGATTAAAATGAGGAATCATGCCAGCAATAATTTGCAGAAAGGTGCTTTTACCACAACCATTCTCCCCTTTCAAAATAATAATCTCGCCATTATCGACGTTTATCGAAATATTGTCAAATAAAATATCGTTTAGCCAGGCAAATGTCAAATTTTCAATACGCAGCAGCATGGATTAAGGCTTTTCTTACATAATTAATTTATGGTTTCTGAAGATTTTGCAAATTGCGGAAAGGTGTGGCGTAAAAGTTCGTAAAGCTCATGAGCAAGGATTCCCCCCAATCCACCAAAAATAAATGCCGGGATAAGACTGAGCACTAATGGTAGCTGAGGAAGACGAAGGAAAAAATAACCGACCAATAATGAACCAACAATGTTTCCAATGGCGGTGGGGAAAAAAAGCATCCATCGACTTTTCCAATTTCGGATCATCCAGAAAATCAGATCGATGAATAAACAGGGAACGACATAAGTTATTAAAGAAAGAATCCCGTGAGAACCATAAAATCCTGTGATCAAAACAATAATACCCTGAAACAGTCCCACGATCATCGCAATTCCAAATTGACGAACGACCAGCAGAGCGAGCATTGGCCAGAGCAGATAAATTGCACCGGCAATGGCACCAGAAGGCATTAATAATGGGGTAGCAATAAGTCGGGTTAATGGCCCAACAACAATTTTGGAGGCAATCCCGCAGACCGCCATTAAAATTGTGAAAACCGCTTCAAGCGTCGTTATTTTTTTAAGTATCAATTTAACTCCAGAAATTTAACTTCATCTCGAAAGATAAGAATTAATTTATTAAAATCAAGTCTTTTTTGATACGGCACAACCGAGGTGTCAACTCAAAAAATTCATTTTTGTCACGCTGAACCATTCGAATCACCTTTGGGTATACTGAGAAAATTAGCATCTATATTTTCAATTATTTAGAATATTATTCAAATTTTTCGAAATGACCGGTTTTTGTTTTTTAAAAGGGGGGATCCTTTCTATATTTTAAACACCAGAAGACTGAACTTCGGGGATAACAGAAAAAAAGTCTTGACTTTCAGATTTATTTTTATATTAATAACCTTGTTAATTTTTGAAATTTTGTAATATTTTATTATCAGGGTAATTTCAATCGGTAAAAAAAGTTGCTAATCCTGTCCTGTCCAAAACATTAACATTGAAACAGGGGAGAGCCGAGTACAGCGCAGCACTATAATTGCGCTATCATTCAATAGTTAAATCACATTATCGTTCTCAAACGATAAATGGCCCATAAATTAAAAGGTCTCAGCCGATGAATCATGAAAAAAAATGGCTATTTATTGTCAATCCAATAGCCGGAAATGGTTATGCCAAAGAATGTGTTGAAATTATTAAAACACATGTAAAAGAAAAACAATTGAATGCTGAAATTGTTTTTACTGAACGGCAAAAACATGCCACAGAACTGGCGCATCTTTACGTTTCACAGGGCGTTCAAAATATAATTGCCGTTGGTGGTGATGGAACAATCAACGAGATTGCCCAGGCCCTTATTGATCGAAAAGATATTGTCCTCGGAATCATACCGGCGGGTACGGGTAACGATTTTATTCAGATTTTGGGTTTTCCGGAAAGATTTACGGATGTGGAATGGGAAATTTTCCTGGCTGAAAATGTCATTCAGATGGATGTTGGTAAATGTAATGCTCACTATTTTCTGAATGGAATGGGATTGGGATTTGATGCACAGGTCGCCGCCGAAAATTATAATCCTGGCCTTGAAGTTAAAAAGGGGGGCGCATCGAAGTACCTGTGGCAAATTTTAAAAACGCTCCTTTTTTATAAAGAAAAAAGCATGCACCTTTTTGCAAATGGCAGCAGCCAGGAGTTGAGCTGTTTTATGAATACAATTTCTATCGGTCGGAGATTTGCGGGACAATATTACTTAACGCCTCAGGCTATTGCCAATGATGGTTTACTGGATGTTTGCGCGGTTGAACCACTCAAATTGTTCGAGCGATTTGGGCTATTTTTAAAAGTCCCTACCGGCCAGCATGTGAAAAGCCGAAAGGTTAATTATTACCAAATTCAGGAACTTCATCTCGGATTCGATGAGGTCGTTCCTTATCATCTTGATGGAGAGCTCTTTTTTGATTCAAGTTTTGAAGTAAAAGTTCTTCCAGCAGCCCTTTCGATTATTTATAATCCTCAGGGTTCTCATTTTTTTAAAAAATAAAGAAGTATTGGTAATTTTTTGAATTAAAAAGTCGAATCTTAATTACTATCATTTAACAATTTTGGGAGGAAATGAATGAAAAAAATTATTTTTGCCATTGTTGTAATCGCGTTGGTAACCACGCTTTCAGCACAATCTTTATTGGAGCAGGCCGAATCCTATTATGAAAAACGCGGTGAAAAGTTCAATTCAGCGACACTATTAGCCGATCCGGCGCATATCGATCAGGCAATCAAGCTGTATGAACAGGCGATGAAGGAACTGCCAGGTGATCAAAAAGCCGAAGCTACCTGGAAATTAATCCGGGCTTACTATTTTAAAGGTCGGTATACCACGAAAAATACTGAAGAGAAGAAGAAAATTTACGATCTTGGGAAGAATATCGGGGAAAAAAGCGTTTTAGAATTTACGAAATCTCCGGGAGTATTTCTTTTTACCGCCATCGTATGGGGCGTCTGGGGAGAAGAATACGGTATTCTAAAAGCTGCGCGGGAGGGTGTCGCTGGAAAGATCAAAGAATATTGTGAAAAATCCATCGAATTAGATCCCAATTTTGATGAAGCTGGTGGCTATCGGGTACTGGGACGTGTCTATTTTAAAGCACCTAAAATTCCTTTTATTCTCGGATGGCCATCAACCGATAAAGCCATCGAATTTTTGAAGAAAGCGAATCAAATCGCCCCCAAAAATTTAACAACCAAACAATTTTTAGCAGAGGCGCTTTATAAGAAGGATAAGACTCAGGACGCGATGAAGTTAATGGAAGAAGTTTTAGCAGAAAAAGAGCTTATCGATGGTATTGTTGAAGATACGGTTGTTAAGGATGAAGTGAAAAAGACTCTTGCTGATTGGAAGAAATAAATTTATCCTAAAAAAATGGGGATGTAACCGATGTTACTGATTACATCCCCTCTATATTAAAAAAAGTGGAGAATCAAAATAAAATGTAAATATCAGATCAGGTCGTATCTTTCGATGAATCAGGAGATTCTTCGCGTCGGCTAAATTCCAAATCAATGACGCTGAACACGATGTAGTATTGATGAGGGTACACCAACAGTTCAAAGCGCGACAACTAATAGCAGGAAGTGGCCGAATAAATACAAAATTATTATCGAACCAACACCATTTTAATCAATTTACTAAAAGTCGAATTTTTACCGGTTGCTTCAAAACGACACCAGTATGTTCCGGAAACGACATCATTATTTTTATGATCTTTTCCATTCCAGTAAATTTTATGAACACCAATAGACTGTTCAGCATCCATCAGGAGTTGTACCCGTTGTCCCAGTAAATTAAAAATTTGAATTCGAATCTTCGCCGGTTCTGGCAAAGTATAAGTAATTTGCGTTTCAGGATTAAACGGATTGGGATAATTTTGTAACATATCAAAGGTTTCTGGAATTGTTTCCCAATTAGAATTTAAAACATCTTTTTCAAGTTCATTGAATTCGGCTGATAGTGTTTGCGCACCATATTCGCCATTTATATAGACTTCCAGTTCACCGGCTACTCGATAATTTGCGCTCGGTTGAAATAAAACGATTTTTATGTATTTGGCATAAAACGGGATGAATTTGAATTCTTCCCAATCACCACCATCCTTATAGGCTTCGTGAACCCGATAGAACTCATTATCACCAGTTCCGGCAGTCGAGACATATATTTTGTACCAGGTGGCCAGATCGCGCGTATAGGGATGCTCACCGGTATTTGTCATGAATCGGAGGCGATTAATTAATTTAATTTTATCATCCTGGAATTTAAAAATACCCCACGCAGGTTCAAATCGTGGACCGGCAAAGGTGGCGCCATCATTTCCTTCGATATCGCCATCTACCAGATTATCCCATCCCATGCCCTGATAACATATTGTTCCGGATACGAATTCTAAGGGAGCGAACTCTGAAATCGGCTCCTCAAATCTAACAATGGCCAGACTCGAATCGCGCAATGAACTATATTTAATATCATGGCCATAAACTTTTACACTCACCTCTTTTTCGCCAGGATAAAATGATTTAAAACTGGTAAAATAGGTACCCGGGATTTCGGTTTCAATGAAATTTGAAGTGGAATATTTTTCTCCACTAACGATTAATCGAAAAGCGGAACTGTTTAATCCCGTTACGGGTTCTCCCGAACTATCTGCCAGATTAATCATTACCCGACAACTATCCAGACTATCAGCCAGGCAAAAATTGGAAGCTGTCAAAGTCGAACGACTCAGGTTAAGTTCCGGAACCGGTTCATAGACCTCAAATTCGCCGATTTGTGCCCACTGTTCAAAAGGTTCCTCGATAACCAGTTTAATATATTTTGCCGCAACTGGCTCGAATTGATATGTTTCCCAATCATGAACTTTTCGCTGAACATCCAGAATTTCAACAAAATCAGTGGGATATGTCTTTTTACTGGATACGTAAATTTTAAATTTCGTAACCCGATGACACAACCATTTGGTCTTGGTGTCGGTTAACATCCGAATTTTATTGATAAAACGTGGTTTTTCATTTTCAAAAGTATAAATACACCACCCCTGATCGAGTCCAGCCGTTGTTGTTCCGTCTTCGAGATAGGTGTCACCGTCGATACTATTTTGCCAGGTTTCTTTTGGATAGGTGTGACTGCATTCCACCACTTTTAAACGGCAAAAGCCATTGTGACTGGAATCATCATAAACTGTAATTAATTTTTCAATTGTTTTTTCCACCATTTCGCCCCGGCGATAGATTTTTAACGTAACATGATAAACCCCCGGTACATCATAGCGATTGACGGGATTACGTTTGGTACTGGTTTTCCCATCGCCAAAATTCCAGAAATAGGTGGTTTCGCGATTATCTGAATTATTTGAAAATTGTACAAATAAAGGTGCCAAACCGACCGTCGGCGCAGCATTAAAATTAATGGTAATATCGGCATCCATTGTGGCTTGATTTTCATCTGCACTGAATCCGGTCGAAAAATAAACCAATAGTAACCCTAAAAGTAGTCTACCGGCAGCTTCTAGTTTTTTCATAAAGAGCCTCCTTTGCCTAAAAGATACATCCTGTAAAATTATTTCTCAAAATAAAGCTGTTGTTAATCAAAAAGTGGATTCGGGAAAAATAACATTTCTTAGAAAATAAAAAAAGCAGGATAGGTTAAATAATCTGCGATTTCTATTTCCTGTTTCGGCAAGATACGGTTTTGACAACCCGGGCGAGGGGAGGCAGAAAACTCATTTTTTGCTTTTAATTGTGGAAAATAGAGAATCCAATAGAAATCAATTTAACCTATCCCTCGTTTCACAATTTCGTTTCAAAATAACCTCTACTTCTTTTGGTGAGGGATTCATACTTTTACAATTTTTGTTTTTATGATTCGGATACTTCATACAGATAAAAATATACACAATCTTTTTTAAATAGTCAAGCCCGATCTGCCCCCAAAAATGAAAAAAATGCGAAATCCCCGCTAACCTGAGATGAGTGATTTTAACAAAGGGAGATGATATGCGCCGGGTGCTTTTTTATTCATTCAGCAATAAAATGATTGACGAACAAAAATTAACGATTTTCGATTGATGAAAGAAAATTCTGTGGAAATATGAAAATCTAAACCCTTCCTAAATCAAAAATCGTTAATCCTTGTTCTGAAATCAAAAAACATAAATCATTTGATTTTTATTTCATCCTGCCAGTATCTTAATTTACCAATACCGGGACGATCAACGCCATCGGTATACTGGAGCCCAAAATCTACCGGTTTCTGTTCAAAAAGTATCTGGTTTTTATAAGTCAATTTTACACAGTATACCGAAGTAAATTTTAACATGTCTTTTTCAAGTACCGCAAAAAGCTGCTGGGCATCGGTTTCAAATTCGCCATATTGTACTTTACCATGTTCATAATCATATTGTGGCCGTCGATCCTGATAGTGGATATCAATCATTCTATCTAATTTTGAACAAACATAATATTCTTTTCCCCCATCATGAATCTTAACGCCTGTTGCCTGCGGATAGCGGTCCACGTCAATAAGTTCAATTTTTTGCATCAGTTGATCCAGATCGCTTCCGGTTTCATGTGGGATAAGTATCGTTGTAAAAGTTGCCACATCCCCGACATCGTGCCAGCGCGAAAGGGTCTGGTGGATGGCTATTTCATTTTGCCAATAGCGTTTTTCAGGATCATGACCAATCATACGTCCATTTTGATCACCTTCAGGAAAATAGATGAGAAGCGACTTGTGCGTTGGGGAGGTGTTTTTTTGAAGCGAATCATATTGCGTATCGAAAAAATTCTCTCCTTGTGCCAATATTTTCCGGGTGTGCCAGAAGTTTACACTTGTGTAAAAATCATCCACCAAAAACTTTACCACGTCAAAAACAACAAAAACATTTAACGGTTTAACCCAGTTGACAATTCGATCATGCTGATACCCCATTCGCTGATCGGTTACCCGGGAGCGGCTATAATCAAAATTTTCAGTGGCCAGAAAATCGATTAATTCGGTTTGTACCGGGCGATAAGCCCCCGAATTTCTCACAAAATCATACACATTCTGGCCGGGAACGGCCACGCTGTCGGTGGTGGCATACCGATACTGCCCTTTTTTTTGCCCTTTAAATATTTTATCTTTTCGGACAACGACCCGATTATGAAAATAATCCGCGCGATAGGCACCAAAAGGGCCACTGGGCATAAAATCGCGATACCCGCCGTCATGAAGTAACACACACCCGTCCGCCATAAACAACGAAATATCATTCTCGTCGGCATGGCCATGGGTCACTTTCTCCTCTTCAATGGCGATACTGCGACGCAAGTAATCGCGTGACATAAACCCAGCAATCCCTTCATCCTTATAATTAACAAGGAGATAGGTGTCATTTGGTTCATAACCGGTTCGGAAAATAATCTTCTTCCCCACGGCATCATCCAGAACCAATTCACTCGTGCCGGCGGGTGCTTTCGGGACGATTTTATCATCGGCCCAATGATAACAATCCATCGCGATAGTCGCCAGCCACATCGATTTCGGTTGCGCCTGAAAATTCCACAGGTTTTGTGAAATCCGGTTGGCGGCATACTTTATTTCCGGATCCTGATATTTCGTTGCGGCGTATTCAAAAATCGCAATCCATCGATTCCAATTTCCATATAAATAGGAATCGCCATAATCGGGCAACATCCCCCAGGGTGCCATTAATCGCGTAAAAAATTGCATCGCATATCGCGTAACCGCTTCTTTCCACAAATCTTTATCTGCCAAATAATCCGATAACGAAACCAGCGAATAGTAATGAATCGCATTATAATGGGTTGCATCTTCTATTTCCCAGGATCGCCAGCAGTCATCGATGATTGATTGGGCAACCATTGCCCAGGTTTTTGCATGAGGATGTTCGGGAATCGTTATCGCCGCCAGATAAAAAACTTCAGCCCGTAAAATTCCCCGATTCATCGCCCCCCATTCCTGCGAACGGACCTGATGATCACAACTAATCGCGATATTTTCAGTGATGATAGCTTTATCAGCAGGAGATAAAAATTTGGTGTTTTTAAGGATTTTGTAGGCTTTTATATATTGCGGCGCATTAAAAAAATCAGGCAGGGGCGGTACACCTTTCTCAAAACCGGGCTTATTTTTCCAGAAATCAGCAGGATAATAATTCCGCAGATTGCCATATTCGACCAGTACTTTCCGGGCCCATTGTGCATATTTCTGCTCGCCGGTTATTTTGTACAGATTCGCACTGACATCGGCAAATGACAGCGGATTTCCAGTGGGCATATAACCAAAAACATATTTCAAATCGATTCGGTCCACCCACTTTTTGATGTCTTCGTCGTAATTCTTCCAATAATCTTCAGCGGCTTCACGGGCATATTTTAGATACTCATTTCGCTTAATCGTTTTCGCATCGACAAACGAACTCTGGATGAAAATGAAACTGATAATGATAGAAAGAAGTAGTTGAAAATTTTTCATGGCAACTCCTGGTTATTTGATTCAAAATACAAAATATTGATAAAATAAAAATTTAAAATCTATATATCGAATTAATTTATTGGAGGGAATAATGTAAAATGACAAAAGAGAGGCATCGTAGAAAAGTTTTAATAAATTTATATCCATAATGATAATATAAAAATTTTGATATTAAAGTCAAGTAATTAATTTTACTTAATTGAAATTTAAGGATATAACTCATTGTGTTGACAATTGATTAAGTAACCTGACAAATGCGATTCGATAATCGATTTTTACTACGGGATGGCAGGTTTCGTATCGATATATTGCCGGGCAAAGCCAGGCCGTTAGAAGAAGCTGTTATCAAAAGCTGTCGATAGCTGAACGCCGCTGATAACTTGTTCGTGAATGAAGGATTTACTAGGTGCGTGTTATTTTTAATATTCTAAAAAATTATCTTTCTTATCAAACCCACCCCATTTCAGGCCATACGCGAAAGGAGAATTCCAGTCAATTTGAGGTTTACTTTTATCGTTTTTTTTATCAGCCGACGCTTTATTGCCAGATGTTTTTAAAAGCTCAAGCTGTTGAGTTGAGGAAAGGGGGGGCTTTAAATCGCGACGATATTTGTTCAGGAGCTCTATTTCCGTTTCTGTAGCAGTTATTTTGGTGCGTCGTCGATCTGCCACCTCTTTTGCAAAAAGCGTCTGGGTAGCAATCACGGTATCATAATTTTTAACAAGATGTTCATCCGCCATGAAAATTTCGACTTCATGACGGTGATAATTTTCGACATGCGGTGTATAGACAAAATATTGGCCATAGGCACCTTTAATTAAATCTATTTTCGTGAAATCAAGATAGGTAAATGTTTGAAGAATCAAATTATTATATTTATCATACACTGAAATCATGGGGATCACATATCCTCTTTCTTTCTTTTTAAATGTATAAAGAAAAATTCCATGATAAATGTCCTTTTCGTAAACATTTTTTTCCCGAAGTTCCTGGCTGACTTCAATTCTCCCTTTAATAATACCCTTGGGAAGTGCCATCAGTAAGGTCGCCATCGTCATCAAAAAGCCGAAAATCAGGAGTCCGACAATTCGATTCAACTGAATATTCACCATTTTTACAACCTTAATCTTTGTTCGCATGAATGCTATCGGTTTAATTTTATAGAGCATAAATCGCTTTCGTCGATCTATCTTAATATACATCAAAAGTAGGGATTTTCAAAAAACTAAATGATATTTTACAACATCTTCACAAAACAACCTCGCGATAATCTCAATAAAAACAATATAATTTGGAAACAACAATTAATAATATGCTGAATTTTTGGCATTTGAAACAAGTCAAAAAAGATACAGACCAAAGTTCAAAGTGTTCATTTTCCGGACAATTACGCCAAACTGGTCAGTTTAATTTATAATTTTCAGTCATTTTTTACTCTTATGTCAAATTCATTTTTAAGCTAACCTATTGAAAAGAATGAAGAAAAATCAGTTTCAAAGATTATAAGAATGCATTTATTATTGAGGATTCAAATAAACAGGAAAATATTGTGCCAAATAAGTTTATAGGAATAGATTTGTCATTTTATTATTTTTTACAAAAATGAATTTTTAAAATCTTAAATTCATCAATGTAAAAGCAATTGCTCGCTCAGATTAAATTAAGCTTCGAATTTCCTGGAGATATTTTTCTCCAAGCATTTGTGCATCCTGTGCGGTTGGGGCTTCGGCCATTATTCGAACAATCGGCTCGGTATTGGAAGCACGTACCTGAACCCAGGTTCGATTTCCTAAAAATTTCACCCCGTCGATTTGATCAATTTTTTCCTGAGCATGGCGTTCAATTAATTTATTTAAGATTGTTTTCGGATCAGCATCACCCAATTCGAGTTTTAGTTTTACGATTTCATATTGTGGCAATGAAGATTTAAGTTGGGAAATAGTTTTTCCGGATTCGAGAAGCGCCTGCAATGTCAGCGCAATCCCCACGACAGCATCGCGACCCGGATGCACATCCGGCAGAATAATCCCCCCATTTCCTTCACCGCCAATGACGGCATTAATTTCAAGTAATTTTTGTGTGACGTGAATTTCACCAACTTTGGTGCGGATAACATCCACGCCGAACTTGCGAGCGATATCTTCGGAAGCCAGACTCGTTGAGGCATTGATGACCACCGGACCGCGCTTTTTCATCAACAGAAATTTGATAGCCAATGCCAGTGTATATTCTTCACCCAGTGGAATCCCTTTTTCAGATACGATTGCTAATCTATCCGCATCGGGATCAACTGCAAATCCGATATCGGCGTTATTCTTTTTCACACTTTCACACAGTTGGGTTAAATTTTCCGGGACTGGTTCCGGCGTATGCGGGAAAATGCCGTCAGGAGTACAATTAATCGCCACCACTTCGCAGCCTAATTTTTGTAAAAATTCTGGCATACAGACCGAACCCGCCCCATTGACACCATCGATTACGACTTTAAAACGGCGTTTTTGGAGTGCTGGCACATCGATATAGGGCAAATTTAGCACCGCTTCCTGATGTTCCTGAATGGCATTGGTAAATGTTTCATATTTTCCCAGTTCATTATAGGAAACATATTTAAATTTTTCGGTACTCGCAATTTCAATGACGCGATTTCCCTGATCCGCGTTTAAAAACAGACCATCTTTATTCAACAATTTCAAGGCATTCCACTGAATGGGATTATGACTGGCGGTGATGATAATCCCCCCGGTTTCCCCATGTCGACGCGTGGCAAATTCCACGGTCGGTGTCGGGCAGATCCCCACATCCACTGGTGTGCAACCGACTGCCTGTAAGCCAGCCACGACAGCATGATGCATCATCGGTCCGCTGACGCGGCTATCCCGTCCAACAATTACTTTTCCCGGCCCGACAAAGGTTCCATAAGCGGCAGCATATTTCACCACCGCATCCGGTGTTAAAGTTTCACCAATTATCCCTCGGATTCCTGAAATACTAATCATAAGTCGACTCATATTCATCTCCTGATTAAAATTTTTGTCCGTTTCAATTTTTTATTTCAATAACATCATTTTAAAATTTTTGCGTTCTGTTCCTGATGATCGTTTATAGTTCAATTGAAGGAAATAAATGCCACCTGGCTGGTCATAAGCTTTCCATCGAAATGAATGTTCACCAGCAAGAATAAGACCTGAACCTAATGTTACCACTTCCTGTCCTAATAAATTTGAAACTGATAATGTATATTCTCCATCTTCGGGAATGAAGAAACGAATTATTGTTTCGGCGTTAAAGGGATTGGGATAATTACCATAGAGCTCAAATTTCTTTAAAAGATGCGCTGCATTTAAATTCACCCTCGTCGGTGCATTATTAAAAAATTTAAAAACACGCGCCAAAAGGGAATCACGCATGGATTCCGGATAGACTGCTTCCACGGGGAATCCCAAAATCACCGCTTTCGCAGCTTGAACAGCATTTTCCACCCGACTAAAATGCTGGATACCGGCAATTCCCGCACCATTCGCATAATTCAGGCAGGGATAACTTTCCAGCGTTGTATCCAGAACATCTGGTTTTAAAATATTAAATCCAAATTGATTATTATCAAACGAGAAATTTAATCCATCAAAAATACTGCCAACGATGCCGGCCGCCTGATAGCCATTTCCTTGTGTGCCGTCCTCACGATATTCGGTTTTTAAATAATTTTTAAGAAATTTTTGGGAAGCGGTATCGCCATTTTTCCCCAGATTAAGGGCCAAATCGCTCCCGGAAATGAGCAATTTACCGCCATTTCTCAAATACGTTGCCAAACGCGCAATATCGTTATATTCCAGTTGCTGAAATTTTGGATTTTCAGTACCGGTAATCCAGATAACACTTTGATAATTCTGCAGATTAATCAATTTCGCGGCAATTGCATCATCCGCACAACATTGATGCGAAATGCCCAATCGAACCAGGCTTTCAGAAATCCGTTGGGCGAAGGGATGTTCATTCTCGCTTCCATCAGCATGGGTCCGGTCAAATCCATCCACAATAAGGTATTGATCGCCACCTGCCTGATAGATTCCATAGGCATCAGATTGGGGTGATTCATACGGCGGCTCCCCACGTCCGACCGTTCGAATAGTAAAGATCCAGGAGGCATCAGAATTGAGGACTGGAACCAACACCTCTGTTTTCGAGGCATCCAATATCTTTTCATCAATTAATAATTTCCAATCATGCCCACCCGATTTTCCATAAAGGCGATAACCCCTGGCCGGTATTGTCCCCAGTGGGGTCCAGCAAATTTTATAGCTATTTTCCAATTTGATAACATATTGCATGGCCACTGGTTCCGGGAAGGTCCGTTTTTCAGGCACTAAATCAGTGACAAAAATATTTGAGGGGAGCGATTCAAACCGTTGTCGATCCGCGGCGGTGGCGTAATAGCGAAATTTATCCCCGCCATCCGGGAGCCGATCCGTAAAGGCATACGCACCGGTCCCAAATCGGATATTAATAATATCATTTTGACCCGGATCAACATTATCCCCTTTCACCCGATAAATGTAATGCCAGCCCGTCAAATTGTTGGCCGGTTGAACTTTAATGGAATAAACAAAAGTATCCTGTTTGATAACCTGTATGACCGGTGCAATCGGCATCTTTTGCTCGTTTATTCCCGCAGATCTTATTTTTACCTTTTGGGGAAATATTAATTCGCGGGCAGTATCCCAGTATTTCATATCCCGCCACTGAGCGTAGCTGAAAAATTGAAACCCATCCAGCCAGGGAATTTGTCGGGCTTTTTTAACCAGATCAACATGATTCCCCCAGATATTTTTATCTTTTAGTAAATAGGAAGCCGGACCCGCCGAAAAAAGTCGACCCGCTTTTATTCCCGGTTGAATAAAATAGCCCCAGCATTTATCATAATGACTATCCCCTTTGGGTCCCGCCAGCATCTGATAAAAATCATAAGGATCAAGCCAGTGATAATGCATCGGGGTTAATTGTTCAATATATCCTTCATTAAACCAGAGAGCCGCGTCCTGATAAACCGTATTGTAGCCATCCCAGCCAATCTCAAAATCCCATCGATAGCGCCCCAGCGCTGCAGCCGATAATCGCACCCAGGGTTTAAGGCTTTGAATGGAATCATGCGCCGCCCGAACAAACTCGGTTACACACCAGCGCCGCCAATCCGCCCAGGTTGGAAAACCCTTGGGAACGCCATTCTGATAGGGATGTTCGACATCATAAAGAAAGCGTTTTCCACTTAGCGAATTGGCCTTTTGAAATTTCTTTTCGAGATAAACACCATCAAACGGATAGGCTGCTTCACTTTCAGTAAAATTTAAAGTCATGTCATCATCATCGAATTCATTCCAGCGGACATAATCGAAATGAATCCCATCGACATCATAATTCCGAACGATCTCCATGACCATCTTTACCAGGTAATCCCGAACTTCTTTCAAGCCTGGCGAAAGACAATAATGTTTTGTCATGAATTGGCCATCCTGATTGGTACATATCCATTCGGGATGCTCATACGCCGGACTCCCAAACAATTTATCCGCACATCGAAAAACATTAAACCAGGCATGCAATTCCAGACCCCGGTTATGCGCCTCCTGAATCGCATATTCAAGCGGATCATAACCTGGATTTTTATAACCGGCATATTTTCCCCACGGTTCAATCGCTGATTTATAGTAGACCGTCCCATCCTGACGCACCTGCCAGAGGACCGCATTCATGTTCGCTTTCACATGATTATCTAAAATCTGCCGACAAAGCGTTTTGTTCTGATCAACACTGTTGTACTTATTGATCAAATCCCAGGTAATGACCCAGGTTGCCCGAAATTCTGAATTATCATCTGCCCAAATCGGCAGCGAAAATATTAGTAACAAGATACAAATCAATGTCTTCAGCATGAGATCAAGTTCCTTTCGTCAATGAAGCCGATTGATGTTATTATTTTTGAGATCCTAGTTCTTTAAATATAATGATTCTTTGAGAAAATCTCAAGTAAAAACATGCGGTAATCTATTTAATTCTGAAAAGAAGGAGGGTAAGATTGTTTTATAATAAAATAGAAATTCCTATTCCGAATATAAAACCAGCCGAAAAGAGTAAATGTAGCTGAACATTTAATCCGGCCACTCTTTTAAGGTGTTCTGGCTGATCATGATGCGTATACAAAACTTTTATTATTGTCGGAAGCAAGAAAAAATAGGGAATAATGGCGAATATAAGACTCCAACCATTCTCAATAAAATAAAATCCTGACAGCAAAATATCACTCATAAGTAATAATTGAACAAAAAAGTATAAATAGGACGTAAATTTGGTTCCCAATCTGGCGGCTACTCCAAATTTTCCACCTGATTTATCGGCTTGAAGATCGATTAATTGGCCAATTAAGAGAATTGAAAGGGTACTGATTCCCGTTGGAGATATTGCTGCCAGGACGACAGGACTAAATTCAACGTTTTGACTGATGGTTGCGATTGAAATTGCCATCGGGCCAAAAGCAAACCAGACAGCAATTTCACCCAGTCCGCGATAGGCCAATTTAATCGGCGCTGCCGTATAAAATTTGCTAAAAAATGCTGAAAGTAAATAGAGGCCCCATAACTACGGCCAGAAGACTTTATTTACAAAAAACATTAAACCGAAAGTCGTAAAAAATGCCAAAATGAGTGCCGAACGGGCAATCCAAAACATTTCCCCCATTAATTCAGGATGATTTAATAAAATTCCCGAACCCCCGCTAAATTCATTTCGGTGAACATTCACCTTGTCAGTCCCCTGAATGGTGTCATAAATATCATTATAAACATTTGTCGCAACGTGCAAAGCAATTCCATCAATCAAAACAAGAAAGAATGCAAAGAAATTCAAATTTCCCGTTATTTTGAGCGACAGTAGCGTTCCGACGATAAGTGGGGTTAATATTGATGACAAAAAGGGGGCCCGTATTTTTTGAAAAAAGCTTGGTGTTTTTTTGTCCATTTGATCTCCAGCGTTTATTTAGTATTGACTACTAAAAATATATTGCATTTAATCTGAAAAAACCATATCTATTTTTATTATTTGGCATTAAGCGCTACCGCGTATTAATTAAGGATTCAAAATTTATCAATTTTCAATAATAGAAAGCATAAAGGCATCATAATGAATCTGAATTTGATAAAAATTTGGCGACCATCTGTTTTTCAATCGAATAATAAAAAAAATAATTATTTTGAAGGCTACTTTTTTAAATTGGTTGATGCCATTCATACAAATATTTTGGCAATTATTCCAGGTATTTTTATCGGGACCCAACAAAATGAAACTCATGCCTTTATTCAAATCCTGGATAGGCAAAATCATCGATCAACTTATCATCGTTTTCAAATTGAAGAATTTAGTACTTCCAATACGAAATTTAAATTCCAGATTGGAGAGAATATTTTTCAGGCAGATCAGATTGACTTAAATTTAGATGATGCAGCACGTACCTTGATTGGTAAAGTAAAATTTTCCCGACAAAAGCCCTGGCCAGTTCGATTCATATCTCCGGGTGTAATGGGCTGGTATCGTTTCGTTCCCTTTATGGAGTGTTATCATGGTGTCCTGAGCATGGATCATTCGCTATCGGGCGCGTTATCATTGGATCAGGAAATCATTGATTTTACCGGTGGCCGTGGGTATATTGAAAAAGATTGGGGCAAGTCTTTTCCCAGTGCCTACATCTGGATTCAATCGAACCATTTTGAAGTCAGCGGGATCAGTTTCTTCTGTTCGGTGGCAAAAATTCCCTGGCTATCAGGCTCCTTTCGCGGATTTCTCGCTGGTTTTCTCTGGCAGGACCGGTTGTATCGTTTTACAACCTATACAGGTGCGGTTTTGGAATCGCTTCAGGTGACTGATTCGGAAGTGAAATTGACAATTAGTGATAAAAAATTCCTTTTAGCGATCACGGCAGTGCGTCATACTGGTGGATTATTACACGCTCCTTATGATTTGAAAATGCTCAAACGCGTTTCAGAGTCGCTGAATTCTGAAGTTGAAATCCATTTTTATGAAAAGATCTCCCGGAATTTACTCTTTTCCGGCAGCGGTCAACACGCCGGATTAGATGTGAATGGAAAACTTGAAGAAATTTTAGATGCATCGCGTTTTTAAAAAATGGTATGCAAAATTTTATAGCAAAACGATAAACGTAGAAAATTTCATTAAACAAAATCTGACTGAACAGTAAAATCCATTTTTATTTTTGTGCGATTTCACCAGCAGGATAGCCAATATAAACCTGAACTGTTCGATTTAAGAAACGACCTTCTGGTAATTGATTTGTAAAAATTGGATTCGTTTCACCATAACCAGCAAATGACAATTGCTTAGGGATTGTCACAAAATAACTTAGTTATTTTTAAGCATATTCGGCACAATTTTATAATTCCACTCCCCATGAAATTGATCCTGAACGAGCCGAATTTGCTCAAATTCTGACGCACTGACCGTCCGACCTTTTTCATATTCCGGCGGGTCCAATTGACATTCGACCGTTAAGCCGGTGGTGGTCGTGGTGGCACCAATTAAATTAACCACCACTT
This sequence comes from Caldithrix sp., assembly GCA_020722815.1. Lineage (GTDB taxonomy): Bacteria > Zhuqueibacterota > Zhuqueibacteria > Thermofontimicrobiales > Sulfurfontimicrobiaceae > DYKB01. Next base: position 26,440 of record DYKB01000021.1, on the reverse strand, counting down.
CGTGCGTGATTAATGGCTTTCCCCGCCAATTTTTCGTAATAAATGAAAACAAGCGATGTTCAATTTTATTCCATTTACTGGTTCCTGGGGGATAATGACAAATCACCATTTCCAAACCCGTTTCATTGGCCAAATCCTGAATTTCTTTTTTCCATAAGCGCACGCGCGAACCATTACTACCACCACCATCGGCGGTAATTAATAATTGGTGGGCCTGCGGGTAGACCTGCCGTCCCATTTGATACCACCACTTGCGAATGGTTTCCACTGCAAATTCGGCGGTATCATGATTGGTACCAACGCTAACCCAATCCGCATTCTGCATCAGATCATAAACCCCATACGGAATCGCCTTGCCTTCGGCAGCACTCGGAAAATCGTAGACTTTAACCTGCTCCGCCGTTCCCTGACGTTTCCATTCGCGACCCGCATTTTTAAAATTCCCCACCAGTTCTTTCTTTTTGGTATCCACCGAGATCACCGGTTGCTGCGCCGCTTGGAACGCGACGACTTTGTCATGGATATATTGAAATTGCGCATCCCGATCCGGATGGCTCCGACCCGCATCCGTTTTCCGATTCGCTTGTAAGCTAAAATTATGTTTTTTCAGGAGTTCAGCCACCCGATTCCGACTCAGCGGATAACCACGCGCGGTTAATTCGTCCGCCAGATGCCGCAGGCTCTTGGTCGTCCATAACAGCGGCGAGTCCGGTTCCCCACGGACCGTGGGTTCAATCAATTGTAACAGTTCATTTTCAACCGCCGGCAACTGCGCCACGATTTTACGGCGACCACCGCCAGGCTGGCGAACACGTTTATTCGCTAACTTGGTTTTTGTGGCCAATTCCTTGATACCCTTGGAAATTGTGGTGGGAGATAGTCCCGTTGCCTCCGCAACGCAACGGATACCTCCGTGCCCCAGCGCGCTGGCCTCGGACGCGCTCCATAATCGGCGTAACCGTTCGTTCATTATGGGCTTAAGTAATTCATAGCGTCGTTTGATAAGGTTTGTATTTTCCATGACTACAATATACAAAACCTTTTTTAAATAGTCAAGTTATTTCGTGACAGTCCCTTTAAGTACAGATCTGTTAATGATTTCAAAAATATAATTTCTTAATTATAAAATTACATTACTATAAATTATAAAATTTATTCTACATTGTCAATGCTTTTTTTTGAATCTTTAATTTGGATGACCTCTCCGCTAGCGAGATCAACACACTCAAAAAAATAGCACCGATTTTAAAACTGAAATCAATTTCCACATTTTTGGAAATATCAAATTTGATGTGTTTAATATAACATCCATTCATAATGGCCAGCGCCTGTTCCAGCAGGCATTTACTGGTAATTTCCCAATGGAATTTGTCCATTCGAATGATAACTTTTCGCCTTCCTGAATTGAGTTGGAACTAGTAAAATTTTTTAAAAAAGACTTGCTTTTTAAAAATAATTTGAATATAGTGTATGTGTAATACATATAGATGCTAATAGACAATAAATTGTATGCGGCTTATTTATCACTGGCAATAATGTGACTTTACTTTATCAAAACCAATAAAATCAGTAAGTTAAACAATAAATTCTATATCCGTTCACAGGTATGATAAAATAATAGCTTCAGTCATGCCCGAATGCTTTAATCGGGCATCCATTGGTCTGAAAAAAGATAGATTCCCGCCAAGAACATGCGGGAATGACAGATTTGATTCACTCTGTGAACGACTACTAAATTCTGGTTGTTATTAAAAACTCCTGACTGGTTATTATTTTTACCAGAAATTACCAGTTTTGGGATTTACTTCAAGGTAGCTGTCGTTTTAGGAAGCATCGGTAATGAGAGTCGGAGCAGTTGCCTATTTAAAAAATAAAGGATAATAAAATGAAAATAGCTGTGACAGCAAAAGGTGGAGCGTTAAACGCCCAGATGGATGAACGATTTGGAAGATGTGCCTATTTTGTAATTGTTGATTCAGAAACAATGCGTTTTGTTGCTGTTTCCAATCCCAGTGCAATGGTTTCAGGTGGTGCTGGACCGTCGGCGGCGCGGGAAATTGCCAAAAATAATGCTGAAGTATTAATCACCGGAAATGTCGGTACCAATGCCCGGCAGGCACTGGAAGCAGCAGGAATCAAAATCGTAACCGCAAGTGGTGGTACAGTCAAAGAAGTTGTCGAGAAATACTTGCAGTCACAAAAATAATATTAAAGTTTAATGTTGTTATGGACGCCTGGTTTAAATTAATTTTATTAGTTTATTGAATATAAATAAAGTAAAAATTTGGAGGTAGCTTTTAATATGTCAATTCACCCAGTGGCTCCGTAGCATTCAATCCAATGTAATTTTCAGTTTTTTGAATTGCCGCGTGCTCAAGAGGGTGTCCGAAAACTACTTTGCGGCTGTCATTGCGAAATGCGTTTCCTTAGAAAGCGCTCTCAGGTTTTATGACGAAGTAATCACCATTGGTTTATAAGGGGTGATTGCGAGCCTAAAAAGCAGGCTTCTGTAAACTTGCCCAGCGGGCATCCGAAGAAAACGCCTCGTCATGACAAATTTCGGAGTTCCTGCCAGCTTCTGGTGCACCGGGCAATTTAATGTTTAAATTTTTATTATTTAAATATTTTATTATGAACAAGAAAATTAAAATTTATCCTCATCCGGTACTCCTGACAAAATCTCAACCGGTTCTGAAAATCGATCAAACGATTCAGGACATACTGGAGGAGATGATCAACGTCATGGTAACTCACAATGGTATTGGATTGGCAGCCCCACAAGTTGGGATTTCGCAACGATTGATTACCGTCAGGTTGAATGATCAATTATTCAAAGTTGTGAATCCGCAAATTACCTGGCAAGATGAGACCCAAGATTTTGATGTTGAAGGCTGCCTGAGTATTCCAAATGAATTATATGTTATCAGCCGGATGAAAAAAATAATGGTAAAGGGTTTGAACTCTGAGGGTAAAGAAATATCCATTTTGGCAAATAATTTACTGGCGCGGGTATTTCAGCATGAAATTGATCACCTCGATGGTATTTTAATCAATTCAAAGGGGGAACGATATAACGATAGCTCAGTGGATGTTGCATTATAATTCTATCCAGGCTTTTGAGTTCTTCCTAAAAAAATATTTTTATTGTTTTTAGCAGAGCGAAGTGAAGGATTTATACTTTTTAATGACTTACAAAACTCCTCATTTCAGTTAGAATTACAAAAGGGTAATTTATAAAAATGAGATAAATTGAGGGAAGCTTATTTTAAAAATATGAGAAAAAAATAAAATATATCTTTATTATTAGCTTGGCATTACCAATAATAGTCAAAATTCAGAACGGTCTCATTCGTTACTCACAGGTATTAATTCTAATTAATCAAGTATAAGGAGGATTTATGAATCTTTTAAAAAAACTTTTTGCAAGAACAATTCTTTTTTTAATTTCTTTAAGTTTTTTTATGCTGATTCCAGTGCCCTCGAGCATCAGTCAGGATTCATTTTTTAACAAAAGTCTTCATTATACCACCGAGGGAATGCGTTATTGGTATGAAGAGCATGGTGGATTTAAGAATATTACCAATATCCCTTATACCGAGTTGGACTGTAATACCTGCCATATTGGGAGTTGTGATCAGTGTCATGATGACAAAAAAGATTCAGTCTTTTCGTATTCAGTCACTGCTGCCAAAAATCAGGATGTTTGTCTCGCCTGCCACAGTCGGGAGGCAATGACCATGAATTTTGGCAAGCAATTCAACCTGCTCGATGTTCATTTTGCTAACGGCATGGTTTGTACCGACTGTCACCAAAAACAAGATTCCCACGGGGATGGAATATTTTATGCTTCCATGCGAGATATCACCAATCCTAAGCCAGCCTGCCAGGATTGCCACGCGGTAGATTCCACGCTGCGTGCCCATACGGTGCATAAAGGAAAATTAGATTGTAATGCCTGCCATGTTAAATATACAACAACCTGTATGAATTGCCATTTTGACCGATTTTTAGCAACAGGAACCCGAAAGGGGAACTCGATTGCGTTGCCGGCGAATGTTTTTTTAATTAATTACAATGGAAAAGTCACCACCGCAAACTTACAATCCCTGGTCTATAAAGGGGAAAAATTTGTTGCCTATGCGCCTTATTTCACGCATTCGGTTCAGGCTCCTGCCCGACAGTGTGCCGAATGTCATGGTACAGAAGAGGCCAAAAAATTAAAAGAGGGGAAAAAAATTGTTCCGATGGACTTTCAGAATGGAAAATTTATTGCTAAACAGGTGGTTATTCCGATTGTTGCGGATCAAATGGATTGGCTGTTTCTGGATAAATCAGGAGATAATTGGGTCGTTCTGAAAAACAATAAACCCGTTCACTATCAAAATGTGTGTTATGGCGAACCTTTGACAAAAGCGCAAATCAATCGGCTGGCCTTACCATATAAAAAATAATAAGTAAACTATTTTTTTTCGCGAATGGAATCCAGATTAATTTTAACAAAATCATTCGCTATAGTATTTTTTAGTTGATTTATTCGGGTTCATTATAAATGATTTGAGCGACAGACACCTTCTCCCAAAGCAAGAGAGATTTGTTAGTTCCCCTCCTGCTGAAGAAAAAATGCTAAAATGAAGGGACATCTTCCGCCCGCTAGAAAAGGGTATGGTCGTAAATAAAAATTAAAAATAAAATCAGAATTTTAAAAGGCCGATCTAACAAAGATAGAATAAATTACCGCAAAAAAGCACTGGAGGAGTGCGGTGGTCTTCCCAATAAATCAAGATAATTTCAGGAAGGCCACCGATATTTTATACCATTTAATTTTTGAATACGTAAAAAATAAAGAAAACTCATTTATCGTAATCGTGATGTACGAGCACAAAGGTACGAAATATAATAGGAGGTGTTTCAGCGAATTGTGGCGAATGACTTCGGACTCAATTTTCCGTATGCAAGGCACACAGGCCTGAAATACGATTTTCAGCTTTTAACTCGATTGGCACATTGTTCATCATCTGGCAACCTGAGTGAAATAATTTAGCGGTACCGGATGTCCACAGATTAATAAATTGTTTTATCGATCATCAAACTCATATTCTATAATGAGAAGCAAAATTATGAAATTAGATTTTGAAAAATGGAATAAAGTGGCCGTAAGCGCTGGTGAAAAAATTTATTCTTCAAAATAAATAGAAAGGATGGAGAGAACAATGACTCATAATTTTTCTGAAAATTACATTCGCCGGGAGATTGGCAATGTCATGCATCCAATGATTCAGTGTAGTCTGGTTGATCTTGGCATTGTAAAAAATATTGAAATTAAACCCGGCAGGATTATCATTACATTAGTGCTGCCTTTTGCTGAAGTCCCCGTCTCAATGAAAGAGTATCTGGTCGATAGTCTGAAAGAGTCTGTCGAAGAGGTTAATGCCGAAGTTGAAATCCAAACCGATGTGATGAATAAAGAAGAACTAAAAAAATTTTTAGAACTAGAAAAAAAATACTGGAAACATGTTGCTTAATGAAAGGGTGAAATGATGCGTAAAGTTTTTGAAATAACGGACCAAACTTTTGAAGCGGAAGTGTTGAATTCAGAGATACCTGTTGAAGTGGATTTCTGGGCGCCGTGGTGCGGTCCTTGTCTGAGGGTTGCTCCCATCTATGACAAGCTTGCCAAAGAATATGAAAATTTTAAATTCTGCAAGATCAATGTCGATGAAAATACCGAAATAGCCCGAAAGTATCAGATTATGAGCATACCAATGCAATTATTCTTTGCCAACGGCGAAAGAGTCGATGAATTGCTTGGTGCTGTCCCTGAACAGGTAATTCGGTCAAAAGTAGCTGAAATTATCCAGAGATTCCCTACCGATGAAAAAGGTCGACTTAAGGTTATCCTGGCTTCATGGATTGAGCACAACAAGTTGGATGACAATAAATACAGGCGGTGGCTTGAAAGTGTAAATCAAGAAAAAAACAATCCTATTTATGAAAGCATTTTAGGGGTTGTTGATGAAATAAAGAAAGCGAATGAAAAATTATCTCAATTATGGAAAGCATTATAAAAATTTGCTTTTCAATCACAATTTAATGTCTCGTCAAATGTATCATTTGTTGGTCCCTCCGGGAGTGGTAAGACAACCTTGTTAAATCTGATTGGTTGTCTGGATAAGCCCTCATCCGGGGACTGTCACCGAACGTTAATGATAGTCAGGCCAATGAAATTCTCAAAAAAGTGGGTCGATAAAAAAAAATACAATTTTTGAGCTGTTGTTGTGGCCGTTTTTATTTTTTGGTGGCAATGATGCCGAATATGGTAGTAAACAATTTGAAAGGAAAGTGGAGATCTGGATGCGATTTTATTTTTAAATTGCAATAAATTCCATTAATTGGTCATACATTTCTTTAAAATTTATGAGTATATTTTAGAACATACTATCAGATTCGTTAATGGCGATGGAATTAACCGAACAAATCTCAAAAAATAACTATTACGCCTTTTTATGGCATGCTGTATTTCTGGCACTGACGATAAATTTCATGGATATGGATACCATTATCCCCGCCATGATGGTGGATGCTGGTGCCAGTCCATTTGAGCTTGGTGGATTAACCGCCATTATGGTGGGCGGATCACGATTTGCGCAGCTATTTTTTGCCCCCTTTTTGGCCAATCAACCTTCCAAAAAAGGTTATTTGCTGGGTGGTATCAATGTTCGGATTCTCTCCTTGGCCGGAATAGCGCTGTTGTTTTATTTCTCTGGTTCTTTAAAGGGTGATTTTATCATTTTGACTATTTTCATCCTGATTTCAATGTTCTCATTTAGCGGTTCGTTTAACAATATCAATTATGTTGATATTCTGGGAAAATCAGTGCTGGAACATAAAAGGAAAGCATTCTTTGCCATCAATCATGTTCTATCGAATATTTTTGTCTTTTTTTCTGCTTTTCTGGCAAAGAAAGTATTAATAACTTATGTTTATCCCATGAATTATACCACGCTTTTCAGCATTGCGGTGGTCTTATTGGGAACCGCTTCGCTGGGATTCTGGAAAATCCAGGAGATCCCCAGGTTAAATCACAAAATTGGAGGAATAAAAAATTTTATAAAAATCATTACGCAGGAAATTTTAACCAATAAAAAATTGAAAAATTATCTGTTTTTGATCAATACGCAGGGAATTTCTTTGGCCTTAATGCCTTTTTTGATTCTGTATGCCAGAAAAACTTTTGCTGCGGGGAATCAGGATGTTGGTAATTTTTTGCTTTTTAAGGTAATTGGCGGTGTTTTAGTCGGCAGTGCACTATTTTATTTTTCAACGAAAATAAAATACCATTATATGATGCTCACGGCTTCCGGGCTTGGCATCTTCATTCCGTTTTTAATGTTAATATGGCCAGGGGCAATACTTTTTCCTTATATCTTCTTGTTGGCTGGAATGCTTTTTACGTTTCACACCGTCTCAATCAACGGAATCCTGTTAGAAGTCACCACCCATGAAAATCGCGCACTTTACACTGGTTTGACAGGCGCAGGCAATATTGTTCCGGCTATATTTCCATTTTTAGGCGGCTGGATAATTTCGGCATTTAGCTTCACCAAGTTTTTTATTTTATTCATCGTGATAATTTCTATATCGTTCTACTTCATCTATAAAATTGAGTGTCAAAAATGAATTCAAAAACAGACAAAATCTATCCGGATTCGGGAGTTGAATTAAGTCCATTTACAGCAAAAAATTATGATCAGGTACTGAACATCGCTTCGTTTGGTCTTTATCGGGGATTTATTCATCAGGCAATCAAGTCGATGGATATAAAACCGAATGATAAAATTCTCGATTTGGGCTGCGGTACAGGGCGCAATGCCTGCCTCATGGCAAAATATCTGAATGATAATGGAAAAATCATCGGCATGGATGTCTCGTCGATTATGGAGCAGCAATTCAATAAAAAATGCGCCAAGTACCCGCATATTAAATTTATCAAACAAAGAATTGATCTGCCATTTTCGTCCGCTGAACAATTCGATAAAATATTTATCAGCTTTGTGATTCATGGTTTCCCGCATGAAGTGCGTCAAACGGTTTTGAAAAATATTTTTGCGCATTTAAAACCTGGCGGCACATTTTCGATACTCGATTTTGCCGAGTTTGATCTGAACGCCATGCCGTCGTTGTATCGCTTTGTTTTTAAAAAGGTTGAATGCAAATATGCATTTGATTTTATCGCAAGGGATTGGAAACAGATCCTGAATAGCTATCAATTTACCGAGTTCGAAGAGATTTTTTTCCTTAAGAAATATATCAGATTGCTGAAAGCTAAAAAGAGCAATAGCAATGGATGAGGAAATACGATTCAAAATAGCCATCCCTACCGATGATGGAATCAATATTTTTCCGAAAATGCTGGGCATGGCAAAATATCTGTATATTTATGAAATTGAAAACAGAGCGACATTCAAGCTCATCGAAAAAAGAAATAATCCCTACGCAGCAACGATGCAGCATTTGAAAACGCTGGATGTCTATGATTTGATTCACGATTGCCCCGTGATTATTTCAGCGCATATCGGGAAAAAAGGCATCACCCGGCTGCAAGCAAGAGGAATGCAGCTTATTTTCAAAAAAGGAAACATTGAACAGGCTTTGGTTGAATTCAGCCATGATAACGATAAAATGTACCAGGTGCAAAACGAAAATCTTTAAATATCAAAAAATTGGAAAAGGGCGATTATGGCACTGCTGGAAAAACAGAATAATCGAAGACTTTAGCATCCGAGACGGAAATAACATCAAATGCCAATGCGGCAATTGAATCGGGATTGATGAAGGGAAGTGGATTAAAATGAAGCAACATGCTTATGATTTTTCGGGAACTGTAACACGAAAGCGTGAACAATGAAACTATTGATGATCTATGCAGAAAAATTTGCCTATCAAACCAGCTTGAAAAGCCTTGATTCTGTCTCAGAAAAAAATGAGCAAAATACCATTGAAAAGGCCGTGGTTGGCTTTATTCATGTAGAAGAAAAAGATGAAGCGAATCGTTCCGATGTCGAAACGAAGCTGATTAAAAATTTAAAATGGGCCGCCCGAAAAAACAACACGGAAAAAATCGTACTGCATTCTTTCACGCATCTATCGGAGAGCAAGGCTTCACCTGAAATTACCAAACAACTGCTTGATAATTCGGAGCAGCGGCTCAAAAACTCCAATTACCAAGTTTATCAAACGCCGTTCGGTTATTTCCTTGATCTGGATGTCCAGGCACCTGGAACTCCTTTAGCCAGGTTATTTAAGGATATATAATTTAATTTTGACCGCAAGAAAAATTAAGGACTTTAGAATGATTTCGGTTAAAAAGATAAGCGATCCGGAATTTCTGGTAACAATAGAAGAAAAAAGCAGTCGTTCCGAACACACAGTGACGCTGGATGATGATTATTACCAGAATTTAACCGCTGGAAAAACGACCAAAGAAGATTTGATTAAAAAGTCTTTTGAATTTTTATTGCAGAGAGAACCCAAAGAATCCATACTTTCTCAATTTAATTTGCGGGTCATTAAAAAGTATTTTCCAGAATACGAACAAAAAATAAGCACGTAAAAAATTAATGCGATCTCAAGAAGTTAACAACAAATTAACGCAAGCGGCTGAATTAATCAAAGACTCAAAGCACACAACCGCCTTCACTGGCGCCGGAATTTCTGTCGAGAGCGGCATACCACCTTTCCGTGGCGAAAATGGTTTGTGGAGCAAGTTCGATCCGATATTTTTGGATCTGGGCTATTTTTTTAAACATCCTGACGAATCCTGGCAGCTTATCAAAAAGATTTTTTACGACTCTTTTGCACAAGCGGAACCGAATGCAGCGCACTATGCCCTGGCACAACTGGAGCAGCGCGGCCTGTTACAGGCGATCATCACCCAAAATATCGATAATTTGCATCAGCGGGCGGGTAGCAAAAATGTCATTGAATATCACGGCACCACGCAAACTTTAACCTGTACCCATTGTGGCCGACGTTACCAAGCCAGCACCAAATTTTTGAACGACTTGCCGCCGAAATGCGAGAGCTGTTCTGGGCTATTGAAGCCCGATTTTGTCTTTTTTGGTGAAGCGATCCCTGAATTGGCGCAAAGCCGTTCGCTGCAAGAGGCTGAAATAGCGGATGTTTTTATCTTGATCGGAACGACGGGTGAGGTTCAACCGGCATCCATGATTCCAATTATTGCCAAAAAGAATCATGCGAAAATTATCGAGATCAACGTTGAAAAATCAAATTATACCGACAGTATTACCGATATTTTCCTTAACGGCAAAGCAACGGAAATAATGAGAAATTTATTGGCTATTTATTTAACAAATTGAGGGCTTGATGGAATGCCCTTGCTTAATGTTAAAAATTGTAATCGCTGCTGAATTTGCGAGGAGGGATGTCCTGTAAACATAATCTCAATAAACGATGAAGAAGCGGAAATAGATATTGAGGGGTGTATTCGTTGCTGTATTATTATAATTTATAATGAGGGAAAGTATGGAAAAAATTAGACTATGCATCGGATCGAATGATGGCAGAAGTGTTGCTAAAACTCACATGGGAGATACGCAATTTTTTTATATTTATGATCTTTTCGAAAATTCAGAATATCAGTTTGTAGCGAAAAGAGTTAATATTGGAAAAGATTTAGAACATGCAAAAACTGAAAAGATGAAAGTAATAACAGATATTGTTAAAGACTCAGATATTTTTATTGCCCGACAGAGAAGTCCTAATTTTGTACAAATTGCCAATAAAACAAAATACCAACCTATAGTAGTAAAAGCTGATAAAATTGATGAAATAATAATGATATTGCACAAATCATTTCAAGAAATTCTTAATTATGTCACAAGAAGGCGAAATGGAGAGACTTTTGATATTATACCTGAATTTTAGTGATATATAATTATAAAATTAGGTTTTTTTAATAGATTTGTTATGTCAGTCTGAAAGTTAGACACTTCCGTGTTCATTAATCGGGGTAAGCATAATAATCGGGGTAAGCACAATGATTGAATGGATAAAAAACGATAGGCCTTTGGATCAAGTGCAAGAGAAATATAATGATTTTTTAGCTCTGGTAGATTATGCTGACTTTTTTTCTGATGCACGGCGTGCCCTGACTGAAGTTGGATAATTCGGCAAAGAAAATGAAGAGGTGCTTTTTTATGGTATTCATCTGGTAAAAGTAAAAGGAGGGCATAAACTGTTTGGGGCTAAAAATGTTCCTATCGTAGTGGCAGTTTAGAAAAGTAAAGTGATTCAAAAGATTGAAAGTGCTTAAAACGCTCAGTTTTATGCTTGTATTTTTGCTGGAATTTATTTTTCACGCTTTAAATCCGATAAAAAACCAGTTACGCACCGAGTGATTGTATATAGCGGACCAGATTGTCTTGTGTGTGCGGCGGCAAAGGCATACTTGCGACGACGAGGGATTCCTTTTAGCGATATCGACGTATCCCGCGACCAATAACCGGCTGCCGAAAATTTAGTCAGACGCAGTGGGCAGATGGCTATGCCGCAGATTGATATTAATGGACATTTAATAATCGGTTTTAACCAGGTTGAACTCTATAAATTTCTTTTAACGTAATGAAGAGGTGATATTATGAACTTAATACCCATTAACGGACACATTTTAGTAAAACCGATAGGCGGTCAGGAGATAACACCTGGCGGCTTATATATTCCTGATACTGCCAGAGAAAAGCTCAATGAGGCAGAGATCATTGCCATAGCAAAAGATGCAACGAATGAAGTTGTTGTTGGTGATCGTGTAATTTATAAAGAATTTGCGGGCACAAAAATAAAAGTAGAAGGAGCAGATTATATGATTATTACCGCAGATGATCTGCTGGCAAAATATGAAACTGTCGATGAAATTCCTGAATAAAATTTATAAAAATTAAGGCGTTTGATGAAGCGATATCAGTTTTCATAAGGTTAAAAATAATCGAAAATCTCTCTAACCTGGATTATTCATGAATTCGCACGTAAAGCCGCCAGGACGCAAAGAAAGTTGAAGTTATAAAAATTGCATTGCAAAATTCGGTTTTACATTTAAGTTCCAAATAAATACGGAAACCTAAATGCGTCAACGCGTTGCGTCGTCGCGTGGTGAATAATTCAGGCTAAAATTAACAGGAGAAATTAAAATGTTGCCTTTAAAAAACCAATTCATTTTTGCACCCATTAAAACGGGTTATAGCAATGGTAGTGGCATGGTCACCGAAAAACATCTTGCTTTTTATGAACGGCGGGCGAAATATTTGGGTGCTATTATTCCCGAGCCTTTGTATTTAGACAAAGGCTTGCGGGAGTTGCCCACCCAGATGGGAATTGATAACGATGATAAAATCGATGGACTCAAAAAGCTTACGGCGCTGTTTCATCAGACAGATACCAAAGCCATTGCGCATCTTAATCATCCAGGGCGAATGGCAAATCCCAAAATACCAGGCAATTATTTTGTATCTTCAACCGATAAACCATGCGAAAATGGCGGCGCTACACCGAAACGAATGACCAAAGAAGATATCGAAAAGGTTTTTGATTTGTTTAAACAGGCTGCCATCAGGGCGCAACAAGCAGATTTCGACATGATCGAATTGCAGTTTGGACACGGCTATCTCGCCGCCCAATTTCTGTCCCCTTTTGTTAATGACGGCGATGGCGAATACGGCGGATCTTTTGAACACAGGGTGCGATTTGCGCTGCAACTATTTTGGGCAGTTAAGCAGGCTGTTCGTTTGCCTGTTATTGTCAGGATAAGCGGTGATGAAATGATACCTAACGGCATTAAATTGCCCGAAATGTTGGAATTTGCCCATCTATTAGACCAGGCTGGCGCTGCTGCGATTCACGTCTCCGCTGGTACCGTCTGTTCCACGCCGCCCTGGTTTTTTCAACACATGTTTGTTCCTAAAGGTAAAACCTGGGAAATGGCAAAGCAAATCAAAGCAAAGGTAAACATTCCTGTCATTGCGGTGGGGCAGATAAATGAAATAAACGATATTGAAAAAATACAGAAGGAAAATATTTCCGATTATATCGCGGTTGGCAGAGCCTTGGTTGCTGACCCTGATTTTGTGGGGAAATATCTTGGTGAAATCAAAGGAGAAATCAGACCCTGTCTGGCGTGTGCAGAAGGATGCTTAGGCGGTGTTCGGGCAGGGCAGGGGCTGCAATGCGTTGTCAATCCACTGGTTGGTAACAATTATGAAGAGGCTAAGGAAGCTGAAGAAAAGAGAAAATATGCTGTTGTGGGCGGTGGCCTGGCCGGACTTGAAGCCGCCATCACGCTTAAAGATCGCGGCCATCGTGTGGATCTCTATGAAAAAGACCGGTTGGGAGGACAATTTAACCTGGCATATCTGCCACCGCAAAAACAGAATTTGAAAAAAATCATCCAGTATTATGAACGGCAAATTCAAAAGAAAGCTGTGAATGTGATTTATCAGGAGGCCAGCGAAACGGATTTGCTGGGCAGGGATTACGACGGCGTCATTTTAGCGACCGGTGCAATACCGATGGTTCCGCCAATCAAGGGCCTTGGTAAATACTATTGGACTGAATTCCTGAAAGATGAATATTTGCCGGAAAATGAAACGGTCCTGATTATTGGCGGTGGCCTGATTGGGATCGAGGTGGCGAGCAAGCTGGTTGAAAAAAATAATCAAGTTATTATCGTCGAGATGCTGGCCGAAATGGCGCGTGGCATGGAAATGATTGAAAAAACGCTGACCATGAAAAAATTACAGGCTAAAAATGTTACCATTTACACTAATTGTGCTGTGACTGAAATTGATGGCAGTAAGGTGTACATAAAAAATGAAAAACAAACCGTTCTTGACAATATTGACAGGATTATTGTGGCAACTGGTATGAAAAGTTATAATCCTTTAGAGTCAAAATTAAAAGATAAAATTCCGGTACATGTTATTGGTGATGCCAGACAGGTTGCAAAAGCTAAAGATGCAATTGAAAGTGGCTATAAATTGGCACATCAGCTATAAGTCATTTTTGGAAAAATTGGAGGATCGTCGATGAAGGATAAAATTAAAATTGGCATCATTATTTGTGATCGCTATCGCACCTGCGCTGGTGGCAAATGTTTTCGTTCATTAAAAAATCGTGAGGGGGCATTCAGCATCTATAAAGATCAGGAGGTCGAATTAGTCGGCTACACCACCTGCAACGGGTGTCCTGGCGGCAATGTGGAATATGCACCTGAAGAAATGATTAAAAATGGAGCAGAAGTTATTCATTTGGCGACTGGCCTGGTGGTCGGCTATCCCCCCTGTCCGTATCTGGTGCATTTTCGTGACTTTATTGAAACTCGTTATCATATCAAAGTGGTGGTGGGAACACACCCAATTCCACAAAAATATCTAAATATTCATTCAAAGTTGAAAACCTGGGAATCTTCTGAATGGCAAAAATTGATTCAGCCAACATTAGCAGACGAGAAAACCAGATTGGCTTATGATTAAAACCTGAGAAGTAACTCGCGGGAAATTTTAAATGATTAAAATAATCGATGAAATAAATTGTAAGAATCTTGAAAGGAGGTGAAAAATATGCCAGCAGGTGATGGAACCGGACCGATGGGGATGGGGCCGATGACAGGCCGGGCAGCCGGCTATTGCGCCGGCTATGGTGTTCCGGGTTATACGAATTCCATTGCAGGCCGCGGCTTTGGCTTCTGGGGAGGCGGCAGAGGCTTCTTTGGCCGAGGTCGAGGGCATCGAAACTGGTTTTATGCGACGGGCTTGCCGTTCTGGGCACGCCGGGCACCTTATGTATCGATGCCAGTTGCAGGAGCGTATACGCCTATCTCTCCGGAACAAGAGTTGGCCTATCTGAAAGATCAGGCAGAATACCTGACGACCTCAATGAATGAAATTCAGAAACGAATTTCAGAATTGGAAGACAGTGCCAAAAAGTAATTTTTTTCAGTTAGTTGGCTAATTTTCTAAATAACTGAAAAGTTATGTTCAAACTGGGAAATAAAGAACGTGGAGCGTTTTTCAGGTATTCCTGTTTCTTTATAAATACGCGCCACGTTCTATTATTTTCCAATTAAGGAATAATTTCTATGCCAGGGACTAAACCATTTCATCTCCACCATGATGAATATGAACAAGGGGTCATATAAAATTGTCATCTTACTTCAACTTTCAGCCGTGAGTAAGGGTCTAGAATTTGGTATAATGACTAGAAAATTTCATAATTCATTAAAAATCTTTATTGGCATTAAACGCACCAATAGCAGTTAAAATTGCATGGCCAAAAAATTCCCTTTTGAACCTGGATTATTCATAAATTTTGCCATGAAGACATCAAAGCATAAAGAAAACAACACTTTATGGATTATAATATATTTTAGTTTGATTTTGCTTCCTTTTTAAAGTTGGAAAAAATAAGTCAAATTTTCATCAGCGAGTTAATGCGATAAGTGATTTAAAATTATAGTATTAAATATCGAATCAGAAAATCTTTATTTTTTTCTGTGCCTTCGTGGCCAGGAATTTTTCAGATTAAATGTGATTGCGGAATATCAACTATTTAAGGAATAGCTTTTCAATTTTGCTATTTGTGTTATAATTGGTTAATTACAATAAAGTTGAGTAATTGATATCTAATATAATCAATTTATATTCATTCATAAAATTCTCAACTAATCTTTTATTAATGAAATCTAAGTATAAAAAA
Organism: Caldithrix sp.; assembly: GCA_020722815.1. GTDB lineage: Bacteria > Zhuqueibacterota > Zhuqueibacteria > Thermofontimicrobiales > Sulfurfontimicrobiaceae > DYKB01. Next base: position 10,678 of record DYKB01000021.1, on the reverse strand, counting down.
TTATATAAAAGGTAAAATTATGCCGCAATATAAATATCTTTTTGGACCTGTCCCCTCCCGACGCCTGGGTATTTCATTAGGTGTTGATTTGATCCCCCCAAAAACCTGCTCCCTCAATTGTATTTACTGTGAATGTGGAAAAACAACTAATTTGACTATTGAGCGGAAAGCGTATGTGCCAACGGAAATGGTACTCGCTGAATTGAAAACGTTTTTATCGCCAACGCCCCAATTAGATTATATTACTTTTTCAGGTTCAGGGGAGCCAACGCTGCATGCTGGCATTGGAGAGATAACGATGTTTTTAAAGGAAAATTTTCCTGCTTATAAAATTGCTTTACTGACCAATGGTACCCTTTTTTTTCAACCCGAACTTATACAGGAAGTTCAAAAAATCGATTTGATTTTACCATCACTTGACGCGGCTTCTGATCTCATTTTTAAAAAAATAAATCGACCCTTTCATCAGTTAAAACTTGACAGCGTCATAAAAGGACTTAGAGAATTACGTAAAAATTACACCGGGCAATTTTGGCTGGAGGTGTTTATTGTTCCGGGATTAAATGATACCGATGATGAAATCAACCGACTTAATAATGCAATTGAACAAATTAATCCAGATCGTGTACAGCTTAACACCTTGGATCGACCCGGGACAGTTTCCTGGGTGAAAGCCGCTACTAGAGATACATTGGAAATGATCGCTCAAAAATTGAATCGAAACACTGAAATTATCGCTAATTTTCAAAAACGGGAAAATGTTGCCAGCTTTAATGCCGATATAGAAAGCAGCATTTTACAAACCATCCGGCGCAGACCCTGTACAGTTGATGATTTATCGACCACGTTGGGGTTGCATCCGAATGAAATCAATAAATACATTGAAACATTATTACGTCGTGATTTAATTTACCCTGAAACTTTGGAACGAGGGGTATTTTTTAAAATAAATCAAAAATAAACAGCTACAATAAAAGAAAATAAAAATGGAAAACTATGACATTGTTGTTATCGGCGGAGGGCCAGCAGGTGTTGCCTGTGCAATTTCAGCCCATAACACCTATCCCGCCAAAAAAATCGCGGTCATCCGGAAAGATCAAATTGCCCTCATTCCATGCGGTATTCCGTATTCACTGACATCTTTAAGTGGTGTCGATGATGATATTTTACCAGACCCATTGGTACAGAGCAATGGTGGTGATTTAATAATTGATGAAGTGCTGAAAAAAGCTGATAAAATACTTGAATTGAAGAGTGGACGGAAGATCGCCTACGATAAGTTGGTTTTGGCGGTTGGTTCTACACCGGTTGTGCCGCCGATTACCGGTACTAATAAAGAAGGTAAAAACAATTAATTTCAGTATCGCCTCAATAAGTCAGGGCAAAACTGGAGCACGTTATTATTGAAAAATTTTAAGTAAAGCGTAAAACGTAATGCGTAATCCGTAATCTATTATCTTGGTTATATTGAGAAATAGAAATTTACGTTTCACGCATTACGCTTTACGCCTGATGATTTATCACATTATAATTGTCGTACATTGTCCTTTACCAATAAATATTGATGGGATACTAATTTCAGTCGCGAAAAGAATCATTAATAAACCTTTATCCCTGATAAAATTCTGACATTAGCTTTTTTTTAAACTAAATTAATAAACAGTATTATTTTAAAAAAGTAAGGAGTTATTTTATGGCATTAATAATCAACAACAAATGTATTGCCTGCGGTATTTGTGCTTCTGAATGCCCCAATGAGGCAATTTCAGAAGGCGATTCAATTTATATCATTAATCCTAACCTGTGCACAGAATGCGTCGGTTTTTTTGACGAGCCACAATGTGTAAATGTATGTCCCAGGGGAGCAATCGTGCCAGATCCGAAATACCCTGAAACCAAAGAACAATTGTTGGCCAAGAAAAAACGTATTCACGGGAAATGATGAACTTTTATTTAATCGACTTTTTGCGAAAATTTATGGTTGAATCTGCCAGGATAAATTACTGATATTTTAAATCCAAATCATCAGAAACTTATGTAACTGGACAGAATCGGCAATTTGATTTATCCTGTTTGGGAACATGCCAATATTGTTCGAATGGGTATTATGTTATTGGGTGTGCGTTAGCTGATTTTTAGTAATTAAACTTAATGGAAAATATAATTCACTAAATTTAAAAGTATCTTCAATATCCATTAAGACTGGAGGGCGAATGTCCATCGTCAATAAACAAAAAGCCATGGAAGAACTCAACAACAGGATAAAAGCATGTACGAGTTGTCGATTGTTCTTAACGAGAAAACATGTGCTGGTTGGTGAGGGCGATCTGAATGCACGTTTAATGTTTGTTTCGCTCTCGCCCGGCACAACGGAAGATTCTGAAAACAAAATGTTTATTGGACCTTCCGGAAAAATATTAAACAAATTGTTTCATGAGGCGGGAATTCACAGGAATTCAGTCTTTATGACGAATCTGGTCAAATGTATGCTGCCCAAAAACCGTCAGCCCAAGTTGGATGAAATCCAATCTTGCCGTCACTTTCTGGATGAAGAAATAGCCATCATCCATCCAGAAGTCATTATTCCACTGGGCTATTATGCAGCACGTTATATTTTAAACAAGTATCAGGCGAAGCCGCCAGCGGCCCGTACGGAAGTGGCCGGGCTTTTTGGAGAATTAATTTTTTCAAATCACCAGAAAATATTCCTCTTACCTCATCCTGCATCGCTAATTTATAATCCAGATTTTGAACCGGAAACAATCGCGAAATACAAAAATTGGGCAGTTCTTGCAAATAATTGTAAATGGCTTTCGATATGCCCCTTAAAGCGATTTTATGAGGCGGGCCGACTGGAATCCTCCTGGATTGAATTATATTGTAAGGGATTATGGGCTACATGCGTGCGCTATCAAATGGAAGAAAAAGGACGGTATCACCCGGATTGGATGTTGCCGGATGGGCGGTTGGATGAAAAATTAAAAGTTTATTTAATGAATGAATCCTGATCTTGTAATCACCTGAATGAGGCATTTGGCTTTTGGCAATTGGCCTTTAGCTTCTAAATTTTAGATAGTTGAAGAAATACAATTTTCAATAATCAGGCGCTTCGAAAAATATTAGTTACTGGGGCAAATTTATTGTTGGTGTGAGGTAAGATATTTATTGTTTTTTGGAAAGAACAGTTATCAATCATTATCAGGGATTATTTTGAGTATTAAAAATAACAACTCAAAGATGAATCCTTGATGAACATAGGAGGAATGGTGTCATGAAAGCACTATCAATTAATTATGAGGAAATGGAATGGACAGAAACCTCTGGATATCCCACCGGCACAAAAATTAAGCTGCTTCGGGAAGAAGGCGGGGCCAGAACCTTTTTGTTAAAATTACCTCCAGGATTTGACATGGAAGCTCATGCGCACATCAATTCTGAACAACATCTCGTACTGAGCGGCGAATATGAGAGTGAAGGCCAAAAATTCAGAAAGGGTACCTATCGTTTTATTCCCTCGCGAATGAATCATGGACCTTTTACTTCAAAAAATGGCGCGGAAATATTGGTAATCTGGGAACCTGAAAAGTAATTTTGCCTTCTATTGTGTTGCACCTGTTTAATTGTTATAATGTTGCGGTGCGGATTGAGGGTAAAGCCGTCAGGCTAAAGTTTTAAATCCTTAAACAGCAAATAATAGCCACGAACTTTAGCGAGCGTCCGAGAACCCCGAAAAGTGTTATTGTGAGGCATTTCCTTAGACCAGGCTTGGGATAAGTTTTGTCGACGCCTGTTTTTCAGGCTCACGATCAACCCTTAATGAAATGGCTGAAATCGCTTCGTTGTCATGGCAGCTCCTTGGTGGTTCTCGGACAGCTTCTTTAGCTTGTGGTTTCATGAAGGTCCGCCTAATCACCGGGCTTTTAAGCCCGGGTCCTTACACCCGTGTGTTAAAACCCACTTTTAAAATTTTGGGGAGATTTGATCCACGAGCCGAAGTTTATGTCTATTCATTTGTTTTTTATGAGTGAAGATCCTAATTTAACACCTGTGGGCACAGAGAGGATGGGTTTAAGTGTTTATTTTTACCGATTGTTATACAGGCTTTAATGTATCCGTTTACCGGTGTGATAAAATAATAGCTTGTAATTCCCGTCCGTTAGTTAACGGATTATCGGGCATCCATTGGTCTGAAAAAGTGTGGATTCCCGCCCAAAACATGCGGAAATGGCAGATTTGATTTACCCTGTGAACGGTTACGCTTTAATATTGTAGAAATCCGAACTTTATTATGCCAGTTCATCCAGGAAATCCTGCTATCCGTTATATTTAAAGTCTTCTTAAACGATTGAACACCTTATTCATGTTTCAACTCAAAAGAATCCAGAATTCCACCATCGGTGCCGTCGCCATTCATTTTATGGGCAGTAAATTTTAATTTTTTGCCATCGATTTCAATCAAACAATAATGATGATGATAAAATCGGCCTTCATCGGTTTCATCAGAATTGGGTCGGGCAGGATGCTCCGGAATATCGATCTGTTCCCACTCATAATATTTATGATTATCCAGATTACCGCCACCACCGCCGGTAATGATATAGGTCGCATTATTTCCCTTACCAGTTTGTGGATTGTAAGGTGGATGCGGTAAACCCCGCTCATAATCATGCGTATGGCCGCTAAAAACAATGTCCACGCCGTTTGCCTCAATGAGGGGGACAATTTCTTTCCGAAGATGTGGCTCGCCATTATAATAGCCGCCGGACCAGCATTCCGAATAGGGCGGCTGATGTAAAAACACAAATATCCATTCAGCGGTTTTACCCGCTTTCTCCAGATCATTTTTGAACCACTGATACTGTTGGCTGGTGGGGGGGATTCGCTCACCTTCAGGTCCCTCATCTTTATTGGGATCCAAGAATATAAAGTGCGCATTTCCATAATCAAAAGAAAACCAGTATTCGGTGCTCCCGGTTGAATGCGTCGGATGATGCACCCGTTCTTCAAAGGGAGGAACCCGCTTTAAATCCCGATAGCCGCCATATTCATGATTTCCAATTGCCGAGTAGACAGGAATTTTCCCACAAATATGCCGCAAAGGATAAAAACCTTCATCAATCCATTCCGGTAAATGACTGCCTGTCGTGACAACATCCCCCACTCTGGCCATAAAATCAACCTTTTCGTGTGCGATTAATTTGACCAGATGCTCATGGGTCGTTGAAAAAGTTTGATTATCACCATAGACAGCAAATTTTATTGGATTATTTATAAACTTTTTGGTGTGAAAAGTCTGAACCGGCGTCATCATTTGACCTGAAATGACCCGATAATGATAAGTCGTATTTTTTTCAAGACCTGCCAGTGTAACTTCATGCATGGTTGACGGTGCATATTGTCCCTGAATTTTTTGATCTAAACCTGGCGATTTACCATATTCGATCATCCCGACGCAGGGATAGACGGTTTCCCACATAATCGTAATGCCATCATCCCGGACATCCTGCAGGTACGGCGGAACCAAGAAAACCGGCTGCCTGGCAAGTTCAATTTTCAGAAGATCGATCTGATTTTGGAGTTGCTGAATCATTTCTTCCGGTGTATTCAACGGTTCATTGATACTCTCAAAAAATTTCGTGACTTTTTTGAACCATTCCGGATTGGGAGCCGGATGTCTTTGAAAATACCGATCAAGTCGATGAACTTCTTCCTGTAGTTTAATAAAATTTTGATGTAATTGGTAAGCGTCTTCGGTTATTAACCGGGCAGAACGCAGCCCCCCTTTCACGTGCTGATTCATCACTTTGATTGCTAATTCCAGTGGTTTATCTAGTGATGCGGCATAAGAGATGATGGCATTTGCCTGTGAAGAGCGAAATTTTTGAATCAGTTGGCCATTTATCCAGATTTCTCCCAGGTCATTTGCATCGGCAAAGAGCCGTAATTTCTTACCGGCAACTGGAAAACCGTCAATTTTTTCCGGCAAATCGATTTGGCCCCGATACCAGGCGTGGAGGAATTCTCCCTCCCAGGTATCACCGAGTTTGACCGAATCCCACTCGCTGTCATCAAATTGCGGATGAGCGGCTTCATCCGGTGCGGAAATTTTACGTTTCATGGATTTAATAAACAGACCGATACCAGGCTGCAGTCTTTCAACTTTTGCCATGGCTTCGATATATTGACCCATACCAGCCGGACAGGCAATCAAATCCGCCTGATTAAATCGCCCACAATAGCCGGAATTGATGGCTTTCACCGCCAGTTTAAGCTTCTCCCCGCCCTGAGCTGATTTGATCAAAACCCCACGTCCATTTCGCGTGCCCACTTCCGCTATTTTTTGACCATCACGATAGATTATGCCCTGATCATCTACCACGCTCTCCAGAATAATATCGAAGCCTTTAAAATTTATTGGAATAACGGCTGTGGTAAGGAACCATCGGATGGTGTTATCGCCCCACCATATCTGATTCAGCGTCGCTTTTTCCCAGCCTTTGGTGCTGGCAGAAAACACCTTTTCAACTGGCAGATCACCATCAAATACCTCCCATTCGGTTAATTCTATTCGGGGATGTGGTTCGAGTGGTTGTTCTATCAATTGCTGGTTTTCCTGAGCCTGAATATTGGAAATTATAAAAAAAAGAAGAAAGCAGATGATATATTTTACTGAGTTCATGACGTTTTCTCCTAAAATGAAAAAAATTATTTACCCTAAAATGAAGTAGCCCCGGAAATAAATGTATCAAATTTTTGGGAAAAAATGCACATCTATAAAACAGATTATATTTCCATATACCGGTTTTTTCTGCGGCCAAATTATTTATTGACAAAAGTCAGACCTTTGAGGTTTTTTATAAAAATCCCTGCAAAAATTTAATTTGATCATTTAACGTAAAAGAAATCTTGATGGTCTGCATTTCACTTTATATTTTTAATCAATAAAATCGAAAATATCAATGAAATTAAACCAAAAGTGGGCATAATAAAAATCACCGGGACGACATTGGCACCGGCCTGCGCCATGAATAAAATTTTTGAAGTTAGAGCCGTCATCATGAGCGTAAGAAAGATAATGTAAATAATCGTAAACTGATAACCATACACATTCTTTCGAAGCGCCAGAATTCCAGTGACAAATGCCATGGGCAGGAAAAGTCCGAGATCAAAACCCTGCACGATGAGCGTTGTATAGTGCTGCAATCCTTTTGGATAAATTGTACCATCAAAAAGTGGTGGAAGAATAACACTGAGCCATAAAAGCGCCACCAACGAACCATTTATAATGAGAAATAATCCGGCATATTGGACCAGCTTCTCGGAGTTGACGATATCTCTCATTTGGGCTGTATTGTAAGAAAACAAGGTGAGGATGAATGTAAAAAATGATGCACTGAGTAAAAATATATAGGCGAGAAACATGATGTTATACATCGCCATGGCAGTATAAAAAAGATAAGTCAGCAAAAAGTAACCAGAGACGCCGGAAAGGACAAATATTCCGCGTATGCTCCCTTTCCTGGCAAAATAAAGTGCCACCAGCAGGATTGGGACGCCAATAAAAAGCGTTATATAATCCTGGGCGATGCCCTGAATCGCAACATCGGCGGACATGTTTTGATAGATTCCTTTTCCATATATGACGACATCCTCTCCCTGAATTGATTTGTATACATACTCACCAGTGCCCTGATTGGAAAAAATGCCGAAACTGGTGGCGATGATGGTAACGATTGAAATCAGTATGCTAAGCAGGGTGATTGGTTTTTTATTTTTCATTTTTTCCTCCACAAGTAAATTTAAAGGACGCCTTTCTTGTAATTATAATTGAAATAACATCTTCAATGCCCTCCGGAAGCCTGATGATATCACTGATTGTCATGGCGTTTTGCGACTCCTTTTTTGAATGATGAATTAAGATTGATTATTTTCCAAGTTTAAAATTATAAATTTTAAGGAGATTTATCAGTAGTTCAATCTTAAATTAACAAATAAGCGGGAAAACCGCAAGGAGAAAAAAAGTATCCGCTCAATACTTAAGGAACGTGACCACAGCCTGTCATTGCGAGGAGCGTTTTTGGCGACGAAGCAATCTCCTGATATACCGGGGGATTGCTTCGGCAAAAAACGCCTCGCAATGACAGGCTTTCTTCACCTAAAATATTGAATGGATACGAAAAAAATGTACGACGAATAATATTTTCAAATACTCCCAGCGTATTCAGCACGTGTAAAAAATGGATTCCCATAATTAAAAAATAAAGCGGCAAGTCATATCCAGCAGTTAGCTAACGGATTTTCAGGTATCTCTTGTTTCGGGGAAGATGGATTGCTACCTGATAACGTGCAGGAATGACAATGTTCGATATAGCGGTATTTGAGAGCTAATTTATTAATTTAATGATATTAAGGCATAATTTTGCTGTCTGGCCTCTTTTTTGGGGGGATTACTGGTGGTATGCGTATAAAAAGTACTTAAAATTGGATTGTATTTTTTTTGATATTGGGTCATGGGTATTGAAATTATTTTCACAATTTAAAAATAATCATTGAATTTTCCATCAAATTATGATAAATTTTCTCAGAGCGCATAGATTGATTTATTAATTGGTTGTTTGGACAATTCGAAGCGGGATTTAATATTCATTTTAAAAATTGGTGCTGAAAAATGAAGCAAAAATTCCTCATTTGTCATCTAGGGGCGCTGGGGGATTTTATATTTACCTGGCCTGTCATTAAATCATTACGCAATTTTTATTCTGATACACATTTCGTGGGATTGGGAAAACCGGCGTATATGAATCTGGCAGTCAAGTTTGGGCTGCTTGATTCATATTTGGATGTCGAAGGTCCTCGAATGTTTGAATTTTTTATGGGACACAATTTCCCGGAGGGTTTCGAACCGCCAGCCGGGGCCATTCTTTGGATGGTAGATTGCGAAAAATCAATCGCGCTTATTCAGAAAAATGCTTCGCTTCCGGTGGTATCCATTCCACCCTTTCCAGAAATGACGGTACATGTGACCTCATACTATTTTTTTGTATTGCGCAAATTTTTTCCACTGGAAATTTTTGATCCATATTCTTTTGAAATAAAATTAAATACCCATAAAGAAAATCTGGCGCTGGTTCATCCCGGTAGCGGGAGTATTCGGAAAAATTTTACACCGGAATTTTATCAACGCCTCGTTGAGAAGCTGAAAAGACGGGGTTTTCCCAAAGTGGGTATCCTGCTCGGGCCAATAGAACTGGAGCAGGGACTGCAGCAATTTTTTCGGAATGAGTGGATGGTGTCCCCGACATCCGTTTGCGAACTAGCTGAATTACTATCCACTGCCAGCCTATTTGTCGGAAATGATTCTGGTGTCAGCCATCTGGCAGGTGCGATGGGAACGCCTACCATTGCATTCTATAAATGTACCGACCCGAAAATATGGGGTGCCACTGGTCCGCGGGTAATAAATTTGGTAACAGAAAACGAAACAGTTGCCTTTCGGAAAATAGAGGAAATTTTTGAAAGTAATGATTTTTTAAAGGCTTAATTGGGGCCACTGAATGAAAAAACGCACAAAAAGAAAAACTGAATTTATGAAATTGGTACAATACGCTATTATTCATGAAGTTTGAATCAGATTATTTCATGAGAAGAGGGTCGGGAACAGAGATTACCCAAAATGATGTTTTGGAATAAAATCAGAAATTATATGTTTTTTATTTGATACATGCCCCCACTCAAAAATCTTAAATTTATCATTCTGAACGAAGAGAATCATAACATGTTTATTTTAAAATTATTTATGGGATACTTACTTCCTCTTAGAATGACAGGATCATGCCTTTATCGAATGGATTCATAAACAGCCATTCCATTCACCTATGATTGGTTAATGAACGCCTTGAGCCGTTGGTTTTTCGCGATTTTTTTGTTTCGTCTATTCTAAATCAAGCTACCTTTCCTTTATAACTTTTAAAATTTTGATACAGAAATTATTCACCTGCAATAAAAATTCTTGTATTTTAAAAAAATCTGTGTTAATTTATAGGTTGATTTAAATATAGATTCTAGGCATAACATAAAAGAATTAATCCGGTAATGCATTGGCAAAATGAATTCATTCAGTATGTTGATTTTAAAAAAAATTCGTATCCACTCAATAAAACATGGTCGTACACCCTTTCAAAGGTTTAAACCTTTGAAAGGGTAGCTTTCACCATCCTTTATTGAAGGGATACAAAAATTCTGTCGGTTAAATTCTGATTTAATTTGTCGATTCTGTTTCAATTTTTAAACGGATTCTCGATTTTCGGCACCTTTCAGGATGAATGTGTGCAATGGTCTTTTAATTAACCGATTTGAAAAGGAACTATTGTAACCGATCACAGGGAATAGTATCAAATTTGTTGTGTCGCCGGTTTTACTGATTCCTAAGGATAATAAGGTTTTTAATCAACCAGGCCGCGAGATCAAACCCAATAAACCTTATTGACCTTAGTAACAATTCGAGGGTCCCGACAATTTAACCTTATTACCTTATTGCTTCATTTGATTATCATCACCAATAAGGGAATAAGGTTGGTGGTGTCCCGGGTTTGGCGGATTACCAAGGTGAAGAAGGGGTTACCGCAACCAACCGGATGGGTCAAATCCAGCCAACGTTATCATTCTTAATCTTTTTCAT
>DYKB01000020.1 GCA_020722815.1 Caldithrix sp. | reverse complement strand
TGCTTAAAAATCAACATATTTGAAAAACTAATTTTTAATCTACCAACACATTTTGAGCGGATACTATTCTCCAATATGCTGGAATTTGCCAGACTTACATCAGGGCACTATAATTTTTTCCAGTTCGATTAAATAAATAATTCCTGTTTCATATTCATCAAAAATAATTTTATTCCCATCCGGGGACCAATCGGGATGCATTTCGATGCGATCATCAGTTTGAGTGAGTTGATATTTCTGTTCTCCCCGGATATCCGTCATAAATATATCCGCTTCAATAATACGTTCGCCATTGTCCGTTGAAATATAATAAACTATATTTTCACCATCCGGTGCCCATTTGGGGTGGGAGCCCGGCCCCAGATCAATCATCTCGGTTCCATCCAGATTCATGACATAAATTCTGGCATTTGCCATTTCGAAAGTTAATTTTTGTTTATTGGGTGACAACCGGGCATTTAATAAACGACTTTCTGGATTCACCACAATGGTTTGAATCTCTTTTTCGCCTGTATAAAGCAATAATCTGCCATTCGTTTCCAATAAAATGACATCTTCAGTCGTTTTTGAGTCCTCTTGCCGAAATTTTTTTGAATTTCGCTCGGTATTGACAATTCTTAGCTTTTCATTTTCCATGAAACAAATTTTTTGATCGTTCTCAATCCAGGCCGGAAATCCTGTTCCGGAACGATAATCGGTCACCAATCGATTCAATCCCGTCTGGATATCAAATATTTTAATCGCTTTTAATCGTTGATGAGGTGCCGATTTGATAAGACGACAGGCAACTTCGCGTGAATCAGTGGACCAGCAAAATCGATATCCGATACGTTCCTCATCACTTAACTGCTGAAAAATGATCCCGTTGAAGTCCATAATCCAGATACCACGATAATTTTCACCCGTCATCGCGATAAATTTTCCATCTGGTGACCAGGTTGGATGGAATAATCGATAGTTGCCGGCGGTCATAGGCGTGGGACCGTTTTTTATTTGAATGATTTCTTCAGCATAAAGCGCAACCGAAGTAAAAACCAGCAAAACCAATGCGTTAATGCACTCAACTGCTAATCGTATTTTGGTATGAAATTTCATTGATCAACCTTTATATCAAAAACTAAATGATAATAATTCTACTTTGTCAGATTCAGCTCTTCTGTCATTTTAAATCACACGTTTTTTGCTGGATGAAGAATCTCGGGGATTTCCAAATGTGAGATGCTGCGTCAGCAAAACCTATCCTGAGCCCTGTCGAAGTAAACGCTTCCTCAGAATGACATCAATGGTGAGTTTATTCTGATAAATAGTTCCCATCTGATTCAGTCGTAATAAAAATTTTGATTTCGATGTTTAAAAGGGATCAAACAGGCAAATATAATTCCATTCGATTAAATGTGACAGGAAGGTAAAAATTACGAAAAAAGGATAAATGCGATTTTGGGGTAGCTGGATATTATTTGGAGAAAAATTGCAACTCAATCCTGAAAAGTATCACTTTTGAACTATTTTCTTATCAAACTGAATTTTTGATATTTAACAAAGCTCTCGGTTTTAATGCAGGCCAGATAAACACCACTGCCGACATAATCACCGGCGTCATTTTTACCATCCCATTCACCTTCAGGATGAAAACCGGATTCAAGAAATCCTGGCAGAATACCGGGAATTTTTATTTTCCGAATTACCTGACCATGCATCGAAAGAATGGACACTTCAACCCATTCGCGTTTTTCTAGTTTAAATTCAATTTTAAGCTCCGGATCCTGTCCCACAATAAATGGATTGGGATATAATCGAACCTCTGGCAAGGTTGTTGATTTGACGGAACTGAATGATTCAATTTTTCGAGTTCCTGAGTAGAGAATGATTGCATTTCCCCGCCACACTTCCAGGTCGGCTGATGTTAATTGAATGTATAAGTTTTTATCGATTGGCAATTGTTTATTATCAATCGGATTTGAAAGAACATTTAATTGGTAGGGTGTTTTTATCGTATTTTGATCTGCCGTTGAGAAAACATTGGCCAGTGCCAGTGCAAAATTTCGATCATTTTCAGCATCCTGGAAATAGTAATAAGCGGTGGAGAGATGGGGAATACTATCAACCAGGGAAACATCATTTTGAAAGGATTGCGTTTTTCGAAAATCCAGTTCCGGATAAAATGCCCCTTCTGGATAATAGATGGCGGGATCGTTGCGGCGGCCCGTAAAAAAATTCCAGATGGAAAAAGATTCCATTTCCTGTTTCAGCGAACTTCCTTTATTAATTAAGGCATAATCCATTGCCTGAAGCACTTCATAACGGGGCAGGAATTCCCAGATAGCCTTAATCATATCTCTGCCATATTTTTTTTCTATCATGTGATGCCAGATACAGGTTCCATATTCGTGTGATCCATTAAAAGTAAAAAATGGAATCGCTGCATCTCTAAAAAATGACCGAAGATATGAATAATAATCATTAACCTCATCGTAAGCAACATCTTCCATCCAGACGGAGGACATCTCAAAAAAGAAGAGAGCGTTTTCACGATAAACATATCCCAACTGTACCATGTGAAAAAATTCATGCGCACTGGTTACGTGAACCGCATCAATACCTTTGGTAACAAAGCCACTTCCAAAGCGATTATTCATCTCCATATAGCTGGAATAGCTAACCGGATCGCGTGAAATGAGATTTTCCGGGGTTGTCTGACCATAAGCCCCAAGGTTAATAAAATAGAGGTCGTACTCCGGTCCGTCCTCACCCCCATCTGATGGTGGTTTTTGATAACCCAAAGTGTCAACAATTAATTTATATGAATAATCCAGAGCCATCGCCGCCGCTTCCACATAATCGGGCAGGTTGTTATTGTTCGCATCTGTCGGATCGATAGCAGCCGCACCTTCATCCGTATAATGTATTTTAAATAATCCAGATGCACTTGTATAAGAGTGGGATAACTGCGGTCGCACGAAATATGATTGTATCGGCTTTTTTTCTAAAGATGGCAATTCATCCAGATGTGAAAAGGTCTGGAGCATAATTGCGGTACCACACTTTTCATGTTGCAAGTCTTCAGCGTGAGCGGTTTGTTGCATACGATCACGTAGATGAAGTGCATGTATTGAATTAATCAGATATTGATGATAATCAATCTTTCCCGATTTATAATCCTGAAAGATGTGTTGAATTTTCGTTGCAGAGAAAATCATGTTTGAAATTAAAATAAGCCATAACAACGCAAAAAATTTCATACTGTTATCTACTTTCTTTTAAAAACAATAGTGACAGGGATCCCGGTAAAATCAAATTTCTCCCTTAATTTGTTTTCAATATATTTTTTATAGCTATTTTTTATCGCCTCGGGAAAATTCACAAAAAATGCAAAAACAGGTGGTGCAACTTTTACCTGCGTACAATATTTTATTTTAACCTGACGTGTGCCAAAATCAGGTGGTGGATATGCCTGAATAATTTCCTGCAAAAATTGATTCAATTCGCTGGTTTTGATGTACTGCTGACGTTTTTCATAAAGCTGTTTCGCCAGTTCAATAATTCGAAAAATCCGTTGTTTTTTAAGAGCTGAAATAAAAACCACCGGAATAAAATTTTCACCTCCCAAGCCTTTTCGTAATTGTTCCTCATATTGATGAGCGGTTTTCGAATCTTTTTCAATCAAATCCCATTTATTTACCGCAAGAATAATACCTTTTTTTCGATTTATCACCTCTTCAATTAATTTTTGATCCTGGTCAGTCATCCCTTCAACCGCATCAATTAACAAAATGGTAACATCGCTGCGCTGGATGCTTTCATAGCTCCGTACGATGCTATAATACTCCAGTGATTCCTTTATCCGACCCCGGCGGCGAATACCTGCCGTGTCAATCAGGAGCAGGTCCTGTCCATAATGTTTAAATTTTGTATCAATCGCATCGCGGGTGGTGCCGGGGATGTCGGTGACAATTTGTTTGTCAAAACCCAGTATGCCATTAACAAAGGAAGATTTTCCGACATTCGGGCGGCCAATAATTGCCAATTTAATTTCGCTGTTTAATTCATCGGCTTTGGAAGGGGGGACAGATGTTTCCGCTGGAAATACTTTGATAATTTCATCCAGCAGATCGCCAATTCCACGTCCCGAAAGTGCCCCAATCGGAATGGGTTCTCCCAGGCCAAGCTGATAAAATTCAGCCAGATTTAATTCACGTTGCGGATTATCCGCTTTGTTTACCGCAATTAAAACCGGCTTTTCTGATTGCTGCAACAGATGGCCAATTTCCAGGTCAATTGCTGTCAGGCCGTCAACCGCATCGCCTAAAAAAAGCAGTACATCAGCTTCCTGCACTGCCGCGTGTACCTGTTGAAATACGGCGGTCTGAATTGCATCCTCTTTTTCAGGAAGATAGCCTCCCGTGTCGATTAAAGAAAATTTGATGCCACACCATTCGGCGTCGGCGTAATTCAAGTCACGGGTGACGCCGGAGACATTGTCAACGATGGCGTCGCGCTTTCGAATTATTCTATTAAATAATGTTGATTTTCCAACATTGGGTCGGCCAATAATGGCCACAATTTGCTGTTTCATGTTGATTTTTTCGCAAATAATTCCATAAAATTTGTATGTATGACTTTTACCCGCTTTTGTAAACGATGTTCCAAATTTTCCACTTTCCAGTCATCTAAAAATAAATTATCATAATTTAAACAATTTTCAGGTAAATAAATTTCATCACCGATTGTCGAGCTTGAAAGTGCCTGAAAAATATCCTGTCCCGTTAATAAACCTGAAACAGTGACTGAAGTGCCAAAAAAGTGGTTTTCAACAGGCACCAGAGTGGCTGATAAATTTTTTATTCGATTTAATCGCTCTATAACCAGCGTGCGAATTATTGGTTCCGCTAGTTTCCCCGTTACGAAAGTAATTGAACGTGGCTTTTCTAACTTTGATGGAAATTGTATTGCTGTGGATTCAAATAAATCAATAAAATGACGTGTCATCCCGATACCATTTTCGATTTGTGGAAATTCATCGTAGCGCTGTTCATCCGGAAAAGGGATCCCGGCTTGCAAATAAAATTCATCAGCGAGATAGATGAAATAGCGCTGCTGGTGCTCATAAAAGTGCCTGGCTTGCTCTTCACCCCAGATAATCACGTCTTTTGCCATGGCGGGTGTCACCGGTTCGAGATAGGGAAGACCTTCACGATGTCGCGTTAATCCCACGGGTACAATGGCAATACTTTTTAATTTCGGGTAAAATAGGCTTAATTTTGAAACGGTATCAGCCAAAATTTCGCCATCATTATAGCCCGGGCAGAGGACGATTTGAACATGAATTTCAATCCCATTTCGGGTGAGATATTTAATTTTGGAAAGCAACCGATCATCATGGCGGATCCCCAGAAGTTTTTGTCGAACATTTAAATCGACTGCATGGACAGAGACATAGAGCGGAGATAGCCGTTGAGTCACAATTCGTTTGGCATCCCGTGGTGAAAGGTTCGTCAGGGTGACGTAGTTTCCATAAATAAAAGAAAGCCGAAAATCTTCATCTTTGAGATATAAAGACGGACGCAAATTTGGGGGATTCTGATCGATAAAACAAAAAATACATTTGTTCCCGCAACAGCGATACCGAATCTCCTCGAAAGTAATCCCTAAAAGGTCTTCTGGATTTTTTTCGATTTCAATTTTGTGATTTGTACCTTCCCGTTTAAATTTGATCTCAAGGTAATCGTCGGCGGTGTAAAAACGCCAGTCGATTTCATCATGGATCGGTTGTCCATTGACATGGGTAATGTTGTCCCCGGCTAAAAAACCATGTTGTTCAGCCAGGCTATTGGGTTCTATTTGAATAATTTGCAATTTGTTCCCGGTTGTGTTTTTTTGATTAATTAGTAATTATTTCAATCTTTGTATAGAGGAAATAATATCATAATAAAAAAGGAGGGTGAATTGATATTCTTCCCTCCTTTTATTTCAGAATGTTTTATCAAAAATGATTATTGTTCGCGAACCAGTTGTCCCCGATCAAAACCTGTTCCTTCCGTGACGGTGCATTGGGAGGCTTTTCCTTTGCCCCCCAGATTATTATTGGTTACCTTAATTTTTCCAACACGGGTATCCTCGGCGCCTAATGAAAGGCCAGTATCCGGGTCAATTAATTCTTCACCCGGGGCATAAACAATCAGTTCCATGCCATTTTGTACCCCTGAAGCCGCTCCGGCATTGATAATAATGGACTTGCCATCAGCTTTCACAATTTTTCCCTGCCAGGGAATATTGTTCATCTGATCATCAATCATCGAAACGATCTGGTTGATCGCATCGCGACAGGCTTCACCAACGATGGATTCGTCAAAATCTTTTTGATTATCGAAATCAACTTTTGGGGTACTAACAGAAAGTGAACGCGACTTTTTTTCGGAACGCGCATTTTTGGCGTCCAGAATTTCGCCGGTGGTGGTATTAACAAAGCGAACATCCACCGCGACGGTTGCACCGAGTGTTTTTACACCCAGTCCAAAACCTTTGATCCGTCCGCCGGTACCACCTTTTTCGTGCCCGAATTCCGTGACGGCACCGACAATGGCTAATTCGACCCCCAGAAGTTTCCCGACCTGTGCGGCGGTTTCCGCCGTAACCATTCCGCTTTGCCCCAGAGATTGCTCTTTGAGCACGGCATCAAGTTCAGTACGTTCCAGAATGGTATATTTCCCGGTTTGAACCAGGGAGGTGATCAGCATATCGGCCATCCCTTCACCAACAGGCTGGCCAGTCCACCAGTGATAGGCATGATCGGTTTTGTCGTCAAATTTAAAAACAGCGACGCGCTTTTTCAAGCCTTTTATCTCAGCGTTTAGTTCCAGAAGTGAGACAGCGAAAAACAATATGAGAAAGATTAAAAGTATTTTTTTGAACATATCAGTCTCCTCGATATATTAAGTTATCCATCTATGGTTGCGTTGAATCCGGTGCTACTGTTTGTGTCGGCTGATTCTTTTTTACATTAATATTAATTTGACTTAACGTAAGGCGGGTTATTTTAATCTCGAATTCTTCAATTGGCTTACGTTCTAACTCGCGTGAAAGCTGATTTGCATTTCCGGTGATCTGCAAATCCAGTTCAGCCGTACCGGCGACATAATTTCGCTGGTAAACCTGTTTGACCCCGCGGAAGTAATTCTGCAGAATTCCTTTAAATTCAGCCAGATCACTCATCGAAGCCAGACCGGTTATTCGTAATTTGACCGATGTCTTGTTATAAAATTCATTTTTCCATTTGGCGAGAATTTTTTTAATGAGATCATCGCCCAGCTTGTTGGCGGCTTTTTTAATCGCTTCATTGCCACCGGTTATTTCATCAATATGTGGATGCGCCGCGTGTTCACTGGAAGTTGCCATCACTGTTCCCACATCGGCTTTGACGACTCGGGCGGTTAAATTCGCCTGGCAAGACTTCATATCGCCCAGAATTTTCATCCCGGTTGCTGCAACCTTGGCAATCGCTTTCCCCGTAATGACCACATCCGCCTGTAACTGAAGTCCAATTGCGGCTGCCATTTTATCATTGCCTTCCAGTGCGGCGATGGCCTGTTCCCGTTTAATGCTTTCGCGGACTGTAGCCGGATCAACGACTTCAAAATTCTTTTGGAGAAATTTATCCATTAAAGTCGTTTCGGCCTGGGTCATATCCACATCAAAAAAATGATACTGATTATAGGATTCGCCAATATTAGACTCGTTGAAAATAATGGCAATTCGGGGATTGCCGGCTTTTTCAATGAGATTTATCACGGCGTCCTGATCCTGGGCCAGTGCACCGGCTTCCACCGCGGCATTTAAAGTTACTTCATAGACATTATCCGGTTTTTTCATTTCAGAAACAATCGTATAATTTTTGACATACCCACTGCTCCAGCTTAAAATATTATCCTCAACGAGCATAAAATTTTCAACCACGCTTTCGGATTGCAGCCACATCCCCAAAGCTTGTTCCACCGCTTTCCTCAGCGCATCATCGATAGCCCGATCCCGGGCGAGTGTCACATCGTTGGCATAGATAATTCCCACGCCAGTTGACGTCACATTGACCACGCCACCTGTTTGACTCCATAACATCGAAAAACCCATGATCAAAAGTGTGAAGATGGTCAAACCCGATATTTTTATAAGCGTTAATTTTTTCAAATTATTGCTCCTTGGTATTTGGAATTCAAAAAAATAGGCCGACCAGCAAACGCTGGCGGCCTCTTATTAAAAAGTGAAAAGTACTTAATGAATATTTAATCCTGAGCGATTGCTACCATTTTTTTTAAAACCGGTAGTTAAAACTCCATTCGGAGTGCATTCTGGAACTGTCGAATAGCCAGCAGCCCATCGGCTCCGGACATCGTTCCATTCATATTAAATTCACCGGTCAGTGTTTCAGCTTTTAAAACACCCCGATCAACCATTAAAGCAACCGCATTATAGGCGAAATGGCTGCTATTTACATCCGGAAAACGAGAAGGTTCGCCAACATATTTGGTGGCTAAAGATTCATCGCCGGTGGCCATAATCAAAACATTTTGCATAATACTGGCAAACTCGGCACGGGTCATTTTTTCATCTGGTCGGAAAGTATGATCCGGGTAGGCTTCCATCCCACGCGCTTTCACAATATCTTTAATCCAGTTTTTGGCCCAATGCGTTTCAATATCGGTCACATCAGCAAGCTTGGCGGCTTCTGGCTGTGCCATTTTAGTTGGATCGTCCGGGGCTTTAAACCCAGTATCATATACTTTTGCGCGTTTCTTATCGAGCAATTCCATTAATTTTAACTCTTCCATCAACAGAACGGCCAGATCAGCGCGATCAATTTCAGAAATTAAAGCGATTTTCATCCCGACCTTGGTTCCGGGAGCAGCACGTTCGATCTTCTGAATCAGGGCATATTCTTCATCGGCTTCTTTGGCATAGGTTGTCTTCATCGAAATGACTTTGCTGAAAGCATTGGCGGCATCACGGAATTGATAGCCTTCTTTGTAAGTCAGTCCCATAAAATAATACGGTTTGGGGCTATTGGGATTAATTTCGATTGCCTTTTGAAATTCCTTTACGGCATCTTTTACCCAATCTTCGGTTTCACCTTTACGCTCCATGGTGATAATTCGCCCTTTGATGATTCGGGCATCAAGGGATTTATCATTTTTATCTAAACCCCGATTTACATAATCATAGGCTTTGGTAAATAATTCTTTGGTCACTTTTGCATCTTTACTCTGAATGGCCTGTTTGGCAAAAACCAATCCCATTCCAGCGTAAGCCTCTGGATATTCAGGATTTAGCGCCTTGGCACGTTCAAATTCACCCATTGCCGTGGCGAGATTATCGCGATCAAATTCAACCATGCCGCGATTAAAATGATTGTCGGGAGTATCCAGGACCGATTCTTCTTTGATGGGTTTCGGACCGCAGCCAACGAGTCCAATAATCAGAATAAGTGTTAAAAAAATACTGAAAATTCTCATTTTTGATATTTGCATTTTGGGGTCCTCCTATTAAAATCCTTGAGCAAATATTTAGAAGTTAATAATTATCAAAAAAATTGAATTATTTTAGTCAACAATAAACATAACCTTGCATTTATCCAAGAAATTCATATTTGCGGCAGCCGTTTGAATTCGGGCCGCATCTGCATTTGAAATAACTAGATCAGCCTTGTTCGGGCCTGCTACCTTTAATCCATTGATAACCAATGGGTTATTGGTAACGCGATCATTGGTTCGTGCGCGATTAATATCTTTGTCATAACCCACCATCCCAATTTTAACAGCCCATTCACGGCTTACATATTTGGAACCATAAATTTCATTGCCGTTTTCATCGAGAACTTTTGGTGCCATGGCAGGGCGAAGTCCAAGCCCTTTGGCATTGATGATGAGCCCGGTGAAAGCAGCACCCTGAGCGGTCATCGTTGAAGGTGTTGGCTGATAAGTCCCCATACCTGTCGGTAATAGGACGTCCGATAGTTCTCCTGTTAATGGCACTTCAATAGTTACTTCAACATCACCGGTGGACATGTAACGCGGTTCACCGACCTGACGATAGTTACGTAACACACCTTTTACTCGGGTAACGATCACATCACTGGTGACCATACTATTTTCAACTGTTGTTTCAGAGGTTAAATTGATACCCTGAACAACTTCCAGTAAATTACGAGCAGCGGATAAAGTCGCCGCCCGCAGCGCATTGGCTCGCTGAGCCGCAAGGGGTTGATTCGGATTCGGTGCACCGATTCCGGTTGCCTGAATCACCTGACCGGACCAATTTACATTCCCCAAATTGTCATTACCACTACTAACGGTTTGGATCACTTGAGCGTTTAAGCTAAGCGCAAAAAAAATAATCACGATTCCAATTAAACTTATGCGTTTCATTTTAGATAATCCTCCTATCAATTATATTGGGCAATATAATTAAAATTAAAATTGCAGCTTTATAAATTAGCTCCTTCCGTGAAAAAAGAATTTTCACCTCCTTTCGTCAACTATTTTTTCACATGCGGTGGAGCAATCCAGTTTTTTTTAATACGTCACTTTCCTGAATTGTTATTTTTTTATAAAAATTAGTCTAAGTTGAATAAAAGCGTATGATTCAAATCACTTTTAGACAAAAAAAAAGAGCGAATGACGGGATTCGAACCCGCGACACCTGGCTTGGGAAGCCAGTGCTCTACCATCTGAGCTACATTCGCCTGTAATCGTTCATAAGAATATGTTAACATTGATTAAATTAAACATTTCTTATAAAAAAATCAAGAAAAAAATTCATCTTCACGTGATCTATATAAAAATTTTTAGTAACAATCAAGAAAAAAAATTTCCCACTGGATTATAATTAGCGTCCATCCGAAAATACCAAGTCCTGTCATTGCGAGGCGTTTTTTGCCGCAGCAATCCCCTTTTATAATGACTGAGATTGCTTCGTCGCCAAAAACGCTCCCCGCAATGACAGTACCGGGTGCGTTTGCGGACAAACACTAATTAATCCCAAATGTTAAACTTTTGTACGATAGATTCAATCAAAAGTTCAATTTTGCTGGTTTCATCCAGATTTATCCAAAAAATTCTCCGGTCGGCTTTAAACCAGGTTAATTGCCGTTTGGCGTAACGCCGCGTGTTTCGCTTAATCAAATTTATCATCTCTACCCGCGAAATTCGATTCTGTAGAAAGTCAAAAACTTCTTTATAACCAACTGTTTGTAAAGCATTTAACTCTGGTCCATAGCCCTGTTCCCATAATTGTTGAACCTCATCAACCAATCCCTGTTGAAGCATTGAATCCACTCGTTTCTCAATTATCTGATAAAGATGCTGTCGCTCACGCGTAAATCCAATGAATATCGGCGTAAAATTAGCCGGCGAAAGCCTCTGATCCAAAAAATTTGAAAAAGGTTGACCAGAAATTTGAATCACTTCAAGTGCCCGCAAGATTCGCTGGGAATCATTTGGATGAATTTGCCGGGCAGCGACAGGGTCTTTTTTCTGCAATTCATTGAATAAAACGGCCAGACCTGCTTCTTGTAATCTTTGTGTCAAATCCTGTTTAATCTGCGCATCCTGAATTTCCGGTGTTTGCAGACCATCTACCAGTGCCCGAATATAAAATCCGGCACCCCCAACGACAATTGGAAGCTTTCCTGAATTAAATAAAGTATCAATCAGTTGGCGTGCATCCTTACCAAATGCGCCGGCACTGTAAGGTACATCAGGCAGAAACAGGTCAATAAAATGATGCGGAATCCGTTGGCGTTCTTCCAGCGTTGGCTTGGCAGTTCCAATATCCATATATTTATAAATCTGTCGGGAATCCGCCGACACGATTTCTGCACCCAACTTATTCGCTAACTCAAGCGATATAGCGGTTTTACCAACCGCGGTGGGGCCGGCGATAATAATTACTTTACGCATCGATTATTAATTTTTTTTTATATTTGATGCACCGTATTGTCGAATAGTTTCATGAAAAATTTATTTTTCTAATCTTAATAAGCCAGAAGCCAGAAGCCAGAAGCCAGAAGCCAAAAGCCAGAAGCTAAAAAGCTATCACCTCTGACTAAATTCTCCCAAATCGCTTATCGAGTTCCTCCAGGGAAATATTGATGATCACCGGCCGCCCATGTGGACAGAAATAAGGAGTCTGGGTTTCAAAAAGTTGATCGATGAGAGCAATCATCTCCTGTTGAGATAATTTTTCGCCAGATTTAATCGCCGTTTTGCAGGCAAAGGATTTGGCAACATTTTCGCGGATATCGTAAGTTTCGCCGCGCCCCTTTTTAAATTCATCCAGTATTCCTAATATTCCCTTTTCTTCACCGGCATGCTTCACCCCGGCCGGAACAGCTTCGATTGTAATTGTTCGACCGCTGAATTCTTTGATCACGTAGCCAATCTGTTCCAAAAATGGATAAATTTCTTTAAAAAATGAAAGATCTTCCGGTGAAAGTTCAATCACTTCCGGAAAGAGAAGTTGCTGAGAAGTGGGACGCTTCTTTTCAAAATCCGCCATTGCGCGTTCGAAAAGGATTCTCTCATGCGCCACATGTTGATCGATAACCATGAGTCCCCCGCTGAGATGGGTTAAGATGTACCGATGGTGCAGCTGCCACACCAGGGGCGGCGTTCCCGATGGTGCAGTTGGCAGCGGTGCTTCAGTCGGAACCGTTCTGGGCGAAAAAGAAGCCGGGGAACTTGCCTGAAAACTACGGGATTGCCACTCTTTCCGAATAAAATCTTTTTCTGGTTTATAGGTGGTTGGAGCAGCCCATGGTGGCTTGGTCCCATCAAATGGTTGGGTCGATGTCGTAAATCCCAGTTCTTCCTGGCGATCTCGCTCAATTTGATCCAATTCTGAGGAGCCAATTTGCCCAACTTGTGCGTGGGGGATAATGAGATCCGTATTGAGAGCGCGTTGAATTGCCCCATGAGTAATCGCGTAGATTGCCCGCTCTTCGGCGAATTTTACTTCGATTTTAGTGGGATGAACATTTACATCAAAATGCTGTGGCGGTAAATCCAGAAAAATTGTATAGAGCGGGAATTGGCCCGGCGGCAAGGTTGGGCCATAGCCGGAAACAATGGCATAGTTCAATGAACGATTAACGATATAACGTTTATTTAAAAAAAGGTACTGCTGCCCGCGCGCCCGTCGAAAAAGCTCCCAATCGCCTATAAATCCATTTACCCGGGCCAGGGAGGTTTTGTCATCAACCGTTATTAAATGATTTTTACAGCGCGCGCCAAAGACCGCCATCAATCGTTGTTCGGGTGAAGTGGGGAGAAATTCGTAAATAATTTCACCTTCATTAATTAATATAAAAGAAATCTCCGGGAAAGCCAGGGTGAATCGTTTCATGATTTCCAATATCTGGCGATATTCGGCTTCAATACTTTTCAAGAACTTCCGCCGGGCCGGCGTGTTGTAAAAAAGATTCTTGACGGCAATCGAGGTACCCGGGACAGGCGTCATGTCACTAATGTCGGTGAGGACGCCCCCTTCAAGTTTAAGAAAAGTACCGACAATATCATCCTGGTAGGTGGTTTTAATCTCCATGCGCGCTACTGAAGCAATACTGGCCAGGGCTTCACCACGAAATCCAAAGGTCTCGATGTGATGCAAATCTTCAAAGTCGAGAAGTTTGCTGGTTGTATGGCGCTGGAAAGCCAATAATGCATCTTCCCGGCTCATCCCCCGGCCATTATCCACCACCTGAATGAGGCTTTGACCGCCATCTTTAATGATGACAGTCAGTTTTTTACTGCCAGCATCCAGCGAGTTTTCTACCAATTCCTTAACAACTGAGGCTGGCCGCTCGACGACTTCCCCGGCCGCTATCTGATTCGCGAGCGCTTCCGAAAGGACATGTATTTGATTTATACGGTCCAAAATATTCTTATATTTTTTTAAATTGTGTTATTGATAATTTTGTATTACCCAAACAAGATGCCTTGTAGTGATGAATTAATACCTGAAATTCTAAAATGAATCGTTTTCTCTGAAGTCTTGACCCCCTCTGTCTCTCCCCCATTTTCAAAAAGCGAAAATGGGGGAGAGAATCCCGCTTTATCGCCCCCAAATTCCGCTTTTGGGTATTTGGGGGAGGCAGGAGGGGGTACTACCCTGATTCTGAACATCAAAAATTTCCATTTTAGAATTTTAGGTAATAGACAAATCATGGAAATTTATTTTCGATTTCATTCACTTTTATTTTTTCGCCGAATTTTTTTACATCATCGAGATTTTTGGCTTCAAATCCACGAATGACGATAAGAATTGATGAACCCACGATGAAATTGAGTTCAGCATATTTATCAACAGAATCAAATTTTGCAATGCACGCCATATCGTTTAATTCAATAATTTCAATCCCTGGCTGTGTTTTCAAAACATCCGGATTGATGATCCACGATCTCAGTGTTGGTATTTTTACTGCGTTGGAAATAATATCCAATTCAATGGACTTTCCTGTTCCGCGTTTAAAATAGCGTCTTTTTACGCTAAGTTCTGTTGAAATTGTTAGCCCCGGCGTTACGCCTTCCGGTCTATCCGCTTCCCAGCCATCGAAAGGTTCCGGTAAGTAGCGCATCAATTCCTGAACGAACTGCTCATTTACCAGCCGCAGCGCCTTGATGAGCTGATTTGATGCTTCCCGATAATCTTTTAATTTGTAGGCGTCCTGTGCTTCCTTCATCACTTCGATGACTTCATTTTCCTGCGCGCGGATGCCGCCCGGTAATAAAATACATAAAATAAAAATCCAAATCCAGCCCATTTTCTGCTGTCGCATATTAATCCTCCTGATTCGTTTATGAATCCTTTCGTTAATTTTTATTATTTAAGGTTCTATCACGGTCTACTCTTCAAAAGCCTGGATGGCGTCTTCTTCATTTTCATAAACCGGCAATTGTTCTTCCAGATGGGCAATTTTTATCAGTTTCATTACGCGTGGTGCTGCGCAGACTAATTTCAGACCACCCTCTTTTTCCAGCGTATGTCGCAGACCAAAAAGTAAGGCGCCGAGTCCGGAACTATCCACGTAAGCAACTTCGCAAAGATTAACCAGAAAATTTTTCTCACCCTGCTCAATCGCCAATAAAAATGCAGCTTTTAAAGCCGGGGCAACGGTTGAGTCCAGATATTCCATCCCAACCCGAAAAATCAGTACGTCATCTTTTTTTTCCTGAGTTAAATTCATGAAGAATCCTTTTTATGGTTTTGATAAATGAAATTAAAAAATAATATTGGTATTATACATTCAAAATCCGTGATTTACTGAAATTTTTGGGGTACTTTATTTTTACTAAAATTAAATAATTAATTGTAAAATAATGAGTTAAATGTGATAGAAAAAACATGATGCGTCAGACGTGATGAATTCTATTTACGTTTCACGCCTCACGATTCACCCCTTCATTCAACTCCCATAATTTCGCATATTTGGTAAAAACATAATTCGCCGAAAAAATACAGAGCAAAAATCCCTGCAGTCCATCCAGAAAGCCGAGTTTAAGCAAATACATTTTAAAAAATGTAAAAAAAGGTCGAAAAATGAGATCAACGACCCGAAAACGGCGGTTTTTATCAGCTAATTGCCGGGCTGCCAGTGTCGTAAACGAATTATATTTTTTAAAATAGTGTTCGATATCGCGATCCGTATAATGCAATAAATGATTTTTTAATTTTCCACGCGCACCTTTCAAATTGACCCCTTCATGCACCAGGAGTTCGTTAAAATGTGCTCTTTCCTTTAAAAACAGGCGCAGGACATGGCCGGGATACCAGCCGCAATGCCGAATCCATCGTCCCAGAAAAAAAGCCAGCCGTGGAATTTCATAGCCTGAAACAGGAACTGGGGCCTTTAAAATATCCTGAATCTCTTTTTGTAATTCTGGCGTGACGACCTCATCACCATCGACCCATAAAATCCAGGGCCCTTTTGCTTTACTCAAAGCAAAATTTTTGGTTCCCGCATAGCCCTGCCATGGGACGACAAAAACATTTTCTGTAAATGAACGGGCGATGGATTCGGTGGCATCGGTGGAACGGGAGTCCACCAGGATGACGATTTCATCAACCCAGTTCAGGCTTTCCAGACAATTTTTGATGTTTTTTTCTTCATCCCGAACAATGAGGATGGCTGATATTTTTTGCATACGGAACTGAAATTTTTGTTGATAGAATTTATGTAATTACTCAGGTTGGCTGGTTCATGGATAGAAATCCTCGTTTTTCCTGTTTTTGAACCCTGAACCATTAAACCTGAGTTGTTAAGAATTTATACTATTATTTGGTCATTTTTTTTAATTTTGAACCGCCAAACTTATTTTTAAATCAATTGAACAATCGCCTGAAACATTTCATTTAAATCTAATTTCTCGGCACAAAGCGGATCCGGATTCCCCATATTCCAGTTTTCCTCAAAATAGGATTTGGAATATACTTTTATGCCCCGATCGTAAAGATCGATTTCTGCGGCTGCACTCATACCAAACCAGACGACGATCTTCTTTTTGAGTCCAATCGCAATATGCAAACCGGAAGTATCGCCACTCACGACTAAATCACAAAGGTTAACATATAATAACCCCTGTCGCAATCCTTCTTCGGTTGGCGTTTCGATGGCTTTATAATTAACCAGTCGATTGATTTCCTGGTTTCGTTCTTTTTCTGCACGACCGCCCAGGAGCAAAATTTTAAATTTGGCTGAATAGTTCAATAATCGTTGAATTAATTCCACATGTTGTGAAATGGTCATTTTCTTATAGGGTTGTTGGACCGAACAGCCGGTATTAAATCCAATTACGATATCATTCGGCTGAATACCATACTGAATTTTCATCTTCTCACAAAATTGGTGTTCATCCGGTGTTAGATTGAGCACATATTCATCCCGCTGATACGGCAGTTCAAACGTTTCGCCAAGTATCGCCTGCCCTGTTTTCTGGTTGACATGAAATTTCAGGTGGTCGTCTAGGCCGAGTTGGTAATTATATTCAGCACCAGCATTGAGCGGGATAATTGCGCCATTTTCATTCATACCAAATCCGCGTTTTTTAGCCGACTGAAGTTCCATCATAAACGCACTGGTATTTTGATTCTTATCAGCATTCAGCACCAGATCGAAATGGATATTTCTGAGAATCATCCGCGATTCATCGTCCCAAACAAAAATTCTGTCCAGATAAGGATTATTTTGGAGCAATGGGACAGCATTTTTTAACGTTACCCACGCTATATAGCTTTCCGGAAAATTTCGCTTGATGGCTGGCAATTGCGCCGTGGTCATTAAAACATCACCCAGATGATCCAGATTCAATATGAGTATTTTGTTGCCAAATGGGAATTCATTCGGACAATTCAGGCAGGTTTTAAAAGGTTCACAGGGACGATAGCCTGTAAATTTTCGACAATTTGGAATTTTTATGTTCATACTTTCAATCAATGATTATGCAATATAATTTTTTTGAAGACATCGCTCGACGGCCTGCCAGACAACTTCCACTGGCAGTTTGAGCATACAGGAAACGTGATCACATTTGACTTTATTACATCCCAAACAGGGGAGTGTTTCCTGGCGTGCAATTTCATGCATCGTTCCAAAGGGACCCTGCAATTTCGGATTTGTTGGGCCAAAAATGCCTACCGTGGGGACTTTCAATGCTGCTGCCAGATGCATCGGGCCCGAATCGTTACTAACAATCAATTTGCAGTTTTTGATAAGTGCTGCTGATTGCTTTAAGGTCGTCGGGGGAGCAAGTGTCACCGGTTGTTTCATTAATCCGGCTAGCTTTTGGGCATCCAGGCGCTCCTGTGGCCCCCAGAGAACTAAAATTCTGGCCTGATATCGAGTAACCAGCCGATCCGCTAATTCGGCAAATCGTTCCACGGGCCATCTTTTGGCAGCCCATCCACCGGAACAATTGATTCCGACGACAAATTTGTTCGCTAAATTGTGCTGATTGAAGAATTCCAGCGCAAAATGACGGCTGAAATCATCAATGGGAAATTGCAATTCATGGCTGATAATTGGAATTTGAAACGCTCGAAGGGCATCCAGATGAAATTCAGCTTCGTGAACGGTTGCTGCCCGCGATTTAATGATCCGATTATAGGCGAATTGACGGCCGCGCCAGTTGTAACCGACCCGAATTTTTCCTTTGGAAAGCCAGGTTAAAAGCGCACTTCGGGGATTACCAAAAAAATCAAAGACCAGATCATATTTTTTTTCTTTTATCTGGCGAATAAATTTCCGGTTTTCTTTCCAGCGTAATTTGAATGGTAAAGATTGTATCTTTTTCAGTTCGAGAATATGAACATGATTTAACATCGGATTTCCCAATACCACATCGGCTGCCGGGCGTTCGGTTAGAAAATCGATTTGTGCGTTTGGAAATGCCTGACGTAAATTCGGAATGACAATGGTCGAAAGAATAACATCGCCAATTGCCCGAAGCTTGATAACTAATATTTTTTGGATATTATTTAACAAAATAGTGCTCAATGGTTTATGAGTGTCTGTTTTTCTTGTGTTTTTTTGAATTCAGCTTTTTTTGCACTTGTTTTTGGTTACGAAATTCAGTTGCCAGTGTAAAATCAATTAATTTTTCATCCTTGTTGACCCGGGCGACTTTTACCTGAACCGGATCTCCAAGCCGATAAATTTTACCGGTACTTTGTCCGGTCAGGCAATATTTTTTTTCATCAAGAACATAAAAATCAGGTTCCAGATCATTGACATGAATCAATCCATCGATGAAATACTGCGGAATTTCAACAAAGATACCAAAAGTGACAACGCCGGAAATGATACCATCAAAAGTTTCGCCGATAAATTTTTCGATAAATTCAACCTGTTTTAATTTAACGGACGCCCGTTCCGCCTCCATGGCCTTAATTTCCCGTTCCGTTGCATGTTTACACTGCTGTTCCAGCATTTTTAATTTAAAATCCACATTGTCAGCATGCGGTGATTTTAAATAGGCTTTTAAAAGTCGATGCACCATCAAATCCGGATAGCGCCGAATGGGCGAAGTAAAATGAGTATAATATTTAAACGCCAGACCAAAATGGCCGACATTCTGGGTGGTATATTTCGCTTTCATCAGACTTCGGAGCAAAATCTGATTAATTAATTTCCGATCCTGTTCTTTTTCGATGCCGGCGAGAAAGGTCTGAATGGCTTTCGGACGGGTGGATTTGGCTGCTGAAAATTCATAACCGAGCGCATTGACAAATTCGATAAAATTCTGGATTTTTACCGAGTCAGGCTTTTCATGAATTCGATAAACAAACGGGAGTGTCTGATTAACCTGTTTACTTAAAGTGATGCCAATATATTGTGCCACGACCCGGTTCGCCAGGAGCATAAATTCTTCAATCAGCCGGTGGCTATCTTTTCGCTCCCGAATTTTGATATCAATGGGTACCCCTTGCTCGTCCAGGATAATTTTGGGTTCAGGAATGTCGAAATCCAGGCTGCCATATTCCATACGACTTCGGGTTAATTTTTGGCTTAATTCATGCATCGTATGAATTGTTTCCTTAAATTCAGGCGATTCTAGTTGATTTTCAATTATTGCCTGGACTTCTTCATAGGTAAATCGCTTTTTGCTCTTTATGACAGACTGATGAAATTCAGAATTAAGCAATCTTCCTGAAGATGACAATTCCATGATAACGCTGAATGTCAATCGTTCTTCGTCTGGCTTCAAACTGCAAATTTGGTTGGAAAGGTGTTCCGGCAACATGGGAATAACCCGGTCAACCAGGTACACAGATGTCCCGCGTTTTTGCGCTTCCTGATCCAGTTCACTATTGGGTTGGACATAATAGCTGACATCGGCAATATGCACGCCCAGTTGCCAGTTTCCATTCCCCAGTTTTTTTAACGATACGGCATCATCAAAATCCTTGCTGTCTTCAGGATCGATGGTAAAAACGATCTCATTTCGTAAATCCAGACGGCGGGCAAGTTCATCCGCGGGGGTTGCGCCAGGAATTGATTCGGCCTGTTCGTTTAATTTGTCAGAAAATTTATGTGGTAAACCAAATGAACGGACGATGGATTCCATTTCAACGCCCCGATCAGTGGGGAAGCCTAGAATTTCTGTTATGACGCCTTCCGGACTTTTGTTGGCATGCTCCCAGTTTCGGATTTCAACGACGACTTTCTGGCCATTCTGGGCATTCAGGGCATCTTCATCCGACACCAGGATGTCCTTCATAATTTTAATATCATCCGGTACCACAAATCCGATCTTCTTCCCCCGGCGATAAATACCAACAATCTGACTTCGGGCGCGCTCCAGTACCTTTATCACCACCCCCTCCGGCATTTCACCGGAGCGAATCGCCAATAATTTTACCAGCACGCGGTCTTTATGTAAGGCGATGCCCATGTTTTTTAAATTGATATAAACATCTTCGCCGCCATCTTCGCGACGCAAAAAGCCATAGCCTTGCGTCTTGACGTGGAGCTCGCCTTCAACCTCCGGTGTTGATTGGGGTAACCCAAAACGGCCTTTCGGAAAACGGATAATTTTTCCATCAGCGACCAATTGCTTCAGCGTCTGGCGAAATTTTAAATATATGGTTTTGGAAATATTTAAATTTTTCGCCAGTTCTTTGGCTTTGTATGCCTTGGGTGCATTTTGGGCCAGATATTTTTTGATTTCATCCGCACTTATGGTAATTTTTTTAATGGCGGATTCACTTTGTTTTTTTTTGGATTGCAATTAAATAAACCTTTATAAATAAATAATAAATCAGATGGCTCCTGTTTGGGAGCTTTATAAAAAGACATTTAATAATGAAACGCCGGGAAACAAGTTCCCTGGCATCGAATTTAATCTTCATGTTCCATTCAGTTCAGTTGATAACATGAACTTTAAATCAATAATCATTCCAAAACGAGTTGCTGTGCTTCCAATACCGGATCCTTAAAGTTTTCGGCTGAGTAGCTCCGACTGGAATGTTGAAAAAGGAATGAATTGGCTAATTTCACCTGCGAATTATCCTGTTTGTAATATAATAATGTATCTGCTAGCATTAATCGGGATATTCGGGCGGTGTCAATTTGCAATGGATTGAAATAAACCTGGGCAATTGGACGATTTGTAAAAGTTGTCGCAAAGCCATGTAGCCCACTCTCCGCTGACAGGTGACTTACCAGAAAAGGAAGTTGCCTTCGCAGTTGCATCGTGTCAATGTTCGTAATCCCGATTTCATAAATATGCAATTTTGTCGCTTCAACTGATTGAGTTTGATTGAATTCAACAAAATATCGTTGAAACAAGCGTTGATGAAGATTGTCCCGCCCGAATTTTTTGCTGAGAATTTTTGATGGCGATGCCAGAAAATTCAGTTTAATGGGGGCTTCTTCAGGCGTAAGTTTTAGCGATTTTGTTTCGTTAAGAATCCGAACGATCTCTTCGGCTGAAATCTGATTTGAATGATAAAAAAACGCTGCTTTGGCGGGTTCTCCGTAATAAGATTCGAAGCCGTAAACCCCTTCATGCTGAGACAATAAATTTAATAAATAATAATTATCAAAGGCATCAAACAAATTTTCGACTTCACTTATACTAATGGAAAGCGAATCCACCCCTGATGGTGGGAAATTTTTCACCTGAAATCGCGCTGCAGCAGCATAATAGGGATCAAATGTCCGACAGAACAGCTCGCTGCGGGTAATAGTTAAATAAAACACCCAGAAAAAAAGGAAATATTTTCCGGCACGTAAAATCCGGTCAAAAATTTTTGGCAGATCAAAATGGAGTTTAAATTTTTTCCCAAATTTTCCCAGCCATTCAGTAATCGTACCAATTGGACAGATAAAAGCACAAAACAGTTTTCCAATCGCCAACGCACCTAAAGCGAGGGCCGCGGCCATAAAAATCGCTCCGGCGGTCATGTTACAGGCCATGGTTCCCTGATACAATTTCGTCCCCAAAGTGAGCATTCCGCCTAATGGACAGTATTTTTCAATATTCCAGCCGACAAAAACGACATATAAGATGATTCCGAGAAAAACCAGTTGAAAAATTAAGCGAATTCGGCGTTTCATAATTATCCCTCACCTTAGATGATTCAATTATGTGAAGAAAAATAGTGGAAATTGATTCAGACCCGATTCAATATTGTTTGTTAATTGTAATAAAATTTTTATTAAAATACAATCATTATTTTGAGAGATTCTTACGAGTGCTCAAAATGATATCGATAGCCAACATGGTAAATTTTCATAAAAGATATACAAAAATGTTCTTAACTTTATCAAAAATAAAGCAAATTTGAGGAACTTATCTTATAAATTCACGTTTTTATATCCCTTATGGTGCGTCTGGTTTGATAATTAACTAGGGGAAGGTTATCTTAATTCTGGAAAATTTAAAGTTAGATAAATAACTTCAATTCCAAACGCAATTAGTCAATTTATTGAAAAAGAGTGCGATATAAAATATATTGACTTTTAGCCTGAGAATGAATACTTTATTATCGATGAATTTGTTCATCTCAAATAGAAGTCATTGGAACCGCTCATTTAAATAATTAGCCGACTTTGTTTTCAAATCCAGGGAGATTTGATAAATGTCAAAGCCTTTAGTGGGAATACTGATTTCTGAACCACCTAAACCGACTTTTTGGGGAATTTATCATTATTTAATCGGGGTTATCGAAGGGGAATTAAAAAAGCACAATTTTAACGCGGTTCATGTGAATTTTCATTATAATTTTGACGAAGCCTACCAGCAATGCCATTCTCTGCTTGAACAAAATGTTAAGGGTATCATCTTCAATAGCGTCTCCAGCGAATATGATTATGCTGTTAATAAAAAAATTGTTGAGATTTTCGAGCGCCAGCGAATTCCGGTGATTTTAATTGACAAATATTTTGTGAATGAGCCGCAAAATTATAGCTATATCATTTCTGATAATCGCGATGGTGGATTTCAGGCCACTGAACATTTAATACGGCTGGGTTATCGTCGAATTGCCCATATTCGCTATGCGGATTCTTCCTCGGCGCAACTTCGGGAGCAGGGGTACCGAAATGCCCTCTTTAAAGCCGGGATACGCGCGGATGAAAATTTAATCAAAGGATTCTTTGAATTACCCCAACTCTATCAAATTCTGGATTCCTTCTTTAAATCAGAAATGATACCACCCAGCGCTATTTTTACTATCAATGATCTGGTTGCCCATAAAGTTTACGCCTACCTTTCACAAATTGGCCTCAGAATTCCCCATGATGTCGCGATTGTCGGTTTTGATGATCTCCCGGATGCAGCGCAATTTGAACCGCCACTGACCACCGTTAAACAGGATTTTGTCGCAATGGGCAAAACTGCCGTGGCCTATCTGCTGCGGCGAATTGAAAAATTTACGCAATTACCCCAGGCAATTATCCCTTGTGAACTTGTTGTGCGAGAATCCTGCGGAAGCAAATTAAAACGAAACCTCTCTTTTCGTCGTCATTCTGCCGCGCCGGAAAATTCAATACCTTTTCTTAATGATCCAAAAGTCATTGCGACGAAAAATCAGATCGGAATCCTCTATGGCCAGGTTGATAAATCTTCTTATCGGGCGCGAAATTATAATAAAATAATTGAAGGACTCGAAAAGGCTATTTTGGAAAATGATTATCAACCGGCATATTCGCGACCATTTGTCACCAAAAACGAGGAATTTATTGCGTTGCGGGAATTGATTCGGCAACAACTATCCGGTTTAATTATCGTTTCAACTCATGATAATCTCCCACCAGCGCAGGAAGCCTTATTTTTTCTCTGTCGTCGCACGGTCCCTTTTGTCATCATCGGACACCTTGAGTCCTCAAATTTACCGAACGTCTCGGTGGATGATCAGCTTGGCGGTTTTCTGGCGGTTGAATATCTCATTCAAACCAATAAAAAAAAGCTGGCCATTATCCTGCCCACTGAAGCCGATTTAAGCAGCAATCTCCGGTTGCAGGGTTGCTATGAAGCGCGGGATAAATATCAGCTTAAATCTTCACAGCTTCATGTTTATCGGGATGTGCTAAAGCCTGGTTTTGAATATTTTGAAGCAGCATATTTTTGGGCCAGCTCGGTGAATCAGAATGATTATGCTTTTGATGGCGTCATCTGTTATAATGATCAAATGGCACGTGGTGTTATTAAAGCTTTTCTGGAAAAGGGTATTCATGTTCCTGAGGACATTGCTGTCATCGGTTTTGATAATACGCCGGCTGAAAAGAATGAACCTATCCCACTGACTACCATTAGTGTTCCGTTTTTCAGAATGGGGCAGGAAGCGGCTGAATTGATTTTTAAACAGATAAATGAGCAACAAATAAGCTATCCAGTACTTCTGAAACCAGAGCTAATCGTGCGGCAATCGGCCTGAACTCATACCGGATTTAGTGTATAACGCACGGTAGAATGATGAATTATAAATGATTGAATGAAAAAATACAATTCATCATTTTGAAAAAGTGAACATTGAGGGAAATTTTTTGTTTTGAATAGCTAAAGTCCCTGTCATGTCCGAAAGTTTTAACAGGGCATCCAATGAAAAAAAAATCATGGATACTCACAAAAAACAGGCGGGGATGAAATGGCTTCTCTGTCAATTCATGATTGGCTTGTTCATATAATTAACAGGAGAAAACAATGACACGCAAAAATTTTTATTTTCAATTCTTAATCAAATTAATGATTATATTTTCCTCTTTTGTACTGTTTATTTTTCAAGCTGGCTGCTCCAAATCCACGAATACTTTTGCGACCTTTTCTATCAATCGCGGCACAAATATCTCGCACTGGCTATCGCAAAGTGATCGGCGTGGTGCGGAACGAAAGCGTTGGTTTACGCAGGACGATGTCACCTATCTCGCCAATTTGGGATTTGACCATCTTCGTATCCCGATTGATGAAGAGCAGATGTGGAATGAGCAGAATCAAATGGAACCCGAGGCGTTTGAATTGTTGAATGCTGCCCTTGAATGGTGTCGTGATTCAGGCCTGAGAGCCATTGTTGATCTGCACATTCTTCGCTCGCATCATTTTAATGAAGGGGATAAACCGCTGTGGACCGATTCAACCGCGCAAAACCGTTTTTTGGATTGCTGGCGCGATCTCTCATCACAACTTAAAAAATGGCCCAATGGAATGGTGGCGTATGAATTGATGAATGAGCCTGTCGCCGATGATCCCAATGATTGGAATAAACTGGTTGCCAGAGCGGTGAAAGTCGTGCGGGAACTGGAACCAGAACGCGTCCTCGTCATCGGCTCCAATCGCTGGCAATCGGTGGACACGTTTGAGCAGTTGCAGGTTCCCGAAAATGATCCCAATATCCTGCTAAGTTTTCACTTTTACACGCCCTTTCTTTTGACACACCATCAGGCTGGTTGGACAAGTATTAAAGATTATAAAGGACCGGTGCACTATCCCGGTTGGTCAATTACTGAAGAAGAATTAACAGACGTTTCCGATAGCCTAAAAGCCCAAATTGCCGTGTCTAACGGGGATTTCAATCGGGATGTTTTGCTAAAATTAATTGAAAAACCGCGGCGAGTGGCGCAAAAATATAATTTGCCACTTTATTGTGGCGAATGGGGGGCTTATCAATTAGCACCCGCGCCGGAACGCTGGCGCTGGTATGAAGATATGCGATCCATTCTCGAAGAAAAAGGCATTGGCTGGGCAACCTGGGATTATAAAGGTGGTTTCGGATTAATAGACTCCGAAGGGAAACCAGTTCAGGAATTAATTCAAATCCTGCTTCGCAAATAAGTCTGTTTCAGGTTGACGAACTGATAAACCGCACTATCTCTCTCAATCGAAATCAACCACTTTTTATATTGAATATGTAATAAAAATTTGTTATTGGAAGAACATTATGTTTCGAATACAAATAGTGTTCGGCACACTTTTTAAATTATAACTATCATTAATAAAATTAATGTATTAAGTGCTAAATTATCTCTGTATTGATCACCGTCATTCCCGCCGGTTTTTAGCGGGAATTCATTTTTATAAATACGCTGGATGCCCGATAAAAGCATTCAGGCATGACGTGGGATTCTATTATGGTTTAATGGAAAAAAATATACCGAACACCATTTGTAGAGTAGACTCAAATTGAGGAAATCAAAATGGAACGTCGTACTTTTTTAAAAAACATGGGTAAAGCCATGCTCACCGCCACTTCATTATCGGCTGTGCCCCTTTTAAATTGCGGCTGGAATCGAAAACCGAATTTCGTCTGCATTTTAATTGATGATATGGGCTGGAAAGACCTGGGGTGTTATGGCAGTCAATTTTATGAAACACCCAATATCGATCATCTGGCCAGCGAAGGTATGAAATTTACCAACGCCTACGCTGCCTGTACGGTCTGTTCACCGACCCGGGCGAGTATTTTGACCGGGAAATATCCCGCCAGATTACATCTGACCGACTGGATTCCGGGACATAAACGGGCGAATGCGAAAATGCTGGTGCCTTCATTCAATCAAGAATTGCCGCTGAAGGAAACTACCGTGGCGGAAATATTGCATGAAGCTGGTTATGTATCGGCCAGTATTGGTAAATGGCACCTGGGGAAAGAGCCGTTCTATCCGGAGAAACAGGGATTTGATATCAATCTTGGTGGTACGGATAAGGGACAGCCACCCAGCTACTTTGCTCCGTACAGGATTTCGACCATCCCTGACGGGCCTGAAGGCGAATGTTTGACGGATCGGCTGGCGGACGAGGCGATTAAATTTATCGAAACGAATCAAAAAAAGCCGTTTTTCCTCTATTGGCCGCATTTTACGGTACATACCCCATTGCAGGCAAAATCAGAATTAATTCAGCGATATGAAACAAAAATAAATCCATCCGATGCGCAAAATAATGCCACTTATGCCGCCATGATTCAGAGTCTGGATGAAGCGGTGGGACGATTGCTTACGAAATTAAAGGAATTGGATCTCGAAAAAAATACCGTGGTTATTTTTATGAGTGATAACGGCGGACTGGCACGGGTGACCAGCAATTTGCCTTTGCGGGCCGGAAAAGGTTCTGCTTACGAGGGGGGCCATCGAACGCCAATGTTTATCAAATGGCCAGATGTGATACCGGCTGGCTCAACCTGTGACACCCCGGTCATCAGTGTTGATTTTTTCCCAACGATTTTGGAAATGGCCGGATTGAAATTGCCAGCATCGACTCCCATTGATGGCCTGAGTCTTCTGCCACTCCTTAAACAGAAAGGGGACCTGGGGCGTGAAGCAATTTACTGGCACTATCCCCATTACCATCCCGGTGGCGCCACACCCTACAGCGCGATTCGCAAAGGTGAATATAAATTGATTGAGTATCTGGAAGATGGCCGGCTGGAACTCTATCATTTAAAAGAAGATATTGGCGAAAGGAATGATTTGTCGGCAAAGTTGCCGGATAAAACACGTGAATTACATGAGCAGTTGAAAAAATGGCGGATTGAGGTGAATGCTCAGATACCGGTTTTAAATCCGGATTATGATGGGAAAGAGCTTGGTACCTGGGAATGGGAAATCAAAGCGAAAAAGTGATTGATTTTATTACAGTCGTCTGATTGTGTTAATTAATTTTTCCATCCGGAGGCTTTCATGAAAATAGTAGTCCCACTTTTTAAACTCAATCCTTCGTCCTTGATTTTACTGATGTTATCTCTTTTTTTCATCGTTATTTTTTACCACAAATCTGCCCATTCACAGGAAAAATGGTACGAACAGCCCCTGCGTATCGCGGCGCTGCAATGTAATTTTGAAAATGGCAAAAATCTGGAGGTCATCGATAAATGGGTCGATATGGGATTCAATGTGGAGCAGCTTTTTCATCCCATGGCGGACAATTACTCGGCGCTTTACGATCCGCAGCAGCATCGAGAAATCCTCACCGCGTATTTAAAAAAGGCGCATGAGAAGCATCTCCGCATTATTTTGTATCTGAATGTGCATATTCTCGGCCCAGCGCATGAAAAAAATAAAGAAATCTGGTCGCAGCGAAACCAGAAAAATAAAATTGTGATGCTGTACGATACTTACCCCTCGGTTTGTCTGCATAGTCCCTGGCGTAACTATTTTTTTTCAATTCTCGATTCATTAGCAGCTTTTGATCTAGATGGTATTTTTCTCGATGGACCTGTTATTAATCCGGAAGGGTGCCATTGTGAATTTTGTAAGCGTAAATATAAAGAATGGTATGGCCAGAAGTATCCGAAATCGCTTTCTTCCTTTAATTTTAATCAGCGCACCCGCGATGATTTTTTAAGCGAAGCTTATCACCGTTGGAAGGCACTCAAACCGGAATCTATCTTTTATATGAATTTGCCGGTTTTGCACTGTACCCCCTCTTTTGTGAATATTAAAGACGCACTCGAATATAATGACATAATCGGCACCGAAGGCGGATTTATGTTTTATGATCCGCCAAAGGATGCCTTTCTCTGGCGTCCCGGCCTGGCAGCGAAGTTGATAGAAGCCCTTCCTTCAGAAAAACCGCGCGTTATTTTCATGGCCGGGGATCAGAAGCCCTGGAGCTGGTATCTCCATTCGCCGGCGGAAACCCAATTATGCATTGCCTCCTGTGTGGCCAATGGGTCCAACGTCTGGTGGGGGATCCATGGTTCTACCCGATTACTTTCAACGCCGGCAGCCGCGGCAAGCCGGGGCCTGTTCCAATTTCTGGCAGCTAACGAAAAGTATTATCACCAGTCGAAGCCGGTGGCGCGGGTGGCATTGATGTACTCATTCGCCAGTGAACGGATTTCGAATGCAAGCTATGAATCGTCTGATTTTACGGGTGAATTTAAAAAAAATAATCAAACCGTGCCGGGTTTGACCAAATCGCTCTATGGTTTTTACGATATGCTGGTTCGTTCTCAGATCCCTTTTAATTTGGTGACAGATTTGGATGCATCGCTTTCGGATTATCAAAATTATGATTGCATCATTCTACCATCAACGCGGGCGCTGTCCCGTAACACGGTTGAAGCATTGAGCGATTATGTTCAGGCTGGCGGGAATCTCATCGCGGATTTCGATTGCTCCCTTTTAGATAATTCAGGTAAAATGTCTGGTGATTTTGCACTGGCCGATGTTTTCGGGGTCCATTTTAATCAGGATTATTTTACATTGGCCAATCATAACTATTTTGTTCCTGCTGATTCGAATTATTTTTTATATAACGAGTTAAATTTGCCCTATTACCCCGCGCCATTATTGGGCATCAAAGTAAAACCAGCGGCTGACGCGACGGTGCTGGCTTCATACCTGGCGCCATTAGCTGGTCGATACGTTCCACTCACTTCGCCGGAAAATCCTTTTATCATTCATCATCATTTTGGGAAAGGTCAATGTGTTTTTATCGCCGGTGCTTTCGGGCAGATGTATCAGGAATATGCGCCGGAGGAGTACCGGAAAATTTTTGCAAATGCGGTTCACACCTTTTCACAACCATTGCTGGAGTTGACGGGCGAATTCGGCAGTGCACTCGAAATTGTGATCCGTCAACAGGAAGGTCGTATTTTAATCCATCTTATCAATGCCAATGGAGATATGATTCGTCCGATTCAAAAAATTCAACCATTACAAGCCATTCATTTAAAACTTTATTTGCCAGGGCCGTGGACTTCTATTCGCACACTTGTTTCTCATCAGGAATTAAGCGGAGAATTTCACGCCGGTTTTATTGAATTTCAACTGCTGGAGCTAAAAAATTACGAGGTGATTGTTATTGAATAAACCTGCCATAATCGAAAATTTATTCAGCAGAATTTTGTTAAGACTTCTGAAACTCGTTTACACTAACCCGCTCAGCGATTATTTACTCAACATTTGAAAATAGCAGCAAAATATTCAAAAAAATACTTGACAATATAAAAGAATATTAATATAATCAAATCAAATCAAACTCTATTTTGTTGATTTCTATGCCTGTTAATTCAGCCAGATTGAGACGACTTCATGCGAAAGATTAACCAAAAAATAACTACCGCTTACATTTTTCATCTAACAATTTTGAAATTCCAATTCAATATATTAATACAGAAGAGGGAAAAGTGAATATGCGAACGATTCCTGTCCTGTTAATTTTTTTGTTGGTGACACAAATTAGTTTTGCCGGGGTAACAGGTAAAATCGCCGGCAGAATTACAGATCGAACCACCGGTGAACCATTAGTGGGTGCAAATGTGCTCATTGATGGCACTGAAAGAGGAGCTGCCGCGGATGAATCCGGTAATTTTATGATTCTCCGCATCCCACCCGGAAAATACACGCTCCGCATTACCATGATCGGGTATAAGCGTGCCCGGGTTACGGATATCAAAGTTTTCTCTGACAGGACGACCAAAATAGATTATGCACTTGAGACAGAGGCTGTTTTAGGTGAGGAAGTTACGGTTGTCGCCGGTCGTGAACCCGTGGAATTCGATCGAACGAATACCGCTTCGTATGTCAGTGAAGAAGAAATCGCAAATCTGCCAGTTTCAAACCTGGCTGAAGTTATCCAGATGCAAACTGGCGTGGTTACCGACGCCGGGGGAGCCATGCATTTTCGAGGTGGCCGAAGCCGGGAAGTTGCGTATATGATTGATGGCATGCCGGTGACCAATGCTTTCAGTCAGGGCGGCGGTACCAATGTGGCAATTGAAAATAATTTTATTAAAGAGTTGCAGGTGATCAGTGGAACATTCAATGCCGAATACGGGCAGGCTCAATCCGGAGTCGTGAATGTCGTGACCAAAGTTCCGGAACGTGTATATTCTGGTACACTGGAAGTTTTATCCGGCGGATATTATGCGCCGAATGCCCCAATGTATATTGGCATCGATACTTATCAGCCTTTAGATGAAAAAGAAGCAAAATTTTCCTTTTCTGGTCCCATTACTTTCTGGCCACCAAGCCTGGGGAAATTAGGTTTTTTTGTTAATGGTCGGTTAGTTGATTCTAAAGGCTATCTCAAAGGCGAACGACGCTATATGCCTGAAGATGGCTGGGAGATTGAAGTCTATCGGGAATGGTATCGTGCTATTTATGATCCGGAAGATACTTTTGTCATTCCATTACCTGATTCCCTTCACACCGGCGATGGCAAAATTGTTGACATGAACTGGAGTAAATTTTACAATTTTAATCTGAAAGTAGTTTATCAGCCAGTAACGCCAGTAACTATTGCCTATAATATTTTTCATAGTTCTTCGCAGAGTAAATCCTATTCAAATTCCTGGCGATTTTGTCCGGATGGTACAGGTCAGGGGAAAGGGAATGCAACGACACACTTGCTCACGTTAACCCATGTTTTACGTGAAAATATCTTTTATAATTTACGATTTTCTCGCCAGCAAAACTCCAGTAAATCGTATACTTTTGAAGATGCTGCTGATCCACGATATCAAACCACCGCCACCAATGCCTGGGATCCTGGAAAAATCACCGGCTATGATTATGGTGGTATCAGTAGCTGGGATCGGAACTGGTTCGATCAGACGATTAATGTTTTAAATGGTGATTTAACCTGGCAACTCAGTTCAATTATAGAACTAAAATGCGGTTTTGATGCCAAGGTTTATTCACTTCACTATAAAAATGCTCCCATGCGGGAGGTTTTTGGCTATGAAGAAATGCAATTCCCATT
The DNA here is from genome assembly GCA_020722815.1 of Caldithrix sp. Taxonomy (GTDB): domain Bacteria; phylum Zhuqueibacterota; class Zhuqueibacteria; order Thermofontimicrobiales; family Sulfurfontimicrobiaceae; genus DYKB01. The sequence continues at coordinate 68,394 of DYKB01000020.1, read as the reverse complement.
TTCCCGCAAGGAGATTGAGGAATTTTATTTTCCATACCAATTTTTCAGCGACACCACGGCCAATTTCAGCCATTCCCACGTTTACCTCCGGGAAACCAGTCCTGATAGCACGCGTGATGAACAATTTTATGTTGAATATAACCGTCATCCACGTGAAGGGGCTGGTTTTGTCCAGACAAAGTTGGAAATGGGTGAAATTATCTTAAATGCAGGACTTCGCCTGGACCTGTTCTGGCCGCGGGATCGATGGTGTGCGGATTATACAAAAGTCTATCCTGAACTTGTTGGGGCCTCCCAATATTACGAACATGCCAAAATGAAATATCAGTTCAGCCCCCGATTTGGCCTTTCGTTTCCGATCTCTGAAAAAGGGGCGTTGCGGCTTTCGTATGGTCACTTTTTTCAAACGCCAAGTTATGAAAAAATGTACCAGAATCCGGTTCTTGAGCATTATAACCAATATAGCATCGAAAAAAGCCGAATTGGAAATCCAAACCTGAAGCCTGAGAAGACAATTCAATATGAATTCGGTTTGCAGCAGCAACTTTCGAGTGATTTTTCGATGGAACTGACAGTTTTTTATAAAGATATCCGTGATTTGCTGGGAATTGAAATTTTAACGCTCAGTAATGCGGCTACTTTTTATCGATATGTCAATAAGGAATATGGTGAATCAGGTGGGGTTACACTGGCATTTGATTATGGTATCATGAATCGAATGCTGACGGCTGGTATCGACTATACCTACATGACTGCCAAAGGAAGCGCTTCAAATCCTGAAATCCTCCGTGATATTACCGTCTATTCCGGTAGTAGCCGTGGCAGCTATAATCTGGCTATTCGAAAAATAAACTTCCTGGACTGGGATCAGACACACACATTAAATGCTTCGGTCAATATACGACCAGTTCCCACGATGAATATTAGTTTTATCGGTCAGATTGGTTCGGGTTTACCCTATTCACCCGCCACGCTCGATCCCTCAATTGAATTGCCAGGAGATGAATGGGATAACGCCGGTCGGAAGCCAATACGCTGGGATTTTGATATGCTACTTTCCAAAAAATTTCAGTTCGTTGGATTTGAATGGAATGCGATTGTTAAAGTATTCAATGTATTTAATCATTTGAATGAAAATCGGGTTAAGAGCATTACCGGACGCGCTGGTCCGGATGCCTATTTGCCCGAGTTAGCTTACAAACGCTACCGGCGCCTCGAACTCATTGGTGATTTTACCCGGGATGAAGCTGATTATGATCCAACAGAATATTCCCGACCTCGTTTTATACAATTCGGATTAGAATTAGGGTTTTAGCTATTTTGAGGGCAACTATGAAATTTTGGACGATAATCAAATTTCGCTGGCTCTTTATCATCGTCACTATTCTGGCCCTGCAGCAAGGCACATTTGCGCAGGATAATTTTGATAGAGCATATAAAACTGATGTAACACGTCGCGGTACCGCCGCTGGAACGATGTTGGAGATTGGCATCGGTGCCCGGGCAGAAGCACTGGGGGGGGCATTCGTCGCCATTGCCGATGATCCATCTGCGCTGTACTGGAATCCGGCCGGAATAACCAATATTGTCGCACCTGCGGTACAGTTGACGCATAATACCTGGCTGGTAGATACGCAATTTAATGCTGTTGAACTGGTAGTTCCTGTCAATCGTTATGGCTTTGCTGTTGGCGTTCATCTGGCAATGCTTGATTATGGGGAAAGTCCGGTTCGCACAATCGCACGACCGGAAGGCACCGGCGAGATCTATTCTGCAAAAGATTTGGTGGCTGGTTTATATGGTGCACTCAGTATTACCGACCGAATTTCTACCGGCATCGGTGTGAAATATTTTTATGAAAGAATCTGGCACACAGCGGGTCACAATGTGGCGTTTGACCTGTCGATTCTGTATAAAACCCGACTGGAAGGATTAACGTTGGGTGGGGCGATCTGTAATTTCGGTCCGGAGTTTTCACTGGATGGAAGGGATTTGACACGAATTATGGACGCTGACGGGCGTAGAGATGTCTATTTCAATAACGATCAGGTTGTTGTCTCCTATAAAACCGAGAAATTTCCCCTCCCACTCATCTTTCGTTTTGGAATGGCCTATCGGTTGAATTTTGATAGTCGAAATTCATTAATCATTAGCAGTGATCTGATTCATCCAAGCCACAACGTGGAAAGCATGAACCTGGGGCTGGAACTGAAGACGATGAACATTTTCTTCTTGCGTGCCGGTTATCAGTCCCTTTTCGAGAAAGACGCAATTAGTGGATTGACGCTGGGTGGTGGACTGAATTATCGGGTACTCGGACATTCGACCATTACGATTGATTATGCCTGGTCTGATTGGACACTTTTTGATTCCGTGAGTCGATTTACCATTGGTATGATGGCGTTTTAAAAATGGCAGGCCTTTTTTGATAGCTAACTAATTTTATCAAATTCGTAAAGAAATATTCTGGGAGGCGTAACGTCGTGTTTGATATAAAAGTGAAAAGCATCTTCCTGAAAGTTCTGGTTCTGTGGCTCTTTTCTCAAGTGTTGTTTGCCCAGGAAGCCCAGCGGGATGAACGATATGATTTGCACCCCATGCATTGGACCCGATTTCGTGCTCGTGGGCTATTTGACCGAAACCTGATCTATTGTCCGGTATGGAATATTGGTAATTTTGCCGATTCGGATCTATCGCCGAATCATCGCTTAAAATGGCCGGGTAGTGAAGGTCTGGATTATGGCGAATATTTCTGTTTTTATATTGGTGCGCTGGTGAAAGATATGACCGCCTATCGTGATAAAGTGATTCCTGATAATTGGCAAGGAACTGATATCCCGATTGTAACCGATTCATATTTTGAAATTTACGGACCTTCTGTGAATTCCCAGCTTTCAAAAGATCGGACCCATCAGTGTATGTGGCAGGCTAAACCTGGCTATTACAATGATGGGGTTGGTGGCTGGGTCGGTGGTTTAAATGAAGATACCAATAACAGCGGTGAACTTGATCCTGGCGAAGATATTAATGGCGATAACGTGTTACAAATTAGTTTATTACCGCCGGATTTATTAATCAAAACATTGGCGATCAGTACAGATAAAAGGACCTGGCCAACATATTGGCCTGCCGGTTCTTATATCGGTGATCCCCGTCCAATTGGCACTAGAAAACCAGGGCCGCGGGCTGGCCTCTGGAATGGTGAATATGGTGCAAAATCTATCGCGGATCAGGAATCCTATTACATGATGGATGATCATGAAAATGATTGGTGGAATGACTGGAAAGTTGAAAAATATTGGCCCATGAAAAATCCGGATGGGACACCGAATACGACTCCCTGGGTAACCGGCGGAATTGGTGGCGCCGGTATTGAAGTCGAAGGCCGTGGATATGCCTGGTTTCATCCGTTAGCCGAGGATATCCTCGTTAATTTATACCGGGTACGAAATTATAGTGATTATATCCTGAATCGGGTAGTGACCGGCGTCTATTCCGATGCTGACATTGCCGGCGCGGCTGGAGAAAATCAGGCAAGCTATATTACCGCAACTTATGAACATGGTGATCGAACAGAATTTGATATTATGTATCAATGGCACAAATTTCCGGACCAACTCGGCCGAAAAATGAAAGTCGGTGTATTTGGATTTGCTTTTCTGGAAAGCCCGGGAATTGGCTACAATGGTAAGGATGATGATGCGGACTATCTGTTCGATGAATCCATGCATAATGGTATTGATGATGATCATGACTGGAGAGCGTTCACCGACATCGGAATGGATAGACTTGCTCCTGGAGACCTGGATTATACCGGTCCCGATGTAGATGGAACTGAAGGTAATGGAATATGGGATACTGAGGATGTCAATCACAATGGCGCTCTGGATCGTGGTGAAGATAAAAATAAAAATGATCGACTGGATTATGAGCCCGAAAATGATGACGTTGGAACGGATGGGGTAGGACCTGGCGATAATGAATATCGTGGTCCAGATTCTGATGGGACGGAATGTGATGGTATCATGAATCTGGGTGAACCTAATTTTGATATTACCGACATTGATGAAGCTGATCAGGCTGGCTTGAAACACGTTTATGTTTATGAAAAAGATAATACCTTGCGTTCTGATAAAGCTTTTTGGGAAAAATATCTGGCCAAAGAAGGGACGGAAGTGATTGATTCGGATGATGATATCTGTTTTACTTTCGGCGCACGAAACGTAAAGCTGGACACGATGAAATTTGAACGGTTTTGTATTGCCATGATCATGGGTGCTGATAATGAAGATATCGTTCGTAACAAATCTATCATGCAAAGAATTTATGATTCAAACTATCGTTTCTTGACCCCGCCACTTCAACCAACTTTAGTTTGCATCCCTGGAGATGGCAAAGTTCAGCTTTATTGGGATACAGCGGCAGAATTATCAAAAGATCCATTCTTTGGTGAGGATTTTAATGGCTATCGGCTTTATCGCAGTACTGATCCTAAATTTTTGGATATTAAAACCATTACGGATGCATTCGGAAATGTTCTTTTGTATGAGCCACTAGCTGTCTTTGACAAAATTGATAATTTAAAAGGACCGCATCCGGTGCCATTCCCAAGTTTGGGAGTACATTATGATATGGGGAACGATTTCGGTCTTCGGCATTCCTATAAAGACACGCTGGTAGATAATGGTCGGACATACTACTATGCCGTGACAGCCATCGATGCGGGTAATGATGATGATTTTTTTGATAGAGGATTAGTAACTTTAAAGCACCCGCTAAAAGCAATGCCAAGTGAAAGTCCCTTTATTATTACTGTCAATCGTTTGGGTGAGGTCGAATTTCGTGATCGGAATACAGCCGTGGCTATCCCGACACAGATGGCAGCCGGCTATACCGATCCGCATGTGGATACGCTTCAATTCCGGCATATCGGTGGATTTGCATTTGGTGGGAAACATAATATTGAAGTCTTTAATCGCTATCATGCCTGTTTGGATTGCGAGTATGAACTGACATTTAAGGATGATGGCTGGCTGGAAAAATTAGATCCAACCTATAAACACGGACAATTGACCGGCATTAAACTTAAAAATTTGACTACCGATAGCGTCCTTTTCGATTTACAAGATACGACTCATATCGCTTTTAATAATAATATCTGGCCAGAGTTGGAACGTTCAATTTATGAAGGTCTCCATGTCGATCTGAAATTACCGGATGGAAATTCAATTCAGGATGACGGAAATGCTGGCATAACGGTACTAAAAAAAGATGAACGGGGGCGAACAACCAGGGCCTGGCAGCAATGGGCGGTAAATAAAAGTGGGAATAATCTGTTCGTTCACACCGTGCAACTCCGTCAGGAAGGGTATCCTTTGCCCGGTGATTTTGAAATCCGGGTAGCAGAATATGGTGCCGATACGTCCTGGAGTCAATTCCCGACTCGGATTCCAGAGTATCCACTTAATTTTACCACCTGGAATATTACAGATCCAGCAAATCCGATTCGGATGAAGGTAAAATATTTTAATGATAAAGCGATTAAGGTCCCGGAAGCCCAGGGATACTTATGGGATAGTACGCGTGTTATTATTATTTTTGGCCCGTATAAAACCGCCAGTGGCCTCACAAATTATCGATCTTCATGGGAAGTTCGCTTTTTTAAAAATATTGCCGACTCTTTAAAACCCGTTATCTCACCGCAGCCGGGTGATATTTATCGTTTTCGGACTGTTCGGCCGCCGGATCGGAATGATGTTTATCGCTTTACAATTCAAGGAGGAGAATGGGTGGCGACTCAGGCTAAAGATCGCATGCGTGAGATCTATGTCGTTCCGGATCCGTATGTGGCTTCAAACACCGTCGAATCAATTTATAACATCGGAGGCCGCTCATCACGACGGGTCGATTTTGTGAACCTGCCGCCACAATGTACGATCAAAATTTTTACTGCCAGTGGACATCTGGTAAAAACTATTCAACATGATTCTTTTGAGGATTTTGGTCGTCATATGTGGGACCTGACCACCGATGATGGGCCCGAGGTGGCGTTTGGTGTCTATTTTTATCATGTCGATGCGCCGAATGTCGGGACGAAAAAAGGAAAATTGGCAATAATCAAATAAAAGATCCTCGACCTCCTTAAGATGAAAATGTTTGCCAGGCGATGAAGAAGTCTCCTGCCTTTAGAAAAGGTACGAGAATTCTTTAATTCATCTAATTGATGAAGATGGGATGGAAGTAACACTTTCTGCCAGCTCGAACTTATTAAAAGGATTGTCATAAAAATTTTTCATTTGTGAGGATGATGGACTTTTTTGGTTGGAGCAAGATGAAAAAATTTATTTTATTACATTTCGTAATTGGACTAATCTTAATTCTAAGCTGCACATCACAAAAAAAACCAGAAATACCCGAAAATGAAATTGTCGCGCGTGTCGGCGATGTGATAATTACGGCCAGTGAATTCAAATATAGCTTTGAATATAGTCCTTCTCCTGTAAAACTCAGCTATGAACCGCGAAAGACTTTTTTAAATTACCTGATTAAAGAAAAATTAATATCTTTAGAAGGCTATAGCAAAGGATACCATCGCCATCGTGCTGTACAACGAGCTGTAAAAAATCGTCGTTATAATAATTTACTTCAGATGTTTTATAAAAAATATGTGCATGATCGAGTCAAAATACCTGAACACGACTTGCGCGATGCGATTCAAAAAAGTACAATTACTTGGCGGTTGCGAATTTGGCCAACCCGAACCAAAGAAGAAGCTGAATCAGCATTAAAGATCGCCCGGCAGATTGGGTTTGCTGAATTTATTAAACAAGAACTTAAAAAAGGCGACGTTCCCATTGAAAATCAACTCTATTTTGTCTCTGACCCGGTGGACTTCCTGGATATTCGTCCTGAAATTTTAGAGGGAATTAAAGATGTAAAGATTGGTGAAATCTCGGCGCCGATCCCCTTTGCTGACGGATATGCCCTCTTTGAACCCCTTGATATCAAACGCGAAGGGATTAAATCTGATGAACTGAATCACGGTATACGAAGAAAGAAAATGGAAGCGCGATTGCATGACATTCAAGCCGATAAAATCATCCATACCTTAATGGATTCAATATTGACGCCGATGGACATCCGGGTCAGTTCAAAAAAAGTGGATGTCGTTGCCCCCCTTCTTTTCAAATGGATTTCCGATACCCTCCCCACTGGTTCACTTCTCGAAGCTATCAACCAGCCTGACACTGAAAAAACATATCTTCTGGAATTGAAAAAACGGCTTAAAGAACCCCTGGTTCGCTTCTCCAATGGAATCAAGACCGTACAGGATTACATTGAGTATATGGATTACTTCAGGCACAATCTTATTCGACAGACAAACTATGCAGACTTTCGGAATGCGCTGATCATGGAAATCGGGCGAATGATGCGAAATGATACTTTTGTGCAAATTGCTGAACAGGACGGCTATGGCGACTCCAGCATTGTGACTGCTGATGTTAAGTCCTGGGAAGCGAAATGGACTTATGATATTTATCGGTCCGAATTAGTAAAAGGGATTGTTCCGACTGATGATGAATTAAAAGATTATTTTTCAAAACATTGGCGTGATATGGACATTGTCCCACAAGATTCAAATAATTTTGAAAGTTATTATCATCAGGTTTATAACGAAGTACTTCATCAAAAGCATCTTGCCCGGCTTGAACAGGAATTGACGGCAATTCGCCAGCGATATCCGCTACAGATTAATGAAGAGGTTCTGAACAAATTGGAATTAGTTGGTGATTCCAAAAATTCCCGAAACATTTCCTTTTTCGTTCGCCGGAGATTTGACCGGCAAGCAGCAATTCCGACCGTGGATTTAAAATGGATTTATTATTAAAAAAATTTGAGAAAGCACTCGTGTATTGAAATAAGCACCCTTTAAGGGTAAAAAATATTAATAGCCAGAAAGGCGGGTGAGGCGAAAGAAAATTAACCTGTTAAATTTCAAAAAACTTATCAGCTTAAAAACAAGGAGAATGCTATGCAAAAATCGTTAAGGTTTCTCATTTTGGTCGTTTTGCTTGGCTTTTTTAGCCAGGCGAATGCCCAATTTGTCATGGATGGGGACAGTACGGACTGGGTAAAAGAGCCGATTCTGGTAACAGCGCTTGATAACCTGCAGGACTATTTTCCAGATGAAGTTGGTGCGGTGTTTTCGGATCGTGTTGATGTAAAACATATTCGCGCCAGAATTTATGGAAAAGCCATTTACTTTTTTATTCGATTTTGGGGCGGACCTGTTTGGCCAAATTTCGGCTATGAAAAAGATGATGCAACTTATGGCCATATTGCTCGACATCGTGGTTATTACCACCTGATGATGGATTTGGATAATAATCCTGCTACAGGATGGAACAGTCACTGGTATGAGGTCCATTATACAACCTTGGGTTATTATGCCAGCCAGGGATTTCCCAACACCGATCCAATTGGTGCAGAGTGTTATCTGGAAATGGGAATTAGCGGCGGCTGGTCTGCACCGCATCCGGATAGTGGTAAGGTAAACGAAATTGTCTATTATGCTGAAGACACCCATGAGATTGATTATCAGGCAGGTACTGGTAATGGGTATGATATGTATCAATTTGCCGTGGATTTGCCGGATTCAAACAAGGCCAAAAAACATGAAGGCAGCCTCTGGGAAAAACAAGTCGGGACTGATTCTTTGCGACAGTTCTGGGCGGGGCATGCTTGGGGCCACGACTTTTTAGAATATGGTGTAGAATTGACGTGGTTTCAAGAATATTGGGAAAAAGCCGGCAAGAGTTATCTCAACGCTGGCGATACCGTGGGAATTTGTGCATTCATCGAAACGCCGATTGATGATTGGGGTGTTGATGTTTCTCCTCGTGGCGTACTCGTCGTACCAGAAATTCCAAAACGGCCATCGACTATCACTTTCGATGGTGACAGCACCGATTGGACCGATAAACCAATTTTATGTAAAGCCCAGGACAATTTGCAGGATTACTTCCCGGATGAAGTCGGTGGTGCTTTTTCTGATCGCGTTGACGTAAAACATGTGAAAGCCTTCGTCAATCTTGAAGAGGATGTTTTTTACTTCTTTATTCGGTTTTGGGGCGGCCCGGTTTGGCCTAACTATGCGTACATAAAAGATGATGTTACTTATGGACACATCGTCAAGCACCGAGGCTATTATCACCTCATGCTTGATCTCGATAATGATGCTTCGACAGGTTGGAATAGCCATTGGTATGAAGTGCATTATACACCTGTTGGATATTATTACTCCCAGGGAGATCAAACTGCAACCGCAGTTGGCGCCGAGTGTTATCTGGAAATGGGTTTCAGTGCTGGATGGTCGGCACCACATCCTGATAAAGGAAAAGTTAATGACATCGACTATTATGCAGAAGATGTTCATGAAATCGATTATCAGGCAGGTACGGGAAATGGATATGATATGTACGGTTTCATTCCGTCAAACGTTGATTCCAATGACATGAAGCAACATGATTGCTACATGTATGATCAGGAAGTTAAAAACGATTCATTGCTTCATTGGGGGGGACATGCCTGGGGACATGATTTCCTGGAAACTGGTGTAGAACTCAGTTCTTTCAGAAAATATTGGGCCAAGCAAGGTAAAGAGTACTTAAAACCAGGTGATGTGATTGGTGTTTGTGCCTTTATTGAAACCCCGATTGATGATTGGGGCGTTGATGTATCTCCTCGCGGTGAGGTGGTTGTTGGAGAAGGATCGGCTGTTGACAATGGAAATTCAGTTATTTCAAAACAGTTTGAATTATCTGATAATTTTCCCAATCCTTTTAATCCACAAACAACGATTCGCTATCTGATGCCAGTCACAAACGAAGTAAAGATCGAAATTTTTAACACTTTAGGTCAAAAAGTTCGCACATTGGTAAATCAGGTAGTCGTTCAGGGCCAACATAACGCTATCTGGGATGGTCGGAATGATTTTGGCGAATATGTCTCTTCGGGCACTTATTTTTGCAAAATGAAATCTGGTAGTTTCAATCAAACAAAACGAATGGTTTTGCTGAAATAATTTTATTTGAATTGAGGGGATTGTTCTCCTGAACAATCCCCTTTTTTTTATGAATAGGCTCATTTGAAAAATGAACAGATCTGTCATTCTGAGCAAAGCGAAGAATTCACTGAAATATATAGATTTATCTTTTCGTTCCGTTCGGACTGGCTAAAACAGCTTTTTATAATATACGCGTATTCATTAATAAGTCCAAAATTTTAATTTATTGAGGCAATCATGTATCGACACAATAACCGGATCAACTTTTGGAAAATGTTTGGATTTGTCAGTTTACTTTTTATTTTTGTACTTTCATGCAGTCAGGAAAAAGATAATTTAAACCTGGCGGTTTTTGAAGGTGGTTTTGTGACCACTCAGGAATATATCGACCACTACCTTTTGAGTACGCAATATAAACCACAAAACATGCCTTCGCTGGAGAATCTTCAGGAAATCGTCTTAAATAAAGCTTTTGAAAAAATGGCAGTTTTAGAGGCAAGGGCCAGAGGCTTTTCCGAAGATACCACCCTTCGTCAGGAAATTAACGCGCGTGAAACTGTATCGTTGTATCAAATTTATATGCAGGAAGCGATAATTAATTCGGTTATTACGGATAGTCTCATTCAAAAATTTCATTCCGAAATGAGTCCGCAATATAACATGCGTTATATAATTAGGGTTTTACCGGAAAATGCGGCGCTTGAATATGTTAAATCCCAGGAAGATACTATTGACTGGATTTATGCGAAGCTTGTAAAAGGGGAAAAGTTTGAAGAATTAGCAAAGAAATTTTCCCAGGATATACAATCTGCTCCCAAGGGGGGTGATCTGGGTTTTGTCATAAAAGAATCCATGGGTGATCCAAAATTACGCGAGGTGATGGAGACGTTGTCTGATTTTTCTTATTCGCGGCCTTTTCGAGGAATTGCCGGCTTTTATATCCTATTTAAAGGGGACAAGCGGATGGTTCCGGTTTCACCCTTGGCGGAAGTGAAAGGTCGAATCTGGCAAACGCTTTATCGCACACGTCGATATGATATTGAAAAAAAAGCTGAGAACCATTTTGACACTTTGAGTTTGAAATATCATTATCAGGTACATCAGCCGATAATTGAGCAAATATGTCAAAAACTTGGTTATGGTAAAAATCAAAATCCTCAACTTATCTTGTTTAATCTGGAGAAATTATCAGAAATTGATCCTGAACTCGTTTTAGCAAACTATGATGGGGGAAATATTACCGTCGCTGATATCTTTCAGGATCGAAAAAAACGACCATTCGATCTCTGGGAATTGCATAAACGTTTGAAAAGTATTGCTCAGCAGCGAATATTCTCACTTGCTGCCCGGGAAAAAGGCTTGAATCAGTCGCTAAAATTTCTTGACCAATTCCATTATATTCAAAATGGATTACTGCGTCAGAAAATTTATCAAATCGAAGTGAAAGATAAAGTTCAGGTCAAGCTCGATTCAATTGAAACCATGCAAAAGTCCCTTCTTACGCCACCAAAATTGAAAGATTTGCTGGAAACTGAAAGACATCGGCTGGAGAAAGAATTTCGTTCAAATTATGAGAATTTTCTCAAAGATAAGTATCATTTTAAATATCTGACTGAAAATTTCCCGCAAGCGCTAACACACGCCAAAAATAAAAAAGCTGCATCCGCTGCGAATCAGAAATCAGGCCTTTAAGTTCACTCGTGTTTTTTGAATTGAGATAAATGCATCTGCCGGAGAATGACCTCTATAATTCCCTGCTTCCGCTCATTCCCACAAACGCCATCATAACTGGCACTATTTTTGGCAAATCAAGTATAAAAACAGTGTTTAATGAACAAAATTGTTATCAGGAGGATCCTTTAATGAAATTTATTTTCACCGGCAACTATTTTTTCCGGCTATTTGCGCTAATTTTGTTCCAGTGTAACAGTTCCTGTGAGGATAGACTCCTTTTCGAAGAATCCAATCCAGATCAGGGGTACCTGGGGATGTCATTGCCGGCTGATTATGCCGTGTTTGAAGCCAATTCGCCTTGGAATATGCCGATTCCTGCCAATGCGGAAATTGATCCGAATTCTGAAATTATTATCCAGAATTTAATAACGACTTTGAAAGGTATGGGAATCACCCCGGCGCTGGCTATCAATTATAAAAAATGGACGGCGCCGATACATGTGATCGATGCTGAAAAATGTCAAAAAAGAACGGTGATATTAAAGAGCCCGGCCGGTGGATTTTATGAAAGTGTTGATCCCGAACAAGATGGTATCGTTGAAAATATACCATTACCTGAAGGCATCTGGCCGGATCCAGCCGCTGATGGCCACATGATTTTAGTCGATCCGCGGCTCAATCTCGCCTGGGAATTTTCCCGTGCGGTTCCCCTGCCGCATGGCAATTGGCAGGCGTCCAATTTTGATCGCTGGGATTTGCAGGGGCCAGGCTATCGAAACCCTTTTAGTGGAAAAACCTGGTGGCGGGCAGGGGTTCGTGGTTCTGGCGTGCCCTATATTGGTGGATTGGTGCGGCCGGAAGAAATTGAGTTGGGGCGATTGGAACATGCGTTGGCCGTCGGCACGCCAATTAATCGGAAAAAATGTTCACCAGATGCAATTTGGGATGTTGAATTATGCTCTCCAGTCGCCTCGCGGAGTGATGGGGTGAATATCGGGCCGCAATTTATCCCGGAAGGTGCCAGAATTCAACTCAATCCGGCGCTCAATCTTGATTCATTTCGTCTTTCCCGGGATGCAAAACTGGTTGCGCGGGCGTTGCAAAAATATGGAGCCTATGTGGTCGAAAATGCCACCGGCTTTCCACTAAGTTTTCAAAATTTAGGTTCAGATGGTGGAAAATGGAAAAATTTTCCGGGATTGGATGATCTCTCCCAAATTCCACTTAAAGAATTCCGCGTGCTAAAGTGTCCGCTGGTAAAGAAAAGTCCCGAAAATGGCCGATGAGCTGCTGGGAATTGAATATTTGTTTTATACGGTATAGATGTTAACAAAATTTAATCGTTTAGGTGCCTTTTGGGTTAAAAAAGGCTTGATTAAAAGAAATAAAAATAGTATTTTCATACTGACTTGAAAATGTGATTCAGATCACTTTTTTTAAGAATATGAATTTTCAATGAATTTTGAAAATGCCACCGTCAGTATTCACTTGCCTGAAATTGTACCGACTGAACCTGAGCCTGCTAAAGAAGATCATCACTGTAAAAATTACATGGTGGCCGAAAATCGAACAATATTTTAAGAGTTTGTAAAATAGTGCTGATTTCCGTACATAACTAGCTGTAATTTTGAATAATAACAACTTTAATTTACGGCATTTAATTTGCACGCTATTTTTGTATTATCAGATTGCGATGACATGGGTTCTCTTGGGTAACGATGATGCCGTAGAATTCCCCTTGCGAAGAAATTTTTTTTAATGATTTTTGTAAAATTTGTTAATTTTTTTTCTGCATGCATTGACGATCGCGGTTATAAAATAGATGCATTCCGTCATAAACTGTTAATGATATAAATTTAAATATAGATAATAATGTTTTTCTGGAGGGTGAGGGATTTTTCCACCAGCATTGCGAACTGCTTTATATAGACAGGATGAATATATGGAGAAAAAAATAATTTTCATGAGGCATGGGAAGGCCTTGCATAACACGGATTATGAGTATTTAGATTATAAAGCTTTCATGGGTTTCATGTTAAAAGTAGATGATGAAAATCATGGATTGAATAGAGATTATAAAAAGAATTTTAAAGTAGCCGATGAACTGAAAAATGTCGATATAATTTACCATTCTCCTTTTCGTAGAGCCCGGGAAACGGCTGAACTCATCCAAGAAAAGCTTGCACACAAACCCGAAATAAAGGATGAACCGCTGCTGGCTGAAATATCATTCTCAAAAAATATTATTACTGAAAGTGAATTCACCCGGTTTGGGGGGCTGAAAGGTTGTCGTTCCCTTATTTTAAAGCGCTGGTATGAGGGTGATAATGTTGAAACTTTCGAAGATTCAAAAAAACGATTACAGGCATTAGATAAAAAATTGAATTCAACCCCTTATCAAAAGATTTTATTAATTACACATGGTTGGTACCTGCGACTGATTGTGCCATATTATCAACCGGGGAAGCAAAATATTACGCTCGAGGATTTGTTGAATGCACATCGGTACGATTATGGACAATTTTTTGAGCATAATTTAAAAACAGAGTTGTTTCCTGGTGAGAAAAGAGAATCACTTTCGAACATTGAAAAAAATAGGATACCGAACTTTCAGTTTGCGACAGGTGCCGCTTAATTGAACCTGTCCGTTCAAAAATAACTTTCTCCCATGGCGCTTTACCGGTCATCGCCGCTGTTTCTGTCCGTTTTGATCCCCGAATACTAATTAATGATTTTTAGCAAAATTATTAAATTTCACCTTCCCGATAAATCACTTTGTGATTGGATGTATCCAGAATGACATGATAGCCGTCCTTAAATTGTTCGATATTCACGTCTGAAATGTAGGGAATATTATGTTCGCGGGCAATTGTACCGGCGTGAGCCAGATACCCCCCATTTTCGGTGACGATCCCCTTAAGCGATGGCAAGTTGGCGTAAGAAAGTTCCAGACCTTTAAAAAAACCAATGATATCTGTAATTCCTTTTTTTCGATAATCAATTAATTTTTCGTAATACTCCTGATTGTTGTGGGCAACCAGACAAATTCCTTCGGCTTCTCCATAATGAATCGAATTGCCTTCAGTAAAATGATATTTTAAATCAGTATAGTTTGTCAGGGGTGAAATAGTCCTTTGTGCAAGATTTTGTTCAGAAGCATCCTTGATAACTTTTTTAATTTCAATGGATTTACTGGCATCAAAATAGGCTTTACGCTGCATTGCCCGAATTCGGTATTTCCCTGGATTTAGCGAATAGGACAATAATTCATCAATTTCAAGGAAATAAACCAGGCCATTCAGACCAAGGTGCTTTTTCATTTCCAAAACGACTTTTTTAATCAAAAAGATAATTTTGAGCAATTCAAATTTTATTTTCTCCCGCAGGTTTAAAAAAATGCAGGTAAAACGAATCCACTTTTTAAATTCCTGGTAAGATTCAGGTTCGAATTGATCAAATCGGGCATAAAAATTTTCAACTTCTGCATGCTTCAAGTCGTAAGGTGGAAATGTACGATTTTTTTGAATATCAAAGAGGCTTTTAATTAGTTCTGTTGGTTCTTCAATTAATCGGGGCTGGCTGATATCCAGCGGACCAATATGTCCAAAAATTTCAAGGAACCTGGAGACACTCATTGTCCCATTGATAACGTTCTGTTCAGCCTGAAGTTGATTGGGAATCTTATATTGCTCGGGGCATTTTTCATGACTGAATAATAAATCCATAAATTGGTTGATGAAATTTGAAAAGCGTTGATTATTATTTGTCTCATGGTAATTCAGGAGTGTCCCTGGATATTTTTGAGCTAAATAATTGAGTTTTTGCTTGATTAAAAAAGATCCTAAAAAGGCAATCCGTGCAATTTTTACATATTCGACCCCCAGGTTTGTCCTCAAATATTCAATATATTTAAAGAGCCGTTTAATTAATTTAATTTGCCCAATCGCTGGTAAATCCATTTTTAGCTCAGTTTGATAAAATTTTTCGTTATCATCGATTTTTTCCAGAATAGTATCCAGAATGGCCGGTACTTTTTCTTTTTCGATTTTTGATAGAAAATTTTGATAAATCTGATGATATTTCGCGCCGGATGCCCCCCAGGTATTTTGACAGGTCTTCAAATCCGGATTCTGGATATAAATTTCAAATTCGGGATAAATTGCTTTTTCAGGATCATGACGCATTTCCTGCAGGTAATGATGAATCAGATTTTTAATATAAAGACTTCTTTTAATTCCTTTTAATCGGAAGGTCAATGCGTCAATTGTACAGTTTACACGGGGTTGGTTTCCTATGGCGATAAAAAATTGGGACTGTTCCGAACGACGGATTGGGGCATAACCCAATTTCTTGCGGCCGGTGTTTATCGCTCCCTGTAAAAATCTTGTGCCGGCAAAGACATATTTAAATATTGAATATCCCAACGGAATCGCGGTTTGGAAAAGTTCGAGAATATTATTACTTGAAAGTACTGGAAACTCACCATAATCGTGTTGTTGTTGTCGAAAAAGGGCCTGGATATAATAATTTTCATTCTGAATGATATATTCGGGTCGATAGGTAAAGGCTGTAATGGGACGGGTTTGAAGCAGATAAATTTTTTCATCCTCTTTTGAGACGACAAATTCCACATCCTGGGGAAAATTAAAACGTCTTTCCAGATGGGTTGAGAATTGCCAGAGCTGTTGAATGAGCGCACGCGAGAGAAGCATATTACTTTCTTGCTGTAAAATTTTGCCATTTTTTTTATCAAGCGTAATTGCATGGCCCGTAAGCAATCCCCCGGTTAGGCGATCGCCATTGCCGGTGCAATATTCAATTCGATAACTGTTTTGATTGGGTGAAATCGGGGAACTGGTAAAAATAACCCCGGAGATATAGGCGTCAATCATGGGCTGGATCAGGATGCCCATAAAAGTCTTGTTATTTTGTCCATTTCTTTCGTCCCCTGACAGATACTTTTGTTGCATTCGTAACGAGTCATAACAATCATAAATTGCTTTTTTAATTTCACTCGGCTGATTTGGTACGTTTAAGCGCGTTTGAAATGAACCAGCATAGCTTTCGGTGGGAGAATCTTCGATATTACTTGAGCTCCGGATAGCGAGTTTGCGCGCTAAATTGAATTGGCTGATCTGCTCAAATAATTCATCGGGTAGTTGTTGTTTTTTGGAAAATTGGTAAAAAAATGTCCCATCAAGACAAATCGAGTCTGGAATACTGTAGCCTAATTCGTATAATCGTAAAAGGCTTTGAGCCTTGCTACCAATAAGATCCCGCCCGGAGGTTTTCCGAGACGGATTAAGACTCAAAATTTTCAGTATTTTTTTGGTTGATAAGGTCGTCGCAAAAATCATCAGGGGTACCCATCATGTATTTATTTTGATAGCATTTCCAATTCCTTTACTACCTCCTGTGTTAAAGGATTTTGACGGTCAAGTTTCTTATCGCAAATTTGTAATGCTTCCTTTAATAGTTTTTCCGTTAAACTTCGCTTGCCCATGTTCAGATAGACTTTTCCGGAAAAGAGCAGCGTTCTGGCAATTTCCGGATGACGCTCATCGTATATTTGATTTTTTAGTTTCCGGGCCTGCTCTAAATTTTGAAGTGCTTCTTCAAAATATCCAGAAGCACCAAAAATAAGCCCCAGATAATCCAGATTTATCGCTAATTCAGCCTGCGTTGTTCCAGAACTGGTTTGATAAATTTGTTGTGCCTCCTGCAGATGTTTAATCGCTGAATCGGAATTGTTCTTTTTCCAAAAAACAATCCCGATTTCCATCAAAACACGGGCGATGTACGGATGTTGTGCGCCAAAAAATTTAGTATCAATATTATAAGCCGAATCAAGGCAATCCAGCGCTTTGTTTAATTCATTTATTTGTCGGAAGGCGATTCCCAAATCCAGCCAGAGTTTCCCCATGGCTGGATGAGATGTTACATAAAATTTTTTCTCAATCCATTGTGCTTCCTGAAATTTTTCAATGGCTTTGATGTAATTTCCACGATCTGAAAGTAAACATCCCCATTCATGTAGCGATTCCGCAACTTCAGGGTGCTCTTGCCCATAGGAATTCAACCGTACATTCAAGGCTTCCTGAATGAGTATTTCAGCTTCATTATATTGAAACCGCTGGATTAAAATTTTCGCTTTTCCCAGCAAGGCTTCAGCCACTGACGGGTGCTCGATTCCATAAATGGCTTCTTTCATTTTAAGTGATTTCTCGATGAATTCTTCTCCTAACTCAAGAGCGCCCAGGCGCTGGTGAACCTGGCTAAATTCCAGGAACATCCGCGCTACCAGGGGATGGCTGATATTTTTATAAATTTCATCGGCTATTTTTTTCGCCTCTTCCAGGTATTTCAGCGCTGTCAAATATTCACCCTGAATGCGATAATTGGCTGCCAATGAGATAAGCTGAACCAGCACTTGCGGATGCGTATCGCCCTGAAACTGTCGGGTCATCTTTAAGGCATTTTGATAATAATTTACCGCTTCTTTATATTCACCTTTTGCCTGATGATATTCACCCAGCGCATGCAGACTCTTCCCAACTTCCGGGTGTTCCTCTCCATACGCCGCTTTCCGAATTCTTAAAACCTGATTCATCACGCGGTGCATCTCATCCAGATTATATTGATGTAAATGAATGCGTTCTTTAATTCCCAGCGTTTCAGCCAAAGATGGGTGGTCGGGACCATAAATTAATTTCTTCATCTCAATGGATTTTTCCACATACGACAGCGCCAGATCAAATTGCGCCTTCCCCCGTAATACCAGCCCAAATTCCTGATACATCCGGGCAACGATTGAATGCGGACTGTCTCCGAATCGGGCCTCTGCCAGTTTTTGTAATGCTTCCAGATGTTGCAATGCTTCATCGTAACTACCGATAAGCCGGTAAGCGACCACTAAATCCAGTTCACGTTCGATACAATCGGGGTGTTGAATTCCAAAATTTTTCTGACAAATTTCCAGCGCGATTTGATAATTTTGAATGGCTTCCCGATAATTTCCAATTCGGCTATAATAAGCACCTAATTCCTGTAATGTATTTCCAACTTCCGGATGTTCTTTTCCATAGGAATTTTTTCTGATTTCCAGGGTTCGATCAAGGTCTTTTTTCGCCTCGGTAAATTTTGATTGGTGAATATAAAGCCGGGCACGTGTCTCCAAAGCTTCTGCATAGGAAGGGTGTTTAATGTTATAAATGACCTTTTTCATTTCAATGGACTGGTTCACGTACTCCATGGCGTCCTTAAATAAACCTTTCCAGCGCAATACCTGAGCGTATTCTAAAAGCAGCCGCGCCACAACCGGATGGTTCGATTTTCCATAGATCCGATCTGCAACCTTGCGGGAATTTTCAAGATACGTGAATGCTTCCTTATAGTTACCTTTCTCGCGAAAAACCGTTGCCATGTTTAAATATCTTTCGACAACTTCGGGATGGTTTTCACCAAAGACAGTTAAACTTACCTGCAGCGCTTCCTTAAATTTAGAGATGGCCAGTTCGTACTCACCTTTTTTCAAATAAAATTTGCCATAACTACTTAAGGAATCGCCAATTAATGGATGCCCTTTCCCAAAAACTTCAAGACGGATTTGATATGCCCGATCTAAAGTCTCTTCGAGTTTTGAAAATTCGTACAGATGGCTGTATATTTTGCCGATAACATCCAGTGTTTCGGCAATGGAGGGATGGTTCTCGCCATAAATCTGTTGTTTCATGTCCAATGATTGCAGGGCAAGTTCAAGGGCGCGGGTAAAATTACCCCCCAGTCGATTAATTTCACTTAATTCAAGAATTAAACGCGCCATTATCGGGTGGGATGAGCCGTTAAAAATTGTTTTGGCAATTTCCTGAGACTTTTGCAACAGCTCCTGCGTCTTGATGAACTCACCATTCATCCGATAGGCTTGCGCCAGATTCATCTGTCGTTCGATGACTTCGGGATGTTGTTCACTGAGACTCGCGCTGGTGATTTCCAGTGCTTGCTGGAAATAATTTATTGCCTTTTCATAATCTCCTTTTCGCAAGTAGAAGGATCCAAAATCATGGAGGCTGCTGGCGACTTCGGGATGATTTTTTCCGTAAGCTTTTTCGCGAATCTGCCAAGTCGTTTCCAGTAATTTTTCCGAAAGTTCAAACTTGCACTGATGATAGTAAATCTTTTCCAGGACTTCCATGGCCTCTGCGACTGAAGGATGATTGGGGCCATAAATGAGTTTTTTCATTTCTAATGATTTTTTGACAAAATCCATGGCCTCACTATCAAATCGTCCCTGCCGGCGATAAACGTTGCTGTATTCCAGATAGAGTCGGGCCACAAGCGGATGTGGTTTTGAGACAAATACGACGGTAATAGCTGCCTGAGCTTCTTCCAGATATTGTAACGCTTGCTGATAATGTCCCAATAAGCGGGAAATTTCGGCTAATTCAATCAACCGCTCGATGCTGGCGGGATTCTCGGTTCCGAAAAATTCCTGACTGATCTGTAGCGCCTTCTGGAAATATTCCTGTGCAGTTCGGTATTGCCCTCGTAAAAGATGATACGAACCAAAATTGTAGTAGGTATTTCCTATCTCCGGATGGAATTCACCATAGACATCGATCCGGATTTTTAGAATTCGATTCAGAATCGCTTCCAGGGATGAAAACAGGGCCTGATGGTAATAGATTTGGACCATCACTTCCAGACTATCGGCGACGGACGGGTGCTGTTCGCCGTAAATGGCCTCTTTGATCATCAAGGCCTCTTTGATATGTTTGAGAGCCAGGTCGAACTTCGCCTGCCGGCGATAGATATGACTGAATTCCTGTAATAAACGGGCGGCATTGGGATGAGGTTTTTTATTATAAATTTTATCAACCAGCAGTTGAATTGGCTTTAAACACTCCAGTGCCTTTTCATATTCGCCGCGTTCACGATAGATGGATGCGATAAAAATCGTTCTTTCGATTATTTCCGGATGTTTCTCTCCAAAAGTTTTTTTGCTAATTTCCAGGGCTTTTTGAAAAGTCTCCAGGGCTAATTCATACTGACTTAATCTTAAGTAATAATTACCAAAATCAACCAGCGATGCACCGATAGCCGGATGATTTTCCGCAAACAATCGTTTTCGGATATCGAGCGCCCGCAGCAGATTTTCTTCTGCGAGTTGAAATTTGCCGATATGTAAATAAATTTGTGCCATTCCGGCGGCGGCATCCGCAACAAGCGCATGATTTTCACCAAAACGATTTTCCGTGATCGATAATGCCTCGTTTGCCCGTTGTTCTGCATCCTTAAATTTGCCTTGCAGCCGATGTACCTGGCTCATATCCAGCAAGGATTTGGCAATTTGATAATGTTCGGCGCCAAAATGCTGCTTTTTAATGTCCAGTGATTTCTGAAAGACATCCAGTGCTTGATTATACAGACCCTGTGCCATATAGAGTCGGCCCTGCAGATCATAAACGTCAGTGAAATCCAACTGGGTTTCATCAAAATTTTCTTTCAGAATTTCCAACGCGTGATTTATATTCTCCTGAGCGGGTTGGTGCTCATTTAAAATCAAATTTAATTGACCTAAATCAATATATACCGGTGCAATTTCCGGCTCAATTTTTAAATTCGGCACACCATTTAGCGCGAGAATATCTTCCAATTCACGATGGGCAGCTTGATATTCACCTTTTTTAATATGAATTTTCGCAATCGCCTGGAGAATTCGGGTGATATAGAGCGTTTGTTGACTATAAAAATTTTTATTAATCTGGTACGCGCGCTCAAAATAGTTTAATGCTTCATCAAGTTCACCGATTTCATATTGAACGCGTCCAATATCATAAAGCGTATTGGCAACTTCAGCATGATCCTTTCCATGAATTTCTTCATAGAGTGCCAGCGCCGCTTTGAGATTATTCAATGCCTGATTAAATTCGCCCTGCGCCCGTAAAGTCTTGCCAATTTCATTTCGAATAATTGCCCGATTAACCAGATTGTTTGGCTCAAATCTTAAAATCGTTTGGAGGCTGAGATCGAGATACTTCAACCGGGCATTAAATTCACTGCGATAACCTAAATATTTGGCATAATTAAAGATCAACTGATAAAGTTCTGGCCAGATAGTGTTTAATTCCGCTAATTCAATCGCACGCAGAATGTGGGCGGTCTCGGGCAAAACGATGCGCCAATCAGAAGATTTATTATGCAGCGCCAGGAAATTCGACATAGTCTTAACCACCAACTCCTGATGCGGTCTTGCCTGATCATTCTGTAACAAACGGGCATAATTCCGAACCAACGGATGCATGATAATTCGTTCATTATTGATGACATCGATGAGGGAACTTGCTTTTAATTCTTCAATCGCTTTGACGGCTTCATCCGTCTGGTTAAAAGCGTTCTGAATAAATTGGTACTGGACACTTTCGTTGGCAAATTGAGATATAAGAAAAAAATAATTGTTTACTAATTTATGATCTAATTTTTCATAAGAAATTTGAAAACAGGAGAAAATATTGGCTTCTGTCTGGGAGATAAACTGCTTCAGGCCGCCAATAAGGGTCTGATGTGAGAGGGGGCCTTTTTTCTCTAACTCTCCCAGATACTGCACGGCAGAAACAAATTGATATTGTTCCAGATAACAGGCACACAAATTTAAAGCCAGTGGTAAATTTCCGACCAGATGACAAATTTGCTGGGCAGCTTGCGCCTCGGCCTCATTGGTGAGAATTTGTGGCCGGCGGGATGACAGTAATTTTAAGGCTGGCGTTTCGGCTAATTCGCGTAAATGAATCAGTTTTACCTCGCCGGTGAGTGTCAGCCGGGAGGTTACAATCACTGCACAGGAACGCGCTCCTTTAGGGCACCATTCCCGCATAACATCGACATTGCGAACATCATCCAGAATGAGTAAACTGTTGGCAAGCGAGTTAAACCGGGCTACAATTCGTTTTGCAAATTCATTTTTAGATTCATCCCGTAACGGCGTCATACCCAGCAGTGGCGCCAGTTGGACGTATTCCACTGCAATATCATCACTTCCGGCATTAATCCAAAAAATACCATCAGGATAAAGGTCACCAATCCGGTACGCCAGCTCCAGCGCCAGTCGGGTTTTACCAATGCCAGGCATCCCTGAAACAACTACCGGGATGGTATCCTGCTTCTGGCCCATGATTCCCCAGACTTCGATGAATAATTTGGCCAGATCATTATCGCGCCCATAAAAATATTGATTGCGATTTAAGGGGATATGGACATTATCCCGATCAATCGCATAGAAAACTTTATTTAATTCGGCTTCTGTCAGGCGATGAAGTAATTCAGTAAAAGCCTTTTTATAATCGCTGTGTGTAATACAATGAAGGGACTCAATTTGTTTTGGCAACAGCGGAAATTTAACCTGTCCTTCGGCTTTAATG
The DNA here is from genome assembly GCA_020722815.1 of Caldithrix sp. Lineage (GTDB taxonomy): Bacteria > Zhuqueibacterota > Zhuqueibacteria > Thermofontimicrobiales > Sulfurfontimicrobiaceae > DYKB01. Next base: position 45,240 of record DYKB01000020.1, on the reverse strand, counting down.
GGGATGATCGGCTTTAGCAGAACCCTGGCGATCATAATTTCATTCTGCACATGCTCGGATGTTTTCGCAAAATCCGACCAAATCAGAATCATACAATCATTATCGCGAAGACCATCGGTCACTTCCTGTGTCCAGATAACAGCATGTTCCAACCGCTTCTCATCTCTCCAGACGGTATAACCTTTATTTTTTAAATCCTCATGTACTTTTCGAGCAAATTCAATATCATGATGGGCATAACTAATGAATACCTTCTTATTCATACAATACCTGCTCCTGCGTTTATGCGAGTTTCCCTGTGTTGCCCCCACCCGTTGCAATTTTTTTTAGGATGCGTCCAAGCACTGAATAAATCTATTTCACCAAAAGAACAGAATTTTCCTTTTAAATTAAAATGAATATTTTTCCGCTATCATTTGTGCCCCCGTTAAAAAGTTCGTTTTTGTCATTTTGAATCCTTCGACTGCGCTCAGGTCAAACTCAGCGAAGCGAAATGAAAAATCTATATTTTTCAATTAGTTATGATATTCTTCGCTTTGCTCAGAATGAAAGAACCATCCTCTTTGAGAGTCGATATTTATTTAGATGCTAAATATCATTTTTATGCTCAACTTTTTATATGATACAACAAATTATTAGCCAAAACCTTACTGCTGTAAATATTTTTAGAGTTGCCAGTTTAATAAACCTGACAGATTTATTCTATTGAAAAGTTGCGCCCCGATTTCGTGTATCTATCAACACTTGCTTTTCATGCTTTTCGACTCTACTTTAACACAAAAGACCTGTTTGATTTAACTATTTGAGGAAAAAGAGGGCTAAAAACAATCAATATTTATAATAAAAATGTCGCGTTAAGACATTATACACCATTATAAACATTTTTTTAAAAAAGTCAAGATATTTCATTTAAATATCTGCATAATTGGGGTGACAAATTGTGCGCGGGATCAAGTTTTTTCAAAAACAGTCATTTTACCCCAAAACTCTAAACCTTAAATTGTTGGTTTTCTGAACAGAAATTCCCTTTTCAGCTTGCTTTTTTTAAAATTTTTAATTACAATAAAACAAATTGTTTTTCGTAAGATACAATTCAAAACCAAACGACATTTGTTTATGAATCGATTACATTCCCAGGTTTCTTTATCGATAATTATCGTTACCTATAATCATTCAACTGAGATTAAAGTTTGTCTGGAAGCGATTTTAAAATCCGAAGGGGACTGGCATGGTGAGATTATTCTTGTCGACAATGCTTCTCAGGATGAAACGACAAAAATAATTGATGAATTAATAAAAACGAACAAAAATGAACAAATTACGGTAAAGCTCGACGCCCTTGATCAGAATACCGGCTTCACGCGCGGTAGCAATTTGGGACTTCAGCAAGCTGCCGGTGATTTCCTTTTACTGTTAAATCCAGATACGATTGTTTTACCGGATACACTGAGTAAATTGATTGATTATTTAAAAAAGAATCCAGCCGTTGGTATTGTCGCCCCGCAGTTATTATTTCCCGATGGAAGAATTCAGCCGTCCTGCCGTCATTTCCCTGAACGGAAAGATGTTCTCTGGCATCTTTTGGGGCTGAATGCCATTTTCCCGCGAAGTTCAATTTTTAATCGCTGGAAAATGGGCTATTTTACACACGACCGCGAACTGGAAGTTGATCAGCCCCAGGGAGCAGCTTTATTGACCCATCGTAAAGCATTTGAATCCATCGGATTTCTCGATGAGAATTTCCCGATGTTTTTTAGTGATGTGGACTGGTGCCAGCGATTTAAAGAAAGCGGTTGGAAAATCATATTTTACCCGAATGCGAAAATAATTCATCATCAGGGAACTTCAATTCACCGCAATCGGGCGCGCATGATCTGGAGTTCGCATCTCTCATTTATCCACTATTTTCAGAAATATCGTCCAGGTTTCTGGAATCAGCCGATTAATTGGTTGGTCGGATTTTTACTGATTCTTATGGCGATTATCCGGATTGTTTATGTAAAAGTGATTCGTCGATAAAGAAAAGACGCATCTGTTCAATAAATGAGGGTAATGCTACGTCCTATCATTGCGAGGAGCGTTTTTTATGACGAAGCAATCTCCGGATATACCGGGGAATTGCTTCGGCAAAAAACGCCTCGCAATGACAGGCTTTCTTCCCCTAAAATATTGAATGGATACTAATTATTTGATTAAAGTCGTTTTGTTCTCAGATCTTAAGGTTTGTAAAACCATCACCGGATCATCGGTCTGAATTCCTTCGATACCTGCCGCCAGCGCTTTTCGAACACCATCCGGATTATCACCTTTACCCAGAATATCCAGAAAAATCGGAATTCCGGCAGCATGGATTTTATTTGCCAGTGAATCTGAAAAATTATCCCACGACATGGCGACAATTGGTGGCTCAAGACTTTGCATAGCCGCTTCAAAGACTTTTTCATTTTCAATTTCAGGCATTATTTTGACCGATGGATTTATTTTTTTAATTTCAAGAAATTGTTCCAGGCCGGCATAAATAACGGCATTTTCCAGCATTTCATATCTATCCAATTCAGCGATAACCGCAGCCGGATCATCAGTTTTTAAGTCCACATAGACGCCAATTTTTCCCCGCATAACTTCCAGGGCTTCACTGAAAAGCGGAATTTTTTCGCGGGTCAGGCTATCGTTTTGATCCACCAGCCAGAGAGCTTTGAGTTGCTGGAGTGTAAAATCCAAAATTTTGCCCGTGCTCCGGGTCATTTTATCAATTGTCGAATTATGCATCAGAACCAGATGGTTATCCGCGGTCATTCGGACATCGATTTCCACATAATCCAGCTCCAGACGAATTGCTTCCTGAATCGCCGCCAATGAATTTTCCGGATAAATCTGATGCACGCCGCGATGGGCAATAATTTTGAGTGGGCGCTGATTTGCCAGATCATTTTGATGGGTGGAGCAGCAACTGAATAGCATTTGTATGACTCCGAACCAGATAAATAATTTCATTCCATCTCCTTTTGGCAGTCCAGTATCATGAAAATCCGAATAAATCTGGTTAATGGTTCGCATTCCAATAGACTCATTGTATCTGTTTAAGGATTAATATAAACGAAAGGACGATAAGAATCAATAGAAATAGAAAATTCAGTTACTTTTTTTTTTACTCATTTTTATAATACGCCTGAAAATAAAAAAGCCGTCAATAAAATTGACGGCTTTTGGGGGGGATTAAAGAATTATAATTACTTCAACAAGGTCATTTTCCGGATTGATGTATAATCCCCGGCTTGAATTTTATAATAGTATACACCACTTTCAAGGCTTTTGGCGTCAAATTGATATTTATACTGACCGGCACTTAAATTTTGATCAACCAGTTTGAAAACTTCCTGTCCTAGAACATTATAGATACTCAGTTTTACCAATCGACTTTCGGGCAGCGAGAAGGAAATTGTCGTTGTTGGATTAAACGGATTTGGATAATTCTGGTCCAGCGAAAATGCTAATGGCTGATTGACTTCAGTTCCTCGTTCAATAGATGATGGCGTCGGATCCGGGAAAACAACGACCTGACCATTCGGCAGCACGCCAATCAGTTCAAATCCTTTTCCACCTTTGTTTCCATCTTTGTTCAGGAAACCGGAAGCCATTACAACTGCCGCTCCACCATCCAGACCCGTTAAGTTAACATCAAAAGCGATAAAAGGTTTGCTGGGGCCTGGAGTTTTTAAGTATATCAGATATTTGCTCGCCGGCACAGAAATGTAATCCGTCATATCGCTATACATGAGATTCTGGGCCAGTATCTGACCATTTCCAACAACCACATCAACACCTGGTGCATCGGTACTTCCATGCAGGATGAAAAAGTCAACATTATTGCTTGTTCCTTTTTCTCGTGCCATTGGTTTTACAAAAATGTTAAAACCCGTATTCTTTCCATCAGGATTCGCAACAAACTCACCAGGACTTAAAACGCCATTGGCAATCGCGATATATGCTTGACCAGGCGATAAGTTAAACTGAAAGTTAGCAATCACATCAGCAGCAGAACTACTGGTTCCGGGGGCGACACCAACTTTTAAATCCGTATTTGCCGGCACATCAATAAATGGTGTTGCAGCTTTGAAAGCGAAATCATCCAGGAGAAGACTCTCACTGACATAGATATCGACTTTTTCAGCCGCGGGATCAGCCGCATTGTGAATTACCTGCAAACGGGCGGTTGTTACTGCTGGCAACTCCAGAACTGTTCCATCTGGTAAGGCAGCAAAAACACCAAAGGCTTTACCGTTCTGATTGGCCGCTGGATTAAAAAATCCGGAAGCAAATACAATCGCGGCACCATTTGCCAGGCCGGACAGCGGCGCTGTGTAGGTTGCTACGACGACACTGCCAGAGGCATCCGTAATATCAATTGTATAATCAGCCGGTGGTACGCTTAAATAGTCTGTGAGAGCACCGTACGGGGCATCATCGACCAGTTTTGCCACATCACGAGCGAGAATATCAACCGTTGGTGCGTCTGTAGAGCCATGAAGAACGGCAAATTCTACACTTCCGGTAGTAGCGGCAGCTTCCTGAGCATTTTCTTTAATGAATAATGTAAAAGCGGTGCTCTTTCCATCCGGGTTGCTGGCGAAATTAACCGGATTTAAAACGCCGTTGGCAATGGCCACATACTTTTTGCCGGCCATCAGCGTAACTTTAAAACTGGCCAGGACATCACTGGCTGAACTGCTGGTTCCTGGTGCCACACCAATTTCCAGTTCAACATTAGCTGGTGCATCAATAAATGGCGTTGCGGTACGAAATGCAAAATCATTCAATAAAAGTTGACCATTTAAATAGACATCAACTTTTTCTGCCGCGGGATCAGCCGCGTTGTGAATTACCTGCAAACGGGCGTTATCTTGGGCGTTCGTAACTGAAAAGCCAATTAATAAGACCAATACTAAAGTCAGGAAAGATTTAAATTTGAACATAGATACCTCCAAAAAGTTAATTCTAAAAAAAAAATTGATTAAATGAAAACCACTCACTATTTAATTTCTTTTTTATTTTTAAGCGATTTGAGCGATTTTAAATATAAGATGCACTACTCTTAACAAAGGATTCAAAAATTTTAAAATTTTTTTGACTGGCTAAATTGGCTGTATTTTTTTCTGCAGACTAAACAAGGAAACCATATATTGGCTATTTCAACCGAATGAAATTTATTATAAACATAAAAGCCCAGGATGTTACATTAAAAATCGCCGCATCCTGATTATAAATTCTGAACTGAATAAATCAGGAAAATAGCAATTTAATCGTTTTGAGCGTTTTATATTAAATACAAAAATTTTTCTGAATTCAGTTTCCCGACACAAGGTTTCTGTAGAAATTTGTTGAAACTGTGAATTCACATAAATCAACTTGATCATTATTCAGGTGAAAAAAAAATTGCAGGAAAAGAGAACTGAATTTGTGTGAAAAATGCAATTCATGAAAAATTTTATTGGCAGTTCTAATTCTTCGTTAATTTGAACTGAATCACTTCAAATCAACCGGAATCAGCGCTGAAAGAGTTCCTGAAATGAGAAGGAATTAGCGTTAGAATTTTAGGCTTGTGGAATTAATATTAACTGCGATTCACACTCTTTAGGAATATGATGAATGAAAGGTGAAGCTTTATTTTTTAATAAGCCATATTTCAGCCACCTGTGCCCCGCGCTCACCCTCTCCACAAGTCCAGGAAAGCTTTAAAATACCATTTTTGATGACTTCTGCCGGAATATCAAATTCATAAATCGGTTGAACGCCGGTCTGAATGAGGTCATGAATTAAATAATTTTGATTGGCGATTAATTTCATTTTTGAACGAAATCTGCCTGTATAGGCCACTTTCAGGCGATATGCGGCAGATGGATCCAGATTTTTATATGTAATGACAAGGGGTTCATCATAAAGCGTATTTACCTGGTGCATCCAGGCCAGGGGGGTCGCACGGCCTTCAAAACCGGTGGCTCTGACTTCATGTATCCATTCTTCGCCACGCAATCCAACGCCAAAACTGACGCGCGGCGAAAGCAGGCTGCCCGGATCTTTTGCCCATTCAACCGGTTGCTGCACCCGCTCCCAGCTTCGGGGATCACCGAAATTGTCATAAAACCCGCCAGGTCCGGGATTGATTCGCTCAATTATCTGTTGAATGGCCGCGAGCCGCTCTTTTTCACTTTCCAGCTTGTGAATCACCTCGAATTGCGATAAAAACCAGAGGGCATCATTGAGGGGGAGGTCGATATTGTCCAGATAATTGCCCCGGCCGGATTGCGCGCCATGTTTTTTCACCGTTAATTGCGCCCCGATATTTTTGTATAGGGAATCGGCCAGGTCAAAGCAGCGTTTTCGTAAAGCCGGCGCCGGTGTATTCTCCCGTGAACGAATTAAAATAGCCCGCGCCTGAGAAATGGCCGTTAATGCCCCTGATTCAGACGCCTGTGACAGCACAGCCATCACCTGCCGCTGAATTTCCGTTTCATAAATCAGCCGGCGTTGAATATAGGCATCATAATAAGCCCGAATCAGGCACATCTGGAAACGATAGTTGCTTAAAATTTTGTTGGGCGCTGTTTTTTCCAGATTTTGCCACTGTTGAAACGTAATTTCCACCTGTGAATTCGTGAGCAGCGGTCCGCGCCAGTTTTGCTCCTGCGCCATAATTCCCGGCGCCAGTGACTCGGTATAATCCGGCCCCATAAACAGCCGGCAATAGTCCCGAAGCGTTTCAATCACCGGCGTCTCCGGATCCCAGTCCTGATCGCTCCAGATGAATTTATTCACATCATCATTGATCCCCTCCGAATAGCTCAGACTGCCATTGGCGAATTCATCGAAGGCATTGTGAATCGTTTTTTCATCTTCTGGCCGGGGATTGGTGCATTCACGCCCGAGCGTCATGGCGAAGGCGAGATCCCAATGGGGCACCGGATACTGACAACTCAGGCTATGGGTGATATCCGGATAACGCCGAATGGGGATACTGGCGTTTACGATTTTTCGAATCTCCGGCAAGGGCGTTTTCACCCACGGTCCGAAAACGACACCGCCAAACCAGGGATATTCTTTATTGACATGCGAATAAAAAACATCCAGCCAATCTTTGGTGGGGCGAAAAGCCTGCGGTGAAATCCAGATTTTCGCTTGGGGGTGATATTTTTGGAGCACGACGGCCATTTTTTCCAGCCAGGTGAAGAGAACATCGGGATGTAAATCACCCGGATCGCCTCCGGGAACAAAAACCGCATATATTCGGGTCAGTTGACGAAATATTTCCTCCCGTTCATTCAATTCCTGCCGAATTGAATCGGGATGGGTATAATTTGTCCCCATATTCGGATACCAGATCCAGACATCCAGGCCGTAGGAATCGATTATTCGCGAATGTTCAATCATCATCTTCATGGGCGGAACTTTTAAATGAGAACTGGTGGGATCATCATCGGTCCGCGGTGGCATGATTTCAATGCTATTGGCACCGAATAAAGCCAGTTCCCGAATGTACTGGTCATATTGCTGAATCGTCCAGGCGTCATACGTATTGGTTTTCGGCCGATACCCCAGTTGATGTCCCCGGATGGGATAGCGCGGCGTGGTGGCAATTTCAAGCTTCACCGGCAAAATAATTTGATTCGGCCGCAGTTCCAGTTTCCGCAACAAGCGTCCGATGCCATACAGGACGCCGCGGGCATCATTTCCAACCACCAGAATTGCCGGACGTGGATTATTTTTCGAAACCAGATAAAAACCTTCAGGCCCAATTTCTTCATATTTTCTAAGCGAATCAGCAAACGGGCCGATAAAATGAGCCATAAGCGATTTTTCTCCGATGGCTATCACTGGCATTTTTGCATCTGGCCATTGATTTTTAATCTTTAATTTGATTCCAGTCCGTTTTTCCACCTCTTCGATGAAGACGGTGATGGCTTTCATGGATACTTTGTCAGATTTTTTGGGGCAAATGATGATGGCTTTGGAAAAATCGGATGGTGTTGAATGATTGGGATTGGCAAGTATTTGTTCAAATTTGAGAAAATTGGAAAATATGATTATGATAAAGAAAAAAGTTGGAGTGAAAGTAGTTTTCATTTTCATTTTGAAGGCCTCGATACGTGATAAGAAGTATTATTACAGAAAATCATATTCAATATTCAAAGTGCCGTGGAATTTTCACGATAAATTGCTCTCCATCCTCGTCATTAATAAATTCGATATCGGGTTGTTCGCGAAGCGCACGTACAATACCGGATCCAAGTCCGCGATAGACCATAATTTGTGAACAAAAAGATGCTAATAAATTATTACGAATTACGGCATTACCAAAACGGATATTATTGACCGTCAGGTTATTCGGCAATTTTCCTGGACTGACAATTTCCAGGCGGTTATCAAATATCAAAATTCGGATTGGTGCATTTTTAAAATAATCACGATGAACCAACGCATTTTGCAGTAACTCTTCTAACGCGATTTCGGAAATTTCCAGAATGCCCTGAGAATTGAAATTTTGCCCGGCCTGAACTTTTTTAAGATTTCGTTTCATAAAAGCTAATCCGCCCGTGAATAAAGCCGGAATATCACCCAAAATATCTTCACTATCCCGATATCGAGTACCACCCAATTCATTGCCCAGAAAACTAACCGCTTTCATGCAAAATGCTGGTTTATAATGCTGGGGTTCAATACCAAAAAAAAGTAAACCACCCAATGTAATCCGGTCATTTTTTAAAATATTCTTATTTTTCAGGAGTTGTTTGTATGGAATACCAAATTCTTTGATGTCACGGTTAAATATTTTTTTAAGGTAACGATTTACCTTTTCGCGATCAATATCGGCGATCGAGGTCGTCGGAACTGGCATTTCATCAGCGTACAGATTCCCGCCACTTTGAAAAAGTCGCAAAATATCACTATTATCAGTCAATTTACGTTTATCGCTTCCCTGCTTAATCCAGATGGTACCATTTTTATCTTTGTGGGGCTTATTAAGCCCCTCTTTGACTTCAATGACCAGAACATTTTTTTTGCCATCTGCTTCTTCTATGGTTACAACCTCTGTTTCGATAAAAATTGGGCTGAAAATATTATTTGAAGCCAAATTTCCGGCTAATTCACTGGTTTCTCTGATTTCGTTTGGTAATAATCCAGGTATCTGACCAGTTTTTTCCCGAACACCAATTAACAGAATACCACCTTTTGAGTTTGAAAAGGCAATCATTTCCGAAATAAGCTTATCCTGATTTTCAATTTTTTCTTTGAATTGAACCCGGCTGGTCTCACCAGCGGCAATTAAATCTAATAATTCAATGGGACTCATCATTCGACTCTCCACAAATCATAAATATTTTTTCGTTTATTAAAGGCTTCCTGCCCATTCCATATCAGCTTTTGTATGGAGATGAAAATCGGCTTTTAGCCAGATCGAGCCATGATTAAAAATTTCACTCATCTATAACCTCATGTTTTTTTTAAAATTATCTCATTTTCTTTTCATGCGCTTTCAATATTTTAAGAGTATTTCAAGGATTTAAAAACCTTTATAAAACCTGATTGAAAGAAAAGAGAACGTTACCAAATACTTTCATTGGAAAATTATTCCAGTATAATAGCTTACTATATTTTTTGATTTTTGTCAACTATTTTTTTTTGATTTGAGGAAATATGTATATCGATCTTGAATATCAGGTTAATGAGGCAGGCTCCGCAGAAACCCGCAAGTAAGTTCATGTATAAATTATTCAGTCGGAAGAGTAATAATTTTTATTGAAGTACTGATTTTGCTTATAATTTTTTCAATCCTTCATCCATTTATAAAATCTCCCCATCCAATACGGCAGCAGATAAAAAGTCGGGGCTTCTTCGCTGGCGCCATTGCCATTGTCATCTAATACGTAAGGATTGCCATTCCATTTGTGCATCCGGCGTTCATCGGGAGGGAGTGTCGGCGTGCCGTAGTGATTACCGTGGCGTTCGACCTCGCCTAAAATAGTAATGTCGAGTCGATGTGAGTTTTTGACGCCCCAATTCAGCAAATCCAGGGGGATACGCTCAAGCGTCATGCGCGATTCTTTCAGCACCTCATCTGTCATTTCAATCGCGCCGAGGGCAACGGACATAAAATTCCAGAGCGGATTCATATCGGGTCGAATCTGCTCCCAGGTAAACCGGACGCTGGCGAGATAATTATCCCGCAGGGCCGGATCCTTCTCATAGAGCAATAGCGGGAAGATGGTGAGATAATATAATTCATCGTCCGAAAAATTTATTTCCACAAAAGCCGAAATCCAGCGGCGGTAATAGAGCATATTGGTGGCATAGCCATGATCGATCCGTTCGCGATAGACCTGTTCGTATTTGGGATTGCCCGTAAAATGATAGGCCGTTTTAAGCATGGAAAGCAGTTCGGCTGAGCGAAGGGCTTTTTCATACTCACCCTCTTCGGTTTTGAAAAATTCAGTACCCCATTCGCCCCAGCGGGTGGGTTTTCCATCCAGATCAATCAAATTAAAATTATTATCGATGAGATGATCCACGATTCTGGAAAATGTTTTTCGAATGGCGTCTTTTTCAGCCTCATTGGCCACTAAATCGTAATAGATAGCATAGCCATACGTATGTCCCACCGCTTCATCCGAGCTGGTATCACCTTTCCAGAGCCATTTTCCATCCGGCGTTTTATGCCACTCCCCGCCACGGGGCGCGGGCTCGTCAATCGATTTGAAGGAACGGGCAAAAAAGCCGGATATGCCGGTAATTTCTTCCAGCCGGATAATGGCATCCAGGGAACGTTTGGCTTTTATTCTGGCGTCGGGGGCGTTCGTGACGGCATAGCGATAGGCTTGGGCGGCCATATACATCGCCGTCCACAAACCGTCATTGTCGCTATCGGTCGTCATATTGGTGGAGAGATCACCCGGCTTCTTCAGATGGGAGTCGGAGACAAAACCATGTCGCACATGGCGCACTTCGACTATTTTGTCGTAAAAATTCGCTTTTTCGGCCAGTGTCATGGGTATCCAGGAAATGAGCGAAACGCCCTGCTGCGTGCGAATCCAGACTTTTCGTTCGCTGGTGGATTCGTCCACATAAATATTCAGGACCTGATTATCCTGAAGCCAGCGTTTTCCGGCAAAATATTGCCAGCGATCCCAGCGATGTTTTGCTTCCGGATCAAATCGAACGGCTCCCAAATCTGAACCCAGCCAGGTGGCACCGGATTTTTCTCGGGTATATAATTTTAAGCCCGAAATGGGTGTCTTTTCTTCACTCGTCCATTCTTCCGGCGTTACTTTTTTGAGTAAAATTTTCGGAATTTCCGGTGATTTTAATGAAAATTGACGGGCAGTTTTTTGCGTTTGCGCCCAAAGAGTATAATTAAAGGCCAATAAACCAAACAATAGCCAGATAATCAGAACCATATAAGTTTTTCTTTTTAAAATGGACATAATAATCCTCCGACTTTGAATGTTCATCATCTGCAGAAGTTATAATTATTTTTTTAGCAGGATTAACAGGACAATCAGATTGACAGGAAGAAAATTTGGATGTTATTCCTGAAAAGAGTTATTCTGGTAAAGGTGATCATTCCAAATTTTAAAATCATACTGCCATTTTTCGGAGTATCCTCAATCCTGTATAATTTTTTATTCCAGTTTAATTAAAAATATCTGTTTGGTTTTTCCTTTCCCGAATTTGACAAATCGATTAAAAGCGATCAATTTTCCATGATGGGCCACGATGAAATTAAATGGCGGCTCGTCTGTCCGGTGGGTGAGATGTTGAAAATTACCGACCGGCTGGCCATTATTTAACTTCAATTTAATTATAGAATTATCCCAGACATAAAATATCGCTCCCCCATCAGCTTGCCATCGAACAGCGCTTTGGACAGGCGAGTCATGGCTGGTAATCTGTGAGGGTCTTCCGCCGCGGGGTGAAATGAAAAATATCTGATCGATGCCATTTTCATCTTTGGCACGATAGGCGATAAATTTTCCATCCGGCGAACAGCGGGTAAATCCTGCACAGCCAGGATGTTTGGAATCTGCCGTCCAGGTCAGGCGGCGCTGAACAGTTCCTCTGGGTGGCATGGGAAAAGTCGTTTCCGTTCCTTCAAGCGGGCCATCCGTGCCGGGAATTTCAATATTTTCCGGAATATCCACAATAAAAACCTCTTTGACCGGTTCATTATTTCTATCGCGAACCGTCCCGATAAAAGCCCGCGCTCTTTGCCAGGAACCATCCGGTTTTTGATACCCGGAAGTCCCAACCCAGCTATCATCAGCCGCATGACTGATTTCATCCGAGCCGGGAACGGGATTCGGAACAACTTTTACCACCAGAACCGAAAAATGAGTTCCGTCAAGATTTTCGCCAGCCGGATCCCGATCAACTTTAACTGGCGTGATCGGACGCGAAACGCCGATTGTTCGCAAGTTCCACTGGATGCCGGTCCGATCTTCCAGGGATTTCATAATGGCATCATTATACGTAAAGCCGATCCATTGACCATCACCACTCCATTCGTGTTGGTGTGTTCCGCCACGCAAGGCACCGGGTGTGAACGGGGGTGTCACATCCCGCGCATCCATAAATACAGGAATTCCCGGCTGATCATCCTGAATTATTACGCCAGTTCGGCGCCATTGGGTGTATGGCCGTTCGGCATTACAATTTTGCAGACCATGAATGAACATGACTTTATTTTCTGTATGGCGATAACTCGGTGCACCAACACCAGGCCCAAAAGCCGTCTGTTTCTTCGTTTCATATAAAACAACGATTTTACCCGTCTCTACATGTACTTTTTCGATAGTGTGACAGCCGCCAATCCCGCCGGAATCGGTTCGGGTATCATAAACCAGCCATTTATCATTCGGAGAGAAATTATAGCGGTCATCCAGGTCAAAATTTTTGGTTAAATCGTTGGTGAGTTGAATTTCTTTTTCTGAGAGTGGATAACGACAGAAAACCAAGAGTAAAATGAGGAAAATTAACGGACAAAACTTTTTGATAAATTTCATTTCAAAATCTCCCTGACCAAAAGGTGAGAATTTACACCGCCATGGTGCTTTCAATATATTTTTTTACCGCATCCGGGGTCCTTGCTGCAAAATTTTGGTAATTTTGATGCACTTCGATAATTTCTTTAAGCGCTTTTTGGACTAGTTCCTGATTCTGCCAACTTTTCAGGTGCGCGATTACTTTTTCAAGGCACCCTTTTTTATAGCTGATCTGTCCAATCACATGGATAATCGTGTTATAAACTCTTGGCGCCGGATCGAATTCCAATTCCTGCAGTATCGGCAGCACCTCTTCGGGATGCGTTCTGCCCCGTAATTCGATGCCGTGACAAATTTCGCGTCGAATTTCAATATCCGGGTGATGAAGATATTCCCTCGCGAATTGTAAGATTGGTTTCGGATTTTTCTCACTCATTTTTTTGATGGAACCAATCACAGCGTTTCGAACAACAGGATGTGAATCAGTCAGGCCTTTTTCAAAAAGATGTTTTACGATTTTAAAATTATATATTCCAATTTCACCTGCTGCATTAATTGCAGTTTGCCGGATTTTTTCATTTTCACTTTGGAGTAAATTTTCCAAAGAATTTATCACCTGGATTCGAAGCTGCGGACTTTCTTTAAAAATTCGACCAACCGCGATGTAAGCCGTCTTTCTGATGTAGGTATCTTCATCTGAAAAGTATTTTTTTAAAAGATTATTTTGATTCTTTTGAAATTCTATCAATAAATCAGCCTGGATTTGAGCTGCCAGTTTGATTCTTTCATCCTTTGATAAATCGTAAAAGCCCATTGAGTAGCCCTTTATTTATAAATCAGACAGGATAACAGGATATTCCGGATTAATCGTATCCGTTCACAGGGAGGATCGAATCTGTCATTCCCGCATGTTTTTGGCGGGAATCCATACTTTTTTTAACAAATGGATGCCCGACAAAAGCATTCGGGCATGACAGAAGCGTTTAATTTATTACCCCTGTGAACGGTTACGATTAATCTTTACCCTACGGGAGGTTCGTTTTGAATTGAAAGCTTATCGGAATCAAAAAAACTCCCGCAGGGTTAATATTTTAAAATTATTCAGTCTTCACCGCCACGCACATAATTTCCACATTCACAAATTTTGGCAAATTGGCGACCTGCACCGCCGCGCGGGCCGGTGGTTTTTCGGTGAAATATTCGGCATAAACCGCATTAATTTTAGCGTAATTATTCATATCGGTCATAAACACGGTCGATTGGACCACATCTTTAAAATCAAAACCGGCTTCGAGTAATACAGCTTTTAAATTCTCCAATACTTGGCGGGTTTCTTCCTCGATTGTGCCCTGTACCAGTTCGCCAGTCGCTGGATTAATGGCTATCTGTCCCGAACAGTAAAGCGTATTGCCAACTTTAATTGCCTGACTGTAGGGGCCAATTGCTTTGGGAGCATTGGGTGAACTAATAACTTCTTTGGTTAATTTAAGTTCTTCCCTTTCATTTTCTTCATTCTCGCAGCCCAGGATAAAAAGCATCAAAGCCATCAGGCTGAGTAAAAAAAGTTTTTGCCAAAATCTCATATCAAACCTCCTGATAAATAGTGTTAGATTTTATTAAAAGTTAATAGCCTAAAAATGAGCATTCTCAATCAAAAAATCAAGAGAAAAATTGACCAAAATAAATAAAAATTTTCACTTGCAAAAAGATTCAATTTTTTATATATTTAACTCAAATTATCCATAAAAAATGCTGGTTCATTTTGCAGGAGTCAGAAATGGAATTAAAATTAGTGCAGATTGAAAATCCGGATTCCCTGAATTTTATTCTGGGGATGTCTCATTTCATCAAAACGGTGGAAGATGTCCATGAAGCGCTGGTGAATTCCGTTCCGAATATTAAATTTGGCGTGGCGTTTTGTGAGGCATCGGGTCCCCGCCTGGTTCGATTTTCCGGGAATGATGAAAAGCTGATGGAATTGGCGAAAAAGAACATGCTGGCGATTGGTGCTGGTCATTCTTTTCTTGTTTTTATGCAAAATGCTTTTCCGGTAAATGTGTTACGGACGATTTCACAGGTTCCGGAAGTGTGTCGAATTTTTTGCGCAACCGCCAATCCGGTGCAGGTCATTATCGCAGAAAGTGAACAGGGACGGGGAATTTTGGGTGTGATTGATGGTGAAAGCCCATTGGGAGTGGAAACGGAAAAGGAAATTGCAGAGCGAAAATCGTTTTTGCGAAAGATTGGATATAAAATCGGCTAAAAAATGGGTGAGGTGAAACTTCCCCGGGATGTAAAGTTGATGGCAGCCATCGCATTCCGGGATGAAAATTTGTTGACCCAGGTGAAAAATGAGTTATGTGAGCACTGGGGACCTGTTGATACGGCTTCATTGATTTTTGATTTTAGCCAGACGAACTATTATGAATCAGAAATGGGCGTGGCCCTTAAAAAGCAATTTATTGTATTTCAAAAACTGGTTCAGCCGGATTATATCATCGATGCCAAGTTGATTTCCAATGAAATTGAACAAAAATACGCGATTGATGGCAAACGGCAAGTCAATATTGATCCGGGCTATATTTCAGCGGCCAAGCTGGTGCTGGCCACGACGAAAAACTATATGCATCGGGTTTATATGGGGAAGGGAATTTATGGGGATGTCCATTTAAAAGTCAGTAATCGGCGATTTGTGCCCAATGAGTGGACTTACCCCGATTATCAAACACCCGAAGCCCTTGAATTTTTTAATAAAGTACGACAGGATTATTTAAAATTTAATAATTTGTAATCAGTAGTGAAGAAATTCATTGATTTTTAATGAATTGATTATCATGCATCATGTATGACGCATAACGCTTTAATTTGAAATGATTTCTTAAGCTAATGATAAATATTTTCACAAAAAATACAGGATTTTACCTTCATGTCAGAAATTGAAACATATAAATCATCCGGTGTGAATCTGGAAGCCGCTGGAAAAGCTAAAAAAACAATTGCATTGCTGGCAAAAAAGACGTTCAATGCCCATGTTCTGCACGATGTGGGACTTTTTGGGGGATTTTTTCAGCTTGATACCAGTAAATATAAAAATCCAGTGCTGGTTTCGAGTGTCGATGGGGTGGGGACAAAATTAAAAATTGCTTTCCAGATGGGAAAACATGATACGGTTGGGGAAGACCTGGTGAATCATTGTGTCAATGACATTATGACCGGCGGTGCCGAGCCCCTTTTCTTTCTGGATTATATTAGCACAACAGACCTCAATCCCACTATTGTCACAGAGGTGATTACCGGTCTGGTCCGCGGGTGCACGAATGCCAATTGCGTTTTGATCGGTGGTGAAACGGCGGAAATGCCGGGCTTTTATCCTTCGGGCGAGTATGATATTGCCGGAACCATCGTCGGCGTGGTTGAAAAAGATAAAATTGTCGACGGGCGACGGATTCAAAAAGGTGATATTCTTTTGGGCGTTCCATCCAGTGGTTTACATACCAATGGCTATTCGCTGGCGCGCAAGGTGCTTTTCGACAAGGCCGGGTTTAAGCCGGATAAACATTTTGATGAACTGGGGATGACGCTGGGTGAGGCCCTGCTGCAGGTGCATATCAGCTATCAGAAAATTATTCTGGCGTTGCGTGATGAACCCTATCTGAAGGGCATGTCGCATATTACCGGCGGGGGAATCGTGGATAATACGAAAAGAATTCTCCCGAAAGGTCTCGATTTGCGTATTTATTGGGAAAATTGGGATGTCCCGCCAATTTTTAAAGTTATTCAAAAATTTGGTAACATTGAAGAAGAAGAAATGCGGCAGGTTTTTAATCAGGGAATCGGATTTATTTTTGTCATCGACCGGCAGGATGTTGAAAAAGCGTTAAGTAAAATAAATGAATTTGTTGATTTTGTTTATATCATTGGTGAGGTAATCTGATGAAATCACCTGAAGGATTGCGTGTTGCCGTGCTGGGCGCTGGTGGCTGGGGAACCGCACTGGCTATGGTGCTCTATGCCAATGGCCATCAGACCACGCTCTGGGAATATCGGGAAGAAGCAGCTTATAAACTGGATCGGATTCGTGAAAATATTGATTTTTTACCAGGCGTAATAATTCCGAAAGGGATTAAGATAACGCATCAACTTGACGTGGCCAGTCAGGACAAGGATTTGTTGGTTTTAGCCGTCCCCTCACACATTATTCGTTCGGTGAGTGAAAATTTATCAAAATTTTATAAACCGGATGGTCCGGTCGTGGTGAATGTGGCCAAAGGGATTGAAAATGAAACCTTGCTGCGAATGAGCCAGGTCATTCAGCAAACCATCCCGGCTATTACGGATGATAAAATTGTCACTTTATCCGGCCCCAGTCATGCCGAAGAAGTCAGTCGGCAAATTCCCACGGCCATCGTGGCAGCTTCAGTCAATATCGAAACGGCTGAATTTGTGCAACATGCTTTTAAAAATAATTTTTTTCGGGTTTATCGAAGTCAGGATATTATTGGCGTGGAATTAGGTGGTGCCTTAAAAAATATTATTGCCGTGGCCGCAGGAATTTGTGATGGCGCCGGTTTTGGTGATAATACCAAGGCCGCACTTCAACCGCGCGGCCTGGTGGAAATGGTGCGCCTGGGAGTGCAGATGGGAGCGAATAAATTGACCTTTGCAGGACTGTCTGGTATGGGCGATTTAATCGTCACCTGTATGAGCCGGCATAGCCGGAATCGATACGTCGGTGAACAGATGGGCAAAGGCCGCAAACTGGATGATGTCCTGAAAGAGATGGTGATGGTCGCCGAAGGGGTGAAAACGACCCGTTCCGCTTATCAGCTCAGCCGGCAGTTCGGTGTGGAAATGCCAATTACCCATCAGGTCTATCAGGTGCTTTTCGAAGGCCGAAATCCGAAAGAAGCGTTGTATGAATTAATGCTGCGGGAACCGAAAGAGGAAAATTGGGGATAATCAAAGTTCGCAGGTTAAGAGGTTCATGGTTCACCGTTAGATAAATTTTGCGACTTCACATAACGGTAAACCGTGAACCTGGAACCCTGAACGTGCATCAACATGTTTTACAAAAGAATAAAAAATTATAAAGGAGCCTGTACGGATGAAAAATCATGTTTATATTAACGAAATTGGAAAATTTGTGGGTCAGGAAATTGTGCTAAAAGGGTGGTTATATAATAAAACACATAAAGGAAAATTATATTTTCTCATGCTTCGGGATGGATCTGGCTTGATTCAGGGCGTGGTTTTTAAGCCGGATGTTACCGATGCCGTTTTCGAGGCCTGTGAAAAATTAACGCTGGAAAGTTCGCTCATGGTCACCGGAACGGTTCGTGAAGATAAACGTGCGGTGGGTGGCTATGAACTGCAAATAAAAGATGTTCAGATTATCAACATCGCCGGTGAATATCCGATTTCTCCGAAAGAACATGGGGTGGAATTTTTGATGGACAATCGTCACCTCTGGTTACGTTCTTCCCGACAGTTTGCCATTTTAAAAATTCGCCATGAAATTATCAAGGCTTGCCGCGATTACTTTGATTCCAATGGTTTTGTGTTAATTGATGCGCCGATTTTTACACCAGCGGCCTGTGAAGGAACTTCGACACTGTTTGAAACCGAATACTTTGGGGAAAAGGCCTATTTAACCCAAAGTGGTCAACTTTATATGGAACCAGCCGCCGCTGCATTTGGTAAAGTATATTGTTTTGGTCCGACATTCCGGGCCGAAAAATCGAAAACCCGGCGGCATTTAACCGAATTCTGGATGATTGAGCCGGAAGTTGCTTTTATGGATCTCGATGGGGATATGGACCTGGCGGAAGATTTTCTGGTCCATATCGTTACACGCGTATTGGAAAATCGCCAGGAAGAGCTGAAAATACTGGAGCGCGATTTAAAACCGCTGGAAAGTGTGAAAAAGCCATTTCCACGCATTCATTATGATGAAGCGGTGAAAATTGTCAAAGAAGCGGGACTGGAATTCATCGATGGCAACGATCTGGGTGCGCCCGATGAAACGGCCATTTCCGAAAAATTTGACCGGCCGGTGATGGTGCATCGCTATCCGGCCGAGGTGAAAGCCTTTTACATGAAAAATGACCCACAGGATCCGGGGCGCGCCTTATGTGTGGATGTGCTGGCACCAGAAGGCTACGGCGAGATTATTGGCGGCGGGCAGCGCGAGGATGATTATCAGACGCTGGTGAATAAAATTCAAAAACACAATCTGCCCATGTCGGCGTTTGAATGGTATCTCGATGTCCGACGGTATGGATCAGTACCCCATGCCGGGTTTGGGCTCGGTATCGAACGGACAGTCGCCTGGATTTGCAAATTACCGCATGTTCGGGAAACAATTCCATTCCCAAGAATGTTACATAGATTGACGCCTTAAGAAAATTTTTGTTGTTGTTACAATGTGCTTGAAACGTTGAAGAAAGTGTTAGCGCGTAAAGCAATATATGTTTGCTTTCAAATTTTATGGAGCTTATCAAATATTTTTTGTACTATAAAAAACTAAATTCATTACTTATTATGTCGCAATTATCTTACAAAAGGTTTGGATGTAAAATGGAAGCATTTAAATATATAGTTGACGTTGATAAACAGGGACAAATTTCAATCCCGAATATCCCCCAAATAAAATCATCTAAAGTTGAAATAATCATATTACCGTTACAAACTGACGATTATTCGGATTTGATTAATGCGTCTGAATCTTCAATTGAATTTTGGAATAATCCAGCGGATGAGGTTTGGAATCATGTATAATCAAAGAGATATTGTGCTGATTCCAATTCCTTTTACTGACTTGTCAAGCAATAAAAAACGTCCTGTAATTATTGTTTCAAACGACAATTACAATAAAAGCAATCTTGATATTGTAGTAGTAGCCTTGACATCAAATTTAATTTTTGAAAATAAATATTGTATTGATATTGATAATCACAATCTAGAAGAAGGGAAACTCCCTCAAAAAAGTAGAATTAGATGTGATAAAATTTATACATTGTCAAAAAATATTGTTGTAAAAAAATTCAATAAAGTCAATAAAGAGACTTATGAATTGATAAAACAAAAAATAAGTTCTTTACTTGAACTCACAGACGATAAAAATGAATCATAATGAGGTTATTCCTAAAATCATCAGAAATAAAATGTGCTAACATTGCATTCACCTGACGCGGACGCACTCAGTTCTAAACGCTACGTATGGCTCTTTGATTCAACTTTTTACTTTAGTCAAAGTTCGGTTTGCTGAATGCGTCCGCGCAGGTGATGCTTTTGTTAAACGGCGGCCAGGACGTAATTCGTGATGCGTAATTCGTGATGCGTAAGCAGAAACTGGTAAATCATTCTTTGAGGGGACTTATTTATCTAACTCATCAGGTCTTTATCAAACAGACTTAAACAAAAGAACAATGAACCAATCAGAAAAAATTTATGAAAATAGGTGCATATATTCTCGTGAAGGGGTTGGTACAGGGGGTGGGTTATCGCTATTTTGCTGCCCGGCAGGCGCGCATTTTTAATATTCGCGGGTGGGTGAAAAATGCGCCCGATGGAGCGGTGGAACTGCAGATTGAAGGTGAAAAAAGCGCGGTTGATGCTTTTGTAGGAGAATTAAAAATTGGGCCACGTTTTTCGCAAGTGCAGGATGTTATTTATACACCCGAACCATATCATAACCGGTTTATTTCCTTTGATATCGATTTTTAATTCAGGAGGAATTTATGTTTGCGCTGGAAAATTATATTCGGAATATCCCTGATTTTCCTAAAAAAGGAATTGGCTTTAAAGATATTACCACATTAATTAAAAATGGTCCTGTTTTTCAGCAAGCCATCAACCAACTTGCTGAAAAATTTAATCGTCTCGGTATCGATCGTGTCGTCGGAATTGAATCCCGTGGCTTTATTTTTGCCGCCGCGTTGGCTTTTAAATGGGGAGCCGGGGTCGTCCCGGTACGAAAACCCGGAAAATTACCGGCAAAATGTATTCGGGAAGAATATGCCCTTGAATATGGCACCGATGCCATCGAAATCCATGAAGATGCCATTGAAAAAGGCCAAAAAGTCCTCATTATTGATGATCTGTTGGCGACTGGTGGGACAGTTGCTGCGACAATTAAATTGCTAAACCGATTGGGAGCAGAAATTGTGGGGATTGGCTTTCTCATTGAATTGGACTTTTTAAATGGACGAAAACAATTGGCACCGTATCCGGTTCATTCGCTTATTCATTACCAGTGTGAATAAAAACTATTTTTGAATCTCAAGTTACTTAACTTTATCTAATCTTACTTAATCTCTTGAGCTTGCATTAAGATGAAAGGTAATCTTCATCGCTGGATTGGGAAAAGCTTGTTCTATTGAAGAATTTTTCAGTCTTTAAAATTTTAAAAAATAATGAGTTATCTTAACTTATATAAATAAAATGCCGTAAATATTATAAAAGCAAAAATAGCTTGACTTTCTGATATTTACTTTATATCTTTTTATTACATGGCTTTTGCATAAAATTATTGTCATTCAGCATGACATTAAAAATTTAAAAGGGGTGGAATGATATCATGAATAAGAATACCTTTATTTTAGCGGCTATCTCATCTTTATTACTCGCCTCTATGCTTATGGCGGGGGGGATGTGGTATAATTTTTACGAAGATGGCCTTAACGCCATGAAGCGGCAGGAATACGCCAAAGCGATCACGCTCTTTCAGGATGCCATGAAAGTGAAAGATCGGGATATGAAACGGATAAAAACCTATGGGATGCACTTTATTGAATATTTTCCGCACCGGGAAACCGGCATTTGCTGGTATTTTCTGGGTGAAGCGCAAAAGGCTAAAAATGAATTAAATATCTCCCTTATGCACGAATCTTCTGAACGGGCAATTGAATTTTTGACCAAAATCGAAGGCGGCAGAATACCCGAAAAAGTCACCCCACCGCCGCCAATTAATATCACGATCAATCAACCGATTTCCATCAATCAACCGACGGTTCAACCACCGCCGCCACCTGTGCCCGCAACGGATATGCAAATCATCGGTGAACGCATGGGGATTGCCATCCTTCCTTTTGTCACGCGAGGGATTGACCTGGCCACCAGCGAAATTGATGTCATGGATTTGTTGACAACCTCACTTGTCAACCAAAGTATCAATGGCCGCAAACGCTTTAAAGTTATGGAACGCGCCCAGATTGAAAAGATTGTGAAGGAACAGGAATTGGGTCAAAGTGGATTACTCGATGCTTCCACCGCCGCCCAAATTGGGAAGGGGATTGGCGTGGATGCCATCATGCTGGGAACGCTTACCCGTGGTCATAACACCATGACCATCGATGCCCGGTTAATTGATACAGAAACGGCTGAAATTATTACGGCCAAAGATGAATATAGTAATCGAACCGATATTCAAAATCTAAAACAGATGTTAAATCAGGTGGTAAACAAAATCGCTTCCGATCTACCATTGCTTTCTGGATTGATTATTCAATCAGATGGTGAAACATTAACATTTGATATTGGTACGACAAGGGGATTGAAAAAAGGGATGAAGTGCGTTCTGTATCGTGAAGGGGAAGAAATTCGGCATCCCGTTACCGGTGCGGTTCTGGGCAAAAAAACAACAGAATTGGGAATTGCGAAGGTTACCGAAGTTTATGACTCTTTTTCCACCGCGCAGTTAATTT
This sequence comes from Caldithrix sp., assembly GCA_020722815.1. Taxonomy (GTDB): domain Bacteria; phylum Zhuqueibacterota; class Zhuqueibacteria; order Thermofontimicrobiales; family Sulfurfontimicrobiaceae; genus DYKB01. The sequence goes on along the minus strand of DYKB01000020.1, from coordinate 22,505 downwards.
CTTTAAATAATGGCGTGCTAGATGTTCGGATGAAGGATAAATTTATAACAAAGTAATAGAATAACATATTTATTTTTTATAAGCAATATTTTTCTCACAATTAACGGTTTATTTAATTTACTTAAATGATTAATTTTATTAAATTTGGAGGAGTTCAGATGAAAAAAAATTTTATTATTCTAATAGCATTGGTGTTAATTTTTACCAATTTTGCTTATGGACAAAATTTTTTCAACATTCTTGGCTCGGGCGCTAGAGCTCGTGGTATGGGTGGTGCATTTATTGGTATTGCAGACGATGCGACAGCAGTTTCATGGAATCCGGCAGGATTAACTAAATTAGAAAAGCCGGAAGCTTCTGTCGTTGGTATATATGAAAGTTACATCTACAGCAATGATCTAAAAGGTGTTGAAACCGATCCGTACAATTATTCTCATTTTGGATTAAATTTTTTGAGTGCTGCTTTACCATTAAGTATTGGAACTAAAAATGTGGTAGGCGCTCTTGCATTTCAACAAATGGTTAGTTTCTATGAAAAATATGAAACTGATAATTGGTTAGAGGAAACCACGGGGGGATTATATGCAATTACACCTGCAATTGGATTTCAACTAACTCCCAATATATCGATTGGTGCAGCATTTAATATTTATACCGGGAAACAAAATTATATTCAGGAAGATAAAACAGGATTCTTGAATAAAAGCGAAAATGAAAATAAATATTCAGGTTCCAGCCTTAATATTGGTGGATTATTTGATTTTAATAAATTTCGCGTTGGCGTTGTTTATAAATCAGCCTATGATATTACAGGGAAAAACAGTGAAACAGATTTAGAAACCATATCAAGCATGCCTAATATTTTTGGTGTTGGGCTGGCTTATTTACCAACTGAAAAATTATCAATTTCTGCAGATTATGAATCTCGTGCTTTCTCTGAATTTAGAGCTAAATCAGATCTCGGTGAACAGAAACCTGAATGGGAAAATGTTAACCAATTACGCTTGGGTGCTGAATATTTACTCATGAGTGGCGAAAGCATTCTTCCATTGCGATTAGGTGTCGCTTCTACCCCAACTCCCTTGAAAGACTCTAATGGGGATCAAATTTCAGGAATAAATTTGTCCGCTGGCATAGGAATCATAATGGGCAATATCAACTTAGATTTAGGGATTGAGTATAATACATACTTAGTCGAAGGAACCAATGAATATGGTGATACCTACAATGCATCGGATAATTATCTCCGTTTTCTGGTTTCCGGAGTTTTCCACCTCGGTAAATAATCTTTGAAAAATTGAATTAAAATTTTAAGCGGAAGAAGGTGTCAAACCTCTTCCGCTTTTTTTATGCCAAAATCACCCTGAAGACAAGAAAGGAAGTGAGCTATGGATTTTACTGAGAAAATTTTAACCGCCTGCCGAAATCAAAAAAGCCTGGTTTGTGTCGGCCTGGACACAGAATTGTCTAAAATTCCTGAATTTTTTAAAAAAAGCGATGATCCAATTTTCGAATTTAATAAAGCCATCATCGATGCCACCACCCCCTTTGTGGCAGCCTATAAGCCCAATCTGGCCTTTTATGAAGCCCTGGGGACCAAAGGCTTAATCGCGCTGGAAAAAACCGTGCACTATATTCCTGAAGGGATTATAAAAATCGCCGATGCCAAACGCGGTGATATTGGCAACACTTCCCGCTTGTATGCAAAAGCCTTTTTTGAATATTTTAAATTTGATGCGATAACAATCAGTCCCTATCTGGGCGCTGATTCAATCGCACCTTTTATTGAAGATGAATCAAAAGGTGTTTTTATCCTTTGCTTAACCTCCAATCCAGGCTCAAAAGATTTTCAATATTTTTCCAATGGCGAACAAACGCTTTATAAAGAAGTCGCCCAAAAAATTAATACCTGGAATGTTAAAAAGAATTGTGGACTGGTCATTGGGGCCACCCATCCGGGGGAATTGAAGGAATTACGTGAAATGGTGCCGGATTTACCAGTTTTAATACCCGGAATTGGTGCGCAGGGGGGTGATCTGGAGCTTTCCGTCACTTATGGGACCGACAAAAACGGAGAATTGGCACTTTTTAATTCAAGTCGCGGCATTATTTATAAATCGATTGGGGAAGATTTTGCGCAAGCGGCAGCAAAAGAAGCAGAAATTTTGCAATCAGCTATTAATCATATCCGAAAGATACGATATTAATTAAAATCGGCTAAATTTGTAAAATTTGCAGTGTTTTTTTATAGATTGAAGGTTATCGCTTTTTTAAAATTTTATTTTCATAATCAGGACGGGTTATGAAACGCTTCTGCCTGAATTAAAATTCCAATTCAATCGTCATTATTTTTTTATATCCCACCACCCGCCCGAATATTCAACGGGAATTTCCTGCAGCGATTCTTCATTTAAATTAACCAATTGTGCTTTTCTGATTGGCTTTTGGCATTTTATATTGCCAGAAATTGTTTTTTCTGTCGGATTGAAAAGCCGTAAAATGACCGAATTCCGTTTTTCACACTTTTTAAAAGCACTCAAAATCAGTTTTTCCGGCTCAATTTTCAACAATTGGAGCGACAAGGGTAATTCACCAGAGGAGGAACCGCATTGAACCGATCGAGGTGGTGTAAAATGGCGATAAGTATGCTCAAAAACCTGTCCACTTTCCCAATTGCCCCTGTGTGGATACAGGGCATCAGCCGGAGTATGCTTCCCCAAACATTGCGAACCAGTTTGATCGCGTCTTTCCACCCTTTCTGCTGTACTTCTGCGTCTACTAACTTCGATTGAATCCCACTGGGAAAACAGACGCGCAGGCGATGATCCCACGCCTGATTTTCAAAAGAGGTGACAATATCCAGTCGAGGACTTCCTTTTCAAAGGGTGATTTGCGAAGAAATGGGGATATTAACAAATTCCTGAAGCCTTTGTCGCTTGTCGGCTGTCAGCGATTTGGGAATCTGCATTTTGATATCTATTTGAAAGGTTGTTTGCAGCGGGCCATCTTCCCGGAAACGAATCTCGGCCGCGCAACCTTGTGAAGTAATTATCTGATTTTGCAGCAGGGGCGCACGAGACCAGGGATCGCCTGCTTCCGCATCATCTTCAAAGAAGTGGCAGTTTGCATAACGCTGGCCGGTTGGTTTGTATTGGAGATCAAAAGTGCCATTGGAATTGATTTCGACCCGCAGAAATTCATTTTCCATGGTCCAGTTGTTGACGACCTGGTTGCCATAATTGGCCAATTCACTGGCTTTTGAATGAACGACAAAAGTTCGATAGCCGCAAGCTGGCACCTGAGCGGCTTCAAATGCGATTTTGAAACGCCGGGTAAAAAATGGTGCTGGAATATCGTAGGGATTGGTTACCAGGGATCCCCATTCCCGCCGATCCTGTAGTTGAAATTCAACAGGCGATTTTGTGGTGGTGTCATAAATTTCCAGGGATTTATTTTTTGGTTCATGCGGAAAGTCAATTTCAATGACTTCCGTTCATAATTTAAAGGATTAAAAATAACAATCGCCCTGTCTTCGGCCGGAATGCTGCTCAGATCTATTCGTTTTACCAACGCTTCAAAAGCCTTATTTGTCAGACTTTCCCCAATCTGCTTCACCTGATCCCAGCGAAAACGCATATCCTGATGAATTTGATCCATGCTGACGTCGGTGATACTATCATCGGGGTGATTGGAAAGTAAGTATTTCCAGGCCAGTTCGAGATAGGGCGTCGGATAGGTTTCGCCCAACAGATAAGCGAAAGTCGAAAATGGTTCCGCCCACTTTTCCAGGAGTTTCTGTATTTGGGCATTGATCTGTTTTTGATACAGTCGGGTGGAAATATTATCCTTTAGAAAACGATTGAACCAGTTATCCTTGCTTGGATGGCGCCGCTCGCCTTTGAGCACTTTCAATTTTTCTCATTTCACGGCCTTCTTAATTTTTTCAATCGCCTCCGGAAAATTGCTGTGGATAAAAACGGCTTCATCATCATGTTCATTGCAATAATTAATAACTTTCACCGTATTCGGGTGTGGAAAAAGACTGTCCATGCCATCCATGGCGATAAGATTGGGCGTGGTGGCATCTGCTCCTAAGTCTTTTTTAATTCGCTTCAGCCCTTCATCCAATAGATTGGTGTTAAAATATTGCAGCGAGGTTGGTTTCAATAGATGATAGTCTAAATCTCCCGCCATCGCATCATAACGACGGCAGGGCAATCGGCCAATTGTCCAGCGATAATAGCCGTCATAAAAGCTGTTTTCGTACAGGGTCATCCGTGCCAGATGGATCCAGAAAGAAGCCCGGCTAAATTCGGCACTGAGGTGCAGCCCTAAAATTTGTGTCCCAGCCGGTGCTTCAAGAATATATTCAGTGTCGCACGCATCCCGGGAAATGCCGCGATAAAACATCATCCCATCAATGCCAAACCCGGCATAAATTTGCGCAATTTGTGAAATCTGCCCGTCGGAAGTCGGCGTGTGACCGATTTTCATGATGCGACCGAATTCACCGGCTCTTTTATGCCCTCTTAATAGATTGCGATCGAGAGCTTCGCCACTAATTGTGTTCATTTCCGGCAAAGTGTACTAGGAACCAACCAGCAAGCGACCTTCAGAAATTTATTTTTTTAAAACATCAGTCACAGCGTAAAAATAGCCGAAACTGACCTGGATGGCGTTATCTTTATATTTCTATTTGCCCAACTCATTATCAAAAAAACGACTGTGATCGGTCTGGCGATCAATTCGGATTTCCCGGATTCGCGTAAAAGGGCCTATATCGGCGCGTTCACTCCCGTAAACACGATAAATTTTCAAATCAGCTTCATTGGTAAGGGGATCTATCCGATTTTCCAAATCCGGAGGCCAGGTAATGGCAATTTCCTGAGTCGATGGCAATACAAAATGTTCGACTGCCGGTGCGGGTGGTGCTAAAGCTGTTGGGACATCATATCGATCAAAAAGTTGTCTGGCACGTGTTACGGTGTTTTTTAAAGAATCGAGCCCTGAAGAGAGTTTTGATTGCGAACTTAATCCTTTAATTGCCAGATCCTGCGGAATTCCGTTCATGGCTTCCACGATGACGATACGAATGAAATCACCAGGGGCTAAATTATAGGGAATAAAACCAGTAAGCATCAATGGCGACAAGACTTCTCCCGCCGGACCCTGCCAGGTTTGATTGGTACCATTGAGAATGGCGTACAAATTTGCGGCTGTCTGGCTGGTACTGGTAAAATATTGACTATTTCCAATGGTCTGGGCATAAAAAATCGTTGCCGGCTGTTTTAGTCCACCTTTGGCAGGAGAAGAAAATAGGGGTGCAAATCCGGCGTAACCAGTGGTGCGTAACTCGCCTTTGAGTTCGACAAAATTGCCCCAATCCCATATAATCGAGCTACTGGGGGTGTAATTATAAGCATAAAATAAATCCAGGTTTTCATCATATTCCACCAGTTCATCGTCAATATTCAAATTATCCCCTCAAAATGCGTGGGCGAGAACATCCTGATAACTGGGGCGCATCAGATAGACCAAGCCAATGAAAACATCCTGAAGTTGCCGGTTTGACTTATTCGTGGCGATATATTCCATGATGATAAAATCATTGAAAGCCGGAAAACTCCAGGCGCGGCGGACTCGTTTAAATTCAATACCATGCGTGGTTTGCCAGTGGGCAGTGATGATTTCTTCGGCTTCGTTTGGATTATAATCCGGCGAACCAATAAAATTTTCCTGCTCGGTTAACGGATGAAAAGTCCCCTGATCAACATAATCAAATGGTCCCCTTTCATTGAAAAAAATCGAACCGTCGGGATTTTTTCCCCCGATCCCGATACCAGCCCCTTGCATATAAGAACGTTGTTCATCCTTGGAAGGTAAAATGGCCGGCCCACCCGCCCAATCCAGACTGGGAAAATATTGATAGGATGAAAAAATTCCGCCAATTTGTCCATTGTCCTTCATGGTGTCCCCGAGTTCGCCCCGTTCGTGGATTTTGAACAAAGGTTCCCGATATTGGGCAAACGCAATTTGAAGCAGATAAAATATAAATAGCCACGTGTATCGGGTAATCGGACGATATTTCATGAATAACGCCTGCTTTTTCAAATTTTATCAATTCCCCCGGAGATTTCATGATTTTTTTTTATTATCACAAGACTTGTTGTGAAAATCAAGCCTGGTGTATCATTTTTTTTTAGCCAGAATATTGTTTTTTTATGCTGCTTCATCACGAATTACGTTTTACGCATGACGCAGCACCTATCCACCCTATTCATGAAGTACCACCATCGAAATCCCGGGCACCAGAATCGTTCCGCTATCAATAATTTCCAGCGTTTCAATGCCCGCTTTTTCCGGATTCACCACAACCTGCCATTTTTGCGGCGGAATTTGAAAAACTTTGGCATCGGGATAGGGATTCATCAAAACAATGACATTCTTCCAGGTTTCGGCTTGTAATTCATTTTCACTGTCGCGTAATTGGTAGGCAATGCATTGTTCAGCCGCTGACGGACACCATTCATCATGCAATTTTAATCCTTTTCGAACACTTGCTGCCGACCGGCGTCGAAAAGTAGGATGAGCTTTGCGTAAATGGATAAGTCCTTGGTAATAACGAAAAATATCAGCATTTTTTTCTTTCAAAGCCCACTGAATGGCATTCACGGCGTCTGGTGATGTATTTGAATTGGAATCAAAAACATACAGCTCACCTGTTGGTGATTCAGTCGAAGGGACAAGTTTTATCTTTTGGCGTAATATTTCTTCACCGGAATGCATCAAGGGAATTCCCTGAGAGGTGAATAAAATGGCGGCACCCAGTTTATTCATCTTTTTCAACTTTTCAATCACATTCGGTGCTGGAAATTGCGCGGCATCAACAAAATCGACCACTTGCGGATGATCCGGGCTTTGTGGAAAAGTGGATTTGGGTGAGTCTGGTTTCCCCGGCTCCTGATACTGGCAGTATTCCGCTAAAACGAGCTTGTCATAGAGCGTGAAACCATCATGGCAGGAAATATAATTGATTGAATTGAGGGGAGATTGAATTGCCTGCCATTCGGTTTGGTCAGCTGAATTGGGCGTAAAATCCACCATCCCCCGGATGGCTTTCTTAAGTAGTTCAAAAGGCCGATGGTCATAATAAATTTCATCCCGAATATTCTGGATATAACCTCCCGCATAATCGCGCTGAAAGCCACTCCCTTTGACAGCATCGCGAAAATAGTCATTAAAACCGGCAATTGAACCGGGTGGAAGACCATAATCCTGCTCAAAAAGCCCCACATGCTGCCGATCCAGATAGGTTCCATTATTTTTTCCGGAATAGGAAAGGCCACGCAGCGTCCAGAGTTCGCCATAGAGCAGAATATTGGGATTCAACTGCCGCAGTTCCCGAATCATGCGATTCATGGTTTCCGGATCCAGGGCACTCATCCAGTCAAAACGAAAGCCATCGATTTTAAATTCGGTTACCCAGTATTTCAAACAATCCAGAATGTATTTGGCAACCATGGGATTTTCAGTCTTCACCTCATTGCCACACCAGATGCCATTGCAGAATTGACCATTTGGTTCGCTGCGATAATAGTAATCCGTATCAACCCCGCGAAAGAGCCAGTGCGCAAAGTCCTCGCGACTGCCCTCAAAGGTGTGATTAAAAACCACATCCAGCGTGACTCGGATGCCATTTTGATGAAAAGCAGAAATCAGTTTTTTAAATTCCCGAATTCGGGAGTCATCATCAGGATCGGTGGCGTACCAGCCTTCTACTGAAAAATAGTTAATTGGTGCATAACCCCAGTTATAATATTCCTTTGTGTGCCATTTTCCCGCTTCATCTTTATGGTTGACGAATTTATATTTATGACTGGATTCATCCTGGACCCAGAACTCATTCACCGGATGAAATTGTACCACATTTACACCCAGTTCAAGGAGATGGTCCAGGCAGGTCGACAGATTTTTGTATTTCGTTCCTTTTTGAGCGGCTCCGAGGAATAAGCCCTTTTGCGCTTCCTTTACACCGGAATTTTTGTCTCTGGTAAAATCGCGCATCTGGGTTTCATAAATAATTGCCTGACTGATATCGAAATTTTTTTGTGAAATCGCCGTGACTGTTCCGGTTTTTCCGGGATCGACAATCATCCCCCGACCGATGGTTTGATAAAATTTATCCTTTTTGATCAACGATTGCCCGTCACCGCGGGTAACGACGCGTGCATAGGGGTCCACCACTTCCAGTTCGGAATGACAATCCGGTGCCTGGCTCTGGATGAGATATATATAATATTTTCCCGCCAAATTTCCGGTGACCTGAATTTCCCAAATACCGCCTTTAATCTCGTGCATGGAATGTCGGGTAAAGGTTTCTCCGTTGGTAATAACCGGATTTTCATAGATTTTCAGGGTTACAGCAGTAGCCCGTGGTGCAAACAGGCGAAAGGTCGTGGCGGTTGGAGAAAAAATCGCCCCTAATTCTGCATTCAGGTTGAAAAATTCAGGGTCCAGATAAATCCGGTCCATGATAAGACGAAAAGTTTTGTTTTCATATTTGACGAAGTAATTATTTTTAAGATTGATTTCGTCGCAAAGGGTGATTTTCACGCGTTCAGGTGTTTTCCCTGCCTCGATTGCATTTATCTTGAATGGATGATTCTCCTGATCAAAAATTTCGAAAGCATTCGATTTTGGCATTTTTTCCAAAGCCTGATTAAAATTGAGGGTGATTTCTTGCTTGCCGTCAATAAATCCCCCGATTAAATCAGCGGCGCGTATTTGTTTTTCCATATACAAAAAACCCCATATCATGATAAAAAACATAAGCTTTTGCCATTTTAAAGGTCCAAACATATTTACTCCTTATTTTACTCGGTGATAATTTATGTCGAATTTCAATAGTGTTCGGTACGTTAATGAAATTTATCACAATTTATGATAATAGGGCGACTGGTCATACCCGAATGCTTTAATCGGGCATCCATGATTTTGTGTAAAATGGATTCCCGATAAAAACATGCGGGAATGACGATAATGGATGATAATGATTGGGCTCTTGAATATAAAAGATGTGCCGAACGCCAATGGTCGAATTTATCGATTTTCTGTCCAGGTTTGTTATACCCGTCTCTAAAGTCATGCTAAAATTATCAAAATATCGATCAAAAGTCCAGAAAATAATTAACGAAATCAAAAAGTTCATTTTAAATGTGAAATTTTCTCTGAGCGGCATGAAAAATCTGCAGATTTGTTATTCTGTGCAATCTTTTAAGGATAGCCTCCTCTCCGCCACCTCGCGTTTTTTAATATGCCAAAACCGCTTCATTCTTCTTTAAAAACAAAAAACCATCGCAGTACTATCGCTACGATGGTTTTTTTTTTAATCAATAAGGCTAATTTATTTGATCAAAGTCATCTTTTGTGTAAAGAGGTGATTGTCGGTTCGCAAATGGCAGAAATAAGTGCCACTTCCCACCAATTTTCCGGAATTATCGGTACCATTCCAGATTAAATTATATTCACCAGGTGTAGCTGTTCCCTCGAACAGGCTTTTTATTTCTTTTCCAGCAGCGTTAAAAATTTTAATTGTAACAAAGCCTGTCTTAAGGACATCATAGCGAATCGTGGTCGCAGGATTAAATGGATTGGGGTAATTATTTAATAGTTTGTATGAAGCAACAATATCCGTCTGATTTTGAGAAGCGATACCAGTTTTTTCACCCTCTTCGACGATATAGAAGAATGGATCATCCGGATTAATGTTCTTATCGGTACTGTAATTGCAAATTAGAAATTCCCGACGACCATCGCCATCCATATCATCCGCCACATCGCCATCCCAAAAACGGGGAGAAAGAGCATTCACCACCGAATCTGGTAGTAGCGTCGCCCAATAATTCCAGAAATCAAAAGCGACGGTGAAAGTCCAACTGGCCGGATCCAGGGGATCTCCCGATCCTTTATATTCGATGTCATAAAGTTGGGCATTGCTGGAGCCCCAGACCATAATATCCGGCTTGCCATCTTTATCAGCATCGGCTAATTTACCGGTACGAGCTGCTCGACCGGTGGTATTATTAGGATGGGTGGGATAAATCATGATATCGACAATGGAAGCGGCCGTTACCTGGCTGACATCCGTAATATTACTAATGGCAAAAACATGGCCTTTGCCTTCGCCATCCTTGTCTGAACCGACGTAATAGAGTTCATCCACGCCATCTTTATTGACATCGCCAGTGAAGATGCCCCGAATCGCACCATAATCGGCGTCAGAGCGGGCATGTTGAATATAGGCTTCGCGGGTGAAATTACCCGGTTCCTGGCATTCATAGATATTTAAGGTCCACATATCCCACACCGGGGCATGAATTTCTTTCTTTCCATCGCCATCGAGATCACCAAAACCTGATCCGTAGTATCCGCCACCATCAAAATCAGTGACATATTTAGGGTCTCCCAATTTGTTGGTGATATACCATTCGATCTGCCAATCTGGAAAATCCCAGGCCTCCTTCTGAGAGACCACATAAATCGCCTTTGGTTCACGAAAATCAGCGATTAATTCGACGGTACCATCTTTATCGATATCGTCGAGGTTAAAATGAAAAGGAACCAGACTGTAATTATCCGGAACCTCGAAGTTCCAGACACAACTGGGATTGGCGCCATTGTCAAAGCCGTAAATATTTTCACCAACGATGCCGTTCCATTCGAACACCAGCAAGCGCGGCGGATTGGGCGTGGTTATGGTGCCAGTCATGTCCACCGGGAGACCAACCAGGATTTCAACTTTGCCATTACCATTTAAGTCACCCACAGTAATAGCCGTCCAATCACGAAAGAGGCCATTCCAGACCGGGATTATTGGATACGTATAAACAATGGCGTATTCATCATCACCCGTCGCTTCCCAGAGTACAAAGTGACAGCTATCGCCATTGGTGGTAAGATAGGCGAATTCGCCTTTGCCATCCTGATCGGTATCGCCAATATACTTGATATTGGTCATATCGCCATTATCATTTGGCGCTAATTCTGTCACCGCCTTAGCAAGATGGAAAACATTGTCCCCCGGATCCTGCGCCATGACCGGGATTGCGATAAATAACAGGAATAAAAACAGGTGAGAAATTTGTCTGAAATTTCCCATAGCTCTACCTCCATAATTAAATGAAAAAATTAGTGAATTAAAAGAAATGCATATTTTTTAAGACGACAGTACTTTTTTGCATTGCAATTCACTTCCGAAAATTTAATCAGAACAAGCCAGTGGAAGTTTTGGGAATTACGTTCGATAATGAGAGTTTGTTTAATCAATAGGCTTTTCTGAGTTTATAAATTCTTCCCCGAACTGCTAAATTCAGAAAAGATTTTTGTATCCGTTCACCGTTATGATAAAATACTAGCATCTGTCATGCCCGAATGCTTTCATCGGGCATCCTTTGGTCTGAAAAAGTTTGAATTCCCGCCAAACTTGTACTCGAATGTTTTTGTCGAGTATCGATGCTTGAATGATAGATTTGGTCCACCCTGTGAACGGTTACTTGTTTTTATATTTAACTATTTGTATTAAATCATGTTATGTGTTCAATAATTTCCTCATATTTTTCAAACTGATTTCAACTTCTTTCAAAATATTTCCGGATGAACGGTCCTGTTCCACTACAAACCATTTGACACCGATTTCTCGTGCCTTCTTGACAATGGCGGGAAAATCGAGAATTCCGGTGCCAACTGGCGCAAAAGTGGCCTCTTCACCGGCCGTCATGTCTTTCATGTGCAACATCAGGCAGCGCGCGGCATGTTTTTGAATGAATTTAACGGGATCCTGTCCCCCCTTTTTCACCCAGTAAAGATCAACTTCCAGCTTTACCAAATCCGGGTGAGTGTCTTCCAGCAAGTAGCTAAAAAGACATCGGTCATCCACTTTCTGAAATTCAAAGTCATGATTATGATAATAGAACTGCATCCCGGCCTGTTTTATTTTCTCGCCAATCACATTCAATTTTTCTGCAAATTGCTTAAATCCATCGACCCCGGCTTCTCTGAATCTACCCGGCATCGATGGACAAATCATATTGGGATTTTCGATTCCCAGATTAAATTCAATTCGTTCATCGAGTTTCGTATCGAGCCCTTCGAAACCTTCATGCGACCCGGCGGTTACCAGTCCGAGATTGGCCATCATCTTTTTCACTTCTGGCGCGGTGAGATTCCCAAAACCAGCGAATTCGATGGCATCATAACCCATCTCTGCCACTTTTTTAACAGCACCCGGAAAATCATTTTGTGAAAATTCGCGTAAAGTATAAAGCTGTATACCGACTAAATTCTCAGTCTTGATTGCAGGTTTACCACGGCCTGTACCAAATGTTGCTGGTAGTGTCAGTGCGGCCCCTGCGGCTAGAATACTTTTTGAAAAATCCCGTCGATTCATTGATTGATTGTCCATATGAACTCCCGAAACAAGTATATAAAATAGAAGTGTTGATAGGTAGTAAATAAATAACTTGAATGAAATATATCAAATAAAATGAATGCTGTCAAGAAAAAAAATGAATTGTGGTGGGAAATAATGATGATTCAGTTGATTTATGCCGGGATTCTATACAGTTTGAATATTACCGGAACATCATTAATTCTTATACATTTAACATTTTAATGTTATATCGATTCAATATCAGTGGGTAAAAATTCAGACCGGCGAGGTTTTCAGCAGAAGGTCCTGTTATTGAACTGAATATCCTGCATCTCATGAGAAAAACGGCGAAGGTCTTCTCTCGTTTTTCAAGGGGATACCCAAAATGATAAACTTTTTTGTGGCATCATCAATTTAAAGAAAATTTATGCGGGTGAAATTTCATGAAGATAAAAAATGAAAATTTGGGTATTGTGGAAGGTGGTTTATCATCCATTATAAACCTGCTGCTCTTTTTTCTGAAATTATGGGCCGGAATGACAAGTCAATCTGTTGCGATGATTGCCGATGCCTGGCACACCTTATCTGATACTTTAACATCACTGGTGGTAATTTTTGGTTTCTGGATTGCCCGCAAGCCGGCCGATGAAAAACACCCTTTCGGGCATGGACGTGCCGAGGTTATTGCGGCGGTAGTGATCAGCACACTTCTCGCGCTGGCGGGATTTAAATTTTTTGTGGATTCAATCGGCCAACTCAGGCATCAACAAGCGGTGATTTTTACCCGGCTCGCTATTCTCATCTTTTTAATTTCAGTATTCTTAAAAGAGGCCGTGGCGCGATTTTCCATCTGGGCAGGTAAAAAAATAAAATCGCAATCCCTTATGGCCGATGGCTGGCATCATCGCAGTGATGCCATCGCTTCAGGATTAATCGTAGTCGGCGGATTATTAGGAGAATATTTCTGGTGGATGGATGGTGGGCTGGGTATTGTTGTTTCCTTTTTTATTCTGAAAGCAGCATACGATATTTTCAAAGATACTTCAAACACTTTAATGGGGGAAAAGACGGATCAATTTCTGGAAAAAGAGATTAAGAAAACAGTTTTGAAAATCGCAGGCCAGACATTGGATATTCATCATATCCATGTCCATCGGTATGGCCTGCATCAGGAAGTGACATTCCATGTTTGTTTCCCTGAAGAAACCACGCTGAAAGATGCCCATGCGAAGGTCGATCAGATTGAACGCGAATTGAGAGAAAAGTTCAATATCGAATCCACGATTCATATTGATCCAGCGGTTGATGATTAAGGCTTGAATTCCTCACTTATCAGTCCTGTATTTTATTAAGATGGTGCCCGGACAGCTCAGGGTAACGGATAAAGCCCTTCCCATTTTACTACCCACTTCCCATTTTTCGGAAATCCAGGAGCCGGTATATCCGGCGCCCCATCCCAACCGGCGGCCATCATGGCGATAGCCGTAAGTAATCCACCATTACCCGGCAAATAGAGCGTCAATCGGTCATCCTGGTAATTATGCCCATTATTCAGGTAGCGATTTTTTTGAACATCCATTAGTAACGCCTCAATGGCCAGCTCCGGCTCGCCGACCCGGGCGGCCGTCATCGCCGTTAATGGATAATCCCACCCCCAGGTACGCTTCCAATTCCAGGTTTCCAGGACTTTTTTTAAAGTACGTCGCATGGTTTCCTTGTTTATGGCAGCATTGGGTAACATCCCAAAGGCGCCGAGTAAAGTGGGATGATCATTGCGGTGAAATTCATCTTCGAAAGTATTTAAGGCATTTTCCGCATTCTGATATAGGCCGTTTTGTTCCGGAAGTTTTGCGAGATTTTGAATAAGGTGATCCCATTTTTCACTTCGGGAAATGCCGGAACGTTCGCGCCACTTTTGGGCAACTTCCAAACCAAAGCGCCAGTAAGCAAGTTCAAATGGTGGATTCAGGGTATTCTCGGGTTTATAGATCTCTTGCGCTGGAATCAATGGCGGCCCCAGAACGTAGCGATTATTTCCCTCATCCCAAACAGCGTAGGAGGCCATAAATTCCGCTGTTTCAAAAACGATTTGTTTATATTTCTGAATAAGTGCAGGGTCATTTTGAATTCGATAGAGAAGTTCGGCATAATAAATTGGATGCGGTTGTTGCCAGATTAAAAATACACCGACACTGGAAGGACTTTCTCGACCATCCGGACCAACCATTTTCGGCCAACGGGCCCCTGCGTACCCCTGTTTAATGGCATTGATTTTGGCTGATCGTAAAATATTTCGATACCAATCGAGGCTTTTCTCAAAAAGTTTAGCGCGTCCCCAGAGTGGAAAATGAACACCATGCCACCAGTGCATTTCCAAATGAAATTTTCCATACCAGCTATTGCAGGTAAGTCCCGTTTCCTGAGGTGGTAAAGAACCGGCACATTGAATTGCCATGAGGTATTGCGAAAGAACCATTCGCCGTTCCAGCTCTTTTGCGCGGGGATCTTTACTCCCGGCAAAATCAATCGCGCCGCCGGTTTCCCAAAAATTCTGCCAATGGGACCGGCTATTATCGAATGTCAATCCGCAACGGGGAGACGACGCTGCGATCAATTCTGGTGAAAAATGACAGGTAAATTGAAATTCATCAGCATCCTCAGGCGAAAGAAGATAATGATGTTTATCCGGGCAGCTAAATTTTGCTACGCCAATCCATTTGATTTCGACATAATATTTATCAGCAGCCAATCTCCGTTCGAGTGTAACTGAATTTGTCGTTTCCTTAATGATTATCGTCTCCTGTTTTTCCGGAGTTTGCCAGTTATCGGCGCGTTTTCCCCATGAGGTTGAACCAGACGGAAAATTGAATGCTATCTCAACCTTCTTTTCTTGAAGAAGCTTTGATTTGACCTTTACGGCAATTTGATCGACTGCTGGATGACAACAGGTTTCGACCTGTACCTTTTTTTGGCTGATTTTAAACTGACTTTTTATAATTCCTTCCCAGAGATTTAAGGTTTGATGGATATCTGAAACATCAGAAATTTGAATCGATTCGCTATCATTTTTCATTATTCGAAAACCTATCTGTCCCAGATGAAGTCGATGTGGATTCGCGCGTAACCATTGAGCGGCTGGATGGTTGGTTTCCGAAGCATAATAAACCGACCGACCGTAAGTATTATATGGCTTATAGGTCTGTTCGAGAATATAATTATTCTTATCAGGAATGGTGTGCCAGCCCCATTGTGATTGCGTTCCTAACGGAATGCCGGTTTCATCATAAAAATCAGGGAAAGTTTGAAGTCCGGTAAAATCAGCCGTAAAAGCAAATTCACCGTTGCCGACAGAGAAGGGCGATAGCTTGTCGGGGGCGCTTACGTGCGGGTGATGACGAGTAACCAGGGCTTTCCGATCAATTTTTTTTTCAGCAGATGGAGAGGATGTCGTTGATAAGGCGTTCAAAAAAATAAAGGTGAAGAAAAAGATAGTCAAGGATGAGCGTTGAATTTTGGGCATTCTTCGCATTTTTGAATTTTCCTTTCAAGAATTAATTTCAGTCAGGAATCTCGTTGCGGTTCAGTGGTATCGGTTAATTTTGGATAAGTTAAATGTAAATTTGCAGAATTACGTGGAAAAGATAATCATTATTTTTCAGAAATACAATACAGATATTGGTATCCCCGTAAATAAATTGCATCGTCAATAGTGGCCATGGAGGCGATAAAATTATTATTGAGTTGGTTGGATGCTAATACTTCAAATTTCTCACCTGCTTTAATGACGGCTGTAAGTCCTTTTCTGCCAGTAACATAGATACGATCTTTTACAGCAACCGGAGATGTAAAAAGGTCCGGGATTCCTTCAATTTTTTCACGGCTATAATTAGTGTCTGTCCGAAAATTCAAAACCCTGTCATTGCGAGGCGTTTTTTGCCGCAGCAATCTCCTTTCGCGGCGTTGTCCAGGAGGCTATTTCATCCCGATCAGCTTTCCAGATATCCTTGCCTGTCCTTTTATCCAGTACATAAATTGCTGAAGGGCCCTCATGATCCCGAACAAGTATTAACTTGTCTTCATATTAGAAAAATTTGATCACCCCAGATAATCGGTGAGGAATAGCCTTTTCCTGGAATTTCGGTTTTCCACTTTATGTTCTTCGTTTCGCTCCATTCAAGGGGAGGATTACCCTGCAGGGCGATTCCATTTCCTGTTGGACCGCGCCATTGTGTCCAGTTTTTTTTGAACTCAGTTAATTTGGTCTGAGCGAAAACCATGTTGGCACTGATCAGAAACAGCCATAATATTTTGATTTTCAACATTTTTAAACACTCCTTCGATTAATGATTTTATTTGATCTTTTATTATCATTTATATTATGCATCCAATTTTCATAAGTTATTAGACAATTTAAGCGAAAAAAATCTCTATTAAATATAAAAATTATAATTTTTTTGCGAATTTATGATATAAATAAGACAAATTAATGTGTATCTGATGCTTGCGTGTTGATTGGAATGTTTTAGCGGAAAGTAAGTTGATTTACTTATGGAAAAGCTTATATTAATATTTCAAGCCGAAGGTGACAAAAAAGCTTCTGGGCATCTGGGCATATAAAACGGTTGTTCCGGCATCGTAATATTCAGTATTGAATAAATTATTAATTTTAAATGTCAGACTAAAATTATCACGAACGATTCCAGGGAAATAGATTGTCAAATCGGTGACAAAATATGCATCTGATTTAAGGGTTTCATCAACAAGTGGATTGAAAGGATGTCCCGGTTCATTCAGGATACTTTCAGGCACTAGTTTGGCGCCAACATATCGCCCCTGCAAATTTAAATTCATTTGCTTAAGTGCCATATAAGAAACACCAAATCCTAAAAATTTTTCTGCAGAATAGAATAAACGACTTCCGGTGGCGTTATTTTTGGTAAAATTAATCGCACTATTTAATGTCACAATCAAATTATTTATTGGATAAAACTTGGATTCGAACTCGAATCCCTGCAACTTATAATTTTCATAATTTGCCTGCTGAAAATAATTTTTGGTACCATCCGGACGTTGATTTTCTGGAAAACTGGAACCACTAATCAGCGGCGTATTTCCAGAATAGCTTAAATAGCTGACAATGTCTGAAGCATAGGAATAATAATAATTTAGACTCATGTATGCCTTGCCTGGCAAATTATAACCGATCAAAATTTCACCGGTGTGAATTTTTTCCGGTTCCAGTTCCGGATTTCCATAAAAAGCATTTTTTCGAAAATAATAAAGCTCATGCAAAGAAGGGGCTTTAAAAGCCTTGCCATAAAGTAGTTTTGAATAGAATCCCTTCGGCAACGACCAGACCAGACCCAAACGCGGATTGGTCACCCCGCCGTAGATGGAATAATGATCGTATCGCAAGCCAAACGTCGAGGAAATGTCGCTGGTGAGTTTATACTGTCCTTCGGCGAAGATGGCAGCACTTTGTACTGTAAATTCGGGGCGGTCCAAACCCTCTTGCTCAAAGACATCCGGATAGTACCATCGAATCGAATTCAAATTTTCAAATTCAATACCCCCAATCCACCAGATTTTGGAGTTGACGGTTTGATTGGCGCGGGCGCTCAATTTGAGAAAATCGTCTGAAGCTTCCATGGGGCGAATAAAATGGGGATTTTGGCCTGTTGGCGGCAATAATTGCAACGAACCGTTATACGGATTATCTTCGTACTGGGCACCATTACCAAATTGATACTTTTGATACGTGATTTCGAACTCCGTTTTTATACCCCTAAACTCCGGTTTCCAGCTTAAACCGGCCAATTTGCGGTCGGTAATAAATCGTGTTTGTGCTCCCCCTGTACTGAATGTTGAAATGGGGGCATACGGATCATAACGATCAAAATGCGCTTTAAACTGTAAGTCACTATATTGTGCTTTGAAATGGAATGAATAATTTTCTTCTTTATCATTTGAAATCTTTACATCCTCGCCAGCGATTTTTGACCATTCCAGAATTTTTCGACCGGCAGAGGTATTATCGCCATAAAAAGAAAATGATGTAAAAATTCGGCCTTTATCACCTATTTTTTTCCCATTATGAAAAGTCAAACCGGTAGTATTAAAACTGCCCCCCTGGGCAATAATTTCAAATTCGCGGATGTCGTCATCATCTTTGGTGATGATATTCACAACTCCCAGAAATGCATTGGCGCCCCATAAGGCTGAACCGGGTCCACGAATAATTTCGATTCGCTTAATGCTTTCCATCGAAATCCATGAAGGCGAAATTAAGTTCCGGGTGAATTGCTTAAAACCCATGTCATGCCCGTCCAGGAGGTATTGAATGTGCTTTCCATAGGTGACATTACTATTGACGCCCCGGATGCCGGTATCCACCCAGTTCCCATTATCATTTATATCAAACCCCGGCACATCCCGAAGTACCTCTTGCAGGGAGCGGTAACCACGTTTTTTAATTTCATCAGCCGTGATGACGGTCATGATTGCCGGCGCTTCTTCACGGGACTGCTCCTTTAAAGCGGCCGAGATGACTTTTACCTCGCCAAAAGAAAATTCTTCAGCGTTGAGTAAATTTTCGATATCAACAATTGGTTGAACGGACAGTTCCGGAGTCGAACCGGCGTCAGTTCCATTAACCGGGATCACATAATCACGTC
The DNA here is from genome assembly GCA_020722815.1 of Caldithrix sp. Classification (GTDB taxonomy): domain Bacteria; phylum Zhuqueibacterota; class Zhuqueibacteria; order Thermofontimicrobiales; family Sulfurfontimicrobiaceae; genus DYKB01. The sequence goes on along the minus strand of DYKB01000020.1, from coordinate 3,404 downwards.
CTGGCATTATTTTAAAAGGTTGTTCATTTAATGATAACTGACTGGTGCCGCAATCGGCAAAGATGATGTTTTCCAGTGTCGGCACTGATTGATCGCATTGGATAGCCCGGGCACTAAATCGGATAATGCAGTTTGATAAAATCGATGGTTGCTGGTTTCCCGTATTTAAAAAATGAATCGTATTCCAATCATTTGGCGTTGGATTTTGTTGCGCTGAGGTATCAAAACCACTAATTCCCATTTCATTATCATGAATGGATGTAAAAATGATTCGGTTATTCGGTTCACCCCGGGCGACCAATACCCCTGAAATAATAAATTTATAAAATCCGGCGAATTTGATGATAGTGCCCGGTTCAATCAGCAGCTTTTGCCTGGCCGGCACAATGATATCCCCCTGGATGATATAGGGGCTGCCGGTTAACTCCCAGGTACCATATTGATTTCCTGACACGTCGGCTGCCGGAACGCTGGTTAGAATTTGATGAAGAAAAAAAATTGCCAGAATCATCCATGACAATTTTTGAAGTCGCTTTTTCACTGACATAAAACACCTCATGCTGGTTGAAATGATGTTCGACTTTAAAAATTCCTGATCTTCCGCAGAAATTGATCTGCCGGTAAAAAAATAAAATTTTATATCCGAAAAGTGTCTGGTATATTTTCCAGAATACAATCAAATTCCCCCAAATGCAGGATATTATTATCAAATTTTACATGAAATTACTGTAATATTTGAAGAATATTCAACTTATGAAATCAGAATTATTGTAAATGAGTGCTCGAATTGATGAATTTGAGGTTTGTATCTTCCTCAAATTTTGTTTTTGGTTATTTCAATGTTTGATCGACACAAACTGACTCGGGAGAGGAAAACAATTTTAAATCCAATTCATAAAATCTCTAAAAAATTCTCTTGATTTTTTGATTAAAAAAAGTTATCTTTTTGTTAAATCTACGAAAACGATTTAGCTGATTTTAAGGGGCTGGAATATGAAACGGATCAAAAGTCTGACGCAACTCGTCCTGGTGATTTTATTTACCAATCTTTTTGGTGAGAATATTCCGATTAAAATAACATCTTTACCAGACCAGGTAGAGCGCTACCAGTCAATAAGCTCGCAACTTGAAGTTTTTCAGGAAATTACCAATCCCTATAATCCCGATGAAATCCAGATTGAGGCAATTTTAGAGACACCCTCGCAAAAAGAATTGATTGTTCCCTGTTTTTATTTTAAACCAGGTGAAAATATATCGTTTTGGCAATTTCGATATACCCCGACTGAAATTGGTACCTATCAAATTTATTTCGCAATAAATTCAAAAGGGCAAAATCAAAAAACTAAATCGTTTTCGTTTAAAGTGACACCCTCCAGCCGGCCGGGCTTTATCCGAATGAATCCCACATCATATAGTACCTTTCGATTCGATTCTGGTAAACCACTCAGATTGATTGGCGAAAATGTTTGTTGGGCGGATAATTATGAATACTTTTTTAAAAAATTGCAGGAGAATGGACTGAATTTCGCGCGCATCTGGATGTGCCCCTGGAATTTTCCGCTAGAGTGGAAAGCGACTGGTGTTGGTCGCTATAATTCACCGGCTGCTGAAGGTCTTGATAGATTATTCCAACTGGCGGAGCAATATGGTATTTATCTCATGCTCTGCATCGATTATCATGGGGTGATTCAGCGCAGTCGGGGCTATTTTCAGGAAAATCGCTGGCTGGAAAATCCGTACAATGCGAAGAATGGCGGCCCCTGTGAAAAACCTGAAGAATTTTTTACCAATCCAGCCGCAAAAAAGTATTATCAAAATCGATTGCGATACCTCGTCGGTCGATTTGCCTATCATCCCAATTTGCTGGCATGGGAATTTTGGAATGAAGTTGATTTAACCGCCGGCAAAAGAGACGAAGTGGTTCAGTGGCACGCAGAAATGGCTAAATTTTTACGCCAGTTGGATCCCCAGCAACATTTGATCACCACCAGTTTTTCCGGCACCGGCTATCCTGAAATATGGGAAATTCCGGAACTGGATTTTTCTCAAACGCATCATTACAACGTCCCGGATATGACGGAAACGTTTTCGACAATCATTACGCGTCATGAGATGAATTACCACAAGCCACATGTGATTGGCGAATTTGGTGTCGATTATCGGGGCGCAAAAGAGACCAGCGAAAATGATCCACAAAACATTGGTTTGCATAATGGCCTGTGGGCTGGTTTTTTCCTGCCGACTCCCATTATTCCGGCAACCTGGTGGTGGGATAATTTGATTGATCCGGATAATCTCTATTTTCACTTTAACGCTTTGACAAATTATGCGCATGATTTTTTAAATAATGGGGGGAAAATAAAGCCGATTGATCCCTCACCACGAATTGTTAAAGATATAACCGCCGCAGATTCGTCCAAAGACCTGACACTGTGGCCATTTAAGCCCTGGGGCAAAAATTCGATTCAAAATTTTCTCATTCAATCCGACGGCCAAATCAACCATAAAGAAGAAATTCCAGCCTATTTATATGGGTTGAAAAAGCCGGAACTTCGTCAGCCACCAACTTTCGAGGTGGAATATCGTGATGCCGGCCAATTTGCCGTGCATGTTGGACAGGTTTCGGATTCGGGATGTCTTCGAATTTATCTCGATGAAAAATTGGCGTTGGAGAAATCCCTGCCACTCGGTAATGGAAAAGGAGAATGGGAACGCAGCGTTTGGCAAAAAGAGCATAAGTTATTTCAAGGGAGTTATCATAAGACCTGGTCAATACCGGTTCCGGCCGGTAAACATAAAATACGGGTAGAAAACGCTGGAAGCGATTGGATTCAAATAACTTACTATAAATTTGAAAATTGTCATATTCGGAATTTTGCCGATATCCGCTGTTTGGGACTGCAAAATTCCACCGATTATTTTCTCTGGTTGCGGCACCAGGATTATACCTGGAAAAAAGCAAAACAGGCAAATCCGCATCCGGCGGAAAATTTTGTTTTGGTCTTGGAAAAAATTTTTCCGGGCACCTATCGTTTGGAATGGTGGGATGGTTATGAGGGAAAAATTTTGGACACGAAATCGGTGACCGTTGATTCAGATGAGAGGATATCCATTAAAATTCCGGCTTTATCACGTGATCTCGCTTGCAAGTTGTTAAAAATTAAATAGTTGATTAATTGGGCTGGTAACCGATCATCGGGTGAAAGCAAACAATTTTCATTTTTTGTGTCCAGGGCAGCGGTGGATAAAGTCTGCCAGAATATTCTCAAGCCGACGGCGCCTCATCAAAAGATCAGCTTTGCTGAAAAGGGTGAACACTTTATTGAATGTTGTCATCCGACATTGTCGCTGAAAAAGATTAAGAATGATAACGTTGGCTGGATTTGACCCATCCGGTTGGTTGC
>DYKB01000075.1:8241-31445 GCA_020722815.1 Caldithrix sp. | reverse complement strand
ACACAAACTTACCTTTGATCAATTCTAAAATTTTAATAGAAATAGTCATATTAATGGTTTTATGCATTTCCATTTTTAATGGTTGTGCCACTCAAAAGCCTGATCTCCGGGTCGCTTTCTATTCATTTGAGTATGACGGCGAAAATTATCGGATTCGGTCGATTTCTTCAGAAGATGATACGCTGTCCTGCAATGAACTCATCAGCAACGAATTTGTGGCAAGAGATTATGATCAGGATCGGTTCATCGATGAAATCTCACTTGGTGAAATTAATCTGGCTGAAGCACAAAAAATTTATGACTATGCGCTGAAGCTGCTGTCGGTGGAAAATAAATTACGGGAAGTTAGCAAACAAAGTAATCGCTTCATCTATAATAATTTTGAATATGTCTATGAGATCAAGAGTTTCAATCCTGCCGCTGGCGAGCCTTTTAATGAATTTAAAGTGGTTCATAATCGTCACATAACAAATCCCCAAACTATTATCAGCATCGATAAAAAAGCGGATGGTACGATAGACGAGATCCAGGAAGGAACAATTTCTCCTGAAAAAATTCAGAGTTTATATGCCCATGCGATTAAAAAAGGGCTAAAAAAAGAGGAGTTAGTCGAAGTCGATAGCATGATTCTGGTGAAAGCGAAATAATTATTTCAAATTCATAATTTCAATGCCGGGAGTTGGTTTTCAAACTTAAAATATTAATGGGCGAACGGTTCACTACCTAAATCAAATATCGGTTCCAGGTCCGAGTTCCGAGGCGTCAGATTTTGCAATTATGCAGCTATGCGGTTTTCCGCAGCGCCCTGACCTGCTTGTAGGTCCGTTCGCCCTTTTTTTATCCTGCCTGAAAAATCTATCAAGTAGAAAAAAATATTTGGCCACAGCATGAAGAGGCCTCAGAAAAAAAAGATGAAGCCGGTATGTGTTATTTTCGTATTTTCATCTCTTTGAGGCTATGAATTATTCCGGTAATCGCTGAAATTTATGAAAAATGAAATACCTGTTAAATTTTCGGTTGCTGAATTTCTGGATTTAGTTTATATTATCGCAAACATTTTTGATTAGTTGTGGCACTTTTTTATGGCTGGATAAACTGGATTAATTCGATGAACAGGAAAAATCAATTTGATTATTCTCATCAATTTAGTTGGTTTGCACAAAAGTTTAGTCCTGTCAATCCAGTACATCCTGTTATCCTGTCATAATAATGATTTCGTGAATAGTAAGAAAATTTTATTGGTTATTTCGTATCTTTAAAAATTGGGAATAAACAATGCTTAAAAAGACGCTACCAGATCCGGAAATCATGTATCGTGCTATTATCGATAAAGATAGCAATTTTGAAGGGATTTTTTTCTTTGGTGTGAAGACCACCGGGATTTTCTGTCGGCCAGGGTGCACGGCTCGAAAGCCAAATCCGGCGAATATCGTGTATTTCAGCTCAACTCGTGAGGCATTGCTTGAAGGGTATCGACCGTGCCGGATTTGTCATCCGCTGGGAGAAATGGGTGCTTTTCCCGATTGGCTTCAGCCGTTGATGGATGAAATTAGTCAGGATCCAACAATTCGATTGAAAAATTACGATTTGAAGAAAAGAGGGGTGGATTCCAATCGGCTGCGACGCTGGTTCAAGAAACATCATGGAATAACTTTTCAGACTTACCTGCGCGCGTTACGCATTGGGCAGGCATTTGGCAGAATTCAGTATGGTGAAAAAGTCATTGAAGCAGCATATCATTCCGGTTACGAATCGCTGAGTGGATTTACGGATTCATTTAAAAAGCAATTAGGATTTGCGCCGAATCAAAGTACTGAACGGCAATTGATTACGGTTACCCGAATTGCTACTCCTATTGGTCCTATGTTAGCCGGCGCGACAGCCGAAGGGATTTGTCTGCTCGAATTTGTTGACCGAAGGATGCTGGAGACGCAGATTACGCGATTAAAGCGGCTGCTAAATGCTGAATTATTGCCAGGAACCAATCCGCATTTTGAGTTATTGAGCACGCAATTAAAAGAATATTTTGAAGGGAAGCTTAAGGAATTTTCGGTTCCGCTGGTTTTGCCGGGGTCCGATTTTCAACAACAAGTCTGGGCATTATTACAAAAGATTCCGTATGGTTCAACGCGTTCCTATAAACAACAGGCAGGAATGCTGGGAAAACCTGCGGCCGTACGTGCGGTCGGTAAAGCGAATGGCGATAATCGAATTTCTATCATCATTCCGTGTCATCGGGTGATTGGCGAGAATGGTAAATTGGTCGGTTATGGCGGCGGTATCTGGCGGAAACAGTATTTGTTGGAGTTGGAAGCGAGGTCGTGTAAATAGTTAATTTATGATGAGCAGACAAATAGAGGAGGCAGATTGCACGGATTTAATTAACTGCAAAATTTGTATAATCTGCCGTTTTAGGCTCCAAAATATTTTATGAACTTTAATATCAAGCCATTATTCCATCATAATAATCCGGTCGGGCCCAACACAAGGCATGGGGGCCGGCCAGGTGGGCTAATCGGCTTTCCAGTTCAACTGGATTCATGCCGGTTTGCGGCTGTTGATCAAATTCAGTTGCATGTCTGACATTTTCTTCCAGCTTATCCATGCCATGATGAGCGACAAGGGCGGTTGCAACCCCTGGCAGGTTCCAGGCATAGTGGAGTAATTCTTTCGGGGTGACATCCTTTCCCACCAGATCGCGCATAATTTTCATGGCTAAGACCCCCATGTTCTTTGCGCGGGCAGCCGGCAGGGCGATTTCAGCAAAGTTACCATATTTCGTCGGATTCATTGCCAGAATTGTGACATCAAAATCAAGCTTTTCAATGGCTTCTTTCGCTTTTTCCGCCGAATCCATGCAGGAAAAGCCAATAAATTTGGCGACACCTTCCGATTTGAGGCGTTGCATTTCTTTATAAACACCCTTTTCCACAGCCGCAATATCCTCATCGGGTTCAATACTATGCAGCATCAAAATATCAACATAGTCAGTTTTTAAATCTTTGAGGCTCGTTTCAATTTCTTTCAGGGCGGCTGTTACTTCACGGGGGTCAAATTTGGTGGAAATGATGACCTGTTGACGATATTTGGGGAGGATTTCGCCCAACCGTTGTTCGCTACTCTTATTCGAACCCCATTTATAATTTGAAGCTGTATCAAAGTAGTTAATACCCATCTGAATTGCCCGTTCAATCATGGGCTCCCATTCACCATCTTTGTTTTTTAAGAATTGAGAACCCGAGCCAAAGGACAACAGTGAAACCTGTAATCCAGTTTTACCCAATATCCGCATTGGCATTGGTGCAACAGGAACGGTCGCTTTTTGGCAGGAAGCGAGAATACCTGTTGACGAAAGGCCAATCAGTCCCGCCGTGGTCTGTTTTATAAAGTCCCGACGTGAGAGTTGATTTGATTGTTCTTTCATAGGAAACCTCCTGAATTTAATGTTGATCTATCGGTAAAACTTAAATGAAATAATTATTGATGAAATATGTAATGTGGTGCGTGATATGTGATGCATAATTTTTTAGAAACAGTTATTTATTTCGTATTACGCATCACGTTTCACGTCTCACATAATATACTTGACAACCACATTTTGAATCGTATTCGTTCCGGTAGTATGCTGTTGGGGCTCATGCAACATAAGCGCCGTGCTTTCATTGGCCTTTTTTCCAATATTAATTTTTCCCTGAGCGAGGATATTATAAGTATCCACGAGATGAACCTGCAATTTATATTGATAAAGGCCGGGCAGGATTTTAAAATCCTGACAATCAATTTGCAGTTGATTTTGTCCCACTGGTGGCGTGGCCTTCGTTACGGCATCAAAAATTTCGGGTAAAGCATGATCCCAATTAGCGTTTTCACTCCAGGCCGGACAGATAGTTGAATCGTTATATCCACCATAGGAGAGGTAATCGGTTACGAAAAGCGTTTTGTAATACTCGCCATTTTCCTTTTCAAGCCAGATTGATAATTGATATGATGGCTCGAAATCAGCGGGTTTGGTAAATTCATAAGAAAATTCAAGTATTCCTTTAGCTGGTTTGTTGGAATCTTCGCGACAATAAAGGCCAAATAGTACCAGCCCCATTGTTAAGAGAAAAAAATAAACTCGCATAGTCATAATCCTGTTTTGAAAAATGAATTGATGATGCATTGTAAAGGCTCAGAAAAAGGATACGTCCAATCCAATATATACTGAAATTTTAGTATTTCTTTCATTTATTTAATTTTTTTGAAAAAAGCAAGCTAAAAGTATGACAATTATATAATAAATTTATCCATTATCAATAAATGTATCTAGCAAGGCAAGACTGATTGAGCGTATGAATGAGGATTTAAGTTGTCTGGTATGCCAATATTGAAATTATAGCGCCAGTGTTCAGAAAGATGATTTGGATTAATTTAAAACAGAACGGAAGCTGTTTTTATCGGGGTAATACCAGGTGAATCACTGTTCTTTTAATTGCCTGGCGATTTTCTGAAAAGCTGAATTATGAATCAAATTCATTTTTTCTTCGGGGTCCGCTTCAAGGTTATGTAATTCATCGAGGTCATTTTCATTATAACCTGAAATTCTAAAATGAAACGTTTTTTCTTCGGAGAACTCGCTTTCAGTGGGAAATTGACCCCCGCTGTATCTCCCCCATTTTCAAAAAGCGAAAATGGTGGAGGGGGTCTTTCATTGATTCATACCCTTACAAATTTCCATTTTAGAATTTTAGGTATAAATAAATTTAAATTGTCGAGTACGAATCATATAATGGAGATGGGGTGATCGTAGATCGTATTCTCAATAAGCCGCTCCTGGCCCTTCTTTTTCAGGCTGGGTGATGAATTCAACGAATAACCTCGTTTTTATTTTGAATGACTGTTCGGTCAATTTAGATATTAAAAGTTTTGTGATAATTGTCAAGAGAAATTTTATTTTTTTTCCCTTGCATTAATTTCCTGATGATGTTATCTTTTCATCAGCAATTTCGGGATGAATGAATGGTGAAAGGAGAATTTTTATGCGACTAAAAAGATTTGAATCGGTATTCATATTTTCAATTTTATTAATAATTTCAATCTATACTTGTTCTACTTCACCAAATATTGAAATTGCCAAAATTCTTTGTGAAAATCAAGAAAATCCTGCCGGAGTAGGGAATAAACCGCGCTTTAATTGGGTTTTGAGATCCGAAAAATCAGGATTGAGGCAACTGGGTTATCAAATACTGATAGCATCCACGTTTGAGAATCTGCGAAAAAATGTCGGGGACTTATGGGACACCGGTTTTGTACAATCCGATCAATCAGCCTGGATTGAATACGCCGGAAAGACTTTGGCGTCCGGCCAAAAATACTTCTGGAAAGTCAGGATTCGGGTTAATGATAAAAGTAAAGAAAAATGGAGTGAACCTGGCTATTTTATTACCGGATTATTCGATGAAAACGACTGGGAAGGCGCGAAATGGATTGCTTATGAGGAACTACCGGATTCATTGAAATTGGTGCCGGGTGTCCATGGTTCTGGTAACAATCTGGGAAATATTGGGCTGCAACGCCCTGTGATACCTTATTTTCGAAAAGAATTTCAAATATCAAAAAAAATTCGCCAGGCATTAGTATTTGTGAGTGGTTTGGGACATTATGAACTTTATTTGAATAGAGAGAAAATTTCTGACCACTTTTTGGCGCCGGGGTGGACCGATTATCGAAAATCCTGCTTTTATAATACGTTTGATATCACAAAATTAATCAATTCGGAAACCAAAAATGTGATTGGGGCGATAGTTGGGAATGGATTTTTTAATATTAATCGGGAACGTTACCGAAAACTGGTGATAGCCTACGGTATGCCTCAATTGATTCTCAAAATGCAGCTTGAATATACAGATGGAACGCGGGAAGTAGTTGTTTCGGATGATTCCTGGAAAACTGCTCCTTCTCCTGTTACCTTCAGCAGTATTTATGGGGGGGAAGATTATGACGCGCGATTGGAACAATCCGGATGGAATCAAATCCATTTTGATGATTCGAAATGGAAAACGGTGCAACTGGTCAATAGCCCGGGTGGACTATTAAAATCCGAAATGGACTATCCCTTAAAAGTGATGCAGGTGCTAGATTATCAAAATGTTAGACAGGGGAAGGGAAATTGTTTTATTTATGATTTTGGACAGAATGCCGCCGGAATTATTCGATTGAAAGTGAGGGGTCCGAAAGGGAATGTGGTGAAATTGATTCCCGGCGAGTTGCTGGGTGAGGACTCCCTGGTAACACAGCGGGCATCTGGAGCGCCATATCTCCTTTCCGATACGCTTAGAGGGGAAGGTGAAGAGGAATGGGAGCCGCGATTTACCTATTATGGCTTTCGTTATGTTCAGGTGGAAGGGGCTGTTCCTGAAAAAATGCCCAATCCGAAAAATTTACCACGGCTTCAGAACCTGCAATTTTTACATATTCGGAATTCAACTCCGGAAATTGGTCATTTTGAATGCTCAAATGCGCTTTTTAATGAAATTTATGATTTGATTAATTGGGCGATTAAGAGTAATTTAATGAGTGTAACCACCGATTGTCCGCACCGGGAGAAGTTAGGCTGGCTGGAACAGACGCATCTCATGGGTAATTCCATTCGATATATTTATGAAATACACGATCTTTATGCAAAAATCGTTGACGATATGATTGAAGCGCAACTGGAAAATGGTCTGGTGCCGGATATCGCCCCTGAATATGTACCATTCGAGGGTGGATTTCGCGATTCACCAGAGTGGGGAAGCAGTGCGGTAATCGTGCCCTGGTATCTTTACCAGTGGTATGGTGATTTGCAGCCGATGAAAAAAGCCTATTCGATGATGAAAAAGTATGTCGCTTATCTGGCGACAAAAGCGGATAATCATATTTTGTCGCATGGGCTGGGTGACTGGTATGATTTGGGGCCGAAAGATCCCGGTCCTTCTCAATTGACGCCATTGCCATTAACCGCAACGGCGATTTATTTTTATGATCTCAAACTTCTTTCCCGGATGGCCAGTCTTCTTGGTGAACCAGAAGATGCAATATACTATACAAATTTAGCAGAGGAAGTTAGAACTGCTTTCAATAATAAATTTTTCAATCCGGCCACGGGTGTTTATGCGACTGGCAGCCAAACCGCGTATGCGATGCCCTTGTATTTTGAAATAGTGAATGAAGTCTATCGAGACCGCGTTTTTCAAAATCTGGTTGATTCGATAAATGCTAATAATAAGGCTTTAACAGCAGGTGATGTCGGCTATCGCTACCTGCTTCGCGCCTTGGAAGCCGGCGGTGCAAATCAATTGATTTATGAGATGAATTTTCGGGATGATGTGCCCGGCTATGGATTTCAGTTAAAAAAAGGAGCAACCGCACTGACTGAATCCTGGGCAGCTTTGAAGTATGTTTCCAATAATCACATGATGCTGGGGCATCTGATGGAGTGGTTCTTCAGTGGATTGGCAGGGATTCGGCCATTGGTGGATTCATCAGGAGTCGAAATAATTGAAATTATGCCGAATCCCGTCGGCGATATCAAATGGGTGAAGGCGAAGTGTCCCTCAATTCATGGGGAAATTATCTGTAACTGGGAGAAAAAAGATAATCAATTGTTGCTGGATGTGTCAATTCCGGTGAATTCGAAGGCGGTGGTTTCAGTGCCGGCAAAAGATAATACTGAAATTATTGTCAATGGGAAGCCGATTTCCAAATCAAGCGATATAAAATATCTGAAAAAGGAGGCCAGACGTTCTGTTTTTACGATTAGTTCTGGTAATTATCATTTTAATTCAGTAATCCCTTAAATTCTATAAATAGGAGAAGGAGCAATCTATGCTTTACAAACATACTCAATCCGGCTGGGTAATCATTTTCACGGTTGGAAATACTTCACTCATTTTTCTGTTACTGGCTTTTTTTCTAAAAATGAGCATAATTGCCTGGATCGCTATTTTTCTACTTGTATTGACACTTTTTATTTTTGGTTCATTGACCATCGAAGTTACATCGGAAAAACTAAAGTGGTATTTCGGGATTAGTCTCGTTCGAAAATCGATATTTTTGCACGAAATTCAAACGGTCAGTATCATTAAAAATCCCTGGTACTACGGCTGGGGCATTCGATTAACGCCCCATGGCTGGCTTTATAATGTTTCAGGAACGCGTGGTGTCGAAATTGAATTGAAATCCGGTAAGAAATTTCGATTAGGGAGTGACGAGCCAGAAAAATTAGCACAGATAATTGACAATGGTATTCGCTAAACACTTTATTTTAATCTTGTATTCAAATTACAAAGGAGGAAAAAAATGAGTTCAAAATTATCACGTCGCGATTTTATCATTCGGACTTCGCAAGTTGCTACTGGTATCTGGGCCGCAAATTCGCTGCTGGGATGGAGTAAATCCGTAGAATCCAGCAAACCTGGCACTCAGATGAAACTGGGTCTGGTTACCTATCTCTGGGGAAAAGATTGGGACCTGCCGACACTGCTTAAAAATTGCGAGGCGGCCAATATCCTGGGAGTAGAATTGCGGACACAACATGCCCATGGTGTTGAGCCTTCAATGTCTCCGGCGCAACGGGTTGAAGTCAAAAAGATGTTTGCGGATAGCCCGGTCAAACTGGTTGGGTTAGGATGTAATGCAGATTTCGACGATCCAGATCCTGCTGTGCTGGCGCAAAATATTGAATTGGCAAAAAGTTTTATAAAATTAAGTCATGATGTCGGTGGCAGTGGTGCAAAAGTGAAACCAAACGATTTTCATGAAAATGTACCACACGAACAAACCATCGAACAGATCGGCAAATCCTTGAATGAAGTTGGTAAATTTGCTGCGGAATACAATCAACAGGTACGATTGGAAGTTCACGGCAAATGCAGCCATCTGCCGACGATTAAGGCGATTATGGATATTGCCACCCACCCGAATGTTGCTGTGTGCTGGAATTCGAATGAACAGGATCTCGAAGGGGAAGGCCTGGAGTATAATTTTAATCTCGTGAAAGACCGTTTTGGTGATACCGTCCATGTTCGAGAGTTGAATATTGGGGATTATCCTTATCAGCAATTAATAAATTTGTTCGTTAAAATGGATTACAAAGGTTGGATTTTACTCGAAGCCCGAACTGCACCGGAGGACCGGGTCGCGGCATTAAAAGAACAACTGGCGGTATTCAAAAAAATGGTAGCTGAAGCGCAAAAGGCTTAATTTTTGGATAAATATTACTTTTTTCAGCTACTTAACGCAATTTTTCGCCTGAAAATAAAAAGGATCAGCTATTTTAAGCTGATCCTTTCATTTTGAAGCTTAAATAAAACTCAGACTTTCAAGGTGCTCTTGGGGAAATCCCCTGATTAAGCAGAATATCAGGAATATTATTAAAAACTTCGAAGGTCTTGCATTTTTTTTAAGAAGATACCAATCGCTAGTCGATAAATTTTTGTTGCAAAATTGAAAAAATATTCATATAAAATAAACTCGGTTTCATCGATCTCCGGTAAAATTGGATTGAAGTGTCGTAATTTTAACATCAGGTATGACTCTGTTGATGAACTACCCTTGCGAAGGTTAGGATTTGCCTTGATTTCAATATATAGATATAAAAATAAAAAAAATAACAACATATTGTGTATCAAAAACCTTCGCAAGGGTAAATCAGACTAAATCAACGGTGTCAGGTATAACTCTCTTTATCTTCTGATGACCTTCATGAGATAATGATGAAGGACGAAAAATATAGTGGAATTTCATTCAATCAATCGAAAGGAAAAAAAATGTCCAATTTCAATCGACGTCAGTTTTTAAATCAAATTGGTTTGGGTTCAATTGGTTTAATGACGGCGGCCAGTTTATTCCAATTTTCCTGTCTACCGGAAAAGTGGCGTCGCAAGCCCAATATCATTTTTATTCTGGCCGATGACATGGGTTATGGTGATCTTTCCTGCTATGGTCAGGCAAAATTTAAAACTCCCCATCTGGATCGAATGGCCGCGGAAGGGATTCGATTTACCGATCATTATGCCGGGAGTACAGTTTGTGCCCCCTCCCGCTGTAGTCTGATGACCGGGCTGCATACCGGCCATGCCCGCGTCCGGGGCAATTGGGAAAAAGGACCGCATGGGTGGGGAGCTGGCCTTGAACTTCTTCCCGAAGATCAAACTATTGCTGAAATCCTGAAACAGGTTGGCTATGCTACCGGCGCTTTTGGAAAATGGGGTCTTGGTGTCGCACCGACTACCGGCGCCCCCTGGAAAAAGGGTTTTGATCGTTGGTTTGGCTATTTAAATCAGGGGCTGGCACATAACTATTACCCGGAAAAATTATGGGATAATGATCAGGAAATTACCATTGAAGCCAATTTAAATGGCCAGCAACAGGTTTATTCCCACGATCTGGTGATGGATGAGGCACTCAGGTTTGTTGAAAATAATAAAAGAACGCCATTTTTTATGTATCTCGCCGTGACGATTCCCCATGCGGAAATGTTAGTGCCCGCGGATTCACTCGATGAATTTAAAGATAAATTTACCGAAGTTCCGTATGAAGGTGGCCTTTATGCAGCTCAGGAAAAACCCCAGGCAGCGTTTGCCGGTATGGTTACGCGTCTGGATCGCGATATTGGGCGTTTATTGGCGAAACTTAAAGAATTCGGAATTGATGACGATACCATCATCATGTTTAGTAGTGATAACGGCCCCCATAAAGAGGGGGGACATGATCCTGTTTTTTTTAATAGCAATGGGGGTCTGCGTGGTTTTAAGCGGGATTTATATGAAGGCGGAATTCGGGTACCGCTAATCGTACGCTGGCCCGGAAAAATTAAACCAGGAACGACTTCCGCCCATCCCTCGGCTTTATGGGATTTTTTTCCGACGGTCTGTGAACTTACCGGGGCTCAGGTACCGCCCAATCTCGATGGAATTTCGTTATTACCAACTTTACTCGGTAAAGAACAAAAATCGCATGAGTACTTATATTGGGAATTTCACGAAAATCCAACCACTGTCCAGGCGATTCGTAAGGATAATTGGAAAGCTGTCCGGCATTCACCGGCTGGACCAATTGAGCTTTATGATTTGGCGAATGATTTGAGCGAAACGAATGATGTGGCGGCGCAATATCCAGAAGTCGTGGCTGAAATGACGGATATATTAAAGAAGGCACGAACTCCGCATGAAATATGGAAGCTTCAGGATTAGAATCGATGATGATAAAATATTTTAAATTGGAGTCATTCGATGAAAGATAACAAAAAAATTACATTTTTTATCATTTTTTGCTTCTTTTTTGGCTTGAATGAGGCTATCATCGTCGCCCAAAATTCACTCCCCAGGCGACTGAAACGCTCTGAAAGCTTTTTAGGTATTCATTTTGATTTTCATGCCGGTGATGATTGCTCCGAAATTGGCAAAGATGTCACGCCGGAGATGGTAGCCGATATGCTGAAGCTAGTTAAACCCGATTATGTCCAATGTGATTGTAAAGGCCATCCGGGTCAATCCAGCTACCCGACAAAAGTTGGGAATCGTGCACCGGGATTCGTGAAAGATCCATTGAAAATCTGGCGGGAAGTGACGGCAGCACATGGGGTTGCGCTGTACCTTCATTATTCCGGCGTTTGGGATGAAGCGGCGGTTAAAAAGCACCCCAATTGGGCGCGTTTAAATGAAAAAGGCGAGGTGGATAATCGGCTGACGTCTGTTTATGGTGCTTATGTCGATAGCTTATTAATTCCCCAGTTGCAGGAATTGGCGACAGAATATCAGGTTGATGGCGTTTGGGTGGACGGTGAATGCTGGGCTCAGGAACGTGATTATCGGCCAGAGGTCCTTCAGAAATTTCAACAGCAGACTGGTATTCAGGAAATTCCACGAAAAATGGATGATCCGTACTGGTTTGAATTTTCGCAATTTAATCGCCAGGGTTTTCGGGATTATTTAAAGCATTACGTCACTGTTCTTCATCAATCTCAGCCGGATTTTCAGATTGCCAGCAACTGGGCGTATAGTTCGTTTATGCCGGAGCCTGTTACAATTGATGTGGATTTCATTTCGGGTGACTATTCTGCAAAAAACAGCTTTAATTCGGCGCGACTGGAGGGGCGTTGCATGGTTCATCAGGGTAAGCCCTGGGACCTCATGGCCTGGAGTTTTACCTGGACAGATGGACTTTATAGCACCAAGCCGCTTGTCCAATTGAAACAGGAAGCCGCGGTTGTTTTAGCGTTGGGCGGTGGTTTTCAGGCGTATTTCCCGCAAAAGCGTGATGGTTCCATCCGAAAATGGCAGATGCCCATCATGGCAGAATTGGCAAAATTTTGCCGTGAACGTCAGCCATTTTGTCATAAAATGGAAATGGTTCCGCAAATCGGACTTATTTTTTCTGCCGAGGCGCTGTATCGGAAAAGTCGGAAACTGTTTGGTTCCTGGAGTGGTGAAACGCAGGCGCTCTCTGGTATCCTTCGTTGCTTGCTGGATGGACAAAATGTGGTCGATATTGTCAGTGAACATCATTTGACGCCGGACCGAATTCAACAGTATCCGTTATTGATATATCCTGAATGGGGATATATCGCACCGGATTTTAAGAAGGTTTTGCTGCAATATGTCGAAAAAGGGGGGAATTTGATTGTTATTGGGCCTGAACCAATCGCTTTGTTTGAAAAAGAATTGAATATTCAATTAATTGGTGAACCGGTTGAACAGGTGAATGGATTGGCTATTGATGGATTTATGGCAGGCTTGAAATCGCGCTATCAACCAGTCAAATTGGGAGATAATGTTGCGCCATTCGGAGAAATTTATTCAAACAATGATTTTTATGGTGAGACTCAGGTAGCCGCCTCAATTGCCCGGTATGGACAGGGGAAACTGGCCGGTGTCTATTTAAATCTGGGTGAACGCTATTTTAATTCCGCGACAACCGTTTCACGAGATTTTTTGACAGGTCTGGTCAATTCTCTTTTTCCGACTCCACTTGTGGTTATGACCGGTTCACATTCAGTTGATGTTTCCATTGGGCGGAAAAACAATAAATTGATGATTAATCTGGTGAATTCAGCAGGTCCCCATGCCAATGAAAAAATCAATGTCTTTGATGATCTACCAGCCGTTGGCCCGCTTTCATTAACCATTTCATCACCGAAACCGCGGCAGGTTCTTTTGCAGCCAACGAATAAAAGCTTGAAATACCGTTATGAAAATGGCAAAATTCAGCTTACTTTACCAAAACTGGAAATTTATGATATTATTGAAATTGAATGAGTTTTTTTGTAACCGTTCACAGGGGGAATTAATTAAACGTTTCTGTCATGCCCGTCCGTTAGCTAACGGATTATCGGGCATCCATTTGTCTAAAAAAGTATGGATTCCCGCCAAAAACATGCGGGAATGACAGATTCGATCCTCTTTGTGAACGGATACGTTTTTTTATATTCTGATCATTAATTACCGTACACTTTTTTATATATCATCGTTTAGCCGCTCTCGTGACCCTCACCCCCTTCGACAAGCTCAGGTACCGCGGGTGAGGGCGTAGCTATTCCCTCTCCCTCCGGGAGAGGGCGTAGCCATTCCCTCTCCCTCCGGGAGAGGGTTAGGGTGAGGGCTTTGGGATGACTACGATATTATTGGAAAACCACTTCGGCTTTAGTATAACAAATAATTATTGAAAGGAAAATTGATAATGGAGAAAGTCTATCTGATAATTTTTATCTCTACCCTCCTGATTTTATCATCCATTTTATGGAGTCGAACCGAAGAAACAACGCCAAAGCCGGACTATCCCGAAATTACGCTGGCCAATGAACAGATAAAAGTAACGCTTTATCTCCCCGATGCTGAAAAAGGGTACTATCGCGGCACGCGTTTCGACTGGTCGGGGATTATCAAACGCGTCGAATATCAGAATCATCATTTTTATGGTGAGTGGCTGCCAGCTCATAATCCAAATGACCACGAAAGTATTATCGGCCCCTGTGAAGAATTTGGGATGCAGGAACCGTTGGCGTATAAAGACGCAAAATCGGGTGAGACGTTTATCAAAATTGGCATCGGGCATATCGAACGGGTTGAAGAACCGGAATATCAGTTCTATCGCAATTATACGATTATTAAACCTGGTGCCTGGAAAGTTAAAAAAGGGAGCGACTGGATTGAATTTACGCAAAAGATCGAGGATCAGCGTGGATGGGGTTATCTTTATATCAAGAAAATTCAACTGGTTAAGAATGTTCCGGAGTTTATTATTTATCACGAACTGAAAAATATCGGTAAAAAATCAATTGCGACGAATTTTTATAATCATAATTTTACTTTAATTGATGAACACCCAATTGGTACAGATTATAAACTCACTTTTTCATTCGATGCGCTGCCACGGCGGGATTTTGGCGGTGTGGCTGAAGTGCGTGGTAAAGATTTGATTTTTCTCAAAAATGTCGAAAAACCAATTTATAGTGAAATCGACGGATTAAAAGGAAGTGTTGAAGATAATCAGTTCACAATTCAAAATTTAAAAACCGGAGCCGGTTTCATTGTTAAAGGTGATCAGGTACCAACCAAAATTAATCTCTGGAGCGCCTCCAGAGCGTTATGTCCTGAGGCTTTTTTAGAATTTCAAATTAATCCAAAAGAAAAAGTTCAATGGATCGGGCGCTATACTTTTTTTATTAATCAGCCAGAATCAAATTAGCTCTCAATTTATTGAATCCAAATACTAATATTTGAATTCGTTTGTCCTGGAATTTCCGTAATCCAGTCATTTAAATTGTCATGTGAATTTTTAAAATTGGCCTAAATATAAAGGGAAAAAATGGAGCAGCAGAAAAAGGTTGTTTTGATTACAGGTTGTTCATCGGGTATTGGTCGGGCGCTGGCAGAAGAATTTTTTCAAAATGGCTACATTGTATATGCCACCGCTCGTAAAATAGAAACACTCGAACCTTTAAAGCAAAAAGGACTACTTGTCGAAACGGTGGATGTTACGAATTCCGAAAGCATTCAACAAATTTATAACCGAATAACAAAAGAACAGGGACGATTGGACGTTTTAGTTAATAATGCTGGCTATGCCACCATTAGTCCACTGGTAGAGTTGGGAATGTCGGACCTGCGTAACCAGTTTGAAACCAATGTTTTTGCGCCGATTCAGTTGATTCAAATTGTTTTACCATTGCTTTTCAAATCAGATTCTGCGCAAATCGTCAATATTGGCAGTGTTTCCGCGATTTTGAGTACCCCCTTCGCTGGTGCCTATTGTGCGTCGAAAGCTGCGCTTCATTCGCTTTCGGATGCGCTTCGAATGGAATTGGCTCCTTTTAACATTAAAGTTATTACGATTCAAACCGGCGCAATCCGTTCGCAATTTGGACAGCGGGCGACTTCAGCGGTCGAGCAGAATCAAAAATCCGATTCCCTGTATACAACGATTCGCGAAGGAATTTATTTACGGGCACAGGCATCACAGGATAAACCGACTCCTGCCGATGTCTATGCAAAAAAAGTCGTGGCGCATCTACAGAAATCCAAGCCGGCTTCGATTGTTCGTTTTGGCCGTGGCAGCTTATTGCTGATGCTGATGAAGCGCTTGATTCCTGAAAATGTGCTGGACGGAATTTTGAGTAAAAAATTTAAGCTGAGTCAACTTAAGCTCGAATAAGAAGAAATTACTTTCCATCGAAAAGGGATCATAATAGCTAAATTCATGGCATACAAATTTGTTAGTTTTCGTTTCTGGACGGAAAATTTGTATCCCCTCAAAAATTAAGGGTGATTCTGTCATGCTGAGTTCAACGTTCTCTTCGACAAGCGCTCAGGGCAAGTTTTGCTGAACGAAAAATCTCAGGATTATCACTGCGGCAAGTTTTTTCGCTTCGTTCAGCATGTCAGCATTGTCTTATTTTATCATTGATTTTTGAATGGATACAAAAAATTTTATAGCAGAATAATTTATAGCAGAATAAAATTATTCTGCTAATATTAAAGTGAGCTAATAACGGCAAGCTTTATTTTCAAATTGCCCCTAAATTATTGAGTGGATACAAAAATTTTAACATCTTGATGAATCAAAATTAGGAGTCATGAATAATGCTGAATTTTGACTATGAAATTCCCACTAAAATACTTTTTGGAAAAGACAAAATCAAACAACTTGGCAGCGAGATCAAAAAATATGCGAACCGAATATTATTATTATATGGTGGTGGCAGTATCAAAAAAATTGGTCTTTACGACGATGTGATAAAAATTCTCAAAGAAAATTCCATCGAATTTCAGGAGTTAGGGGGTGTTCAACCGAATCCCCGGATTACCGTTGTCCGGGAAGGAATTCGATTGTGTCGGGAACATCAACTCAGTTTTATCCTGGCGGTTGGCGGGGGAAGTGTTCTGGATACCGCTAAGGCAATCGCGGCTGGTTTTTATTATCAGGGCGATGCCTGGGATTTTTATCTTCGGAAAGCGTCTGTTAAAAAGGCACTTCCAATCGGCACGATTCTTACTCTGGCAGCCACCGGTTCCGAGATGAATGGCAATTCGGTTATCAATGATGAAGCGACTGAAAGTAAACTGGCTATCGGAAGTCTCCTCCTTTATCCCAAATTTTCCATACTGGATCCGGTTTATACTTTCTCCTTGCCGCCTGAACAAACTGCGGCGGGTGTGGTTGATATCATGAGTCATATTTTTGAACAATATTTCAGTCCCGAAACAGGAACGGCGGTTCAGGATCGGCTCTCAGAGGCTTTATTGAAAGTTTGTATTCAGTATGGACCAATTGCCCTTAGAGAACCAACAAATTATGAAGCCCGTGCCAACATTCTGTGGGCCGGCAGTCTGGCGCTGAATGGCCTCCTTTTGTATGGGAAAACAGGCGATTGGTCGACCCATAACATGGAACATGAATTAAGTGCAATTTATGACCTGACCCATGGTGTTGGCCTGGCTTTATTAACGCCTTTCTGGATGGAATATGTTTTAAGCGAAAAAACCGTTGAAAAATTCGTGGACTTTGCACAGAATGTCTGGGGCATCGTTTCGAACGATAAGTTTGTGGCGGCACATCAGGCGATTGATAAAACCCGCGAATTTTTTAAAAGTATCGGCATGCCAGCGACTTTACGCGAAGTGGGAATTGATGATCAGCGGCTGGAAGTGATGTCCAATAAGGCCGTTCGATTTGGTGCGCTGGGCAATTTTAAACAATTGAATTCAGGTGATGTGCTGCAAATTTTTAAAAATGCGCTTTAAGCATGAAGCAATTAGCGGTAGCAGATGTATCATTTCAGTAAAGGAGGGAGAATGCTGTCATACTGAATTCAGCGTTCCCGTCGACAGGTGCTCTGGGCGATTTTTGTTGAACAAAGAATCGAATAATAATGAATACGGCATTTTATAGCCGATTCTTCGTTTCGCTCAGCACGACAGCATCACCCAATTTCACTTTGATTGATAAGCGGATACGTTAATCCCTTTTCTTTAACAAGGCACTCCTCGAATAATTAAAGATCAGGTGGCTTTTGGTATCCGTTTTGGGGATGAGTTCATCGATTTTGAAATTGAAATTCAATTCCACAAAATGTTTCTTCACTATTTCCAGAATATGGTCGCAAATTTTTTGTCCATAAGTGGCAATCCAGCGAGAAATGAGGACTGGTGACTCATTGATAGCATTTCGGGTCACATTTAACGTAAAACGCGCATCTGCGGTTAGATTACAAACCGCACGACACATACCGATTGGCGCAATTGACCAGGCCTTTACAGGGGTTTTAATACCATCCTGCAAAACATCATTATGATAATTTTCAATGATCTGTGTCAAATATTTATAATGCTCCAAATCCGTGTTTTCTTTTCGAACCCGGGAGGCTTTTTTATCTAAAAATGGCAGCAGATAATTATCAAATTCATCAAACCGACTGAAAAGCTGATCATTCAAAATAAAAATCTCTTCATAATTTTCATACATCGAACGAATCATGGAATCGCGCTTCTTCCGCCGATCATTTCTGAATTTGCGCATCACATCCAGTGTATCGATAACCATCTTCTCTTCATCATAGTAATCCGCATCATCAAGCTGCTCCTGACTGAGAAAGAGCATCTTCTCCGGATCATCAAATTCATCCGCAATCCCTGAATACCGAATCAGTGACTTTTTAACGTCATTTTTATGCACCAGGAAACCATGAATTGATTTCCACTCGATTCCGGCTTGATAATCAATCAATCGAATCGGAATAACCACCAATCCCAGAACCAGTGAAATTTTTCGCATTTCAACCACTGGTTCGATTTTAATAATATTAAACAGGTTATCAAAATAGATGACAAATGGCGATTCAGGAACATCATCGGCAAAATCTTTCGAATAAATCAGATGCGATATATCAACCAGTGGCTGTTCTTCTTTGTTGTCACCTGTTTCTTCTTTCTCTAATTCATTTTTCACCGAAAGTGATAATGCGTCAATTTCCGCTTTTAGTTTCGTATATGGAATTCGTATTTGATTCAAATCAGGATCGTTCAGGCTTTTGGGAAAATGAATTTGAAATGCACTGGCAATCTGGGTGAGAGTCGCCAGGTTGTCCAGATCAATATAAAATAGCGGAACCGACGGATAACAATAATTTTCCTTCAGGTACATCAGCATTTCTTTCGCAGGATATTTCTCTTTCAGGAACAATTGAATATTTGTTCCAAAAGCGCATTCAACCTGTTCACTATAAGCATTACGAGCATCGGTTTGGAGCGTAATTCGGCGGCCGGTGGTTGGTTGTCGATATGATTTGGTGGTGATGACAACTTTATCCGCCCGCAAGAGAATTGAGATAAAGCCAATTCCAAATTTGGCGATAGAGGGAAATTGAAATTCATGATGCTTTTCCAGTTGTTCGTAACCGGTTTGTGCAATTTTAAACAAAAAATATTGCAACACATTTTCATCCATTCCAATGCCATTATCCTGAATGACCATCATCTTATTTTTTTCAGAATACAAGATGAGAACTTCTGGTTGATAATCTGCCAATTGCCAGGATCGGGGAGAGATAAAAGGAACGATGGCCTGATTATCATCATAAATGTGATACAGAGCGGCATCAATGGCATTTTGAATCATCTCCCGCACAAAATCAAATCGACTGGTATAGATAGCCTGCGAAATGATATTCCAGATTCGGCCGGTATCATCCAGTTCAAATCGTAATGGCCAGATATTATAATTGGCCGCCGCATCTTTTTCAAGCTGAATGTCCGGAATTGGAAGCTGGAAGTGTTTTAATTCGCCGGTAAAAACAATTGTGTTGGCCTGTAAAATATCTTCCTTCAGATAACCCAGCCAATCCGACCATAAAATATGCGTTTCTTTATTTTCAGTTTGAATGATAATTGATATTTTATAAGGTGTGCAAGAAATTTGCCTGACCTGTTTAAACATGTTCTTTAAAAAATTGGCACTCAGTTGATCAAAAGGTAGACTCTTTCGTTTTTTAAGGATATGACAGCTTCGCCCATCATGCAGGTCCAGCAAATCCCCAATGCGAATCAAGGCCGCCAGCAGAGAGGTTCTTATATTTTGTCCATTTATTTTCATTGTCTTGCGAAATTTATTATTCGCGAGGAATTCTTCCCAGGACATGTTTTGAAATTCAAGAATCAGGAGCACCACCTGAGTAAAAAGCTTTTGATCATCCTCGGTCATCAATTGATATTGCGTACATACCTGTTGAATTGTTTTGGCTAATTTTTCCTTGCGAATCCGGAGCAATTTTCCAGAAGACTCATCCGTATCCAAGAGACTGAACGGGATATCATGAAAGATTGATGAGATAATCAAAGTAAAAACTTCAATATCCGAAAAGGAAGTTTGGGTTTCTGCTGATAATACCGACTCTATCTGTTTTAAAAGACGCCATGAATGGTGAAGAGTTTCCTTTGTCATCGGGAAAGAATTTTCTGGAATGGATTGAAGGAAAGCTTTTGCATCCCCTAAAAGTTGTTCAAGTAAGTGCGTAAAATTTGGCGATAACTGATCTCGTGATTTTAAAATTTTATAAAACGATAAATCATCTAGATTCATGCTTCAATCTTTCCTTTTGGGTTAAGTTGGAATGGAATCATGTTCGCTGAATATGTGATAAAATGAATATCTTATCTTAGGATGAAACCGGAAGTTTACATCATGATGTGAGGTGCCTAATTGTCATCAGTAAATGATAACGTTTCAAAAGTTAACAAACCATTTAAACGTATCATCCTCTCTCAGAGTTCAATCTTTTTTCGCTTTTTTAAAATAATTTATTTTTTAAATTGTCAGACAAATTGTGAATTTGTCCGAATTCAGGACATGATATAAGCTTAAGGCTGGGCAAATTGGCAATTTGCCAGACAAAAAAGGTTTCCGAACAGACAGAAATAAGTATTCACTTATTAATTCAGCGACAAATCCGCACGTCGTTAGTCTGAGTTCAGTGCTTTTGAATGAATATTCAATGGCCAAGTAAAACTGGTAAGATGGACATGGTTCTTAAAATTGTATTCATTTTTTTCAAAAAACATTTGTTTTTGATAAAAAAAATTAAGATATTCTAATACTTTATTGAGACCATTTTAAATTTAATTTCATGAATCAGTTCACAACCAATTAATATCGATGGGAGGTATTATGTCATTTTTTATTGGCTTTCTTCTGGGAGCAATTGTCCTTGGTTATATGATTTCCAAAAAGGGTGGAAACCAGGCTTATGCGATACAGGATCTTTTGCGATCCAGCCGAAAATGGCTTTTCGTAATTATAATTTTAGTCGTTATCGTCGGATTTGTAACACAATCGGTGGTTGTTATCGAGGCCGGTACGGTTGGTGTCGTTAAGCGTCTGGGAGCCGTAAAACAAGAACTTGCACCAGGACTTCATTTTATTATGCCAGTTCTGGACCAGGTCGTGATTTTCCCCACCATTAAAAAGACTTATGAAGCTTCTGAAATACCCCAGGAGAGTCAGGCGGATTATCCGGATATTATTGTCAGTGCTTTAACGGCTGATGGACAACAAATAAAAGTTGGAATTACCGCCCGTTTTATGATTCAACCCGGCAAAGCCGCCTGGATTTTGCAAAATCTTGGTTCGGAACGCGAATTTGTGGAAAAAGTCGTTAAAACCGAGATTCGCGGCTCTGGACGACGCGTTCCCACCCGTTTTGCCGCGTATGATCTCTACACCAAGAAGAGCTATGATGCCCAGCAAGCCCTTTTCGATGAAATTGCACCAAAGTTTGAAGCCAATGGTCTGATTTTGGATGAAATTGTGTTGCGGAATATTACTTTCACCCAAGAATACGCCCACACGCTTGAGGAAAAGCAGATTGCGCTTGAAAATATCAACACTGAAAAGAATAAACTTGAGCAGGAACGCATCCGAAAAGAACAGAAAATTGTTGCGGCTGAAGGCGATGCGAAAAGTATCGAAATCCGTCAGACAGCACTTCGAAGCGATCCAACCATTATTCAATGGGAATTTGTGCAAAAATTGGCCCCCAATATTCAATGGGGTGTCCTTCCGCAGGGCGTGATTCCCATGATCAATTTTCAACAGCCGAAGTAAACAGCGTTAATTTTTGTTTGTCTTTTATGATAAAAAATTGTCTTTGAGAGGTGTCTGCTTCTGCAAAGAGGAGAATAATGACGCAATTTTGTGCTGTTTTAACCGCGCATTTTGTACTTAAAAAACAGGTTTCGGTAGAACCTGCTCCGCGCCTGTCGAATGAAGCACCTCTCAATGACAGAATTTTAAGTGGTAGGAAAGACACTACCTCATTATTTTTATCGTGAATTATTTTATCCATCATCGCACTGCACTGAAATCACGCCTCTTGATGTTAATCAGGAAAACAGATCATGATGAAACCGCCGAAAAATCTGATTATCGAAGTCGCCGGGCGCGAAACCGGCTGCCCAATGAAATGTAAACACTGCCTGCACAAATCAACTATCGACGCTAAATATCCACCTTTGTCCGAACAGCAAATTGGTGATATTATCCGACAGGGCCGAGAATACAATATCAAATATTTAAATCTTTATCCCCATAACGATGAAATTTCTTTTCCACCGTTTTATGCTCACCAATTTTTGAAATTTGGATATGAGATTGGTTTTAAAGTAAAAACAGTGTCTAACGGCGCCAATCCCGATGGTATTGAAAGGATGCTGCCCTTTTTATATCGGCTGGCGATTTCGGTGGATTCATTGGACCCTGGCCGGTATGGAGAATTTAGAGAAAAAGAACGCCATCAGGCACTGTGCGACACCTTAAATTTATTGCATAAATATCATAAAACACATGCCATCAATTTAACCGCGCTCATTTTAGTCGATCAAAATACTATCGATTCTCTTGAAACAACTATCAGAGAAATACTGAATTTGAACTTATTTAATAAAATTCGCATTCAGGAATTGCTTCCCCTGGGAAACGCGGAAAATCTATCAAATCAGGTCCTGGATGCCAGGCCATTTACTGAGAAATTAGGTCAATTAACTCGAATGTATACCTCCGTAATTGATTTTGGAACCCCTCTCTGGCGTATTAATCCCCAAGGACGGAGTTGTCGCCTGGGATTTAAGGATATGGTCATCGGTCCGGCGGGTCAACTCGCAGGCTGTTCGCTTCTTTTTTGCATCAATCAACTGGCTGGAAATATACAGGAATTTGGTACGTTGGTACAGGCATGGGAAGTTGGCTTTCAGGTCTTTCGGAAAAAACAAAATCGGCCGCTGCCACTAATTTGCTATGATTGTGAATTTTATAAGCAGGACCTCTGTTGGGGCGGCTGCCTGGCTCGCGCACTTATCTTTGGCTATCCCACCGAAATTGATCGTTCCTGTGGTATTCAAAATCATGATGACTCGGTAAAACTTTATCAGCAGTATCTGGAACATAAAATAAAAGGTTCGAATTTTTATAAACCTTGAAGGTTTGAGCGCGGGAAAGCGCATTTCGGGCTCCGGATGTGCTTTCCAGCATTTGGGAAAGCGCATTCCGGGCGCCGGACGCACTTTCCGCGATTTGGGAAAGTGCGATCCGGGCACCGAACGCACTTTCCGCGATTTGGGAAAGTGCGATCCGGACCCCCAAAGCACTTTCCGCGATTTGGGAAAGTGCGATCCGGACCCCCAAAGCACTTTCCGCGA
>DYKB01000075.1:0-8141 GCA_020722815.1 Caldithrix sp. | reverse complement strand
GCACTTTCCGCGATTTGGGAAAGTGCGATCCGGACCCCCAAAGCACTTTCCGCGATTTGGGAAAGTGCGATCCGGGCACCGAACGCACTTTCCGCGATTTGGGAAAGCGCGATCCGGGCTCCCAACGCGCTTTCCGCTGTCCGGGAGAGACAATTTGATGGCTGAATTATTGTCAGGTAAAATTATTTCGTGTAAAGGGAGCAAATTGAGAACAGGAGAAAATTAAAAAATAAATTTCTATAACCCCGGAAGGGTAACCGGATAGATTGGCGGAAGGTGCTATTGAAATAGCAAAACCATTTGGGGCAAAACGATTGAAAAACTATTCGTCAAAATGATTAGAATCAAAATTATTAAAGCAGGGACAGGATGACAGGATATACTGAGTTAACAGGAAAAATTATAAGAAATACTATTTTGAATGAATCCGGATAATAATTCTTTAAAATATAAAATCCTGTGCATCCTGTTATCCTGTCATTAAAAACTATTGATGAATTCGTGCCGCCCAACCACCACCGGGTGCCAATTTAATAACTAATTTATCCTTTGCTGTAATCTGACGGCTGACTTTTTTATAATCGATTCCAATCCGATCCGCATTGATACCATCCTGCCAGCAATCGATATGATAGGTGCCGGCTCCTAAAAACGAAAAATCGACTTCCAGTTCACGCGGCGTCCAATCGGTCAGGGCACCGACATACCACTCCGCACCATGTTTGCGGGCGATGAGCACATAATCCGATACTTTGGCGGCCAGTACTTTCGTTTCATCCCAAACCGTGGGGACTTTTGCCAGAAATTCCATACATTCCGGCTCTTTGAGATAGTTCGACGGGCTGTCCGAAAGCATCTGTAACGGACTTTCATAAATCACATACAATGCCAGTTGATGGCAGCGCGTTCCCTGGCTCATGGGGACATTAAAAATAAAGCGAAAATCGCGTTTCTGGGCATTCATCATCGCACCGGGGGTATAATCCATGGGGCCGGCAACCATGCGGGTGAAGGGAATTATCAGCCCATTCTCTGGATTGGCGTCTTCACACCATTTGCTATTTTCCATTCCTTTTACCCCTTCGCGCGTGATCACATTGGGGTAGGCGCGACGCAAACCAGCCGGCTTATATGCCCCGTGATAATCCACCAGCAGCTTGCGTTTGGCGGCCTCTTCCGCAATTCGCCAGTAATATTGAACGATGGCCTGATCATCCCGCTGCATAAAATCCACCTTGATTCCCCTGACACCCCATTTTTCAAATTGTGTCAGCGCCGGCTTCAGTTGATTTTCCAGCGTTTTCCAGACCACCCAGAGAATCACGCCCACATTCTTCTGTTTCGCATACGCCATCAATTCTTCCATATTAACTTCGGGATTGATTGCCATCAAATCACCCAGTTTGTACCACCCCTCGTCCAGAATGATATATTCCAGCCCATATTTCGCTGCAAAATCGATATAATATTTATAGGTCGCCGTATTGACACCTGCGCGAAAGTCCACTCCATAGACGTTATTCTTATTCCACCAGTCCCAGGCGACCTTGCCGGGCTTAATCCAGGAGACATCTTTCAATTGCAATGGCCTGGCCAGTTTATAAACCATCTGGCTTTCAATGAGATCGCCATCTTTCGCAGCAATAATCATCACCCGCCACGGAAAAGCCCGCTGTCCACTGGTTTTGGCGATAAAATCCGCGCGTTCCCGGACTTTCACATCCCGATCATTCACGGCCTCATCCCGCAGAACAAAATAGGGAAATTTCGCTACAAGTTGGGTTGGACTATTTTCACTGCCGGAAAGATAGAATCCGGCATAGTCGTATAGATCAGCTTCAGTCAGCAGCACTTTCGGACCATTGGCGATATCAACCAACGCCGGAATCGAACAGATTTTCTTCGCCGTCACCTGGCTCAATGGAATATAGTGATAAATCCGCTCCTGGTGCGTTTCCATCCCGTCTTCTTCCGGGAAATAGATTTGATGATCCGCCGCGAACTGGAAGCAGACCTGTTCCGCCATGACTTTAATTTCATCTTTAAAATCTGTCACGAAACGATAGGCCACGCCATCATTGTACGCCCGGAATATCAGAGAATAATTCCCTTTAAATGCCAGCGTCATCTCATTACAATTATTCGGAATCATTTTATTTTTTTCCGCCACGACCGGCGTAATGACCTCGTTGATGGTTCTTTGTGAAACTTTTTTCACGGCTGGTTTCACGCCTAAAATCTGTCCACCCGCCAGCGTCAGGGAAATTGGTGATGGTGAAATGATGGTCAGATTCTGGTGTTTCACCGCATATTGAACTTCATTGGTTATCGAAACTGTCAGCGTAATTTTTTTGTCAGGAGAAAAAAGTTGATAGTCTTTGGAATAGCTTGGTGAAAAAATAAGCAGACTTATCAAAATAATAAGCAAAGAATATAACAAAATGCGTTGATACATGAAAGACTCCTTTTGGTTAATGAAGGGATTGCGTTCGATTTGTTTGTGATGATGAAATTTGCATTAAGGATAAACAAAAATTTTTGAAATGTCAAGAATTTTTCAGAAATTTGTTATCCGGATAAAGATGAAAGCAACGACAGGATAACAGGATTTACTGGATGAACCGGACAAGGAGTATCCTGTTAATCCTGTCATCCTGTCAAATATTTATGTGGTTAATGGATTCGGTTAAAATATGCCACCACTTCGGGATTGGATTTTATTAGGAAGTCATTTTCCTATAATCAATTCACCCATTTGTCGTTTTAGCGTCAGAATGATTATAGAGAGAGTAACTTTTTAGTACTAACAGATTAGTTTTTAATAATTTTGACTCAAATCATTTTGACATCAATCGTTTTGCCCAAAATGGTTTTGCCAATATCTAATTTAGCGCACAAAAAAATGACAGGATAACAGGATTTACTGGATAAGGAGCATATCCTGTCAATCCTGTAATCCTGTCAAATCTTTTATCTGGTTAATGGATTCGGTTAAAATGATGCTACCACGCCGGGATTTTGAATAGAAATGCATGCATCAAGTGATTTGCTTTTTGGAGTCGATAACTTTGACTCAAATCATTTTGACAGACGTTATTTTTTTATCTTAAAAAGTATTCCTGAAACAATTAACTTGCTTGTACCAATCTCAATTCAGCGTCAATCGGCAATGAAAATAATTCCTGTCGGAGTAAACGAGTGGAGAAAAAAAGAATTTCCAGATTCTCAATCTCCCGGGTTTCGGGATTGAACCGGGCAATGATTTCATTCCCCAATTCCTCAGAATCCTGATCCGCATAAGGTGAAACTTTATTAATATAGAGAATATCGGCTTCCCGGTCATATTGAAATACTAATTTTTTTTCCATTCTATTTCTCCATGCGTTAATTTTTTAGTAATATACGCCGGAATAATCCAGGAATGTTGATGCGGAGATGATTCGCTTACCACAACGACGACGACATATTTCCCCTGTTTAACATCATCAAACCAACGACAAAAAAAGTTTTGCATCATTGAACCGCAAACTCCGGCGAACCTGATCGGGATCGAACAGCGTTTCTTTAATTCGTGCTTCATATTCAGGTAATAAATCAGGGTGAGCTTCTAAAATATGCTTTTCACGGTCCTCGGATAACTCAATGCTATGTTTTAAATAGCGACAGTAAAATTTTTTGGGATAAATTGTTAACATTAAAACATTTTTCGAAGTGTTCATTATTTATAAATATGAATTGCACCCATAAAAATATCTATAATTTATGGCAATTTCAACCATTATTTTCACTTCATGATATAATTTGACGCGATATTTAAACAAAAAATATTGGCGGATCATAATGCGTATGATTATGAAAAATATACTGTTCTCATGTCACCTCTTCAGGGTTTGTTTTCCTGGGGAAATTATTTGGCTATAATCATTTCATCCCCTCGGGATTTTTAAGAAAAATTCTTCTATTAATATAATCACTTTTTAATGCAAATCGATCTGTATTTAATAATTTTGACTCTAATCATTTTGACTTCAATCGTTTTGCCCAAAATGGTTTTGCCTTTTCAGTATCAGGTTCCTTAATTCTATCATGTCACCCCTTCGGGGTTATGCCAATAAATAGCGATTCAAGCATCAACGCTTTATCATTCTGCCCTAAATTATTCTGCCATTAATCTTTCATCCTGTAAATCCAGAATATCCTGTTATCCTGTCCCAAGTCTTTAAACATTTTGACATCAAACGTTTTGCCCCAAATAGTTTTGCCTTTAATCTCATTATTTTGCTTGCGACTGTTCCCCTTTTTGATTATATTATCGCATCAACTCATCAGCTTGTTCAAAAAAAGGAGTGTTTCATGGCCACCATTTATGACGTCCAGATTCAATCCAATAACCAGCCTGATACCTATCGCATCACCTGGAAAAATATCCAGCAGCAATCTCAGGACTATTTTGACCAGACCGATCATCTGCTCTCTGAAGCCGAAGCCAGCCGCCAATGGCAAATGCCCGAATATCAACGGCACATTGGCCGGAAGCTCTTTCACTTTCTCGATGGCGATGGCCGGCACCTCACCCGTGCGCTGTTGGAAGCTGCGCAACAGGGGGAGTCGCTGATTCTGCACCTGCGTGCGTGTGAACAGGTACGCGACTGGCCGTTTGAAATTCTGGCCGATGATCACCATTTCTTGTTACCGGAAAAACTGCACCTGATTCGCCGGGTCTCAGACTGGGGCGCGGGCAAACAGGAACCGCCCGCCAATCGACCGCTGAAACTGCTCTTCATGGCCTGTTCTGCCATCGATGTCCAGCCCGAACTCGATTTTGAAAAGGAAGAAGAGACCATCTTCCAGGTGACCGAAAAGCTGGCCATTGACATGGAGGTGGACGATACCGGTTTCCTGGCAGGCCTGAAGGAACAATTGACCAACCAGCAGTTCGATGTGATTCACCTTTCGGGCCATGCGGATATCAACCGTGAAAATGCGCCATTCTTCATTATGGAAACTGAAACCGGCCACCTGCATTGTGTTTTCCCCCGGGATTTGTACGACGAAGCTCTGCGGGACAATCCGCCCCAATTGCTGTTTCTCTCCGGCTGTCGCACGGGGGAAGCGCCGGATGCTGCCGCGGCCATGTCCTTCGCCGAAACGCTGGTGGCCGAATACCACGTGCCCAATATTTTAAGCTGGGGTCGGTCAGTAAGCGATGAACAGGCGATTTGGGCGGAACAGGTGCTCTTTCGGGAACTCAGTCGGGGAAAAACGTTACTGGATGCGGTGCAGCGCGCCCGGCGGGAGCTTTATCAAAAGACCGTGTACTCGCCACACCAGGCCTGGACGCTTTTACGCCGCTACAGCAGCCAGCCCCATCCGGGCGCACTGGTGCAGCCGGGCCAGAAAGCGCAGCCCAAAGCCCGGCAGGCAACCCAGGCCTGGCTCGGTCGCAGCCAGGTGAGTTATCTGAAAACCGGCTTCGTGGGCCGGCGCCGACCGCTGCAGGCCAGTTTATGGGCGCTAAAACAGGATAATGACAAAGTAGGACTTTTGATTCAGGGCATGGGCGGACTGGGCAAAAGCTGTCTGGCCGGAAAAATCTGCGAACGGCTGCACGACCACCCGCTGATTGTGGTAAAAGGCCGGCTGGACGCCATCGCCTTACAAAAAGCTTTGAAAGACGCATTTCTTATGGCCCGGGATGAAGAAGGCCAGACGATACTGGCACAAGCGAAAGAAATGCCCGATAAACTGGCTGACCTCTGCGCCACGGTTTTTAAAAACAAGCGCTATTTACTGATCCTGGACGATTTTGAGCAGAACCTCGAAGGCTATGAAAAAGGCCAGCCGGGTGCGTTGCTCTCCGAAGCCGTGCCTTTACTGAAAACCTTGCTGGACTACCTCCCCCTGTGCCTGAAGCAGACCCAACTCCTGATGACCAGCCGCTACCCGTTTACGCTGACCCAACAGGGACAGGAACTAGTGGCGCAGCGGCTGCAACTGATTCCCCTGGCCAGTTTTCGCCCGCCGGAACAGCGGAAAAAAGCGCAGGAACTGAAACATCTTCAAAAAAT
This sequence comes from Caldithrix sp., assembly GCA_020722815.1. Classification (GTDB taxonomy): domain Bacteria; phylum Zhuqueibacterota; class Zhuqueibacteria; order Thermofontimicrobiales; family Sulfurfontimicrobiaceae; genus DYKB01. The sequence continues at coordinate 2,073 of DYKB01000075.1, read as the reverse complement.
CAGAGATGAATACCAGCAGGTCGAACTGATTGCCGCGGGCCATGGCAATCCCCGGCTCATGGAATGGCTGGATCAACTGGTGGGGCAAATGACCGAACAGGAACTGCCACACCTGACCCAACATATTCTGCATCAACAGCAGGAATTTATTCAACAACATGTGCTGCGGGAACTGCTGACCCGCAGCGGTGCGGATTTTGAGAAGTTCCTGACCTGGTGCAGCATTTACCGCCGACCGGTACTGGAATCCGGCATCCGGATCATGGCCGAAGCCGCAGGTTTGAAAGAAGGGGAGCGATTACGCCAACAGGGATTGAATCTGACCTTAATGGAAGAGGATCCGGTCCATAAAAGTTTTGCGGTGGCGCCTATTTTAAGGGAAGAGCTGCTGCGCCAGTTGACCGACTGCCACCCCTGCCACACCGCGGCTTTTGGCTATTATGAACAGCAATGTGCGAATCGTGACCCCCTGGATCCCGTTTTAACCGAAGAATGGATTTATCATGCATTGGGCTGCGGTGAGGAAGAAATGGCTTCCAGGCAGGGAGCACGCTTAGTAGATAATTTACGCGAGCATCTGGCCTATCTGGAATCGAAACGGGTGGGGGAATGGGTGATGGCTGAAAAGAAGCTGCCATTGCAAACCGATGTTGATGCTAATTTATTAAATTCTCTGGCCTTTACACTGAATGCGATGGGTAAACAGCATGAGGCAATTAAGTATTTCGAGCAGGCGTTGGCAATTTGGAAAGTCGTTTGGGGTGAAAAGCATCAAAACGTCGCAACGGCGTTGAATAATCTGGGTTCGGCGTGGGCTGATTTGGGTGACCCGAAGCAGGCGATTGGCTATTACGAGCAAGCGCTGGTGATTGATCGGGCGGTGTATGGCGACCAGCACCCGAATGTGGCGAGAGAGCTGAATAATCTGGGTGCGGCGTATTATAATATCGGGGATAAAAAGCAAGCCCGGGCTAATTTTGAAGTATCGTACCAAATCTTTTTAAAGTTTTTTGGTCCTGAGCATCCCCATACAAAAACCGTTGCTGAATGGCTGGCGAATCTGTAGGCCAAATTGCCAATTTGGCCAAGAAAATAAACAATAATTCTTCTGTTCAGGTGATATCAATGAATCAATTCGACTATCAAACGTACTATAAACGAAGATTACCGCATTATCAACCGTCTGGTTATAAATTTTTTATTACGTTTCGTCTGGCAGGTTCCTTACCGGAATCGGTAATTAAACAGCTTCGAACAGAAAAAGAACGAATTAAAAAAATGTTGGAAAAAACCGTTCATCCGGATACGAAAAAACAGTTAAACTACGAAATTGAACGACGCTGGTTTTATGCTTATGATAGCTGCCTGGATCGGGCAGAAACCGGACCGCGCTGGACTGGCGATTCCCGAATCGCTGAATTAATTGCCGCAAGCATCAAATATCGTAATGGCAAAGTTTATCAATTGGATGCATTTTGTATAATGCCAAATCATGTTCATCTGGTGTGTGAACCGTTACCGGATAAAATGAATAAGGATAAACAAAACGGGCAAATTGGCAATTTGCCCTACAGCCTGGCGAATATCATGCATTCATTGAAACGCTATACCGCAACGCAGGCGAATATAATTCTGGGGAGAACGGGTGAACAATTCTGGCAGCATGAGAATTATGATCATGCCATTCGGGATGAAACAGAATTCGGACGGATTATTCAATATGTGCTTAATAATCCTGTCAAAGCCGGATTGGTGGATTCCTGGGAGAAATGGGCGTGGAGTTATATTCGAATGTAGGACAAATTGGCAATTTGTCCTACAACCTTTCCGAATACTGTAGGACAAATTGTTTATTTGTCCCGACATTGGCCAAATTAACAATTTGGCCGACAATTTTACCGAACATTCTGAACACTATAGGGCAAATTGTTCATTTGCCCCGACATTGGCCAAATTAACAATTTGGCCTACAATTTTACCGAACATTCTGAACACTATAGGGCAAATTGTTCATTTGTCCCGACATTGGCCAAATTAACAATTTGGCCGACAATTTTACCGAACATTCTGAAC
>DYKB01000074.1 GCA_020722815.1 Caldithrix sp. | reverse complement strand
AGCTCATATCCCTTCGGCTTATGCGCGTTGCGCGGCGTTTTTGGTGCGACGAAGCAATCTCCAGTGATACCAAAGGGGGTTGCGTCGGTAAAAAGCACCTCGCAATGACAGGTTTTCTTACCCGCAAAGATTGAGTGGATACAAAATTTTCAATTTAAAAAGAATAAAATTCCAGATGAATACGCTTTTCCCGCGTCACGTTTTACGCATTAACTAAATTGCCTTGCTTAAACTGTGCTATCAATTTAAATTCATTGGCAAAAAAATCAGAATTGGTAAAATGTGCTGGTGCCGTTGCTTCAACATCAGTTCCATTATAATTTTTAACAAATTTTTTTGACCACTTTTGTGAATTCAAAGTTTCAAAAAGCCATTTCCTGTCAGGCGCATTTGGCTGTTTCAGCCTCTCCTGATAAAGCTTTTCAAAGAGAACCCGAACACCAACGCTGCAAATTTTTTTCCTTGCCCCCAGATCAAAAAATTTTAGCTTCCGTTGATGTTCATACCCCATTAAAAAATTAATCGCAATATCTAATATTTGACCCAAATCATAATTTTGGCCAACTAGATTTCGGGCAATTTTTTTCATTAATTTAACATCTTCGGTATCTAATTCTTTTAATTGTAATCGATAGATTGAAAAATCAGTCAGGCAGTATTCCTGAAGAGGTTTCATGGTCGCACGCGGGAGCTCGACTGAAAATGTATTATCTTCATCCAGAAAAATCATGGCGTGAACATCACGGGTGTTGGCGTGTTTTCCAAAAAGTTTATACTGATAAAAACGGATTGACCAGTAAACCGCTAGGCGCCAGAATTGCCACCAGGGTGATTTGCCAGTTTGCGTGATGACATCACCCGGTTTAATAATTTTTAAAATGGACTCGGTAGAATTATTAATCTGTTGCCGATTAGCGTATTTTCCAGTCTTCTTCATCGCGTGGCAGAACAAAAATTAGAATCGCATATAAAAAGAAAAGCACCCATCAAATAATGGGTGCTATTCAACCGGAATCAAAAAATTTCAAAAAAATGCAAAATTAATTGTTAACCGATACTTTTCGATATTCAAGGTGCAGTTTGCTTAATTCCAGACTAAGTTTCCGCGCACGGGCTTTACCGGCTTTAGTTCCAGCCGTAGCTTCTTTATTCATTTGTTCAGTCTTTTCTGCAATATCTTTCATAACTTCTACGCTTGTTCTTTCAGCCATGGTAGCTTCTCCATCTTTTTGGTGATTAATTTAATATGACGGTAACGTCATGAGTTAATTAAACTTAAAAACAATTACCCTATTACAGGATAAAGGTGCTTAATAATTAATAGTATGGTGTTTCTATGCAAGTTAGTAACAAAGAACAACTTAGCCCCAAGCCACACTGTCGACGAGGCCAATATAAGTAAATTAAAAGCCGAAAACAAGTTATTTTTTTAAATTTTAATTAAAAATCGATAAAATTTCAGAAATTTAACAGTTCAACGTCCACTACCAGTGGGATGATGCCGGCCAAAACGGTAAGTTCGTGGATTCAGGGTGGGGTCATTGGTAATGACCAGCCAATTGATATAGGCTCCTTGCTCGCGGGGGGATAGATACAGTCGGTTTTTGCCTGGAATAACGACAAACATGTGTTTCGTGTCGCGTGGTTGTTGATAAACCCATTGCTGTAGCCAGCTTCCGCCGCTTGTTGCCAGATTATCCCAGCGGCAGGGATCAACTTCGTTTACCATTACCCAGAAAGAATCGTTGGTTTTTGAACCTTTGGCATCGACCGCTGCAAATATGTATACAAATTCAACGCCTTCCTGAACATCAAATTCATAATCCAGTTGCATTATCTTGCTTGGCTCATTTAACGATGATTTCACGGCTTGAATACAGGGGTCACCATAATTTTGCGTCACTTTCCAGCCTGAATTGGGCAATGAACGACTCTCCTCGGCCTCTAACTCTATTGTAAATTTTGCTGGCTCGATACTCAGGTGGATTGGCAAAAATACGGTCCGATTGATGGCTTCTGAACTTGATATTTCAATTTCTGTGTAATATTGACCAAAATTTAAATGGGATGTGTTAAATTGAAGCTGGAAAATATCACCGGCTTTTCCGGAAACAGGACCCACCTGAAGCCAGGTCACATCACTGCTTTTTTTCAAATTCCAATAAAAATTGCCCCGACCCGCATTTGAAATAACTACCTGTTTGGTTTGGGAGGTGTTATCCCGGAATTTAGTTGCCAATCGAATTTCTGACGGTTCCAGAACGATTTCCGGCTGATTCAGGTTTATCAGGGCGGAGATCGGTATTTCCAGCGTCTGTTCAGACGACATAATCGCTAAATATCCCTGATAATTTCCTTCAGCTATTTCTGAATTTGAAATATCGACTCGCAATTCCACCGGTGCTTCATTGGATAATTTACCCTGTCGGGGAGAACACTGAAAAATTTCATTATCAGTAGCCGCCTGCCATTCCACCGTTTTTCCGCCATATCCGTAAATTAATATTTTTTGTCGCGAAATTTTTGGCGTGAAAATAATTGAAGAACTTGCGGCTTGTAGTTCCAGGCCAGTCTTATTAAAAGGGAAAGCACCCAGATCGGGACGTGATTTGTCCGGATCCGGCTCTTCTTCGGGTTTTCCCTTATCGATGCAGGGAGAATCAGCTTTCAAGCGAAAATTTCCATTCTTCTCATCAATAAAACCAGCCGCAAAACCGCTTTGATCCCCAAAAATATTGCCTTTGCCATGATGATAGGGGGGAAATTCGCCGGTCAAATTCCATTGTTTACTGATAAAGGAATAATTAGTTACTTTACGCGCCTCTGCCCAGACATCATTGGCAACGAAACGAACATTATTGACGATAATATTATGATAAAAATCACCATAAAATACCTGCTGGAAAGGGCCAGTAAGGGTCTGAATTTCAAGACCATATCCTGTATTGCCCACTATGGTATTATGTCGGATTGTGGCTTTTGAAGCGCGAATTTCAATTGCAGCGGCACAATAATTCGCAAAATTCCCGGTCAGGACATTTCTTTCGATTAATGGAGAAAAATCCTTCACCCGCTGGCGGACCTCAAATCCATCTACGAAAATGGCACCCGCCCAGGAATCGACATTATTTCGGATCAGGTTGTTTCGGATTTTTACATCGGCTTCATAGGTTAAAATTGCGGCACCTTTTCCATCCCCACTATTCCAGTCGCGCCCATTCTGAATCACAAAACCATCAATCACCGTTCGGTGAAACATTTCGAAACATCGGCCGCGTTTTTGCGCATCAACAATCGTTGGATGGCTCCAGATTTGATTCCGTTCCGCCAATACAGTTTCATCACCCGTAAAGCCGCCGTAAAGTTCAACACCAGCGGGGACTTTTATTTCCTGTTCATAATAGATGCCTTCGGCAATCCAGATTTCAACTTTTTGATCCGATTTTATCATTCCGGCATTTGAAATCGCTTCTTTTATACCGGACAGGGCATTTCCCCAGGAATCGCCTGACCCACTGCCGGTGGCTCCTTTTTTTACATAAATGACGCGATTTTGGCGCGGAACCATACATTTCATGATAATTTTTTCACCACCCGCATTGGATTTCAGCATCAATTCACCCTGGTGCGCACCGGACATCAATCCACGCCGCGAAATGGTGAGGTTGATAAAAGTGGTCTCGCCGATTTTTAATTCACCAGCCGCAGGATAAGTGCGTATCAGCCAGGACGGCCGTTGATTCAATAATAATGACCACTGAATCGTTTCGCCGCCACTGTTTTCAAGAACGCATGCCAGATTCCGAAGTCCTTCCTGAAAATCCAGAATCGGTGTTTTCAGGTTTAATCGGGCAGTTCCTGGCACTGTCATCCGGACTGTAATTTTTTGGCGAAAATCCTTTCCTTCGATTATCAGGCTGTCCTGATGAATTCCACTTCCTGGCGTTGCCCGGTCAGACTGGATGGTTATTTTCGTTTTGGAATTTGCTTGAATTACGCCGCTTATCGGGAGAACTTCTTTAATCCAGGATGGTTTTGAAGTTCGATTGAACGACCATTCAATTGCTTCAGCTGCGAGATTTTGCAGGGTGAATGATAAAACCTGACGATCCAGTCCAAAATCCAATTCGTCAGGTTCCAATTTCAAGAGTCCGGATTGCTCCTGAAGTGGAATGATTTCAACTCCCGATAATTTTGTGTCATCCCGCTTGTTTACAAAGCCAATATCGAGCTGTCCATCCAGGACCGGAAGGTTTAAATCACGGGTACTATAATTAAGCATGAGCGCTTTTTGATGTCCCACCCGTGCAAAAATATCCAGATTTTGTTCAACCACTTTCCCTTCGATTTGAATATCGAATAGCCGTTTGCCACTTTTCTTATGAAAAATTTCCGCGAAATGGAGGATGATCTGATAATGTCCATTTGGCAGGGCAAAACGATAACCATAAAGTCGATAGCGTTCGGATTGATAAATTTCCGATACATCTGTTCCGCCGACCGGTTCCTGAGATTGATAAGTGCCACTAATACCCAGATAGCCATAACTACCCGACTTGTAAATCTGATCCGGCAGCCATTCACGGCCCCGTGAGTCGGTAAATTTACCACCACCAACATTCACGCGATATTCACGCGGTTGGGTTGCTACCGTTGGTGTGGCAACTGTTTCCATCTGCTGTGAAAAACGACTATTACGCCGCATGGCTTCCAGCGCTTTTTCAATATCGGTTTCCTGCGCCAGCAATCCGGAAAAACCGGTGAGGATTAGCCCATAAATGAGCCAATTGAATAGAAAAATCGGTTTATTCATGTGAACATACTCCATTAAGACTGTGCGTAATCGAGAAAGATGAAAGATGCTTTCCATTCGCATACTATGCCTATTAAAAAATTATTTCGGTTATTGTTCACCCGCATGAAATCACACCCGATGCATCGGGTTTGATTGGTTCTGTCTCAAGCCTGACGCCTGCGAAGTGTTTTTGTTAACCATAAATGAGTCCATTCTAAAAAGGCGGGTTTTCTCATTATGAACGAAGCGAAGTGAAAAATATATATTTTTCAATGGCTTAGGCGATTTTTCGCTTCACTGAGAATGACATGCGTGTACCTCTTTATAATAGACGCATGAAGAGTGAACTATAACTTTTATTTCCCCCTAATATCTGTTTTATCATCTATATATAACGACATGGCAAAGTATTTGGAGAATCCGGCACTAAAATTTAATATTTGAAAATTTTAATGACCGCGGTTAATCAAAATTTTTCCAAAAAGATACGAAGACGCAAAGAACCAACAGGTTAGCTTTAGGGGTGTTTAATGATAATGATTTCTGTATGCTGAATTGTGATGACAGATTTCATTGATTTCGCCGATTTTTTAAGTTTTATCTGTTAGAATTGCGTAATCTGTTGTTTTAAATTGTTTGTTTTCAGGTAGAAAAAAATTGGATGAATCAGAAGGTGAATCAATTTTACTTAATAGATGAAATCCCGACCGATTTCATGCAGATAGGGATGTTTTTGATCCCGGTCCGAAAGGATCGGCTCGAAGGTTGGCCATTGAATCCCAATTTCCGGATCATTCCAGATAATACCACGTTCATCTTTGGGCGAATAGTAATCGGTGCATTTATAAATGACTTCGGCAGAATCACTCATGACACAAAATCCATGAGCAAAACCCACTGGCACATAAAGCTGCATTTTATTTTCAGCCGACAGCGTGATCCCAAACCATTGCCCAAAAGTCGGTGAATTCCAGCGAATATCCACGGCTACATCGAAAATCTCGCCCACAATGGCTCGAATCAATTTTCCCTGGCCTGGATTTATCTGATAATGAAGTCCACGTAATGTATGTTTGGTTGAGCGTGAATGGTTATCCTGCACAAATGTGACATTGATACCGGCGTCGCGAAATTCCTTTTCATGATAACTTTCATAAAAGAAGCCTCGATGGTCAGCATAAACTTTTGGTCGGACAATCAAAACTTCTTTGAGTGGTGTTGCCTGAATTTCAATCATCGTATTGACCTCAATAATTAAGTGATAAGTTTAAAAGTTACCCCGGTTGCAGATATTAATTTTGATGAAGTGTTTTAAAAATGAATTGGTTATATTCGTGATACGTAATGCGCAAGACGTAATTCGTCATTTTGGGAGGCGATTGATAGAAAATTACGTTTCACGCATCACGCATTACGCTGATCATCAACTGATAAATCGATTATTGGCATTTATATCTAATTTGATCAAAAAAAAAAAAAAAAGATTACTCTTCCCCAAGCTCATAAATATGGACCTCAAAAGGCTTGTAATAATCCGTTAGTTGTCGATTTTCAATCTGAATTTTGCGATTTTCAAAGAGAACTTTAGCGACTTTATCCCGGCCAAAACCAGAAATACTGACTTTTGCTGGATTTTTATCGGTGTTTACCGTTAGTAAATAGTAAGCACCGCGGGCTTTTTTGGCGAGAATTTGAACACCCATATCGATGTCATAGCCTAATTCATGGTATCGTTTAACCAGACGGATAGTTTTGGTTGAACTCGCCAGAATGTCTTTAATTGAAGCCAGTTCAGCAACCACACTCTTTAAATCATTCCAGAAAGGCGAGCGGGCTGGAACATAATTTAGTCCCCAAAAATTGATACCATTCGCCCCATTGATAATTGTCTGGTAAGCCATGAATCGCAATTCATGATGCGTGGGGTAAAGAACCAGCGAATCAATTGGTTTCTCCCGCAGATTTTCCCAGGCAAATGCCTGCAGCACCATAAATACGGGTCGATCGGGTCCCGCAACTTTTCGCATTTTATCGACATAGAGCGCAATTTGGCTGATATAAGGATTTAACATGCAACCATGATAGCCATCCGGAAAAAGACCATATAATGGCGGGGTGTTTGGTTTAATTACCGGATATATATCGCAGGCTACAATATCAGTTCCCGGATTATATTTTTCCAGCGTCCCCACCAAGTTGGCCGGTGCATGATTGAGATAGACCAGATGCTGTGCATCAATTGACTTAATAATTTGATAGGTTTCGATAATCGTCTTCGGTGGTACTCGCCACTCAGCTTTATTCCATGTCCAGGCTGGTTCATCCACTGTTTCCCAGAGCAAGAGGGACGGATGGTCCTTGAATTGTTGAATTGTTTTCTTAATTTCTTCCGTCGATGGTGTCTGACGCTGAGAATCAATCGCACCCACTGAAATCCAGCTATAGAGCCCGGCCTGATGTGCTTGGTCCAGCGCTTCCTGATCGGCTGGTGTCCGAACTAAATTAAAACCCGCCGCTGCCAATTCCTGATAAGGAGCTTCGGATTTGGGTAAATGATATGATCCCAGCATGAAAGTTCGTTCACCCTGAATCAGCAGCATCCCATCTTCATCATAATGCACCAATGCTTCGGGTTTCGATTCCTGACGACAGGAAATGAACAAAGACATTAAAAGAACTGTAACAATGCCAAATTTTTTCATTTTAATTCCCCTTCTGAAAAATTATTCCCCTGTTCAATAAGTATAATGATTTTTTAGAAAAAGTCAAGTAATATTTGAGTAACAAATCAACGTCTTGCGATTGGGCTGATGGTGGAGAGATAGCGCCAAGGCCGTCAGGTTAAGATGATAATTATATGAATTTCAATAAGTTAGTCTTGAATTGCCTCGAGCTTTCGCTCGTGGATCGAATTGCCCCCCATTTTTACCATGGGTTTTAACCCACTGGTGTATAAAAACTTGGGCTTAAAAGCCCGGTAATTAAGGGGGCGTTCATGGTATATTCATTTGATTTGTAAAGCCTTAGAATCCTGACCTGACGGTTATGGGATAGCTATGCCTTCTCCCTCTGGGAAATGGTTGGCGTGAGGATCAAATGGCTGGTTTTCCTTGAATCTTTAATATATTTCCAACATCTTGTTTTCAAATAAATTAGATGCTTAATCTGACGGGTATGGGGTCGCGCTGCAAACCCTTCGCTGTTTTTCAGATGCTGCATTTTATCTTTTCAATCGCGTGGTTTTTGTCACACTCAATAAATATATTTAAGATAAACTACATATTCAGTTGGACGATTAATATGGTCTTTTAATTTGTTATATTTTGATTTTTTGGCCGCATTTAATAAAATTTTGGGTGAAATGCTGATCTGTCGGTTGTCAACCACCGCCGCGATAACACCTCCATCGCGATCGATCAGTACCTTTACAGAGGCTTTACCTTTTGGGGGGATGTTTTGTGCACGTTCAATTTCTACTTTTTCTTTTACGGCTTCTTCTTCCATTTTAATGAGTTTGTTCTTAAATTGATCTTCAGTAAATGAATAACTCCAGCCTTCACGATTAAAATAATAGGCATTTCCGGCGCAACCTGCCAAAAATGCGAATAAAATGATACTTATGATAGTTTTTTTCATGAAATTTGACTCCCATTTTATAATAAATTGATAATGCTGATAATCAGGTTACCATACTGGCGTGAAATAGAAAATATCGCAAATGTTGGACTTTGCAAAAATTATACCTGAGTACTTAACTATTATAATTTTCTAAGAGTTCAGCTATTTTTGATGGTTTATTATTAATAATCGGTGCGAGGCCGGAATGATGAATTCAGGTCCTAAAAATGCCATTATTATTTGTCACTGATTACTCAGGTTAAAACAATCGAAAATAAGGACAACACAATTTCGGATTGCGGATTTGCTCGAAACTGCTTTGCCAAACCTCGCCGAACAAAAAATACATCACACCAGGCAGCAATGTCAATAAACCCCATATATCAATTGGCATCACTGGTTTGGTAAAGCTGATTTGGCGAACATCAGCCGGGAAATTTAAAATGACTGGGCGTAAAACGCCTGAAAAGGCATTCCAACGCAGAAGCGTTGGAACGAGAAGCAAAACAATTTCGGATTTCGAATTTCGGATTGCGGATTTGCTCGAAACTGCTTTGCCAAACCTCGCCGAACAAACAATACATCTCGCGAGGCAGAAATATTATTAAACCACCAATGATAATGTTTGGTAAAGCTGATTTATTGATACTGGATTTGCGATTGTGAAAGGCCCTCCGCCTGGCCGTAAACGACCAGGCTCAAAATTTGCAAGGACGCTCAAGCGCCCTGTAGCGAGGATGTTTGAGCATCCTTGCCTAATTTTAGCCTGAGGATTTATTCTCAGGTGGTTTTGGCGGGCACGAATCTCTTTATAAAACCTCCGCACCGCATTGCTTCATCGCCAAAAACGCTCCTCGCAATGACAGTTCCGGGTTAGTCCCCGGACAGCCTCTAAAACTCGTGGCAATTAAATCGTAAATTATTGAAAATTAAATTATGATTACCACATTTATTACAATACAAAAAAATTAACAAGTTTAATCTGAATTTATCCTTGAAATTCAACCTCGAAAAAGTTATATTACATGTCTGATAAAATTTATTTTAAAACCGGAGGTAACTATGTCGAAAGCTGCTTATCAGCACTATCTTGAAGAGGTCGTTAAATATCATCTGGAACAACAGCACCAGATTATTCGTGATTGGAAAGGCAATATTCAGCAAAGCAATCTGTTTGGCTATTCCCCCACGTCGTATCCGGCGGTACTGGGAGTGGTCCTGGGTTTTCGTTATCAGCAAACGGGTGATGAAACTTATGCCCGACTGGTTGCAGATTTACTTTTAGAATACGAAGAAATTAAACGAATTTATCCAAAGCAATTTTATGCCCATCGGATTGAATATAAAAAAGGGTTACCCCCATTGGCGGACTTTTTTGATATGAACGCCTATGCCCGTGCTTATCGTTTTATTCAAAAAAGTAATAGCCTGACTCCGACAACCCGGCAAACGCTTGAACAGGGGATTGCCGACTGTGCGAATTTCCTGTTTAATTTTCCCGAATGGGGACCGATGAATCGCGCCATGCTGCGGGCACTGACCTATCAGATTTCGGCCAGGACATTGTCTGATCATCCGGATGCGCCCCGCTGGCAAAAAATGGCCGATGTGCTGGTAAAGGACAGCTACCAGCGCTGGGAAGCGGAAGATGCGGCGATTTATCATCCCGTCTGGTTGATGGCGCTGTTTAATTTTGTTGACCTAAAACAGGATGATGACTTTTTTAAATCATCAATTCCCCGCTATTATCTTGACTATTTTCTGCATCAGATGACGCCACTGGTTTCATTACCTGATTATGGCGATGCCTGGTGGCCGTCTGAAGCGATTCGTTGGGTTGCCATCTTTGAAAAAGGGGCGGCGGTTTATCAGGAACCCCTCTATAAATGGGCGGCACATCAGTTCTGGAATTTTCAACAGACGCTATCGACGGCTGTTCCGGATATCCATGTGGCGCGTACATTAATCGATGCGATTTTATGGAGTGACGAATCGCTTCCTGAAAAATCATTGAAAGGCGAGAGCCGGCTGGTCATGGAAGAGTCAGTGGGGAAGAAGATCGTCTTTCGAAATGGGACGAACCCTGAAAGTACTTATCTTTTACTGAATTATCGCGATGAGGGCACGGATTCTTATCTGTTTCGTGAATATATGCGGTCTACCATCACGGCCGAGGAAGAACGAACCCATCATAGTCATGCCGATGAGAATGCGATTATCTCGCTCCTTCATCAAGGATCGATTCTTTTGCATGATGCTGGTTACCGCCCGTTTTTGCCAAGCGGGGATTATGGTGCCTTTCGTGCGGACTATTTCCACAACCGACTGGTGGTGCGGAAAAATCGCCGCTGGATTCGGCTGGAAGGTCAGCGCGCGGAACAATCACTCTGGGAAATGATTCGCAACTCCGGCTTTTATCGACCCGTGGAAACCCAGCTTATCGATTTTTGGACCTTTCAGGCGTTTGATTATTCGCGCACCCGTTTAAAAGATCTGGAAATGGGGTATGAGTGGGATCGCATCATTGTCTATCATAAAAAAGCCGGTTTTTTCATTGCGATTGATGGCGTAAAATTCCTGCGACGGGATATTTTTACTTTAGCCAATCTCTGGCATACCCAAAAAATTCTGGCTTCCGGGGAAAACTGGTTTAATACCCGTATCGATAATATTCTCACTTATAAAGCGCCGGGAAATCAGGAATTGCTGGTGTATTTTCCATTTGTCGATCCGGAGCGTTACGTGGGGAATTTTGATATTAATCGCCATAATCAACCAGAAAAAGCCCTTTATGAAACTATTGCTGACTTTTTTTATGAAAATCAATTTGCGGTTTTTGTAACGGTGCTTTTCCCGCATGGTCCGAATGTTTCGGTGGATTCAATTCTGAAAAATTTTCAAATTATTCCTTCGAATCAATTTCCGCGTGCGGTGGGACTTAAAATGAACATCAATGGTAAAGAAGAATACCTGGCGGTAAAATTAGATTTAAATATGGATTATGCACACCGAACCTGGCGACCGCGGTATGATTATGAATTGGGCAAAGTGCAATACGACCTGCTGGAAACCGATGCCAATCTGGCTTTTATTTCAGCCGATTCAAAAAGACTTTACTGGGCAGCGTCTTATATGACCCAATTACATTTCAAAGGGCAGGTTATTCACCAGAGTCCGCCGGCATCTTTCGGGATGCAGCCATCTGGATCGCCAGAAGTTCTCTGGAAACCGTCGAAGTGGCGGGCGTGGGAAGAGGAACGGGAGGCGTGATGCTTAATGGTTAATGGTTAATGCTTAATGGTTAATGCTTAATACGTAATATTTAATATGTAAAAATAGATTGTAATATTACCTGGCCCATTACGCATCACGTATTACGCATCATGTGTCACATCCCCCAAATAAATGTACAAAATTACCAACAAATCGGGCTAATACCCATGAATCCCATGAAATTCGGAAAAATTTTAATTGTCGATGATAATGAGGATATTCTCATGGCCAGTCGCTTGTTATTGAAACAATATGCCCGACTGGTTCATACCGAGAAAGATCCCCAACTTCTTCCAGCGCTTTTAAAGAATGAAAGTTACGATCTCATTTTGCTGGATATGAATTTTACCAAAGATGTCACGAGTGGCTCTGAAGGTTTTCACTGGTTAAGTAAAATTCTGGAGATTGATCCATCGGCGGTGGTGATTCTGGTTACAGCTTACGGGGATGTGGAGATGGCGGTCAGGGCGATCAAGGCTGGTGCAACTGATTTTGTCCTAAAACCCTGGCAAAATGAGAAATTACTCGCCACGCTCTCCGCCGCAATGAACCTGCGACAATCGTATCTGGAAGTGGATAAGCTGCGCTCCCAACAAAAATTGCTCAGCGCCGATCTGGATTTGCCCTTTCATGATATGATTGGGGTTTGTCCTGCCATGCAGCAGGTGTTCACGACCATCCAGAAAGTGGCAGCGACGGATGCCAATGTTCTCATGCTGGGGTCCAATGGTACCGGTAAGGAATTGGTCGCCCGTGCGCTGCATCGAAATTCCCTGCGGCGGAATGAAGTTTTTATCAGTGTGGATATGGGCGCGCTGACTGAGACGCTGTTTGAAGCGGAACTTTTCGGCCATAAAAAAGGTGCCTTCACAGATGCGCGCGAGGACCGGGCCGGACGGTTCGAAATTGCTTCAGGTGGAACGCTCTTTCTCGATGAAATCGGTAATCTTTCGATGGCGCTGCAAGGGAAACTGTTGCGTGTCCTTGAGGAACGTCAGGTTTATCGCCTGGGAACCAACTCCCCGCGACCCATTGACATCCGGCTGATTTGTGCCACCAATTTGCCGATTTATGAGTTGGTTGAACAAAATGAATTTCGTCAGGATCTGCTCTATCGAATCAATACTGTCGAAATCAAACTTCCTTTATTAAAAGATCGTCAGGAAGATATTCCCTTGCTGGTAGAGCATTTTCTCGCCAATTTTTCAAAACGTTATAAGAAACCGGTTCAAAAAATAAGTTCGGCAGCTTTTCAGAAATTGCAGTCCTATCGCTGGCCTGGCAATATTCGCGAATTGCAGCATGTTATTGAACGCGCGGTGATTATGAGTGATTCCCAGCTTTTACAACCTGGCGATTTTTTGTTTCCGGAAGCCAGGTCAGAAAAAGGGCTTGTTTTTGATGGCTATCATCTGGATGATATTCAAAAGACAGTCATCCGAAAAATATTAACACAATGCGGTGGAAATATCAGCAAAGCGGCGCAGGAATTGGGACTAACGCGGACTTCACTCTATCGCCGGATGGAGAAGTATGGTCGATAAGCGATTTCGAATTGTCATCATTTGGCGTGTCTTATTGATAATCATTTCAATATTATTGCTTTTTTTTGTTTATTTTTATTATTTTTCGATTGCAATGGTTTCGATACTGGCACTTGCAATCATTTATCAAGTTTATCTGCTTATTCATTATATTGAAACCACCAATCGCGATTTGAGTCGTTTTTTTGATTCGATTAAATACGCTGATTTTTCACAGTTATTCAGTTCACATCATAAAGGAAAGACTTTTCAACAGTTATATCAATCCATCAACGCGGTCATTCAGGAATTTCACCAGGCCCGCCGGGAAAAAGAGGAACAATATCGTTATTTGCAAACTGTTGTGCAAAATATCGGGGTTGGGATCATCGTGATCAAAATGAATGATGAAGTTGATCTTATCAACAATGCTGCGAAAAGACTTTTAAAAATCAATTACTTACGTAAACTGGATCAATTGAATCACCTTCATCCGCAGTTTGTTGAAAAAATAATTTCATTGAAACCGGGCACGCGAACGCTTTTCAAGTTTACGGATAAAGATGATTTTTTACAACTGGCGATTTATGCCGCCGATTTTACCATGCATCAACAAAAATATCGCCTGATTTCATTACAAAATATTCAGAGTGAACTGGAAGAGAAAGAGATGGAAGCCTGGCAAAATCTTATCCGGGTACTGACACACGAAATTATGAATTCCGTAACGCCAATCTCTTCGCTGGCATCGACGGCCAGACACCTGTTAAATCGCTTCATCACCAATGCTTCGCCGGATCCGGCTGTCAACTCGGAAATAATGTCTGATGTTGAAAGTGCTGTTTGGATTAAGTCTTTCGCGGCAGATTATGCGGTTACATGGGGGGACTATTACGGTTCGTTCCATTCCAGGTCGGGAGACGGTGTTTACGTTGCGGTTTTGATTTGATGTTATTATCGAAGTGGTTTTTCTATTTTTATTTAACGGAAGACGCCTGACCATTGGGTTAAGAAGATAACTTATTAAAAAATAAATGAATAGACATGAGCTTCAGTTTGTGGAATAAGATGCTTTTAAATTCGTTTTGTGGGTTTAAACCCACTGGCGTATATGACTTCGGGCTTAAAAGCCCGTTTCCGGGGGAAGCTGGTCAATTGAACCCCAAACGAAAGCTCGCGGCAATTCAATGGTAAATTATGAGAAAAATTAAATTTTTGCCAAAAATGACCCTTCAAAAAAGGGTCATTTTTTGAAATCAGGGGAACTTCTTTCAAATCGCGAGAGTATTATGTGCCTGAAATACCCTAAATTTCTTAAATTTTTGAAAAATTTTAAAAAAAGTACTTGACAATTTGTTACAATTGTTTTATAATTAGGGAAATTTGTGATTCAGATCACATAACTGGGTGAGAAAACAGGGCAATTGAGTTTTAACATTAATAAAAACAGAAGGCTATTGATGTTGTTGGTGCCAGTAGTTGACTCATATCATGCAGCAATTTTCATTGTTGCATCATCTTTTGCGCAAACCTGACTATCCGGTGCTGGAGGACTGGATAAAATAAATCCAAAAATAAATAAAAAAATCATTGAAAATAAAATAAACAAGTTGTAAATTTGTTAATTATCAATACGGTGACGTTTATTAAGAAAAAGGAGGTGAATAAGCGTAAAACTGCGGCATATTTAAAATAAGCTAGTAGCTTTATTTTATTTGAAATAATCTGAGTTGGAAGGTCTGAGTATGTTTAAGCAACTTCTAAGTTGTCTGTTTGCGTTTTTACTCTTATCAATCAGCGTATTCGGCGCGATAAATGATAAGATTGGTGGTATTGTCATTGAAAACGGAGACAGTGTTCCACTGTCAGGTGGAAATTTTCGGGTGGCCTCAATGATTAATGCCATAACAAATATCACCAGTGAGTTTATCACTTCTGATGATCCGGTTAGAAGCCATACTTTAACGGCTGGCTTCAATGGAGAAGGGGATGTTATTTCCTGTAACGTCCGCTTATCGGCAGGATCTATTTCTCATTTCAGTCTTGATTTGTCCCGAAAAATATTTGAAGGGCGAGGAATGGCTGAGGTTGCGGAATTGTCACGGGGTGATAATTGTGCAAACTACAAAAATTTCACCATTGACGCCTCAATAATCGATATCTTCCCTACGGACGGCGTCCCAGGTACCTTTTATTCATTTAGGGATACATTTTATTCGGGATTAAATTTTGAATCAACCCGTTGTATGATAAGAGGAAGCCTGGTAGACCGGACCTTCATTACCAATCTTAATTTTATTCCAAATTGGTTTCAGATTAAGTTTCTAAGCGCTTATTCTTCTCCACGAGATCGCCTTGTTTTAACAGAATCAATTTTTCTTTTAATCTTACCATTGCCAGCACTTTTAAATGCGCCTGGTAATGACCTGATTCATTTTGATTACCCTTATCATCAAAATCCCGCCAGTCATTTGTTATCAACGAATTTTATTAACAGTAAACTTTCGAAGTATTCTTTTCCAATGCATCATCAGATGTTGATTCATTGGCTGAAGCGGGATACGCTGGTATTAAATTCCGCCGTATCATTGCTGGCGGCGTCTATCCTGCATTTTGATAGGGAGTGTTTATTAATAAATGGATCAAATATCTGTATTCCAGGATGATTCTTGTGAATTTGAATTTGATTTTAAATGGTGTCTGTCCGAAGATACCAAAACCTGTCATCGCAAGGCATTTTTTGCCGCAGCCTGTTTTTTAGGCTCGCAATCCCCTTATAAAACGGCGGAGATTGCTTCGTCACAAAAAACGCTTCTCGCCATGACAGAATCGGGGCTTTTGCGGACAGACACTAATGGTCCCTGAAATTAAATAAAAAGCGTTTTTCTCTTGTGAAGTTGTTTTCGGATGGAAATTAACCCCCGGTGTATCTTTCACATTTTTAAAAGGCAAAAATGGGGAAGGCCAGAAGGGGGATGTCATTGATTTTTAAGATAATAAAAGTCTATTTAAAATTTTAGGTAGTCATTAAATTCATAAACAAAAAAGTCAAAATTTTTAAATCCAAAAGTGCTAAGGAGGTGAGGAAAAAAAGTTTTTAGCTTTTTTTTTAATTAATTCACGTAACCTAAAA
This sequence comes from Caldithrix sp., assembly GCA_020722815.1. GTDB lineage: Bacteria > Zhuqueibacterota > Zhuqueibacteria > Thermofontimicrobiales > Sulfurfontimicrobiaceae > DYKB01. The sequence continues at coordinate 15,301 of DYKB01000074.1, read as the reverse complement.
GAATGTAACTATGGAGAACGATGAAAATGAGATTCAAACACAAAACAGCATTATTGCTATTCGGAGTGTTGATGCTATTTTTGATAGCGTTTTCGAGTTGCGTTGACATGCCGACTGATGCAGTCACTCCTCCACCTGCTCTTTCTTACTATCGGTTCATTCATGCCGCAGCAGGTGTAGGTAATGTCGCATTAAGTGTGGATGGAAAATCGATCGGGAGTCTCGATTTTAAAGCCGCCACTTCTTATGCTGAATACGTATCTGGTACGAAAAAAGTTTCACTTTCTACCGGAGACGAATTGATTATGTCGATGTCCACTGATTATCGTGGCACGATGTGTATTTTACTGGAGGGTGGAGTACCGACCTTTTTACGCGCGAATGAGATGCGAGTATTTGATCCCGTGACCGGTGATAAAGGCAAATTCCGACCAATTCATCTGTCTGCAGATGCGCCATCTGTCGACATTCAGGCCATCGGTCCAGACACACTCGAATGGACAGGAGTTTCGTACAAAAAAATTGGTGCTTATAAAGATGCAACCCCGGGAGACTATACTGTCACCGTTACGCCGACCGGCGGAACCAACGCCGTATTGACATTTACGGCTTCAGTCGGCAAGGAACGATCAACTGCCTTTATCGTCGGCAGTGTTTCAGGAGGTACTTTGAGTGCAGTCACTCTCAAAGATAATTAATCCCTCATTATTAAGTTAATTAATTGATCGGATTCAAATTTGGAGGTTTATCTATGAAGAGCAAAATTTTAGTGTTCCTGGTATGCTCCTTATTCCTTCCAGTGATGCTGTCGGCAGCTATCAATGGAAAGATAGTTGGAACGGTGACCGATAAGCAAACCGGGGATGTTCTGCCCGGCGCTAATGTCATCATTTCGGGAACATCGATGGGAGCAGCGACGGACATTAATGGAAAGTTCGTGATCTTGAACGTTCCTGTTGGAACTTATACTATTGAGACATCCTTTATTGGATATAGCGCCGTAAAGTATGAAAAAATCCGTGTTAATGCTGATTTAACTACCACGGTTAATTTTCAATTAATGCCGACGGCGATTAGTGGCGAGGAAGTAACGATTGTTGCCGAGCGCCAATTGGTGCAGCCCAGTGCCACGAACGTTACTCGTATTCAAAGCTTCGAAGAGTTCAAGAATATTCCAGCTCGTAGTGTCACCGCGGTTATTCAGATGCAACCTGGTGTTGTCACCCGAGATGGTCAGATATACATTCGTGGCGGTCGTCGCGAAGAGATTGGTTATTTTCTCGAAGGTGCCGCAACACGTGACGTCATGGGTGGGACGAATCTTGCCCGGGTTATTCCAGATGCCCTCGAAGAAATTCAGTTGCAGGCCGGTGGTTATGATGCCGAATTTGGTGGTGCCAATGCCGGTATTATTCGCCAGACCCTGCGGACTGGTGGTCCTACTTACCAATTTACAGTCCAGGCTGAAACGGATAACTTTGCTGATGAAGGCCAAAAATTTCTGGACACCTATTCCTATGGTTATAGCGATTACACCGTCACCGCTTCTGGTCCCGTGCCAGTTTTGGGCAAAAAGATGCGATTCTTCGTCGCCGGGCAAAATTTCTACTATGGTGATCGGGTTCGCCGTTTCTGGAAAGGCTTTGATTTCAACCATGCCAATACCTATATCGATGACCGTAATTTCCCTTTGCTTACCACCAACTATGCTGATACCATTAAAAATTTATCTATGGTGGATGGCAATATGCCGGAAACAAATCAAAACACGTTTGTCGGCACCGGAACATTGGTTTATGATGCCGGCCCGGTACGTTTAAGATTTTCCGCCAATTTATCCTATACGAAATGGCAGGATGGAAGCAATGGGTACGGTGGTATCTTAAATCTGAAGCGCCAGCATTTAAATGAGAGTAGCGATGGGCTTTATAGTTTGAAAGCGACTCATATTATCAATCCGAAAACTTATTATGAAGTCAATTTGAACTATTTTGATTATCGTCAAAAAGGCTATGATCCGCTTTTCGGCGATAACTACTGGCTTTATGCCGATAGTGTCGCCAATGCCGAAAAGGGTGTAACCTATAAAAAATGGTCAAGCGCCAATGTTGGCAATGCCATTGATCTGTACGGCTTTGATTTTACCGTTCCAGGCACGCCTGGCGGATACAGTTTGGCAAAACGCTCCTATATCGGTGGTTCGTTCAGTTTTACCACTCAATTGAAGCAGCATGAAATCCGGCTTGGTGGGGATGTGAAACAGTGGACGGTTCGTGCGTTTGCTCCTGCTGCGTTTGGTTCTTTCACCACCCGGTTAACCAATCCTGATGTCTATGTTGGTGCGCTGGCCGGTGATCCGCAGGATTTAGGTGCATGGATGGCCAATACTCATTCAGGATACGGCTATGACCTGTGGGGTAACGAAATTGATAAAAATCAGTTTGGATTAGATGGACCCAAACATCCTACTTTTATGTCAGCCTTTATCCAGGATAAATTTGAAGCCAAACAATTGGTTATCCGCGCTGGCTTACGTCTGGATGGTTTTAATAATGACGATTTCACTTTTTCTGATCCAAGGAATCCATCATGGGATCGTAATCTCCATATTATTGACCCCAATGGCATCGTGAAATCGAAACTGAATTTCTACGTCAGCCCACGAATTGGATTGGCTTTTCCGGCAACTGATCGGACTGTGTTCCATATTCAGTATGGCAAGTTCATTCAGGAACCGCGAATGGATGATATTTATCGTGGTCAAAGAACATACGACCAGATGTATCTCGGTGGTTTTGCGTTCCTGGCTCCTCCGGGCTACGGTTTAGAGCCACAACGAACGACACAGTATGAAATCGGTTTTAACCAGCAATTTGCTGACAATGCTTCGTTTGACATCACTGCTTTTTATAAAGATATTCAGGGCTGGATCACCACCGGTCGTGTCGTCGGCGGTCCAACGGATATCATTTCTTTCTATAACGTTGTCGAGAATGGTGCCTTTTCCACCAATAAAGGTGTGGAATTTTCATTAACCTTACGCCGCACCAATCGGATGGCGGGACAGATCAATTATACCTATTCCAGCTCACTCGGAACGGCTTCCGCTTCAACATCAACCATTGCCGGTACCGAACAGGGAACTCAGGTCCCCACCATTCTGATGCCATTGGATTTCCATCGCCCCCACACGGGAACAGTGAATTTTGATTATCGTTTCGGTGATAATGATGGTGGCATGATCCTGGAAAATTTTGGCCTTAATTTATTGTTCTCATTCGCTAGTGGCCATCCCTATACCCTTCGCCAGGGTGCTTTCGGTCAACAGGACGTCAGTGTCGGTGGTGAAATCCGCGATGTTCGAAACCGTAATCCACTGGAAGCCGTGAATTCTTCATTGACACCGTGGAATTATACCCTTGATCTCCGATTGGATAAGACAATTGATGTTGGACCGCTCGGTATGAATTTTTATGTCTATATTACCAATCTAACCAATCGTCGAAACGTCCGTAATGTTTATATGCGGACGGGTAATCCGTGGGATGATGGTTTCAAAGCTGATGCTGAAACCAGTGGCCCAATGGCTGCCGCAAATGGTGGAGAACAAATTTTCTGGGCAATGTATAATGCTTTGAACCTGTCCGGTAATGGCAGCAATTCACAGTCGGGACAGCTTTTTGAACGACCCCGTGAAATTCGTTTTGGCGTTCGATTGGAATTCTAATAATTAGTTTTAACCTGAATGCGAATGTTAAAATTTGCGTTAAATCTTATTTCGATCATGATCTTATTCGAACATGATAAATTAAGAAATTTGAACCGTATATTCGGAGGTAACGAATGAAGAAGATAAATTTAATGCTTCTCTTCCTCATGATAGGCGTGTTTTTCTCTTATAGCATCGGCTTATCAGCAGTTGAGGGAGGAAACAAATCAGGTTCCGCGTTACAAAAATCCGCAGCACCCGCTGCCGACTATGTCAACCGTACACTGGTTAACATTGGTCAGGTGGCCATGTGGATTTATGCCGATGGAACTTCCGCCAATGAGCCGAATGGTAACTCGGGTCTTTATTTCCCGAGAGGGAGTTCGCCCACGACAGCCGTTATCTTTCAGGATGGTCTGATCTGGGGTGGTAAAATGAATGATGGTCTCGATCCGGTTATTCGAATTGGCGGTCAGGCGTATTCGACCGGTACTGTCCCCGGCAAGATCCTTTCCAAAGGTGTTAGTGAAGATCTCAATGATACGAAAAATGTTTATCGTATCTGGCGGGTTCGTCGGGATTTTGCAACAGTTTCCAATTCAGAACTCGTTCTGGACGCAGCAGAAGTGTTTTTTGTTTCACCTGCAACCATAACTGATGCTGAAGTTCAAACTTTGCGTAATATCTATCGTAACGACTGGATTGATTGGCCGGCCAATAGAGGCGCCCCCTTTTATGATGCCGAAGGCGATGGTCAGTACAATCCACAATTTGATAAACTGGGTAATCCCGTTCTCTATCCATTAGCCGATGAACCGGGCTATGCCAATGGTGATCAGGTGGTCTGGTTAGTTTGTAATGATTTAAATTCAGCCCAGACGGTCGGTCTTTATGGTTCACCCCCAATGGGATTCGAAATGCAATTAACCTTGTGGGCGTATAAACGAAGTGATGCGCTGGGTAATATTATCTTTAAAGAATTCCGTCTGATTTATAAAGGCCGGAGTGAAACGCCCGATAATGCCCTCATTGACAGTATGTATGTTTGTCAGTGGTCTGATCCGGATAATGGTGAGGCTGGTGATGACTTTGCCGGTTGCGATACAACTTTAAGTCTGGGGTATGTTTATAATGCCTCTTCACAGGACCCCACCTATTCCAAAGCGGGATATCCGCCACCGGCTGGTGGTTATGACTTTTTTGCTGGTCCGCGCGTCCCGGACGCTGGTAGCCAGGCAATCTGGCATCTGAAAAAAGTCGATGGTTATAAGAATTTACCCATGACTTCGTTTGCATATTTTGCGGCGGGTCAAACGGACAGTGATCCGGACCGCGGTGGTCCCTATACTGGTACTGAGCAGTGGTGGAACCTGTTACGTGGTTATCGCCCCCGTCCTGTCACCCCGCCAGATCCCTGGAAAACGCCAGATGGCTCACGAACGATGTTCCGCGTTCCAGGTGATCCGGTAACTGGTAGTGGCTGGATTGATGCCAATGCCGGTGACCGTCGTATTCTGCTGGTCTCCGGACCTTTCACGATGAATTACGGCGATACGACTGAAACTGTTGTGGCCGTTTTAGGGGCCATGGGTTCGGATCGTCTCTCCAGTGTTTCCGTATTGAAATTTTATGACCGATTTGCACAGGAAGCTTTCGATGTTTTATTCGAACTGCCCAAAGCCCCGCCAGCACCCAAATTGCAGGCGACGGAGCTGGATGGCAAGGTGTTCCTGAATTGGGGCTACGATCCGAAAGGTGTTGAAGCGGTAGAAAATTTCAGCGATAAAGGATTCATATTCGAAGGATATAACCTGTATCAGCTTCCCAATGCGGGTGCTGCTATAAGTTCAGGAATCAAGTTGGCAACTTATGATGCTATTAATGAAGTTACCAGTATCACCCAGGAATCTTTCGACATCAATTCAGGACTGGTTCTCAATCTGCCGGTGCAGGTTGGCAAGAACAGTGGAATTGAACGCTCCATCTATATCGATACTGATCGGTTCCGGTCAAAACCATTAGCCAACGGCCGTACTTACTATTTTGCCGTAACGGCATATAGTTTTAATCCTGATCCCGCCGCGACCGTTAAATCGCTTGAAAGTACATTATCGGTTGCTGTGGTTGTGCCTCAAACGGCAAAACCAGGTATTCGTTATGCGGTTAAAGCTGGCGATTCACTGGCGGTTTCCCATACTGGACCCAGCGATGGTAGTGTTGTTGCACTCGCTTTAGATCCCGCCAAAATGACTAGTGATGAATATAAAGTCACTTTCGGTGAAGTAGGCGGCCAAACTGTCTGGAATCTGGTTAATGTTACCAAAGGCATCGATGTATTAACCAATCAAACCAACCAGAGTGGTGATGCGAATTACCTGATTACTGATGGTGTTCAGGTCATCGTTTCAGGACCGCCACCCGGTGTAAAAGACTGGGATATTCCTTCTGGCGAGCGACGTTTTACCTGGGCTGGTGGCGCAGCCAACTTCGGATTCGAAGGTTTCTACGGTGCAATTGGTTGGGCACAGCCAACAACATTTTTCGGTAGTGGTTATAATTATCCTGCTACCAGTTTGAAACCCGTTCTTTTGAAATTAGCGACTGTTGATGCAAATGGCAATTTCAGTGATAGTGACGAAAACGTTTCGTACGGATATCGTTATTTGCGCGGTTCTACTGCGGCAGCGGCTAAACCTGAGTTCGAACCATTTATCGTCAATAAGGGTGGTGGTTATGCTTTTCAGGAATATGCCAAATCTGTACCATTATCGGCCTGGGATGTAACGGATCCCGCGAATCCACGTCGATTAATGGTTGGATACATGGAGAACAATGCTGCCAATGGGTTGGTGGATGGTAAATATTGGCCACCTTATTATAACGATGCGGACAATACTGCCGGGACTGGCCCTCGGGAATGGTTATGGATTTTTGATGAAAATTATAGCGAAACTGCCAATCCTGCTTATTCAATGGATATTATTTCTGTTGATGCACCAATTATGTATTGGTTAACGGTAGCTCGACGTGCCGCGTCCGGTTGGTCTCCAAGTGGCACGGGTATCGATCAGTTCATCATTTATCCCAATCTACCGAATAGTACTTTGGATGAATTCACTTTCAAAGCGGTAGCACCTACTTACGCCCTGGCTGATGCACAAGTGGATATCGAAAAGATCAATGTGTTCCCGAATCCATATTATGGTTTCCATAATGCGGAAAGATCAACATTCAATCGATATGTCACATTCAATCACCTGCCACAAAAAGCCGTTATTCGTATCTTCTCCCTGGCTGGTATTTTAGTGCAAACGATTGAAAAGGATGATGCCTCCCAGTTTGCTACCTGGAATCTGCAGAATACCGATGGATTACCGGTAGCGAGTGGTGTCTATATTGTTTATGTCGATATGCCAGAGCTTAGTAAATCAAAGACATTGAAGATCGCACTGGTGCGCGAGCAGCAGTTCTTACCGATCTATTAAAAATTGACATTGTGCAGCGGATATCATTATCGCTGTGCGATGCAAAGCTAATGTAAGAGTGATCAAAGTAAATAATTCATAAGGAGAATAATTATGAAGCTCAGTTTTAAACTCATCACATATATGGTTATTCTTACGGTGGTGCTGAGCGCGCAGGTCTTCGCAGCCGGCTCGAATCGTGCCGGTACCAATGCCGCATCGGAATTATTAATCCCGGTCGGTGCTCGTTATATCGCTATGGGCGGTGCTTCAGCATCAAATGTAAGCGGTATCGATGCCCTATATTGGAATCCTGCGGGCTTGGATAGGATGCCATATATGGCCGCTGGCCAATTTTCGCAGATGGATTACATCGCTGATATTGGTATCAGCTATGTTGGCGTCGGCGTAAAATTCGGTGGCATCGGCTCAATTGGATTAAGTTTCAAAACCCTGTCGTTTGGAGATATTGCGATTACAACTGAAGATGCACCCGATGGTACCGGTGCACTGTTTTCACCACAATTTATGACCGTTGGCCTTTCTTATTCCCGTGGTCTGACGGATCGAGTGGCTGTTGGGGCAACCATGAAGATTATCTCTGAAACGATGGATCGCGTGAGCGCAACTGGTTTCGCTTTTGATATTGGTGCCCAATATCGGGATCTGGGCGATATCAAAGGATTGAACATTGGTGTTGTGATTAAAAACCTTGGCTCCCCAATGAAATTTGACGGAAATGGATTGTTACGTCAAGCGGATCCAATGGATGTTGATCGTCCCTCCTCATTTTATAATGTGGTTGCTGGAGCGGACGAACTGCCTTCCACCATGGAAATTGGCTTGGGTTACTCACTCAATATTGGTGAAGCCAATTGTGTTGGTGTGCAAACTCAATTTGTCAATAATAACTTTGACGATGACTTCACCCGCGTTGGATTAGAATACAATTTCAATAATATGGTATTCTTACGAGGCGGTTATGGTCTTCCCTTAAATAACAACAAGGATGTTACCGGCGAAAGCACCAACATCTTCGGTTTGACTTTAGGGGCTGGCCTGAAGTATAAGTTTGGTGGCGTTACCCTGCAAATTGACTATGCTTACCGAGCCGTAACCTATTTTAATGCGAACAATGTATTCTCATTGGAATTAGGGTTCTAATTTTGAACTTAAAACTTGAGAATTGAGTTAAAGAAAGGGTTGAGTGAGTTTTCCTCAACCCTTTCATTTGTTTATGAGGTATTGGTAACGATAAACGCCTTCCCAATCCACCGGCAAATTTTAATCCACCGGTGAATTAAAATGGGGGTTTAAAAACATACCAGTCAGGTTAAGGTGATAACAATCAATAAGTTACTATTAAATTGCCACGAGCTTTAGAGGCTGTCCGAGAACCAGGAAATCGGCCAAAATTAACCTTTCGAAGGTTATGAATAACACAATATATAGATTGAAATTTAAATCTATATATATAATTATGCCTACTCAAAAGCCATCGAAAGGTTATTTATCGGACCGCCTCTAAAGCTCGTGGCTATTCAATTGTTACTTCGAGTCTGTCCGAAAATACCACGACCTGTCATGGCGAGGCGTTTTTTGCCGCAGCAATCCCCTGATAAAACGGCGGAGATTGCTTCGTCGCCAAAAACGCTCCTCGCAATGACAGTATCGGAGGCTTTTGCAGACAGACACTACTTCGTGAGTTAGAATTTTTACCTGACAACGATGGCGCCGGGGGATAAATTCAAATTTTAATTTTCATTTCTCGATGAAAAGGCTTTCTTATTGGATTCATTTAAGTCTATCTTTTCTTTACGACCCGACGTATACCAAAAATAAATTCGTCTAAGGTGTTATCTTTGACAGACGCCAAAGTGAAAAATTTTATTTAGAGAACGGAATAAGAAAAGTGAAAACAAATCGAAATATAAAACAATTTATAATCGTCGCCGGATTATTTATCGGGCTATTCACTGGCAAAATTTACGCAAACGAACAATTTCAAATTAGCCTTGATTATGCTCAATTTCTTGGTGCCGATAAACAGTGCTATCTGGAAATTTATTATGCGTATCCTGAAAATAGTCCCCAATTTCAATTACAAGCAAATAATGAGTTTGGTTGCGCAGTTTATTTTACCCTGAATATTTATCAAAACGATTCGTTATGGGCGAATAAGCAGTGGAAAATTGAAAAACAATTACCCGATACAACCAATCTTTCCACCAGCAAAAAGCATCTGGTTGATTTAATCCGATATTCTATTCGTGGTGGGAATAAATATTCGGTTTGGTTGTTTGCGCGCGATTATTATAGTGGAAAAACCGACAGCACCAAGACTGTATTTACTGCCCAAAATTGTTCTGATAGTCAAATTTGCATGAGCGATCTGCTGCTCGCCTCGGGCATTCAACCTTTTACGCCAACCAGTGATCCCAAATTTAGAAAAAAAGTATATGATATTGTACCGAATCCTGGTCTTTCCTACGGCATTGATCTGCATGAGTTATTCTATTATTTTGAGATTTATCATTTGACTCTGGCAAAACCCGATAGTCAGTACGCTATCTTATGGCAAATTGAAGATTCGACGGGAAATGTGGTTTTATCGAATAGCGATAACCTAGATTGGCGGCCGCTTGTTCACGAGTCCAGTAGAGAGATTGGACAAATCGGCGTGTGGGATCTGGATAATGGCAGCTATATGTTGTCATGTTATCTTCAGACAGCTTCGGGAAAATTTAGTGAAATTACAAAAAGTAAAAAATTTCTGGTCGATAAACAAGTGGAACCATTACCCAATACGACCATCCCCGTGCTTGGTGAAGATCATACATTTCTGGATGACTTTGATGAGAAACGACTTGACCAGGAATATGATCAGATGTATGCACTTACAACGAACGATATTAGAACGACATATAAAAAAATAAAAGTCCTGCCCGAAAAGAAATCGCTGATTTATAATTTATGGATGATGAGTGCTGCCGAGGTGGGATTATCCGCCGCGATTTTTCGACATGATTATTTACAAAGAATCAAAGAGGCCGATGAGAAATATAAAAGCTCATTTAAACCTGGCTGGAAGACGGATCAGGGACGGATATTTTTAAAATACGGCCCTCCATCTGATATTGAGCGACATCACAGCGAGTCGGGGACCAAACCTTATGAGGTTTGGCGATATGAAGAATTAGAGGGAGGAGTAATATTCGTGTTTATCGATCGGATTGGTTTTAATCAATATGAATTAATCCATTCCACCAAACGGGGAGAATTGTCTGAACCAAACTGGACGCGATATATTGCAACAAATCCACTTGATAAATATTAAAATCCCATCAATAATGTTGGGTAAAATTCAGATCTTCGAGGTTTTGGTGTTGAAATCCCGTGATTAAATTGAACATCGGGAAACCCGAGAGAAAAACCTCGAAGGTCTTACCCCTGTTTTTTAAGGGGTACTTTTACACTCGTTTCACCTTATAAGCTATTATTGAATAAAAAATAATAATTTATTTGAGCGATCAAGTAATACTGACTTGAATTTCATAAATTTTACCAAAACGTAAGCGGGAGAAAAATGAAAAAATATCTGCTGAATAGTTTGTTTCTGATTATACTTGTTGCTTTTCTGAATTGTGAAAAGAAAAAGGAACCGGGTCTTCTTTTCCTGCCGGTAAATCCTGATGCAAAGTTGAAGTTTATCAGTTATGTAACCAATGAAAAAAATGAAATAATACATCAATTTGAATATTTCGAACGGCAATATATTTACACCGATACGGTCGGTAGTCGATTGATTCATCATTACCTTGATCATAATAAGCTGGCGGCGTTTTATCAAGACGATTCCGGAACGATCTGGAACCAGACAAATATTGATTTGGCAGCACTTGCTGTCGGTTTTGGTTTTAAATATCAGGATTCCGTCGCTTTTTCCTATTGGAAACCGGTGATTAAAATGCATAAAGGAATTGGAACTTCCTGGAATTTGAAAGCCGATACGACCTTTCGCCTCGTAGACTCGGAGGGCAAGGAACATCTTTTACAATATGATTTTTCAGGTAACGCAAAATATCAAGGGTGGAAAGAAATCATAGTACCGGAAAATCGAAATAAAAAGATGACCGTCCGGCAGGTTCAATGGGATCAGTTCAAATATTTTATTTATGATCAAACCAGTGGTGATTCGTTGCTAGTACAGGAGGGAACTGCCAGCGACTATTTTGATCCCGAACTTGGGCTTATCCGGGCGACTGTTGATTATACGCAAAAAGTGAAGGATAAACCTAAAGTTTTTCAAAAAAGTACATTTGAACTTTCTTCAAAATTAATTCCTGAACAAGTTTGATTAGCTCTGAATTAATTTCTAAACTTTGATTGCCAGGGTAATACTTGATTATGAAATAAGCTGTTATTTCCAGACATTATGACATATTTTAAAAAATTATTTTTAGGAGGATCCAATGTTGAAGAAATATTTAGTTATGATGTTCATTGTTTTTACTATCGCCCTGTTTCATCAAAGTTGTGATAATGATCCGATCAGTCCCCACGAAGATATTGCAACAATAAGTTATGTTCAGGAAGTATCACCCGGTAATTATAGTGCACCATTTGCCACTTTTACATTGAATACTTCAAATGTTATATATCTTCAAAAAGCCCTGATGAAAAGTCCTGTGTTCGAAGCAAGTTCTGTAGAATTTACGATTCCCGGTCACATCAATCTGAAGTCAAGTAAAATTTTTGTCGCTTTTAAAAGTGAATCTGAGGGGTGGGGAGAATGGGAAATGAGTCAGGGCCAATTTAGTTTATATTGCGTTGGACAGGGTGTTAATCGAAATTACATTATCAATGTAAACCCAACTCCCTGTAAATTTCAGGGGAAAATCTATTGTTTCTCATTGAATGATGAGGCAGACCATCAAGAAGGAATAGACATACCTGTCATAATGACCATTGATTCGGTTGTCAAGGATACCTTAAAAATAAATTCTGCCCGGAATTACTTACCCACCAATAATTTGCTATCAATATCCAGGTCAAAATTGCCCGAAAAATTGCCCGATAGTGGTGTTGGGATAAAAATTACAGGTAACACTGATACATATCGATTTGGCTGTTTATTTATTAATTCAAATGATGAGTATATGAAGGTTCAACAACCAACCAGCGCTTTAACTATTGGCATTAGTCTTGATAAAATTGAACCGGAATATAAATCCTGGTTTTTTGCTGTTTCAAAATAACCTGAATTCTATAGTACCTGAAAATCTAAAATGAAACGTTTTTCTCCGGTGAAGTCGTTTTCAGTGGGAAATTGACCCCCCACTATATCTCCCGGTTTTCAAAAAGCGAAGATAGGGAATAAAATCCGGCTTCCTCTTCCCCAAATTTCGTTTTTTGGAATTTGGGGGAGGCAGGAGGGGGTCTTTCATTGATTCAAAACATCATTTATTTCCATTTTAGAATTTTAGGTAGTAAAATATACCTCACCCTGAGCTCTTCCGGGAACAACCTCACAAAAATTAAGTTGATAAATAGATGTCTTTTTAAAAACGATACTTAGATTTGAGAAGATATTGGTTAGAACGTAATACGTAAAACGTAATGCGTGAAACACATCTTGTCAAAAACAAAATTTTGTTACGCTTCACGTATTACGCACCACGCATTACGTCTCACGCATCTGTTCACCATTACTCGAAAAGGACTTAAAATGAACATCAAAGAAGTACCCTTGAAAAACGTCCCGGAATTAATTCATCAGATGACAACACCTTCGCCGGAAATTATTCAGCTTATTTCAAAAATTAACAATAAAATATTGATCCTCGGTGTTGGTGGGAAAATGGGACCGACGCTGGCTGAACTCATCCGTCGTGCTGGCGGTGAAGTGATTGGTGTCGATCTTTTTCCGGATCAAAAGATACAGCAGTATCTGGATCAAATCGGTGTTCAGACCATTCGCACCGATTTGACTGATCCCGCCCAATTGGGAAAATTACCAGCGGTTGGACATATTATTCTTATGGCCGGTACCAAATTTGGTTCCTCGCATCATGAATCTTTCACCTGGATGATGAATACGTATTTGCCCGGCAAAATCATGGAGCGATTTCCAGGGTCGCAGATTGTCTATATTTCTTCCGGCAATGTCTATAAATTTGTGAACGCATCAGGCAAAGGTGCTGCTGAAACGGATGAAGTCGAGCCTGTTGGCGAATATGCCATGTCCCGGTTAGGGGGCGAACGACTGGTTCAATATTTCAGTGAAAAAAATCAAACGCCAGCTTGCATTGTCCGCCTGTTTTATGCAACGGAATTACGCTATGGCATTATGCATGATATTGCGTCAAAAATAAAGAAACGGGAACCAATCGACCTGACCATGGGCTACTTCAATCAAATCTGGCAGGGGGATGCAAATTCTTACATCTTAAAATGCTTTTCATTATGTCAATCCCCTGCGAAAACCATCAATTTGACTGGTCCGGATGTGCTCTCGGTTCGGGAAATTGCCACTCAACTGGGCCAACGAATGAATCTTGCGCCAAATTTTCAGGGACAAGAAAGTCCCACCGCCCTTTTGGGAGACGCGAATGCAATTTTCAAATTATTCGGAAAACCAACTGTTTCTGTTGATCAGATGCTGGATTGGGTTGCCTGGTGGGTCATGAATGTCGGTGAAACACTGGGAAAACCGACAAAGTTTGAGCGTCGGGATGGGAAGTTTTAGGGGTGTGGAGCGTGATGGGGAATGCGTGATGCGTGATGCGTAATGTGTGATGCGTAATGCGTAATACGTGATAAAATCAGTTTTTACGCATTACGTTTCACGCATCACGCCAATTTTCTCATAAATCGATATTCAACCAAACTCATATAATGGAACACCAATATGAATAGTATCAAAACCGCAATTATCGGTCTTCGGCATTTGCATCCGCGTTCATACATGCTTCATCTCCAAAAAATCGACCAGATTCGTGTCGTAGCCGTAGCGGAGGCGGATGAAGTGCTTCGAAATCAGTTTGCAAAAGATTTTAATCTGAGTGCCTTCCCGCATTGGGAGGAGATGCTGGAAAAAGATACTTTTGATCTGGTGCTTATTTTTTTGCCACATAATCAGTGTTTGGCGGCAGCCTCGTTTGCCATGGCACGCGGAATTCATGTGTTGGTCGAAAAACCAATGGCGGCAGAAAGCAAAAGCGCCGCGGAGATGGTGCAACTGGCGGATCGGCACCAGGTCATTTTAACGACCCCGTATGTCTGGCGCTATCATCCGGTGGTTCGGGATATTAAGGCGTTGCTTGAAGCTGGTGCGTTGGGTGAAATTATTGGCTGCGTCGGTCGTTGCGCTGCCGGGCGGCTTGAACGATATATCGATGGTAACGCCGAATGGATCCTGGATGCCCGACAGAGTGGTGGTGGCCCCATGTACAATCTGGGCGTTCATTGGATTGACCTTTTTAATTGGCTATTACAAGATCAGGTTCATTCTGTTTCCGGTAAAAATGTGAAAATAAATCAGCAATATAATATTGAAGATAATTCCTTCGCGATTTTAACCTACCTGAAAGGTCCCGTTCTCACCCTGGATGTGAGCTACACAGTTCCAGCCGCTTATCCGCATGGTCGTGATCTTTTCATCAGTATTCGGGGAACAAAAGGTGTGTTAAGCTGGGCACCAGCATACGAGGGCGAAAAGGATGAACTTTTTATTTGCAGTGACCACGATTCATTTAAAGGCGCGCCAATACAACGTCGGACCTATCAAATTCAGTCAGTTCCAGGCTATTCCGGCATTATGGGACTCCACTATTTGCAGGATGTTGCACAGGCGATACTAAATCATCAACCGGCGCCAATTCCCGGCCGGGATGGCGTTGAGGTGTTGAAAGTGGTTGAAGCGATTTATCGATCGGCGGAGCAGGGGCAATTGGGCATAGCCGTCAGGTTAAGTTGATAAGTAATTGAAAATAATGAAATAAGTAGAATTATAAACGGCCCTCACCCTAACCCTCTCCCAGAGGGAGAGGGAATAGCTACGCCCTCTCCCTCTGGGAGCTAATCGTTACGCATAAATTTTTTGGGGTGGAGTAATTTTTTTCTTGAC
>DYKB01000019.1 GCA_020722815.1 Caldithrix sp. | reverse complement strand
ATCCCCTCTCACACCGGGAGAGGGCGTAGCTATCCCCTCTCACACCGGGAGAGGGCGTAGCTATCCCCTCTCACACCGGGAGAGGGTTAGGGTGAGGGCAGTTTTTAACTCACTTATCTCTTAATTTTCAATTAGTTATCACCTTAACCTGACGGCTATGCCCCTCCGGCCTCCCCCAAATTCCAAAAAACGGAATTTGGAGGAGAGAACCCGGTCCTCTCCCCCATTTTCGCTTTTTGAAAATGGGGGAGATACAGAGGGGGTCAAAATTTGGCTATCTCCTAAAATTCTAAAATTACCTAAATTGAACAAATTCAGGAGTGCTGCACATTTATGCGCAGCAACTGTAAAAAAATGCACTTCTTACTATTTTTAAAGTCAATAAGTTAATTATTGCAAAATGGCTATTAAATATGTTCCATTTCAATAGTGTTCGGCACACTTTCAGGATTAGCCTTAATATTCATTAAATTAATGAATTAAGTGCCATATAGCCTCGGTACCGATCACCGTCATTCCCGCATGTTTTTGGCGGGAATCCATTTTCGCTGAAACAATGGATGCCCGATAAAAGCATTCGGGCATGACTGGTCGCTTTGTTTTTTAGAAATGGCTACCGTTTTCTTAAACGTGCCGAACACTATTGGCGTCATTCATAAAAGTATTCAAATTGAATTACAAGATTATAAAAATCATAAATAAATCGTCATGGAGGTAAAATTGGAACAAAATTTTCAAAAAATCGGTGGGGTGATTTTAGCTGCGGGGAAAAGTACCCGAATGAAATCCAAAATCAATAAAATGCTGACTTTTTTTAATGGCAAACCACTGATTCAACATGTTGTCAATGCTAGTCAGCAGGCAGGATTGAATCCGATTATTCTGGTAATCGGCCCGGAAGGCGATGGATTTAAAAATTTATTTGGAAATTCCGTTCAATATGCGATTCAGGAAAAAAGACTGGGTACAGGGCATGCGCTAATGCAGGCAGAATCACTCATCCCGAAAGATTTGGAACACATGGTCCTCATGGTTGGTGATCATCCGTTTATGTCAGCCGATTGTATTGGATTTTTAATTGAAAATCACCTGGCAAAGAAGGCGGCGGCCTCATTATTGACCGTTATTTTTGATGACCTATCGACGTATGGGCGAATTGTGCGCGATCAGGAAGGGAAGATTTTACGGATTGTGGAACATAAAGATGCCACTGAAGCAGAACGACAGCTAAAGGAAGTGAATATTTCCACCTATTGCTTCAGTATTAAAAAAGTCATGCCGCTACTCCAGCAACTTCGGGCAAATAATGTTCAGAAGGAGTATTACTTAACCGATATTATTGAGATATTATTAAAGAATGGAGAGATTGTGCAAGCAATTCCTTATCCGGACAACAGAATCGGTGTGGGAATCAATCATCGCGTGGATTTGGCGAAAGCGCTGGCCATCGCCCGGAAAGAATACTTTGAAAAGCTTATGCTTTCCGGTGTTACTATTCTTGATCCAAATTCGACTTTTATTGATTCCACCGTCCGGATTGGCAATGATACGACGATTTATCCCTTCAGTTATATCGAACAAAATACAATCATTGGCAGTGATTGCCGGATTGGTCCGCATGTTCGTATCACAAACAGTCAGATACCGGACAATTCTGCTATTGAATTTTCAGTTATTGAAACGAGTCAATTTCAAAACAGCATAAAAATTGGGCCTTTTGTACATTATCAAAATAATATTTCTAAAAAATAGAGCACAGGTTCATCCCAATAGTTGACTTATGCTCATAGAGGAACGATTTTATATTTTTCGTTTGCGTTTACTTTTTGACAAAGAGAGTAAAGAGGTCAGAGTGAGAAGAGACTTTTGCTTTTCTCTCATTATAGACTATAGCCGAAGTGGTTTTCGGATTGTGTGATCAAGGTGAAAAAGTAAGCAACAAACCCACTCCAGGCCTCATCGCGATCAAGCTAATAATTTATTTTTTAAAACCTTATTTTCGTATTTAACACCTTAGTCGCCGCGGCCTTCCATGAAACGCAACCTTATTACCTTATTGTTCATAAAATAGGGGAATAAGGTTCAGGGATTGAGGGAATCAATGGCTACGATGGTTAAAAAAAATTAAAATAAGGTTTTTATTTACCTGAAATTTTTATTATATGAGAGCTAAAGTAATTTTCAATTTCTTTGCCCTTACCCCAACCTTCTCTCTCAGGAGGTGCGGGTATTTAAATGACTAAATTAAAATCCGAAAACAATTTCGGCTTAAATATAATAATGATTGTCTGGTGAAATAAAAATTGAATTCTAGTTATTTACAAGCCTTTATTAAGGCAGTATCGCCCCTTCAAGTCGGGCAAAATCCAGAAATGCACCGCTTAAATTCGCCTGTTTTAAATTCGCATTCCGAAGATCAGCACGTTCCAAATGGGCACCTGTGAGGTTGGTATTGTCAAACTTTGCATACTGCAGATTTGTCCGCTTAAGTCTGGCATTGGTCATATCCGCTTTTTCAAAATTGGCATTTTCAACCTGGGCGCCAAAAAGCTTAATATTCAGCATCTTCGCATTTATGAAAGTTGATTTTTCCAGATTTGTATCCTGCAAATTTGCATCGATCATATCAGCATCATTGAAGCAGGTATTGGTTAAATTCGCCCCAAACATAAACACCTCATGCAAAATGGCATGGCTGAAATTAGCCCCATCGAGATTGGCATTTTGCATGTGGGCATTAGAAAGATTGGCATAACTAAAATCAATTCCTTTTAAGTTCTCGTAGGATAAATCGATTCCGGAAAGATCGAGCCCCGACATTGATTCACCGCGCTGAATTTTTTCTATCACTTCGTTACGGGAAAATTGTGACATTTTTTCCTCCGAATTTTTAAATCCTGATAATTCCAATCGAATTTCAGGATTTTATTTAAAATTGTTTTTTCAATTTTTATTGAATTTTGTTCAATAACCTCAGGCGAATCTTCCGGACTATTCTTTATAGCTCTGAACCGCCAGATCGAGGGAATCATAGATTACCAGTACCGCATTCAGCCGGGTGATTTCGATTGGACGTCGAATCCGGTCTGAAACATTTGCCAATTTTAAATCGCCCTCGCTGCTCCGCAACACCGTTAACGCCCGAATGAGCATCCCCAGGCCTGAACTATTCATCCATTTGGCATTGGCGAGGTTTAAAACAATTTTAATCTGGTCATTTTGAATCGCTTCATCAATTAATTTACGAAAATCATTTTCTTCTGGCCCACCCATAATTTCACCATCAATGGAAACCACCAGGACATCCCCAATAAGTTGTTTATCAAATTTCATACGACCTCCTTTTTCGGTTATTCATATCGTAACGCCACCACCGGGTCTAATTTTGCAGCCCGCGCTGCCGGAAAAATTCCAAAAAAGATCCCAATTAACGAACAAAATGTAATTCCTAAAATAACAGCCTGAATTGGGATGGCCGTGGGGAGTGGTGACAGTACCCCTACCAAAACCCCAATCAGAATCCCCAGGAAAATGCCAATGAGTCCCCCGACATTTCCCAGAATCACGGCCTCAATCATGAATTGCCATAAAATATCCCGTCGCTTCGCGCCCATGGATTTCCGGATACCAATTTCACGCGTTCTTTCCGTGACAGAAACGAGCATGATGTTCATAATGCCAATCCCCCCCACGATTAATGAAATCATGGCAATCCCGATAGCAGCAATTTTAATATATTTCGTTAAATCGTTAAACGTCGTCAGCAAGGTTTCACTGGTAAAAATTTCAAAGTCATTTGGTTTGCCGGGCGGAACTTTACGGACGATTCGTAGAATTGCACTAGCCTGTTCAATGGCATCCGCCATCTGAATCGGATCATAAACCTGTACCGTAATCATGAGCGAGCGGCGTTTTCCGTACAATTTATGGAAAGTAGAAATGGGCATCACCACCCGGTTATCCCGACTCTGGCCAAAACCACTTCCCTGCTTCTCCAGGGTTCCTACCACATCAAAACGGTCACCACCCAGCCGAATAGTTTGTCCAATTGGTGAAGAATGGGGGAATAATGTTTCCACAACATCCATTCCCAAAACAATTACATTACGATTGTTATCCACATCCAGTTGACTTAAAAAACGACCTTCATCCACAAAATAATTATTCGCTTCCTGAAATTCAGGCGTAACCCCCAGCACAACGACATTGGGATTGGTTTTTTTATCCATATACCGGACAACTTCCCCCCAACTATAGGTTTCGGGACCCACGGCTTTAACCAGTGTTGCATATTTTTTTATGGCGTCAGCATGTTCCAGCGTAATATCTTTACGATTTCGATATTGCGGATCCGAGTGTCCCATTTGAATGGCCGGGTCTTTTTGAATCTGGAAAGTGTTGGTTCCAAGTACACTTAACTGGCGGGCCATATAATTCTGCAATCCCTGGATGAGTGACATCATGCCAATAATGGTCGTCACGCCGATCACAATACCCAGCGTGGTCAAAATTGAACGCATTTTATTTGCGCGAATGGAGTCGAATGCAACGTTCAGGCTTTCTTTTAGATTCATAAGTTATTTATTCAGTGTCAATTAATTCGCTTTACAGCTAAATTATACAAGCAATTATTAAAAAATAACTAAAATTTATTCATATCGCAGTGCTTCAATCGGATTCAATTTGGCGGCTTTGTAAGCCGGGTAGATTCCAAAAAATAAACCAAACAGGGCGATAAAAGTCAGGCCAATTATAATTGATACCGGAGAAACCGCCGCCGCGAGGATCGTCATACTGGCCACCAGTTTTGCAAACGCGAAACCGGTGATAATGCCGATGATTCCTCCCAATGCCGTCACGACCACTGATTCCACGAGAAATTGCCATAAAATATCCGATTTTTTCGCCCCAATCGCCTTCCGAATTCCGATTTCTCGGGTTCGCTCAGTTACCGAAACCAGCAGAATATTCATAATCCCGATTCCCCCTACCAGTAACGCAATAAAACCGATGAAAAAAGCCACAAAATAGAGCGCACGGGTTAAATTCTGATACATTTCCGCGAACATATTTTGCTGGTTAAGCGCAAAATCATTCTTCGCTCCCGGCTCCACTTTGCGCACGCGTCGCAAAATACCGGTTAATTCGTCTTTGGCATCTTCCAATAGCTGGGGACTGAGTACTTTCACTTCAATCGTAATCCAGCGCCGGGAACCAAATATTTTCTGAAATATCCCCAGGGGCATAATCACCTGTGAATCCATGTTGAATCCGAACAGGCTTCCCTGTTTTTCATTTACACCGATTACGGTAAATTTATGCCCGGCGATGGAAACCCGTCGACCAATCGGATTAATTTTTTTAAAAAGCCGATCAGCGACCTCCCAGCCAATGACACAAACAGCCCGTCGATGCTCAGCTTCCTGTTCCGTAAAAAAACGGCCTAATTCCGGGATAATATTCGAGGTTATCTGATATGGCGCCGTGGCCCCAACCATATAAACATCAGAAAGACTTTTATTTTCAAATTTGACACTTCGCTGTGCACTGGAAGTCTGACTGACAGCTTTCACCAGCGTGGCATACTTCTCAATCGCCTGGACCTCTTTTTCTCCGATATTTTTTCGATTGCGGGATTCAATCCAATCCTGATGATCAAACCAGGCGAATTTTTGCACATAAAGAATATCTGAACCCAATGCTGAAATCGAGCTATAAAAGGCTTCATTTAATCCCTGGATAATTGAATGAATTCCGATAACGGTTGCCATTCCAATCACAATCCCCAGGATGGTTAAAAATGTTCTTAATTTATTAACCTTCAGTGCCTGGATTGCCAGCTTAAAGCCCTCAAAGAGTTCATAAAAGAATCGCATTCAGTGACTTCCTCTAGTTTAGAAATTCGTCACGTTCAATCTTCCCATCCCGAAGACGAACAATTCGATTCGCATGTTCGGCAATATACTCCTCATGCGTCACCAGAATAATGGTATTTCCCTGATCATGTAATAGTTCAAAAATTTCCATGATTTCATCCCCGTTACGGGTATCGAGATTTCCGGTCGGTTCATCTGCCAGAATGATCTTGGGCTTATTCACCAGTGCTCGCGCAATCGCCACGCGCTGTCGCTGACCACCAGAGAGTTCATTCGGCCGGTGATGCATTCGTTCGGCCAAACCAACACGTTCCAGCGCTTCTTCAGCCAATTTTTTTCGTTTTGAGGCCGGCGTTCCATTATAAATTAATGGCAATTCTACATTATGCAATGCCGTCGCCCGCGGTAAAAGATTAAAAGTTTGAAAGACAAAACCGATTTCCCGATTCCGAATTTCAGCGAGCTGATCATCATTCATATCGCTTACCCGATGACCAACAAACAGGTATTTGCCAGAAGAGGGGGTGTCCAGGCATCCTAAAATATTCATCAAAGTGGATTTACCCGAGCCAGACGGCCCCATAATTGCCAGATACTCATTCTCTTTAATCTGCAATGAAACTTCTTTCAGCGCATTGACCTCAACTGTCCCGATTTCATATACTTTACTCACAGATTCCAGTTCGATTAACATTTTCTTGCATCCTCTAAAATTTTTGTGTTACAAATCCAAACTTGTTCAGTTTGGAAAAAATGATTGACTTTAAATCTTTAAAAATGACAACTAATTAACAAAATTTTGAATATTCAAAAAAATATCCATCCACCCTCACGAATTATACATTATGCTTTACGCTGCTATTTAATCCATCTGCCATTGCTTCGATGCTCGTGAATGATGAACATATTTATTTCTCTTCTTCGCTGTCCGTCTTTCCTTTGCCGGCAGCAGGAGCTATTTTAACGGCACTCCCATTCTTTAAGGTTTGTGATAGCACCCGATAATTACCGATGACGACCTGTTGGGAGTCCTGAACACCCTGTTTTACTTCAATATGAGTATCGTTTGAGATTCCGGTTATTACCGGAGAAATTTTTGCTACGCCATTTTCCACAATAAAAACGACTTCAATTGGTTCTTCATCTTTCTTTTTGGACTTTAATTCATCCATTTCGTCCGTTTTTTCTCCGATGTCTGCCTTCTTTCCGTCTTTTGTATAATTCTTTTTATTTTTAGTCTTATCCTCACCCGATTTCGCCTCGGCATAAACTTCTTTGGGGGTCCGAACGGTCACGGCCTGAATCGGAATATAGAGAATATTCGCGCGCGTTTCGGTTTTAATATCAACAGTAGCCGACATACCCGTACGAATTCCTTCGATAGTATCAGTAATGGCGACTTTTACTTCAAAATTGGTGACCTCTTCCTGGGTTCCTCTGCCACGGGTAGTCGCTGTATGCGCGATTTCGGAAACAATACCATGAAAAACCGTGTCGGTCATGGCGTCGATTTCAATAAGCGCAGAATCACCATTTGAAACCATCACAACATCGTTTTCATCAATCTCGACCAAAACTTCCATCCGCCCGAGATCCGCAACCACCATAATGACATCTGCCTGAAACATGGAACCCAACGCAATTTCGCCCAGATTTTTATTTAAAAGTGTAACAGTTCCATTTAATGGCGAATAAATTCGGGTTTTCGCCAGATCATCTTCGGCCTGGCTTTCTGCGGCAATGGCACGCTCCAGATTGCTTTCAGCCAGCTTCAAATTCGCTTGCACATTATCCAGTTCAGCTTTCGAAGTTAGTTTTTGATTAAACAGGGATTGTGCGCGTTCAAAATCATTTTTTGCTTTAATCAAACTGGCTTCGGACGATTTTTTATTGGATTTTGCCTGCTCCATCGCCGCAACATATTTGGTGCGATCCAATTCCACCAGCAACTGCCCTTTTTTAACCGGATCGCCTTCTTTGACATAAAGTCCGATAATTTCGGCACTGACATTCGCCGATATTTTTACTTCATCTTCCGGTTGAATTTTTCCGGAACCCGAAACCATCTGCGTAATACGACCGCGTTTAACACGATCCACCTGAACAGGCGTCTGATTTCCCTGTTCTTTCTTTAAATAATAAAACACAAAAATTGCAACAACGATGATTACGCCCAGAGCAATTAATATTTTTTTACGGGACATTGTTCTCTCCTGTGGTTCTCCAACTTACAAAAATCTGTATAAAACACCTTGCTCAAAATAAAATATACCGATTCCATCACTTTTCGATGGAATCGGTATATGAAAGGATTAATTCAAAATTTTTACGTAAACAAACTTGACATAGCCGCACTAAAAAGCGCGAAAATTAGAAATAATATCCCAACCGCGATGCCAGCTTTTGGTTTTGAAAATTTATAAATGATGGCCACCCCAATTGCCAGAACCACGTATTGCCAGATTGCAAAGATATCAAATGATTTCAAAAAATGATATAAAAAGTTTTTCGCCTGCTCTTCTGGCCAAAAAGTGGCGGGGCTGAAATGAATATCAGGTGTTTTTTGCTTGAGAATCAAGGGGATCTTCACCAGTCCACCCAACATATAGATTAGCCAGGAGTAGCTCATCACGGAAAAAACCTTCACAAAACTTGTTGTCCCACCTAAAATGGCACTACAAATCAGCATAAGTATCCCAGCAGCGATTAACAACATGATTATCGGCGAAACACCGGCACCGATTAATCCAAAGATTGAGCCAACCTTTTCGCCGGTCGCCATCGCTTGATCGATTTGTTCATCACTCATTCCCTGTTCAACCATTTTTTCCCGCTGTTTTTCCATTTGTGCGGGCATAATGGTTGGCATAATAACGTATGCCGTAATAATTGAAACCAGGACAATCAGAATCAGGGGTATCAAAAAATTCGGTTTTTGATCAATTGCCTGAAAAGTTTTCGTTGGTGACAAAAAAACACCAATAATCTGCTCAAATACATTTGGTTGCCGGGTTTCGGTTGGTGTAAATTGGTCCATTTTCTCCTCCGTTAAATAAATAAAGAGATTAAGCTGGTATTTAAATACGAAAGTTAATTAAAAAGTTTCATAAGATTAACACTCATACAAAAAATAAATGTATACGCCTATTTATCAAAGCATTTTACTTCAAAAATAGCGATAAAATAGAATTTCCATCATAGAATCAAACTTTTCCAAACATCAAAAATGTAACTTCATTTTTGTTATTTTCAAAAGTAAGCGTTTCAAAATAAATTAATTTTTTATCATAAAACGTCTGACGTATTTCTCATATTTCCTGACAAGCATTTTCATTTTTTCATGGTATACAATTTGCGATTTTGAAATTCAATATCCATCATGACAAGCAGTGTTAGTTTAATCAAAAATACTTTACAAATCAAGGGAAGAATTGTAAAAAAAGGAGCGTGCAAATGAAATCATGGATGAAAGTTCTGTTAGGTATCTTTATTTTCAATGCGGTTATAAATCACCTGCGTAATGAGGAAATAATTACCGGCCAGATTAACATCAATTATTCAAAACTGGTGAGTTCGGTGACAGCCAATAATGTCATTCGATTTGTCGATACAGATATAAATCAATACCCGGATCGAAATGCAATTCAGTATCTACCGCCAAACGACTATCAACCGGAGCGACAGGAATATCCGGAAAGACAACTGCGGTATTATCATCGCAATGAGGAACGAATTGAGGACCTTTTCAATGAAGAGGAGATTCGTGAGTCTGGCGATACACCCGATCCAATCAGCGACACGAGCGTCCATGTGGTACGGAATGGAGAAACCCTGATCACGCTGGGAACGATTTATGGCATCTCCTGGCGTCGTATTAAAGATATTAACGGAATTTATGACGTAAACGATATTCGTCCCGGCCAGAAAATCTGGATTCCGCGTTCATAATGTTGGATAATTCATGATTTTTTTTCTTATCGGAATTGAATTTTTATCCAGCCAACCTCTCCCATTCGTTGGATCTGTTTCCATTCACCATCATAATCGATAACTTCAACAAAAGCACCCCGTTCAATAGTCCCTTTTTGTGCATAGTCTTCACCAGGGCCATAATAGATTGTTTCCGGACTACTTAATGTAATTTTTACGATGGACGGGGTGACAACATCATCGCGTTTTACGAAACCATACAACCATCCGGATCCTTTTCCGGGGGCACGAACATAATGCCAATCATTAATCATATAAAATTCGGTTAATTCGGTACCGGCAATCAAATTACTGAGAGCACTACCACTGGTCGCATTTCGATTTCGAAGTTTTGTTTCTTTGATCACAATTAATGGTTTAAACGTCGCCGGCTTAATGCTCTTCGCCGGGACCCACCCCATCAATAGACGACGCGGGACCATTATCTGATACCAATTATTCACAAATTGTAAAAGCGGGATGTCTTCTCCCCCATTCAATCGTTCAACTACCTGCGAATATTGTGTATTCGGTCCTTCATAAATAATACTTCGTTCAATTGCCATACCGTACCCATATTGGGGGGGCATAACAACCGACTTATTAATCCAGGATGCGGCATTGGTATTATAAAAGCGATAATTATACCAACCATTTTTCTCTTCAAAGAAATAAATTTCATCACCACGTTGATGCTTAACAATCGAGGCACTATTCTGTCGCGTATCAGCATAACCATTGGCTCCTTCTCTAAAGACAAAAATGGAGTGAAATTTTTGGGGGACCAGGTAAGCAGCCTCAATCCAACCATTATTTGTCCCGATTTTAATATTACACCAATTTTTTACAACCTGTGTTAAGAGGGCAAAACTCCCGGCTGGAATTGAAGCCAAGGTGCTGGAATTTTTTGATGGTTCCATTTGTAATTGGGCGCGGCTATTCGTCATGACATATTTTCCGGAAATACTGATAATATCCTCAACGGGGACGTAACCGGTCTGATTCCCGACAGAGACCTGGTACCAGCCAGCATTTTTATCAGATACCAGTTCCACCATCTGCCCGGCAGGCAGGGCTTGCATCGGTCGGGCACCAATTCCCGTTGACGTATTCAAATTCGTAACTTTATTGGTAAAATACAGGCCAAAATTTGATTTACCGGAAATTCCAACCGATGAGATTGGCCGATTTGTTACATCAGATCGGATCCAGGCGAGTTCATTCCGCGGCGTTTCTACCAGGTACCAATCATCCTGTGAATCCAGTACCTGCAGAGAGGTATTTTTGGGAATTCTATCAGTCGGTGGATCACAACTGACAGCAGGATAGTACCGAACGTTACATTCCTGATTGGATTCAATTTTATCGGACCGGATGACGATTCCTGATTTATGAATATAACCCCGTTGCAGGCTATTGGTTACCTGTACGTAATACCAATCTCCTTCAGTTCGCATCCATCCGAGCGCGGTGCCTTTTTTCAAAAGGCCTAATGATTCGTAGCCGGTTGAAGGTCCAACCCGTAGATTAATTTCAGAATTTGTGATAATGTAAACATTCCCGTAAGAATATTTAGAACAATCCACCACCCGACTGGTTTTTATATCTCCGGAACTGCTGGTTGAGGTGGTACTTCGACTGGCTTTACGGTATTCGCGTTGCGATGCCCAGCCCATGGTTTTGGAATTTTCTTTCTGAAGCATTATCCAGTCAGCCTGTTCCTGCAGCACCAGAACTTTTGTCCCGGCTGGCAAGATTTGAAGAACCGGCGCATTCTCCCGAGGACGGGGGCGTAACTGGACATCTTCCGTCAAAATGGTACCCCGGCCATAAGTGGTTTTTCGCACAACCGTACTATGAATCCAGCCGGCCTGATTATTCGGCATTTGCACTTTATACCACTCGCCCTGCTGATAAAGCAAAATGAGTTCCGTACCTTCATTTACCGTGGCGATTTGATGACTATTCGTATTTGGTTCACTATAAATCACTGTCATTCTGATTGGTGTCAAACTCCCGCGAGCTTCGCCGCCCACAGGAGGCGCCGGTGGTTGACAGGTTAAAAAAATCAGGATTGCCAAGAAGATAACATTTTTATAAATTAGTTTCACGCACTTGCCCCCAACTTGTTAATTTTATTGATGATGATATTTATTTGTTAAAGGCATCCGACGGTCTTTTCCAAACGCGCGGGGGGTAATCTTAATCCCTGGTGCGCTTTGTCGGCGTTTATACTCGCTTTTATCAACCAGCCGAATGACGTCACGGACAACGTCTTCCGGATATCCAAGGGCAATAATTTTATTTACCTCAAAATTGAGCTCAATATACGCTTCCAAAATTTTATCCAATAAAGCATATTTTGGAAGACTATCTTCATCAAATTGACCCGGACGTAATTCGGCTGAAGGGGCTTTAATCAGGGTGTTCTCTGGAATTAGAAAACGGTTGGCCACCTGATTTCGATACCGGGCCAATTGATAAACCATTGTTTTGGGCACATCTTTAATAATCGCGAAACCACCAACCATATCACCATAAAGCGTACAATAGCCCACACTGACTTCACTCTTATTCCCGGTCGTGAGGGCTAGCCAGCCAAATTTGTTGGACAGGGCCATAATAATATTTCCCCGGATACGCGCCTGAATATTTTCTTCCGTTACGTCTTCGGATAAATCATGAAAGACATCCGCTAGCATTTCTTGATACGATTGATAAGTTGATTGAATAGGTATAATATAAAACTTGCAATTTAAATTTTCAACTAATTTTTGTGCATCTTTTACACTATGTTCAGAAGAATATTGCGATGGCATCGCCACGCCAATGACATTTTCCGCACCCAGCGCATCGACGGCAATTATTGCACAAAGCGCGGAATCGATGCCGCCACTCAGACCCAAAACAACCTTTTGAAAACCGTTTTTAAGCGTATAATCACGCGTTCCCAACACCAAGGCTTGATATACCTCCGCCAAATTATCCAGTTCCCGTAATTGAAAGTCCGGCAGTGATATTGGGGAAGAATTGGTCTGTTTGGTTTCCAACCGAATTTCTTTAATGGGAAAAGTTGATAAAAAAACATCTTTCTTCGCCAAAAAGGCTTTATCTTTGAGTCGGATTTGATTCACCTTTTCCACCTCAAGATCAATAACGAAAAAATCTTCCTGAAAAGGTAAATTCCGATGGAGTATCTGTCCATTTTCATCACTCACCAGACTCTGGCCATCAAAAATAAGTTCATCCTGTCCCCCAATTAAATTGTTATAAACCAATTTTACACGTTTGGAAAGGGCAAGATTGGTGATCAGTTGCTCCCGAACTTTTCGTTTTCCCACATGAAAGGGAGACGCCGAAATATTCAGAATAATCTGAACATCATTTAAGAAAACCAGGGCATCCAGTAAGTTTAAATCTGCCCAAATATCTTCGCAAATCGTTAAACCCAGCTTGATACCATTCCAGTTGAGGGAAAATAACTGATTACCCGGTTCAAAATAGCGTTTTTCATCGAAAACACCATAATTGGGTAAAGCAATTTTATGATAACGGGCGATAATCTGGCTGTTATAGATAATCGCAGCCGCGTTGTAATATTTATCACCCATCTTATCCACAAAGCCAACAATAACGATCATTTCTCCCGTTTGCTGCCGGATTAAATTCACGGCATCCAGGTTCGCTTCAATAAAACTTTCTTTAAACAGTAAATCCTCGGGAGGATAGCCAGTCACTGTCAATTCAGGGAAAAGTAAAATATCAACAGATTTTTCGGCAGCAATTGCCATCTGTTTGAGAATAAGATCGCAATTTCCCTTTATATCGCCGACAATTGTATTTATTTGCGCAATTCCGATTCTAACTTTTTTCTGCTCCATAGGGTTTTACTCACCAATCAGTTTTAAAATTACTCTTTTTCGGCGCATCCCGTCAAATTCAGCATAATAAACCTGTTGCCAGGGTCCAAAATCCAGCCGGCCTTCGGTAATGGGAATAATCACTTCATGTCCGATTAACAGGCTTTTCAAATGGGCATCACCATTATCTTCACCGGTATGGTGGTGATGATAGAACGGGCCTTCTGGCGCAATCTTTTCCAACCATTCCGCAATATCCTGAATGAGCCCACTTTCAGCATCATTGACATAGACACCCGCGGTAATGTGCATGGCGGAAACCAAGGCAAAGCCTTCTTTTATCCCGCTTTTCCGTAAGGCGCTTTCAACCTGGGGGGTTATATTGATAAAATCGCGTTTGGTTTGGGTATTGAACCAGAGATATTCAGTATATGATTTCATGTTGATCCTCCTTCAATTGGAATTTAAAATATCCAGAATTGGTAAAAGTTCTGCCAAATGATGTATTTCAAAATCAGGATTCGGTAAATTTTTAGGGAGAGGTGTTCGAGGACGATTTAGCCAGACAACCTTTAAATTCGCATTTCGGGCACCCTGAATGTCCGAAACCGGGGAATCGCCAATTACCAGCACTTCGTTTGGATTCAAATTCATCAATTTTAACATTTCATGAAAAATAAGTGCCTCCGGTTTATAACTCCCGACCATTTCAGAAGTCATCACCGCATCAAAGGTGAATCCATTGGACAATAAAATTTGAACCAGTGGATCATCATTATCCGCATTGGTAAGTAAACTGATTTTATAATGTGCTTTCAATCGCGGAATAATTTCAAAAACATCCGGATAAATCTGGCAGGTACCCATGCGTGACCATAAATAATTTAAATCCGCGTCCAGGTCGCGCTGCACACCATATTCCTGATAAAGAATAGCGAGTCGTTGCCGATGCATTTGACGAATTTTAATAAACGGTTTAATTGCCGGCCAATCGAACAACTCCTGACCTAATTGATGATAACGATGATAATATGAAGCAAGGTCGATCCGGCCATTGGTTGCTTCAATCAATGGCCAGATATACTCTTTAGGAAAACCACTGTCATCGACCAGTGTTCGATGGACATCAAAAAGTAAAGCAGTTATCGGCATTATTAAAGTGAGAATTAAGATTATGAAATTCAGGACATGAACAATTTTATGCGGTAAAATGGAGTTAAAATCACAAAGGCGACGAAAAATCTCCTCATTACCCCAAATATTTTCGTAAAGGCTCCAAACGTGATCGATGTCGTAATCGTCGTAATGCCTTTTCTTTAATCTGACGAACGCGTTCACGAGTCAATTTAAAATATTCGCCAATCTCTTCCAGCGTCAACGGCCGATCGCCTTCGAGACCGAAGTAGAGCCGAATAATTTCTGCTTCTCGCGGCTTTAAGGTAGCCAGGACTTTTTCGACCTCAACACGTAAAGATTCCTGCATCAATGAACCATCTGGTGGTTTGTAGCGATCACTTTCAATGACATCTAACAGACTATTACCATCATCTTCTTTAAAAGGTTCATCCAGCGATAAATGCCGGGCTGAAGTTTTTAACACATCCGCCACTTCAAAAGAAGTCATCGCCATTTTATCAGCAATTTCATCCATGCTTGGTTCGCGACCAAACTCTTTTTCCAACTCTTCTAGTGCGCGACCAACTTTATTAATTGCCCCGACTCGATTCAATGGTAAACGCACCACGCGGGATTGTTCTGCCAAGGCCTGAAGAATCGATTGACGAATCCACCAGACCGCATAGGAGATAAATTTAAAACCACGGGTTTCATCAAATCGCTGCGCGGCTTTTATTAATCCTAAATTGCCTTCACTAATTAAATCCTGTAAGGGAAGACCCTGCCCTTGATATTCTTTTGCAACACTAATCACGAATCGAAGATTTGCTTTGACCAATTTATCCAATGCAATATCGTCACCTTTTTTAATTCGTCGGGCCAGGTAAATCTCTTCTTCCGGCGACAAAGGAGAATAACCACCAATCTCTTCCAAATATTTTTCAATAGATTGTTTCGATCTCGCTTCTGGTCTTTTCTTCTTTTTTGTCATAATTGTTTCCATTCATCCCCTTCAACTGAGTATGAACCAACCAAATTAACTTCACACATAACTACCTTAAAATTTATATTACATCGCTTTATCGATAATGAACCAGCATACGTTATCTATAAAAAAATAGAAAATAATTATTTCAATGAATGATGGTATTTCAGGACATCATGGTTAAAAGAAAAAAAATCCTGAAAACCATTGTAAAAAGATTGCAAATCATCCACGTGATGCACCGTAAAATAATTACAAATTTTTAATTTGTAATCTGTCGGAATTTTTTGTATCTTACGTTTTCCGGCTGATTAACAATCATTTCTGTCGGGGAAGAGAAAAACTCTTGACAGGTTTTCAGGCTTTTGACTAAAACAGGATAAATAGTTAATACGTCACACGACCACCCCACCGCATCCTGAATCTTGAGAACCCATCTATGGCATTTAAAGAAGGTTCCTTTAATTTTACATTCCCATATTAACTCACTTCATCATATAAAGTTTCATTAAATTTTTAAAATTTCATTTATATGACATTTTTTTTACATTTTTCCCACTGCCCCGATAAAGCCTGAAAGGATACTCTGGGAATGAGATAACGTGAAATTACCAAAACGAACCAATTGATCCCGGTAGCCGCTTTGTTTCAATTCCAATCGAAAATTTTGCAAATCTTCACGCGGCAACTTAATAAAATATAACAATTATTTTCCGGGTTGTCAAGCACCTAAATGCAACTTTTTCCCAGAAAATTGAAAAAAATTGAAAAAAGCGTCACTCTCTTTCAAAGGATGCTGAAAACAACGCTAAAATTCATCAGCAAAATCAACATGTTGACTATTTGAAAAAAGCATTTACTCAAAATACCATCTAAATTCGCAACTTTATAAAATCGTTCGGGCAACGCGAAAAATCCCCCGGGCTTTAAATCAAACAAACCTGATTATCCAGAGTACCGTGTCGAATCAAATTCGGCATGCTTTATTAAAAATGACAACACCTATCTACAAACAAGGAATTCCCTTATTTAAATCCCTCAAATTAATAAAATTCAGGGTCAAGCTTCTCCTGCTGTCATCAAATTCGAATATCCAACAATGACCTAAGCCACTTTTTCAAATTTTCAACTTGACATTTACTAAAATTATTATTTAATTGAAATAAGTGAATTTCATCTTTTAAAATGGCATAATTTTGGCTTTTGGATTGATTTTAGATGATTTTTAATCCCTTAATAAAAAGTGAGTTAGGGTAATTTAAAGATTATCTCGATTAAAATCAGTAGCTTAAATATCTTTCCCGACTCTTTATTTCCTGGAGTTTAAAATATGAAAATCCAAAGCCAATTTAATAAATCACAATGCCTGATAATTGTCGTATTCTTGATATTTAGCTTTTTATTTTCAGGTTGTATTCAGGAAGATCCAATATCGGTTCATACCGGCGTTGGTAGTATTACCGGCCGTGTTTTTCCGAAGGAAGATACAGTCATTGTAAGTGCCCGACAGGGTACGGCCCTCATCGCCAGTACCACCGTGGACACATCCGGGGGATTCAAAATAAATGAATTGCGAACGGGTGTTTATTCGGTAGATGTTGAAGCCAATGGCTATGGAAAATATACTGAAAATGATGTTACTGTTTATGAAGGTGCAACAACGGCAATCGGCGATATCTGGCTAAAGCCATTTCCGGAACAAATCAGTGATTCAAATCCACGGAATGGCCAAATGGATTACCCGGTCGAGGGGATTATTACTTTTAAATTTGCACAAGCGATGGATCGACGCTCCGTTGAAGCAGCGTTTAATATCAATCCGT
Source organism: Caldithrix sp. (assembly GCA_020722815.1). Taxonomy (GTDB): domain Bacteria; phylum Zhuqueibacterota; class Zhuqueibacteria; order Thermofontimicrobiales; family Sulfurfontimicrobiaceae; genus DYKB01. The sequence continues at coordinate 84,509 of DYKB01000019.1, read as the reverse complement.
TGATAAAAGGACATATTCAATGGAATGCCGAAGAAACTGAAATGTCCTTTATCCCTGAACCGCAGCTCGTTCCTTCGACGAGTTATCAGGTGATACTTTCGACCTCTGCCAAAACGAAATCTAATGAAAATCTGGCATTTAATTATGTTATTTCGTTTTCAACAACACCGCTAAAAATAGTTCGGACAAACCCATTAAATGGTACTGTCGGTGTCAGTACGCAAAGTGGGCTGCTTTTTAATTTTAATAGTGTTGTCGATAAAAATTCTCTTAAAAATGGCTTATTGATCAATCCATCAATACTGGGTGATTTAAATTGGGTTGATAATAAAACCGTTATTTTTACGCCGGGTAGCTTTTTCGCTCCGGAAACCGATTACTCGGTTCGTTTGGAGATGTCAATTCAGGATATTTTTGGTAAGCGACTGACGGTCCCATTTATTTTTTATTTCCGAACAGAAACGGCACGTGTTATTTATAATTTTCCCCAGAATGGTGCAAATTATGTTGAGCGCGGTACCGCGATTTCATTTGCTTTTAATGCAGAAATGAATCAACAAACCGTTCAACAGGCTTTTCAAATTGCACCGGCGACGGCTGGCACTTTTCAATGGGAAAGTTATTCGAAAGTCCGTTTTGTTCCGACAGAACGACTGCATCCACAAACGTTCTATCAGATAATGATTAATTCAAATTGTCAGACGCTTACAGGCCAGGGATTAGGCGAACAATTTTCGTTTTCTTTTACAACATCACCTTAAAAATTAGTTATATTTATTTTTTGGGAGAATTGCATGAAAACCTGGCAAAAATGGTCTCTGGTATTATCAATTGTTTTTTTAAGCTTTATTTCGCTTATATTTGTATGCTCCACAATTATCAATCTGAACACAATTCCAACCAGTCGTTCTTCTCCCAGATTCTTATTTTTAACAATTGGCGGTGATATTCCGGAACATATTCAGTATGATTCATTTAGCGATATTTTAATCGATTCACGTCCAACAATTCTCAAATATCTGGTGGCGATCCGTCAGGCCAAAAAAGATCCTTCCATTGCCGGAATTATTCTGCAACCAAGCGGTACGGAATTGGGATGGGGACGTCTGCTGGAACTTCGTGATGCCTTAATTGACTTTAAGAATAGCGGAAAGCGTCTGGTTGCTTATCTGGAGTCTGCCGCCACCCGGGATTATTTTCTGGCAAGTGTCTGCGATGAAATTTTTCTCACGCCAACCGGACAGATATCCTTGTTAGGAATCATGGCCGAAGTAACTTTCCTCCGCGATACCTTTGATAAATTGGGTGTCAAGGCCGATTTTTTACATATTGGTGAATATAAAACCGCGGCCGAAGGCTATACGTCTAATAAAATGTCCGAACCACATCGGAAAATGTTAAATTCACTGGTTGATGATTTATACCAAAATCTGACCCGGAATATTGCTGAATCCCGGCAAATTTCAACAAAGGATGTGAATCGACTGATCGATCAAGGGCTTTTTAATGGTGAAGCCGCCGTAAAGGCCGGGCTGGCGGATAGCGTTTTGTATCTGAATGAACTAAAATCATACCTCTCACCGAATCGAAAAAAATATTCCCAGATTGAAATCACCAATTATCTGCGTCAACAGCCAGGAGGTACGGCGTCCTCTTCAGTACGTATCGCTTTAATTTATGTGCAGGGGGTAATTGCCTCGGGAAGCAGTGGTTTCAATCCCGTGATGGGTGAAATATCCGGTTCAAATACATTGGTTCGATACATACAACGCGCTGCACGGGATAACGCCGTAAAGGCAATTATCGTTCGCATCCAGAGTCCCGGCGGATCAGGCATGGCTTCGGATATTATCTGGCACGAATTAATGCTGGCCAAACAAAAAAAGCCTGTGATTGTCAGTATGTCGGACGTCGCAGCTTCCGGCGGATACTATATTGCGGCTGCGGCTGATACCATCATCGCGCATCCCATGACAATTACGGGCTCAATCGGCGTTCTTTCCGGAAAATTCAATCTAAAGGGACTTTATGATAAAATTGGGCTAAAAAAAGAACAGATTACACGTGGAAAATACGCTAATCTTTATGATGATTATCATTCATTTACAAATGATGAAAAAAAGATGATTCAGGAAGATTTGGAGGCATTTTATCAAAATTTTGTGGAGAAAGTCGCCAAAAATCGGAGCCGTCCTTATAAACAAACCGAATTGTTAGCCCGTGGTCGTGTCTGGACGGGTCAACAGGCGTTGCAAAATGGACTGGTTGATACCCTGGGGAGTTTGACAACAGCATTTCAAATTGCGAAAAGAATGGCCGGCCTGAATCCACAGCGTGATTTTTCAGTGGTTATTTATCCGGAAAAAATATCGCTCATTGATCAAATCCTCGAACGGCAGATTTCGACCGAAATTGAAAAAATTTTCACCTTCAAAATCGAATCATTCCTCGAATCCAAAACCTTTTCTTCGCTTTTTAAAAATCGTGAACTTTTGACAATACTCCCTTATCAGATTATTTTTAAATAGATTAGTTTGTGATATACTGCTTATAAGTCTCGGCATGGTCCGGATCGATCCGGGAAAGTAGCTCAAAAATCTCTGATTTCTGTGGGTGATTCTGAAAAAGCTGAACCAATTTATTAAAATATGCTCCCAGGAATTTTTTGTACCTTTCATCCGGATCCGGCTTTTTTAAGCCTTCCTCAATCATTTTTAAGGCATGAGCAACATACTGCGTCCCTTTTTCAGGCTCGCCTTTATCATCAAACAAAAAAATCCCATAGAAGAAAACATCTTTCATCTTTCGAAAAGGACGATTCTCCTCACTTAATATTTTTCGAACCTCTTCTTCGCGTTGCTCCCATCCTTCAATAAATTGCCCCAAACCAAAACGACCCTGTTCAGCTCGTTGTTGCGCCAGTCGAAAATAAGGAGTTCCACCATATTCACTAAATTTATCAAATTCATGTCCCAAGATAAAATAGACATAATAATCAATCAGCGTGGTAAGCGAATTAAGCTGAGTGGCATTATGCAAAAGCGGTTCATTTTTCTGATACGCAAAACGACAGCGCCGATCAAAAAATTGGACATCCTGTTCATTGGAGACCAGCATATTCGCCCGGTACCGGGATTCCCCCCCCACACTCATATCCGACAACACCATTTGCAAATTGAAAGCAATCTCCCCTCCCTGATCATCCTCCACCCAATTATGAGAGTTGATATAATGTATAAGCGCCTGATCCAGTTCTGCTGCTTCAATTTGCCTTTCTTCCGGAAGATTTTTTAATTCAATTGTAATTTTGGCAACCACTTTTTGCGCAAAAATTGGAGATTGAATTGTCAGGATGAGAATTCCGAATACGATCATCACACATTTCCAGAAATATAACCGGCGCTTTGCACTTAAAATTGCCATAACGACCTCCATTGCATTAACAATTGCTACTTTATATCAACTTTTACTACTAAAAATAATTACAATTTTTAAACAATGCCGAGAAAATTAAAAAAAGAGCTTGCAAATTAATTTTATATTTTGTAATAAATGAATCACTATTAGATTAAGTTACCACTCAACTCAGAAAATATTTTAAAAAAAATAAATCGTTCACCAGGCACTGCAACTTGATTTGAAATCAGTTATTAACTCTTGATGTTCAAGTTGTATGAATCTTAAAAAAAGATATAACCACCGTTATAACTACTTATTATTTTCAGCTTTGTTCCTTATTTATTCAACAACTTATGCCAGTTTTGAGGATTTACTCAATAGTGCCCGGACGGCAGCAATGGGAGAAGCTTTTGTCGGGTTGGCAAATAACAGTCAGGCCATTTTTATCAACCCGGCTGGCCTTGTCCGATTGAAATCGCTGGAATTTTCATCGTTTTACTATCGCCCTTTTGGTATAAAAGAATTGACTTATACCAGCTTTGCCTTTACTTATCCCTTTCGATATCTTGTTCCCGGTGTGGCGATACAGCAATATGGCCATTCAAATTATCATGAAACATCAGTTAATTTTACTTTTTCACGAACTTCACATCAAATTTTTAGTTACGGGGCAACCTGCCGATTCATGCATTTAAATATCAATAATTATGGTTCGACAACGACGATTGGGTTTGATTTGGGACTCATTATCCATGCCAATAAAAAAACGTCCTTTGGTTTCGTCATTAAAAATATGAATAAACCGCAAATTGGTCAATTAAAAGAAGATATTCCACCAATTCTTGTTTCGGGTATTTCCATAAAACCATTTCGTCAATTAAATTTAACATGCGACATCTATAAACATTTTGATTTTCCGGTCGATTTCCGGACCGGTCTCGAGTACGAATCTTGTGAATTTTTAATTTTTAGAGGTGGTGTCGCTTCCGAGCCTTCACGCTTCAGTCTCGGATTTGGACTGAAATTTTATTCGGTGATTATTGATTATGCTTTTGTTTCACATCCAACATTGAATTTAACACATCTTGTTTCAGTTTCATTTTCCAGAAAATTAAAGCAATAAATTGATCTTGAATACAGCCTTCTCTTGGATTTTAGAATGCTATCTTTTAGAATTTATCTTAATTCACTTTTAACTATTGGGTTCCTGCTTATTCAATTTTCAGCGCAAGCCCAGGAACCAAACGATGAAGATTATTTTGATAATCAGGAAGAAACTTCTGAAGCAACTGAAATTGCTGAATTATTAGAACAATTAAAGCAACATCCACTGGATCTGAACAAAGCTTCCCGGGACGAGCTGCTGCAAATCCCCTTTTTACTCTCAGTTCAGGTTGATCAAATTCTACAGTACCGAATAGCCAATGGGCATTTTAACGATTTTTCTGAATTAAATAATATTCCGGAACTCTCCGCTGAAACGATAGAGAGGATCCAACCCTATCTCACCATTTCAACGACACCCCCCATTAAATTGAATTTCGACTCCCGACTTCGCATAAAAGGCTTATTGTCAGAGGAAACAGATTCACCGCTTCGAATTTATCAACGATATCATATTTCGACTGGTGAAAAACTAAACGCCTGGATTTTGCTGGAAAAAGATCCGGGGGAGAAAACGTTGAATGATTTTCAATCGGCATCCATGGTAATCGATAAACTACCTCAAAATAGCCGTCTACTCATTGGGAACTATCGGGTCAAAATTGCTCAGGGATTAATATTATCAGGACCTTACGGGCAGACAATAGCCACCGATCCGTTGAGTCCCGTCCAAAATCATTTTCGGACCATACAACCCTATCGATCGGTAAATGAAAATAGTGCCTTATTCGGGCTGGCCTGGCAGGCGGGACAGGAGCGATTCCGCTCGATAATTTTCGTCTCAAACGCAAACCGGGACGCCAATTTGACCCCAGATAAAAAAATAACATCACTTTATGACACCGGAATCCACCAGATGCCATCTGAATTACGAAAAAAACAAAGCACGACAGAAAATTTGTATGGCGCCACATTTTCTTCATCGCTGTTCGATAAAATGCAAATCGGAATAACCTTTTTAGCCAGTCATTTTCAGCACCCTTTTATCAATCATGAGCCAGATCGGAAACGATTTGCATTTCAGGGGCAGGATAATCACTTCTATGGATTCGATTTTAACTTCATTCAAGCGTCTTTAAATCTTGCCGGAGAATTTGCCTGGCAAAAATCCGGACATCATGCATTCACAACGGGAATAGTTTTGAGTCAGCGTGGCCTGCAGGCATTACTATTTTATCGTAATTATGCGCCGCAATTTCATAATATTCATGGCCGGGCCTGGGGCAGTTTTATGTCCATACCGCAAAATGAGGAGGGTTTTTACGCCGGATTGAAGTACCGGCTCTTAAAAAACACCAAAATCAACGCCTATCTGAACTTTTCGCGAACACCCTGGCGCACCTATTATGAAAAAATGCCGGTTGAATCCAGGAAAAGTATGCTCCAATTGACGCATCGATTGAATAAAAATTGTCTGTTCACAATTTCGAGCCGAATTGGTGAGGAGACACAGGCCTATTCATACCTGAACCAACATCATCTCAATCAGGATGCTCTCCTGTCAAATTTTTACCATCATTTACGTTTTCAGATGGATTTTAGATTATCTCCGCAGCTAAAATTCAGGAGCCGTTATGAAAAAAAATGGGCGAAAACACCTGCGGATAATTTATTTTTAACGAACATTAATACCAAATCCAGTACCGGTACTTTAATTTATCATCAACTTCAATGGAATTTAAAACCGGCATGGGACTTTCAAATCCGTTTCTATTTATTTGACGTTTCTGATTATCCAGCCCGACTTTATGCTTATGAAGCCGACATCCCCGGAATGATGACCAATTTTCTTTTTCAAAATCGAGGTAATCGATGGTATTTTTCCGGTCGTTATTATTGGCAAAAACGTGTAGCGCTGGCTTTTAAATTCGCGACCACCGGCCTGAAAGAGCAATCCCGAAATGGCTCGCTATTTGAAATGAATAATCAATCTATAAGTCAGGAATTATCACTCTGCTGCGATATTCAATTTTAAAAACTTAACAAATTTAATAAATTTATCATTGACTTACTGAAATTAAATGCTTATATTTTTTAGTATTCTGAACTTGTAATAGTTCACCTCTCCCTTTATTTGGGTTAGATAAAAAAGCCTGAGGTAATATTTATAGGCGTTTCACATTTTGCAGAATGATTAATGGCAAAAATACCGGGAGCGGCGAGTTTTAAAAATTCTGAGTGAACTATTACTTGATTTTTATCTATTTCCAGGAAGAAAATATGTCCCAAAAAGTATTTGAAAATTTAGCTGAATTTTATTTAAAATTTAAAGTCAAGTCAAAAACCAGCCAGCCAGTGGTGGACATCTTCACCACCTTGGTAAAGGCACATCAAATTTTTATCTGCTTGCCCGAAAAATTGGAAGACTTTGGAATTGCTCGAAATTATATTCGGGATATCCGGAATAATTTTAATAACGCCCGGATCACTTTTTTATTCAATTATAATTATTTTAATCTCATGGATCGAAATGATCGGGAAAATAGCAGCCTGATCTTATTAAAACCTGAAAATATTAATCGTTTTGGGCTTTGTAACTTGCAAATTCTGGAAAAAATTAAAAAAATAAAATTTGAGGTCGCTATTGATTTAAATCACGAATTTAATTTGATGAGCGCCCATTTATGTTATGCGACAAATGCACCCTTACGGATTTGTCTCAGTAATGAAAAGCGTGATCCGTTTTTTAATTTTCAAATTCAGGCTGGTTCCAATACTTTACTGGATACACAATATCGCAATCTCCTCAAATACATTTCGATTAAACCGGCACCTTCTTTAAGTTAACCTTTTGTAAAATCAGAACTTAATAAATTTCTTCCAATGATTTGCACAACAGGTTTATTCCGATCATAAAAACAGGAAAAGTTAACAACAGCTGAATGAATCGATTATTGTTCCCGGAATTGGGACTATTTTATCCGATACCGACTTTTTGGAGCAGGAATTCACCGCAAATGGCCAATTCCGAAGCGGTGAAAATGGCGTTGAGCACATTTTGCGTACTGCCGATAAAAAAGTGGATTTTATTGTTTATCCAGATCATACATTGGCCTATATCCATTCTTCAATGGGCTATCCAGCAATTTATCCACTCTATCCGGTAGAAGTCAGAAAGCCGGTACAGGCAGTGCTGATGGATTTGGATGGAACCAGCGTTCACAGCGAAGACTTCTGGGTCTGGATTATCGAACTGACCACGGCGAGCCTGCTGCAAAATCCAAAATTTGAACTGGAAGCAGCGGATTTGCCATTAGTATCGGGTCATAGTGTCTCTGAACATTTAAAGTATTGTATCCAGAAATATTGCCCGGATAAAACCGTTGAAGAAGCCCGGCATTTTTATTTTGAACATACCCATCGGGAAATGCAGGCGATTTTGGTCGGAAAAGGAAGAAAAAACGCCTTTAAACCCGTTCCAGGACTTAAAGAATTCCTCCTGAAATTAAAAGCTCATCAAATCAAAATTGGCCTGGTTACCTCTGGATTATATGAAAAAGCCTGGCCAGAAATCTATTCTGCGTTTCAAGTGCTGGATATGGGTGATCCGAAGGATTTTTATGACGCCATTATCAGCGCCGGTTTTCCAATCCGGAAAGGACAGGTGGGAACATTGGGCGAATTGAGTCCCAAGCCACATCCCTGGCTCTATGCCGAAACTGCACGGGTGGGACTGGGGATCGATTTCAGTCAACGCCACTCGGTTATAGGTCTGGAAGATAGTGGCGCGGGCGTAGTGTCAATTCGACTGGCCGGATTCGCCACCATTGGCATGGCTGGCGGAAATATTGAACAAAGTGGCATGATGCCACTGGTTTCACATTATTGTCGAAATTTTGAAGAGGTGGAAAAAATTATTTTTGACTCATAACGAATTCAATCAATGGTTCAACTTTATCAAAATATCGGGCAATCTGGTCTGGCGCATGACTATCCGAACCCACAACAAACGGAATTCCAAGCTGATGTGCCTTGGCAAGAATCCAGGTGGCAGGATATTGTTCCCCCCGATGTAAAAAACCAGATGTATTAATTTCCAGAGCCATTTTCTTTTTACTGACAAGTTCTAATATTTGATTAATGCGTTTTTCAATTTCCGGTGTAACTTCAATATCCGGATAATTCCGCCAAAGAACATCAAAATGGCACAGGAAATCCGCATCGATAGCCTGAATTCCAGCTTGAAGCGTGTCAAAATAAACCTGAACAGCCTGCTGGATGCCATAATCGGTCATTGGCTGCAGATTATGAGTGCTCCCGCTACAAACATTGATGTGATAAGGTTCGAAAGGTAAATAATGAAAAGATAAGCCAACATGATCCCACGGATGTTTTTGAAGCCCTTTTTGCAGGGCTTCAATTTGCGATAAATGGATACCTAATTCAATTCCTAAATGAATCTTTATTTTTGAACCATATTGCTCACGTAATTTTAAACCCTCTTCATAATAAATTGTCAATTCTTCATAGCTTAACCAATTTTTTCGATAATAATTGATGCCAACTTCATAATGCTCTAAAAAACCCATTTCTTCCAGACCGCTGGAAATTGCCGATTCGACATATTCTGACATTTCACCAACCGCGTGATTACAATATTTTGTATGAATATGAAAATCTTTTTTCAATTTTGCTCCTTTATCGTATTTATAATTCACCATACCGCGCGATGTCCCAAACAAACGCTGATCCCGAAAATTTTGGCCACGAAGGCGATAATGCATAAAGAAAACAATAAGTTGTATATTATCAGCGCTGCATTTTCGTGGCGAAAATTATTTAATTTTAAAACGAAACTTTTTTTCAGAACTATCATTCACTTAAAAAGTAAAAATTTTTTCAAGCATCTTACTAAAAATTCACTGATTTTGTTTCATGGATGACAAAAAATAACGGAGCTGCTGATGGATGGTGTTTTATTAGGGACCGGCGGAATGATGCCCATGCCTTTTCGGGCGTTGACTTCCCTGGTTGTGCGACGGGAAGGCTGGAATTATCTGTTTGATGCCGGCGAAGGCGCACAAATCGGCCTGAAAGCTTCCCGAACCGGAATTAAAAATTTAAAATTAATCGCCATTACCCATTTACATGCCGATCATTGCCTGGGAATTCCAGGAATTTTGATGCTCCGTGCACAAATTGACGAACCGGGTCCCCTGACAATTGTTGGTCCACCCGGTATCAGTAACTTTGTGAAAATGACCCGGGAAACACTGGGCTATTATCTGAATTATGCCATCAATTTTATTGAATGGACACCGGATTCAAAGGAGATCGCCTATCAGGACGAGGGAATCAAGCTAATCTGGAAAGCATTGGATCATACGGTCTTTTGTCTGGGCTATCGACTGGAAGAACATATTCGACCAGGAAAATTTTCGGTTGAGAAGGCAAAGTCACTCAACATCCCAATGGGCCCGTTCTGGGGAGAATTACAAAAAGGAAAAACAATTCACCTGCCGGATGGAACAGAAATTTTGCCGGAAATGGTCCTGGGACAGCCAAGGAAAGGACGTCATGTGAGTTATATTGTTGATACGCGGGCGTGTGATGCTATTCCGGCATTATGTCAGGATTGTGATTTTACTTTCATTGAATCGATGTTCGCTCAGGAATTACAGGAGGAAGCCCGACAAAAAGGGCATTTGACGACCATGGAGGCAGCCAAATTAACCCTGATGGCAAATGTTAAAAACACCATCCTGGTACATTTCAGTCCCCGCTATCGGAATATCGATCTCCAAAAGCTGCTAGTAGAAGCACAATCGGTCAATCCAGCCGTTCAAATTGGAATGACGAAAAAATATTATGAAATTGAATTGCCGGAGGATTAAATCAGGAGAATTTTGGTAAAGTTCCTAATCACGAGAATTCAGTCTTTGAATAATTGGCAAAACTTCCACTAAATCATCAATGATAAAATCAGCTCCAGGCAAATATTGCTTTTCAAGTGTCGTGGTAATCGCAACACAGGGCATTCCCGCCGCTTTGGCGGCTTGAATTCCCAGCGGTGCATTCTCAATTACCAGGCATTCAGATGGAGACCGGTGTAAATGTTCGGCCGCTAATAAAAATGGATCGGGATTGGGCTTCCCATTTTTAATTTCATCACCTGTTACGATATATTCAAAAAATGGCTGAATGGATACCGGAATCGCCCGATTCAGGCTATTTCGAACACAACTTGTCACAATCCCCAGTTGTAGTGAAATTTTTTGAATTGCCTCGATCAATTCAAGTGAATTGGGATAAAATTCGATTTTTGCTATTTCCTGATAATAACTTCTTTTTTCCAGTACAATTTGTTCTATTTTACCGTTATCGAAAATAATTCCCGCTTCTTTTGCAATCTCACGTGCCATATCCGCCGAACGAAGGCCCTCATGCAATGCCAGCGTCTGTTGGGTTACCGAAATACCATTTTTTTCAAAAGCCCTTTCCCACGCGCGCAGATGATACGGCATACTTTTTACCAAAACCCCGTCCAGGTCAAATAAAACTGCTTTAATTTCTTTTTTCAATTTCTCATCCAGTTCGTCTAAGTTCAATCACTCATTTATATTTAAAAATACCGCCCACTCTCACGAATTACGTATCTCACATGAGGCATTACGTATCAACCATTACGCCCCGGCCATAAAAATTCAATCGCCCCGACTTAATCGATTAAAACTTCAAAATCACCAATACCCCCGAATCCCTCCCAGGAGATGAATCCCCAATTCCCGGTAGCCATTCCAGATTTGATAATTTTGATTTAATAGATTGTAAATATTAAAATAAAGCTGAATAACCTTGCTATATTCTCTCTCAGCTTCAAAATTAACTAAAATATAGTCTTCAAGTTCATCTATTTTCGCCGCAGTGGTAAAACGTGGTCCCATATATTGAAAAGTAATGCCAATTTTAGTGTTGGCGACTGGTTGATATTCTGTTTTAAAAATGATATTCACTTTTTCTACATAAGGAACCATCTTTCGGGTTACTGATGTAAGATCAGGATCGGGAAATTCATAATGACTGATTTGGGGAATTAAAATCAATTTTAATGGGCGAACTGGCTGATACTCAATTTCTGTAACAGATTTAATCTGTTTTAAATCAGATAAATAGCCATAATCAAACAGATAAAAATCGGGTTTAAAATAGCCGAAATTATCCAGGTGGTTAAATTCCAGCTTTGTCTTCAACATAAAATTTTGGGAAGGTTTAAACTCAAAGCTTCCCGCCAGATGAAGTTTTTGATTTTCAGCTTTTAAAAGCACCTGCTGCATCAGGTAGGGATTCAATTCCCAGCGTGAAGTGAAAGTTTCATAGTGGTAACCACGCGCAACGTGGAGTTGAACTCCCCACCAATTTTTATAAGCATAATTTAGCTTCGCAAAAGGCGCCACAAAAGATTCCGAAGTTCTGTTATCAAATGAGAGATTTTGCAGGTGAAGTCCACCGGAAAGTGAAAAATTCGGCTTTAATTTGATGGTCGCTTCTGTCCCGATTGTTGACATAAAATCTGTCATCGCATTCTGAGCTGAATTTTTCACCTGATTATTCAAAAAAGACACTTCAAAATTGAACTTCCAGGGAGATCGTTCAAGAAAATATTTTCCCAGCAAAAAAATAGTACTCTCCCGAACATTGGCTGAGTTGATTGGCGTAGGATGTTCCTCATGCAAACTAAAATGATCAAAATTGACACGAACCAATCCTGAACTCCGTTTGCCCGGTTTAATGGCGTACTTCAGGCCTAATTTATACTGTTCAACAATACGTGATAAACCAGCTTCCGGTGCTGCCTGCAATTCGTACCGGGAAAAATCATAATTGGAATTTCCAACCACCACATGCGGCAAAATAAATCGGTAAGTTACTTTTCCAGCAAAGGAACGTTTCTCAAGCTGATTATTCAGAAATTGCCCGTCGGTATGGTAATATAATCCCTGCAGTTGATAACTCAATGACTTAAACTTTTGCCATTGCAGCAAATCGATATCGATATTTCGAAAACTGCCGTAACCCAACCGATACTTAAATACTGAATTTAATGCTGGCTGGGATTCATCTTCAACAGCAGTCACAGAATCAGACCGGAATGCAACCGGCTGATACGAACCCGAAAGGGGAATTACGCGGGTAGAATCGGCCGCAGCCTTCGGTTTTGAAGCGGAATCAGTCTCAAGTTTGCCGGGCTGAGTTTCCCGGGAATCTGGTAATTCACGCAGCATGGCCGGCGGACTGGCTGATGCCTTCTTCCTGGATTGAGCGATTAATGATCCATGGAATAGCAGAAAAATTAAAAAAACGATTTTATAAAAATGAGTCATAATCTTTTAATGTAACCGATCACAGGGAATAGTATCAAATTTGTTGTGTCGCCGGTTTTACTGATTCCTCAGGTGAATAAGGTTTTTAATCAACCAGGCCGCGCGATCAAACCCAATCGACCTTATTGACCTTAGTAACAATTCGAGGGTCCCGGCACTTTAACCTTATGACCTTATTTCTTCATTTGATTATCATCACCAATAAGGGAATAAGGTTGGTGGTGTCCCGGGTTTGGCAGATTACCAAGGTTAAGAAGGGGTTACCGCAACCAACCGGATGGGTCAAATCCAGCCAACGTTATCGTTCTTAATCTTTTTCAGCGACAATGTCGGATGAGAACATTCAATAAACTGTTCACCCTTTTCAGCAAAGCTGATCTTTTGATGAGGCGCAGTCGGCTTGAGAATATTCTGGCAGACTTTATCCACCGCTGCCCTGGACACAAAAAATGAAAATTGTTTGTTTTTACCCTGTGATCAGTTTCCTTTTAATAAATTTAATTATTTATTTTTTAATAGCTTAAGTTGAGAAATTTTACGTTGTGCCAACCGGCGAAATTCTTCATCCCGATATTCCTGATAAACCAATTCGTATAATTCCTGTGCTCTGTCATACGATTGTAGAATTTCATTTGTTTCTGCGGCGCGATAAATACTGCGCGCACACCAGGTATCGAGAAAAGGAAACGCGGACTTCACTTTAAGAAATTCACGAATTGCTTGAATATATTGTTTTTGTTTATAATAGGATTCACTCAGCAGATATTGCGCCTCGGCCGCGGCTTCGCCCACCTGCCGATTTATCAACGGCATCAGAACCACTTCCACCGAGTCAAAATAGTTTTGATGCAGGTAGATTTCTCCCAATCTGAGCCGGGCGGATTGTCCTTCCGCCTTAATTCCTGCAAAGCTGATTACTTTTTTCAACGCTTCTTTTGCCCGGGTAGTATCCTTTCTTTCGAGATAAAATCCGCTCATTTTAATCCCGGCGGCAAAACTTGATTCATGTTCAGGATAATTCTGAACCAATTTTGCATAAAATTCCTGTGCTTTCAGATCATTTTTCTTCGTCACATAAAAATTTCCCAACCGTAAAAGCGTTAAGGGAGTTTTTGAATCAGCCGGAAATTGATTCACCTGCTTCTCCCAATTTTCCAGCGCTTTTTTTTCATTTTTAAGATTAAAATATGCTTCACCCATCCAGTAAAAAACAGATCTTGCCTGAGAACTTTGAGAATCGGTTGGTACAACTTTTTGATACAAATCAATCGCTTTTTGAAATTGCTTCATTGAAAAGAGCATCTGGCCTTTTCGAAATTCCACATCGGCTTTATTGGTTTGATCCGTATTCTGACTGATGAGTTCAAACGCTTTTTTCGAATTCCCCTGCTGGAGATATGCCCACTCAATTCCGTTCAGGGCTTGTGTTTTATTTTCTTCAGAAGTATTTGACGAAGCCACCCGTTGATATTGCTGAATCGCCAGGTCATAGCGTCCAGCGTTATAATAGCACTCACCTAATGCCAATAAAGCATCATCAAAAAGGGGATCAGCCGGATGATAACTTAAAAATTCTTTAAAATCATTTGCCGCTTGATCAAATTCCCTTTGTTGAAAATTGGCTTTACCAATTAAAAACCGTGCCCGGGGGGCATAAATCGTTTCAGGATATTTGTTCAAAACAGTTTGAAATTCCTGAATACTTCGCTCATAATCATCCAGCTTATAATAACAGCTTGCCAGTTGAAAATGTGCTTCCGAAACGCCGGCACCAATTGGATAATTATCAATAAAATCCCGATAAACCCGGAGTGCCTGGACATATTCATTTTGAAGATAAAGCGCCTCAGCCAGTTTGAGATGAGCCTCCTGGCGTAAGTCATTGGTTTCAGCCACACTTAAAATCTGACTGAAAAAGTAGGTTGCAGCTTGAAATTGTTCCAGCTTCAGCGCACAGATTCCAATACCATAGAATACTTCTGCGATACGTTTTGGGTTGGGATTTTTTTGCAGGACTTGCTGATAGAGCTGTTGTGCGGTCGCATAATCCTGCAGTTGGAACAACGCCTCAGCTTGCCAGAAAAGCACCTCGCCAATCAATTCATGCTTCGGATATTTTTCAAGAAATTGATTAAAGACAGCAATCGCCAGGCGATATTGATCTTGCTGGAAATAACAATAACCCGTTCGAAATATCGCTGAAGGGGCTTCAATACTTTGGGGATGATTCTCCCAGATTTGTTGGAACCATTTTCGGGCTTCTTCAAATTGTTTCAATTGTAACAGACATTCAGCAGCCATAAAACCAGCCTTCGGAATCAACGCTGGAATAGTCGATTCCTGATATACTTTCTGAAAGAAAATACCGGCTTGCGAAAAAGATTTTTGATTTAGATCGATTAAGCCAATTTCATACATTGCATAATGCGCCTCGGCAGCATCCGGATAAGCCTGAACAACCTTTAAAAACTTCTCCCGCGCATAAACAGGCTGTTCATTTAATAAATAACTCCTGCCGGCTTGATTAAGTGCTGCCGGCGACTGTGGTGCACGGGGGAATTTTTGTGCCAAAAGTTCAAATTCAGTAATTGCCGATTCGTAATTCTGCTGGTAAAAAAAAGCCCACCCTTTTCCCCAAAGGGCATCCGGAATCTGTTCTGAAGCCGGATAAGTTTCAATCAGCTTTTGGTAATTTATGATCGCTTCCGCATATTTTTTTAGTTGAAAAGAGGCTTCGGCCAGTATAAATTGTGCATCAGCGGCAAGTTCATGATCTGGATATTGTGTAATTGCTTTCGACAACAAAGTAATGGCGTGCTCAAAATTCTGACTTTTATAAGCCGAAAATCCAGCTTTAAAGCTGGCTATTTGTAAAAATTCACCAGATGTGGCTTGTTGACTTAATTGTTGATAAGTTGAATACGACAATTTATGATTTTCCAAAATATCATAAATTTCACCCATCGCCAGATAAGATTGGGCGACAAACGGGCTAGCCGGAAAATCTGAAACCAGTTGCTGAAAATGCCCAATTGCCTCATCATATTTCCCCTGACGCTGCTCGGTTTCAGCCAGCAGGAATAGCCCATCATCCAGCAAGGAGGTGTTTGTATATTGCAGGATAAAATCAGTTAAAATCGCCTCAGCCTGACGATATTGTTGAATGGCATAATATGATTTTGCCTGATTAAAATAAATTTCATCTCTGAAGTCAACGGCAGGCGATTGCCATATCAAATTCTGATAAATGGTAATTGCATCGGCATGACGATTTAGAAGTGCTGCTGTTCGGGCTGATAGAAAAAAAGCATCAGCGGATTTTTCACCGGCGGGATATTTGTCAATAAAATCATCCAACGCATCGGCTGTCAATTCATACAATCCATTCTGAAATAACTGCTGAATCTTATGAAATTCGATTCGCTCGTCAACAGCTCCAATTAGCGGATATATCACAAGCAAATGAAGATAAAGTAAACCGAAAAAACAGTAATGACATTTTCGTAATCGCATCATCTGGTCAATTCTTTTATATAATTCTGAATTGCTGAAAAGGCTAATTTATACTGGAGCCCTACTGGTTTTTGGTTTTTTCTTGCCCTCACCCCAACCTTCTCCCAGGGGGAGAGGGCGTAGCTATTTCCTCTCCCTCTGGAGAAGGGTGAGGGGTTCAGGACGATTACAATAATATCCAAAAAACATTGCGACTTGCGTATAAATTCGGGAAAGCTAAATTATTTTTTCACCTCAGCCTGATCAATTCGTTTTCAAATATTTCCAAAAAATCGGATAGAAACGCAAACAGGGTGCATGGGCACCCTGCTTTATCTTTCACGTAATAATTGAATTCTGGTTCCCGGTGATTTTTAAGAAGAAAGGAGACGCCTGAAATCGCCGATTCATCCGAAAACTACTCTTCAAAGAATAAATGTGCAAAAACCTTTGTGTCATTCATCATATTCGAAATATGACAGAATTCATCCGGTTGATGGGCGGAATCATCCAGCGTTGACCAGACCGCGGCAGGAAAGCCTGCCCGACGAAAAAAGGCGGCCACCGTTCCACCGCCGATTCCGAGTGTATGGGCGTCACGCTGATAAACTTTTTTAATGGCTTTTTTTAAGGCATTCACGATTGGCGCATCCACCGGCGTTGCCGGGGCAGCCTGTTCACGTTGCGGTGAAGAAATAGTCACGTTCACGCCATAATTTTTTTCTATTTCCTGTACAATCCGTTGAATTTCCGCATCAACTTCTGTCAACTGATAAACTGGTAAAATTCGGCAATCAAAATAAAAAATATCACTGCCTGGAATCGTATTGATGTTGGGTACATTTGCTTCTTTCTTAGTCGGTTCAAAGGTACTAATCGGTGGTTTAAACACATTATCAACAGCATTAAATGTTTTGTATAACGAATCCAGTTCAACAATTAATTTGGCACCCGCTTTATGGGCATTTATCCCGATCTCTGGCGTCGAACCATGACACTGTTTGCCAGTGACCTCAAACCGAAGCCAATAAATACTCTTTTCGGCCACTTCAATTTCAGTGCCTTCACTATTTCCCGCATCGGGAATGACAATCAGATCCTGTGGATTAAACAGTTCCCGATGATGATTGAGCACATAACCCAATCCTTTTTGACTACCTGTTTCCTCGTCAGCGACAATTGCCAGCCCAACATTGAAATCCGGCACCAAATTTAAATCGCGAAATGCCTTGATGGCGAAAATAGCGCCAACCAATCCCTGCTGATTATCTTCCACGCCGCGACCAAAAAGTTTTCCATCCTTTACCACCATTTTATATGGATCAGAAGACCAGCGGGATAAATCACCAGGCGGGACAATGTCTGTATGGGCCATGATCCAGACTGTTTTCTCCTGATTTTTGCCGTTAAATTTAACAATTAAATTTGGACGATAGCCAGCGGGAACTCTTTCATCAGGAGCTTTTATTTCCATTAACAAATCAGGATGTAAATTTTCTAAAAATGGTTTTAAATATTCGACCCGCTTTATTTCCCCTTCTCCATTATTCTCTGGCGATAAAGCCGGAATCGCCGTTAAATCGGCCTGCATTTGAATCATCCCGGATTCACTGGCTTCTATTCTTTTGAAAACTTCTGATAAATGTTGTTCATTCATTTTAAATTCTCCGCTACGACATCTGTCTTATTTGAGGCGAAACGCCTTTTCCAGATGAAAATTGAGATAATTATTTTCTGTTGTTTTTTGAGGTTTTATAACCGAAAGTGCATTTGGTAATACTTTTACATTGAGAACCTTTTCCCCATCTAAAGGTTCCCCATCAACATGGATGGGGGCGGGTTCAGGACGGATAACTTCAACCTGTTTCGCCTGGTAAAATTCATAATAATCACTTTTTGAAAGATGACCCGTAAAAAGTTTTGGTAAATCCAGGATTGCATGAAAAGCATTAACGTCCCGAATCACGCAAATATCCAGTAAACCATCATCCGGTCGGGCAAAAGGGGCGATTATAGCGCCATTTCCAAATTGACTGGTATTCGCTACCGCGACAATGAGTGCCTTAACCTGCACCTGGTGCCCATCAAAATTTAAAATATATTCCTTGGGCTTATAATTAAAAAATTCTCGAATACCAAAATAGAAATAAGGAAGTGGCCCCCGGATGGTTCCTTCATCGAAAAGCTTCCCGATAACCGCATCGAATCCCATCCCATTGGTCGCAAAAAAATAACGATTCCCCACCATTCCCACATCAATCAGTGAACTTTTTTCTTCAAATAAAATGTCAACTGCCCGGCGAAGCATTAATGACAGGCTTAAACCACGGGCAATTCCATCCCCGGAACCGGAGGGAATTATTCCCAGACTCTTATCTGTCCCAACCAGACCAGTAGCGGTTTCATTCACGGTTCCATCACCACCAACCGCGACAATCACATCAAAACCTTCTTTAACTCCTCGTTCGGCTAATCGGGTGGCATGTCCTCTCTCACTCGTAAAACGAATCTCATACTCATATTTTTTATTTTTTAGAATCGCGGGAAGAATCCGACTAATCCGCTTAACGGCTCTCCCGCCACCTGCAATAGGATTAACAACAAATAAAATACGACGCGCCATAATAACTCCATTTTAAATCAAAAAGTATGATGCAAAAAAAAAATGATAAAAACAATGTGTAAGGCGTAACTCGTGATACGTAATTCGTGATGCGTCAGAAGCAAAAGTTTATTAAACGCAAACTCGTTACGCATTACGTATTACGTATCACGCATTACGTTTCAATTAAACCGAAAATTTCATCATTCTATTTGTGAACCAGCATTTAATCGTTTCATTACTTTCTCGATTGATTCATAAATTTGTTCCAATTTATCATGATCTTTAAATATATTAAAGTGATCCGTGTCCACCGTTAAAATATTGGTTTTATCACTCACTTTTTTTATCCATTCATGATATGTCAGGTTTATCTGTTGTAAATATTTTTCATTAATTTTCTGTTCAAAAGTTCGCTCCCGCTTTTGAATTCGTCTAATCAGCACCGACGGTGAAGCTTTTAGATATATAATTAAATCCGGATATTTTAAGGCACTAATCATCGTTTGATAAATATCCTGATAACAGGCAAAATCGCGCTGATTCATCAATCCTTGCTTAAATAAATTTGTGGCAAAAACTTCACTATCTTCATAAATTGTGCGATCTTTAATACACATTCCTTGAAACTGATCAATTTCAAGGTGGGCTTTAAAATTTTGTGCCAGGAAAAAAAGTTGTGAGTGAAAACTCCATCGCTCCATATTTTCATAAAAATCAGATAGATATGGATTTTCGATAAATTTTTCTAGGTAAACTGAACAGCGAAAATAATCCGCGCATAAGTGCGCCAGCGTCGTTTTGCCAACGCCAATATTACCAGCAATGGAAAGAAAAAATTTCATGCTTATCTTTTTAAATTCCGGAGCAATTTATGTAAATTATAGGAATTCAATATTACCTAAAATTCTAAAATGGAAATTTGTAAGGGTATGAATCAATGAAAGACCCCCTCCTGCCTCCCCCAAATTTCAAAAAACGGAATTGGGGGGAGAGAAAGCCGGGTTCTCTCCCCCATTTTCGCTTTTTGAAAATGGGGGAGATACAGCGGGGGTCAATTTCCCACTGAAAGCGAGTTCTCCGAAGAAAAAACGTTTCATTTTAGAATTTCAGGTATTATTTAGTCTATGATAAATTTATAATAAATGCAAGTGATTTTTGAATATTGCAAGGTAAAAAGCGTATCAAAAAATAACCAGTACACTTCTCCGGTTTTATTATGTATTCTGAAAAATGTGCTGATATTTTTTTAAATCTACGCGATCGTGCGCATCAAATTTCACCCCTTCAGCCTCGAGCAGATACTTTTGCAGTGATTGGCCTGAATTTTTTGAATCATAACTTATCGCACCCTTCCGGTTGATTACCCGATGCCAGGGCCGACTTCGATGTTCCGGTAATTGATGCAATGCCCAACCGACCATTTTGGCAGCCTGTGGACGTCCCAATAAAACGGCAATCTGACCATAAGTGGCTACTTTTCCGGGGGGAATCGTCGCGATCAACTGATAAACCTGTTCAAAAAAGGAATCCGATTTCATTATCGAATACAAATTAGCTCGTGATTGAAATTTTTTTTTGGCTGCAATAATATAAACGGCTGGCGGGAGATTGATGTTTCAAAAAAAGATAGTGAACGAAGTAAAAACAAAAAATCCTGCCGAAGCAGGATTTTTTTGTAATGTTTTTAATTGAAGATATATTTGACCGGATCGACAGGTCGATCATTTTGATGAACTTCATAATGAAGGTGCGGACCTGTTGAACGACCGGTATTCCCAACTTCGGCAATGACTTGCCAGCGTTTTACCACTTCACCTTCTCGAACCAACGAGGCATGAAGGTGAGCGTATTTGGTTTTAAAACCATTTCCATGGTCAATAACGACATACTTTCCATAGCCTTTGTTGGGGAGGTAGCTGTTCTGAACTTCTTCCACAACACCATCAGCGGCTGCGTGTATTTTTGTTCCAACTTCAGCCGGAATATCGATACCATAGTGGTGTTGAACTTTTTCAATAAACGGATCAAGACGCATTCCAAAACGTTCGGAAATTCGTCCGGCTACCGGTTGAATTGAAGGGGTATGCGCCCACAGTGATTTTTTTTCGTTTGCTGCACGTTCAATGTCCTTCTGGCTTTTTTGTGCCAGATCAATTTGACGTTGAATTTTATCCAGCAAAAGGTTCATTGCCAGGGTCTGATCGCCAGTTTCTTTGGAGAGGAATCTTAATTCATAATCATTGTTCGAATATGCACCACCAGCACCCACTTTCCAGGTTTCTTCATCGATTTTGGGGAGGTTTACAAAAACGCGTAAATCATTATCCCGCATTTCTAATTCGCCCATTCGCTTGTCCATCTCACGAACTTTATTATCCATCTCACTCAATTGCTGGGTCAGAATTGTATTCACGCGACTTAGTGATTCAATCTTGAAGTTATGATAAAAATCAGTAAATACGGCGAAGACAGTACCCACAACCAGCATAATGATGGCGAATGAAATTATCGAAATTAGACAAAACTTTCGCCATGAAAAATTGGCATGTCGAACCTCAGACCCCCCGGTCGAAAAATAAATCACCTTTATTCGTTTATCACTCATTTTCGTAATCCCTTATTTTTATTTAAACATGTTTTAAGATAGGGGGTAAACCATCAATCATCCATAATAACTATCTAACTCATTCTGTAGGTCGATATTCGGAATATAAATAATAATTTTCCTAATGTCAAGTACAAATTTTTGCAGTTACCCCATAAAATGCCCACCTGAACCCGATTTTATGGTAAATTTTCATCATTTCTATCATTTTTCAGGACTTACACACCAAAAATCTCATATTTTTTCATGTTTAAAAAAGAAAGAAATTCAATTATTCATGAATTTAGTGCAAAATTTTAACTGTTTTTTTAAGTATCGAAAAAATAGATGGTCGAAACATGCTCAACAAAGCTTTTATAACGGATTCCCTGTTAGACAAAATAGAAAAAATATGATTTTTAAAAAGTATGCTTTCGGTGTATCCGCTCAATACTTAAGGAAAGTGACCACAGCCTGTCATGGCGAGGAGCGTTTTTTGCGACGAAGCAATCGCCTGATATACCGGGGGATTGCTTCGGCAAAAAACGCCTCGCCATGACAGGCTTTCTTCCCCTAAAATATTGAATGGATACCTTTCGGTTGCATATTCTGAATCTAAACCACCCCCAATGACTGTTTTATTATGTATCAATGAATCCTGATGAGACAAATAAGGCAATATATCAAAATTTTTAGACTTTATAAAGCAAATATTGAATCTGCATGACTGTTTTTGATTTATTTTGGATCTTCAGATTAAATTGATCAATTAAAATTTCAAAGCTTTTGGAAGATATCAAAAATAATCGTAATCCATAAAAGAATCTAAAAAATGAAAACAAATTCATTGGTGAAATTGTTAAAATTACTTTTCCACCCGATTTTAATATTCGACTTATTTCTTTTAAAAACAGCCTCTTATTCTTCAAATATTCCACCAATCCAATAGCCAAAATTATTGAAAAACTTTCATCTTTAAAAGGAAGTACAAGCGCATCAGCTTGAACAAATACCCCGGTTTGTATGTTTCGGGCAGACTTCAACATGGATGCAGACCTGTCTACTCCTATTAGATAGACATTTTTATTATTTTTTGCATCAATAAAATCTTTTTTCTCATTATCCAGGGTAAAATTCGTCCTGTTTTGACCCGAGGTGAAATGACTTTTTATTAATTGCAGCCCATTTCCATGTCCGGTCCCGATATCCAGGACTAATTCTGAAACCAGATTGATTTTGTCAAAGAACCGGATAAAACTTTGATTCTCCTGCCTCAGAATTTGTTTAAAGGGAAATACCTGACGAAAATTCTGATACAATGCCGACTTAATTTTCCAAAAGTCAATCAACCGTCACTCGTTTCTATTAATAATCCGCTCACTATTTGCAAATGTTGAACCAGAAATCGCTTTCAAGAGCTGGTTCTGGATGAATTTTTGTTAATTTTCCTTTTATCAACGACAAATTAATTAGATGTAACATAACAATTCGGGCTTTAAAAGCAGATTTAAGGTTGATTTAATACAAAACTTTTGATATATTATACCTGATAATTTTATCAACGACGTCATAAAATTCCGTGATCTAAATCACATGAGGTGAAATATGATGCTAAAATATCTACTTTATTTTTTGGTCATCTCTCTTTTGTGCTACTTTTTTTTCTGCAAAAACTCAAAAAAAGCCTTGCCAGAAAGTGCCAAACAAGATTCAATTTATAATTTTGTTGTTCAGGATATTGATGGCAAAGATGTAAAATTGGAACAGTATCAAGGTAAAGTATTGCTGATTGTCAATGTGGCCAGCAAATGTGGTTTTACCCCACAATACGCGGGGCTACAAAAATTATATGAAAAATATCAGGGAGACGGATTGGTTATCCTGGGATTTCCGGCCAATAATTTCCTGCGTCAGGAACCAGGCACAAATGATGAGATTAAGCAATTTTGTTCACTGAATTATAACATCACTTTTCCCATGTTCGCCAAAATATCCGTAAAAGGTGATGATCAGGCCCCGTTATACGCATTTTTAACCCATCCCGAAACAAATCCTGAATTTTCTGGTGGAATTTCTTGGAATTTTAATAAATTTTTGATTAGTAAAAAAGGAAAGATAATCAACCGATTTGGATCGCGGGATGAACCGGAGAGTGAAAAGGTAGTTCAGGCCATCGAAGCGGCATTAAAAGAGTAAAGAGAGGTTGTAGGTGTTTAGACTTTTAATAAAGTGTGTTTATGGCTAATCGGATAAAAATTTGTAACCTGAATATCCTGGAGATGATGTTATTACAAACGTGTAAATAACAGTATAGATATATAAAGAGCATTTCAATTTATTAAATCCAAAGGAGTTTTGCTATGCAAGAAAAATCCAAAGCTGGCGACATTTCCAGACGGAATTTTATCAAGGGACTTGGCAGTGGGGTAATTGGAACCACCGTAGCTATAACGACCTTACCAGTTATAGCGGCGGATAAGAAGGAACCCAACGAGATGGCAACATCGGGCAAAGTTGCCCTCGCCCTGAAGGTGAATGGTCAGGCGGTGCAGGTGGTGATTGAACCCCGAACAACCCTGGCTGAATTACTGCGGGAACATCTGAATCTGACGGGAACCAAAATCGTGTGTGATCATGGCGAATGTGGCGGCTGTACGGTTTTGTTGAATGGCCAGGCGGTTTATTCCTGTCATTTGTTAGCGCTGGACGCTGCCGGAAAAGAGGTGGTGACAATCGAAGGACTTCTTCAAGGTGAAAAATTACATCCCATTCAGGAAGCATTTATTGAACATGATGGATTGCAATGTGGATTTTGCACCCCCGGCCAAATTTTAGCAGCCCAGGCCCTGCTCCTAAAACATCCCAAACCAAGCCAGGAGCAGGTAAAAGAAGGGATGGCCGGAAATCTTTGCCGCTGTGCGGCATATCCCAATATTTTAAAATCGGTACTAGCGGCAGCGGAGAAAAGCAAATAAAATATATGTGCAGATTCTTCGTTAAAAATCCGATCAGTTGAGGTAAGTGATGCGTAATACGTAATACGTAATTCGTAAAACGCGAAGATCACATATTACGTTTCACGTATTACGCCTCACGCATTCATGATTTATTAATTTAAAATAAAATTACCTGTATTTTTGATATAACTGACAAAACGATAGGAGGCGTCATGCCTGGTCGCAAAATAATAAAGGCTAAAAATTTTTTCGAAGAGGATTTTATCGAATCGCTCGCGGAAGTACCAGTCGAAAAAATTGAGTCATGGGGGGCTGATACCAAACTGAATATCGTTGGAAAACCCATTCCCCGAGTTGATGGTTATGATAAGGTCAGTGGAACCGCAAAATATACATTCGATATTAAATTACCGCACCTGACGTACGCAAAAATTTTGCATAGTCCATTACCCCACGCTAAAATAAAGAGCATTGATACCCGTCAGGCAAAGAAAGCCCCGGGAGTTCTGTATATTTTGACTCATGAAAATTGTCCGCCAATAAAATGGTGGAGAGTTACATTTCTGTTTGATCCGCATGTGCGAAATGAAGGGGATGAAGTCGCCTGTGTTGTTGCCACTTCCGAGAAATGTGCTGAGGATGCTTTAAAGTTAATCAAAGTGGAATATGAAGCTTTACCATTCGTCATTGATCCGGAAAAAGCCATGCAAACCGATGCTCCCAGGTTGTATGATGCTGGTAACATTTTAGGGGGTGGTCCTTCCAAATACGCACGCGGGGATGTGGAAAAAGGATTCGCTGAGGCCGATTTTATTGTGGAAGATACGATTTCCACACAAGTAGAAGTTCACAATCCCACCGAACCGTTTTGCAGCGTGGTGAATTGGGATGGCGATCAATTAACCGTGTGGGATTCGACACAGACCATTTTTGGTGTGCGAAGTTCGGTGGCGGGCGCACTCGAAATACCTGAAAGCCATGTACGGGTGATAAAAAAATACATGGGGGGTGGTTTTGGTAGCAAATTGGAAGGGGGGAAATATACAGTAATCGCCGCCATCATTTCCAGAGAGATTGGCCGTCCTGTAAAAATTTATTTTAATCGCAAACAGATGAATCTGAATGCGGGAAATCGACCGGACTCAGTTCAAAAACTGAAAGCCGGTGCAAAAAAAGATGGAACACTCACCGCGCTGTCCCACTACTCCCATGCGGCGGTTGGTGCCCATCCTTCAGGTGGTGGATGCAGTTGGCCGCTGCGTGCGATTTATAAATGCCCAAATGTGAAAGTCGAGGAATATTCAGTGATGATTAATGCCGGTCGGGCCAGACCCTTTCGCGCACCGGGACATGTTCAGGGAACAGTCGGCCTGGAATCGATTATGGATGAACTGGCCGAAAAAGCTGGCCTGGACCCCTTAGAATTTCGTCTGAAAAATTACGCGGAAGTTGATCCGGTCTCCAATCAGCCTTATACCACTAAACGTTTACGCGAAGCCTATTTGCGCGGTTCAGCCGCTATCGGATGGAATGAACGACAAAATCCAGCGGGATCTCAACCTGGACCGGTTAAAATCGGCATTGGCATGGCCACCCAGATCTGGTGGGGTGGTGGTGGCCCCCCCGCTTATGTAACCATGAAAATGAGTGGTGATGGCAGCGTGGAAGTCCTTTGTGGCACGCAGGATATTGGCACGGGCACTTATACATTTATGGCACAAATTGCCGCCGAAGTGCTGGAAATCCCGATGGAAAAGGTGACTCCAATTTTGGGGGACACTGCGGCCTGTCCGTATGGCCCCACGAGTGGGGGCAGTATGACAGCCCCTTCAGTGGCACCAGCCGTCAGAGACGCCGCCGAACAGATGAAAGCAAAGTTGATATCAGGCGCAGCCGCCCTGCTGGAAGTGCCAGAAACTGAACTTCAATATAAAAACGGCGTGATAACATCAATCAAAGATGCGAAAAAAACGATTAAGATTGATAATATTGTGCGTCGCATGCGGCTGGGAACGCTGGTGACCACCGGTGCCCGTGAAGCCAATCCAGTTGGTTATCAAATTAACTCATTCGGCACCCAGTTTGCGAAGGTTGCGGTAGACACTGAAACTGGAAAGGTAACAGTCTTGAAAATAGTTGCCGCACATGATATTGGTCGCGTTCTCAACAAGATGACGCTGGAAAATCAATTTCATGGCGGTATTATTCAGGGGCTGGGATTCGCTTTGATGGAAGAGCGCGTCATTGATCCGAATACCGGACTGGTCCTGACCAAAAATTTACATGATTATAAAGTACCACTGCTGCTGGATACACCTGAGATTGAGGTCATTATTGTCAGTGATCACGATCCGCTGATAAGCAATATGGGCGTTAAGGGAATTGGTGAACCGGCAATGATCCCGACGCCAGCCGCCATTACCAATGCTGTTTACAATGCCATCGGCGTTCGGATTAAAAGTCTCCCGATTACGCCGGATAAAGTGCTAATGGCTTTACAGGGATAAATCCTTTTCGCGGCGGTTTTGTTGATTCATTTAATAAGCAACGATTTTAATTTTCAATCTTCATGGAGTTGGAAATGAAAAATTTTAAATATATTCAACCAAAAGATCTCGAAGAAGCCAGTGAACTTCTCAAAAAAAATCCAGTGCAAGCCACACTCTATGCTGGTGGCACGGATCTGTTAGGTTTGATGAAAGATGATGTTGTTTCGCCCGATATGGTCATTAATTTAAAAAACATTCCCGGACTGGATCAAATAAGCTATACAAACGGAAAAGGATTAAAAATAGGCGCCCTGGCCAAATTAACCACAATTGCCGAGCATCCAGAAATTAATCAAAAATTTCCAGTCCTGGCGCAGGCCGCCAAAGAAGTGGCCTCACCCCAATTAAGAAATATGGGAACAATTGGCGGGAACCTCTGTCAACGCCCCCGGTGCTGGTATTACCGCAATGAATTTAATTGTATGCGAAAAGGCGGCGATACCTGTTATGCCGTCGATGGTGAAAATAAATACCATTGTGTCATTGGCGGCAATCCTTGCTTTATTGTTCACCCTTCCGATACCGCGGTGGCACTGTTAGCTTTAAATGCCAGTGTGGTGATTTTCAATGGTAAAAAATCCCGCGTCGTTCCGCTGTATCAATTTTTTGTGCTGCCGGAACAGGATATTTTACATGAAAATATTTTAAAACCGGGTGAAATCATCACAGAAATTCAGATACCGGATTTACCGGCGAATGCAAAAAGTGGATTTATAAAATTTAAAGAACGCGGCGCCTGGGATTTTGCGATGGTGAGTGTGGCGGCGATTATAAATCCAGAAGGAAAATTGTTAAAATCAGGACGCGTCGTTTTGGGCGGTGTAGCACCCATTCCCTGGTTTGAAAAGGAAGTCAGTGCCCAATTGGTCGGACTCGAAATGAATGAAGATAATTTTAAAAAGGTAGCCAGCGAAGCCTTGAAAAAAGCTGAACCGCTTGGAAAAAATGCGTACAAGCTCCCCTTGGCACGTAATTTAATCAAGCGACTCTTTGTCAGTCTTTCTTCCAATTAATTCTTGTTTATTTTAAAACGAACAGGAATTGAAATCCAGGTTTTGACTGGTTTACCTCCTTGTTGGGCTGGAGTCCATTGGGTCTTTTTAACGGCCTCAATGGCGGCTTCATCCAGCCCATTATTTAAACCAAGTGATTTAACAACTTTTACATCCTCGACCTGACCAGTCTCGGTAACTAACACTTGCAAATATACTGTCCCCTCTATTCCGGCTCTTTTCGCCAATTCCGGATAAACCAGATTTTGCTGAATGGCCTCAAAACCACCAATCGGTTCTGGGGGGGTATCATCAGCGACAAATTGAACTTTTTTTGAATCGGCTTGAGGGCCAAATGTTTCTGAATAATAAACATCAACACGAAGTTTTTGATTTAGCTCTTTTTGAGGTCTAAATACAAATTCCATTAAAAACCAAATACCGACAGGCTTCCCTTCATACTGTGCTGAACTCCATTTCGTCTTCTTTATCCCTTCTATAGCGGCTTCAGCCATACCATAATCATAATCGATTTTCTGAGATCGTATAGTTGAATTTTCCTTTTCTGCCCTTATTATTTCATGGGCAAGTAATCGTTGAAAATCGAGGGGATTCCCGTTCTCATCAAAAAAAACTTTGAGCAGTACACCACCTTCGATTCCTTTTTTTAAAAGTTCATCCGGATATTGAATATATTTACCCAAGCCCTTTAAATCTTCACCTATCGGTTGTGGCGGGATATCATAAAAAAGTTTTAAAGTATCGACCTCTTCATTATTAATTTGTATTAACGAATTTTTTATTGAACGAAAAGGGTTGGCATGGGTACGATTCTGACCAACCAGAAAAACAGCCAGAACCAGCACCCCAAAAATTACAATTTTTTGAAAACGTGATAGTTTTATCATACTTTGTTCCTTCCGATTTAAAAGATAGTGAAATCTTTTCATCAAAGTTGAGCTTCGCTGGCCAAAACAACTTGAAAAAAGACAGGCAAATTCAAATTTATTTTGAAATTGGTAATTTTTTAATAAAAATTTCGAATAAGCCACGCCTGAATCATCCGAAGTGGCAATGGCGTAATCGTCACAGGATAATTCCCGGAAATAATTGATTCGTCGGTTTAAAAACCAGAGTATTGGATGAAAGAAAAAGAGTATCTGGACAATCGCCTGAAGGGGAATTATCCATAAATCCCGACGCCGAATATGGGCCAGTTCATGCTGAATCACAAAATTCAATTCCTGCGCCGACCAGGATTTTGCAACCAGTGGGAGATAAATTTTTGGAAAAATTAAACCAGAAGTGAAGGGCGATACAGCATCTTCCGATAGAAAAATTCGATCTGGTTTAATTTTGAGTAAACAAGGCAAATTAAATTCAAATGGCTCAACAGATACAATCTGTTTTCTAAATCTTTTATTTTCAATTAATAAATAACAAATCAAAATTAGCGTAATGCTGCTCCAACCAATAAATACGATTGCTTTCCAATTCAACTCATTGGGGAGAACAGATGGTACAGAAGTCATCTGTAGTGGATTGAATGAGATTATTGGCATCGTCGATTGAATGTTTTTTTCAAAGAAAGTCGGGAGCGGGATTCCCTGCGGCAAAATAAACGGAAAAAGTCCAATTAACCAGAGAAGATAATGAAACGAGGCCGATTTTTGCCGAAAAATTGTTGATAATGTCATGATGGTCAGTAGCAAAATGCTTCCACCAATCGACATATTGATTATCAACTCGACAAAATAATTCCCAAGATCGTTGAGGAGATGAATACTCATTGCGCATTCTCCTTCTCATTGATTAATTTTTTAATTTCTTCCAGCTCTTTTTCCGAAAGCTGGCAATCTTTTAACAAAAAGGCCGCAAACTGGCCGATTGAACCATTAAAAATCCGGTCAGCCAATGTTTCTGTTGATTTTTTCATCAGCGCCTGTTGTGATATTCTGGCACTGTAAAAATTCACCAGTCCTAACTTGCGTTTTTTGAGCAATCCCTTTTCGACCATTCGCTCCATATACGTCTGAACCGTCGTATACGCCTTCTCCTGCGCCGGGAAAGCGATTTGCCAGACTTCTTTAACTGTCGCTTCCTTCTTTTCCCAGATGATCTTCATTAAAGACCATTCAAAATCGGAAAGAAATTGAAATTTCTTCATCTTGTCACCATTTAAATTTATTTTTACAGATTGTAGTTTCATTACTACTATTGTAGTAATAATTTATCAATATTTTTATTGAAATTCAAGGGGAAAATTAAAAAATTTTTAACCTGATTAATTTTAAGCCAGGGCACCTGAAACCACCGATTACACCGATTTCGCAAATAAATAAAATTTCATTGCCGCTTTAATGCGATAAGTAATTTAAAATTATAGCATTAAATGTCGTATTAATTAACCGTTTACGGCATCGCCGTCAGGTTAAGAATATAAATATTTGAATTTAAATAAGTTGTAATTGAATTGCCACGAGCTTTAGCTCGTGGAAAACAAGGCCTCCCCAATCCACCGGTGGGTTTTAACCCACGGGTGAATTAAAACAGAGGCTTAAAAGCCCGGAAAAGAGTGGGGGGGAATCTACAGATCCACGAGCTAAAGCTCGTGGCTATTCATTTATTTTTTAATGAGTTAAAACCTTAACCTGACGGCTATGCCGTTCACGGGTGGATCGACGCTGTCATTCCCGCATGTTTTTGGCGGGAATCCATATTTCTTGCGACAAATGAATGTCCGATAATCCGTTAGCTAACGGACGGACATAACAAGCGTTCATTTATTACCCTGTGAATGGATACAATTTTCTTCTGATAAGCATTTGTTATTTAATTCGTTAGTAGATGATGAATTGTCAATATGACGAGTTCTTATAAGAAAAGTTGATTAGATTTGAGATATCATAATTCCAATCCTGAACGCTATTTTCATCGATGATTTTAAGAATGCGTTTGGCAGGCAGGGGGGCTTCAGGACCGATTTTATAGGCAGCGTTCAGCTCATTTTTCGCCGCAATGAGTTTTTCTTTTTGATTGCTATAGGCAACCGCCAGGACTTCCCCTTGCTGGATATATTCCCCCTCTTTTTTGCGGAGCAAAATTCCTGCGGAATAGTCAATTTCATCTTCTTTGCGCATTCGGCCGGCACCCAGCTTCATCGAAATGCGGCCGATCATCACTGCATCAATTTTTTGAAGATAGCCTTCATGAAGACTTTTGATGGTTAACGCATATCGTGATTGGGGATAGGTTTCCGGATGTTCAATGACATGCATATCACCACACTGCCACTGCACCACCTGCAAAAATTTATTATAAGCCATTTTCGATTTGATGGCGCGCTGGCATTCTTTAATTCCTTCTGCAATCGTTTGAACTCTTTTACCAGAAAGCAGCATGAGCGCACCAAGGGTATACGTAATTTCCATCAAATCGGCCGGGCCTTCCCCGCGCAGGGCATCGAGCGCTTCACGGGTTTCCAGCCAATTTCCTACTGCAAGACCCAGTGGTTGATCCATTGCTGTCAGGAGGGCGATTGTCGGCAAATGATACTGTTTCCCCACAGCAATCAGATTCTGCGCCAGTTCAATCGCTTCGGTTTCGGTTTTAAAAAACGCACCGGTACCAACTTTGACATCCAGAACCAGCGCATTGGTCCCTTCGGCGATCTTTTTACTCATAATACTGGCCGTCACCAACGGAATCGAATTCACAGTGGCAATACTGTCACGTAATGCATAAATTTTCTTGTCCGCCGGTACAATTGTCTGGGTCTGGCCAATAAAGGAGATGCCAATTTCAGAGAGCTCCTGGATAAATTCACGGGGCGTCAGGTTCGTCTTGAATCCGGGAATAGATTCCAGCTTATCCAACGTTCCGCCACTATGTCCCAATCCCCGGCCAGAGATCATTGGCACGGGCACGCCGGCCGCAGCAACCATCGGCCCTAAAATAAGCGACACTTTATCACCAACCCCACCCGTGCTATGTTTGTCAACTTTTATGCCGTTCACGGCGCTGAGATCGATTTTTTCGCCTGAATTTAACATGGCGTCGGTTAGCCAGACAGTTTCTTCGAAATTCAATCCTTTGAGATAGATTGCCATAAGAAGCGCTGCCATCTGGTAATCCGGGAATTGCTGGGAGCAATATTGTTTAATGATAAACTCAAAATCGGCTTTGGAGAGTGTTTTCCCATCGCGCTTTTTTTCAATTATTTCGATAATATTCATCATAACTTATAATCTTATAAAAGGTTAGCTACAGAAATGTATCTGTTTTTTTGTGGCCGCTTTATGTTGTGGCCATTTTTACGCGTATTTCATGAATTCTGGATTTATAAATTAAATAAATCCAGTTGCGATAATTCGGTTTGCCGGCGCATTTCCACGAGCTTTCGATGATCAGCTATTTCCGTTTCACGCATAATATGAATAATCTGACAGCCTTCCTCAAAAAGTGTATTGGCAATATGAATTCGATGGCAATTTGCATAATTTTTTTCTGCACAAAAGATTGTACTCACTTTCCGAGCTGCTATTTCCATAATTTTTTCAACACCTTTTCGATAGGCAGGGGTCTGCCCATATTCCTCATAACCACCGGTTCGAAATCCACCCAACAGATCACCAATCCAAAAGTAACTCAGGCCATATTTTTCCAGGCCGGACTTTAAATACTCCCGATCAAAATGGGGAAAACGCTGCGATCCAGGATAACGTCGGACATCAATGAGAAGCTGAATTTCAAAGTGTTTTAAAAGCGCAATAAATTCTTCCCAGGTTCGGTTGGAGTGGCCGATTGTATAAATCAATTGATGCATTTAATAGCTATTCTCTCCCACGATTACCGCCCAGGTGGTCTTTAAGATTATTTTAAAATCAAATGCCAGTGACCAGTTTTCAATATAATAAATATCATACTGCGTTCGTTCTTCAATGGAGGAATTTCCACGCAGGCCATTAATCTGCGCCCAGCCCGTTAAACCAGATTTAACCCGGTGCCGTTCCAGGTAGCGCGGAATTTGGGTCTTAAATTTTTCAACAAAGAATTTTCGTTCGGGACGCGGGCCCACGACACTCATATCACCTTTTAATACATTAAAAAATTGTGGTAATTCATCCAGGCTCGTTCGCCGCAAAAATTTTCCAACCCGCGTCCGCCGCGGATCGTCTTCGGAAGCCCATACCGGACCGGTTTGTGCTTCAGCATCCTCACGCATGGTTCGAAATTTATAAATCATAAATTCCTTGCCATCAAATCCAACCCGGTCCTGTCGGTAAAAAATTCGTCCCTTTGAGTCCAGCTTGATGATGAAACCGATCACCAAGAATACCGGGGATAAAATGATGAGCGTCATTAACGAAAAAACCACATCAAAAATACGTTTAAGGACTCCTTGCCACCCCTTCATCCGAACATCCCGGATTCTCAGGGTGGGAATTCCTCCAAGTTGGTAAATTTGTAGTTGATTGGTAAAAATTTCCATTAAATCGGGTAAAAGTAAAAATTCGACATTCAATCCTTCACAAAGTTTCAGAATTGACCATAAATTCTCCCGCATCTGCTCTTCCGGCGCAATGATCAAGGTGTGAATTCCCTTATTTCGGATTATTTCAGGTAATTCCGAGGTTTGACCAAGATGCGCCATCTGGGGGAAAGCCTCATTCTTTTCTCCAATATGGCCGCAAATTTTAAGTCCCAGGCCAGGAAATTTGTTAATATTTTCAATAACAGCGTGCAGTTTTTGGGATTGTCCCACCAGCGCCACTTTTAAAACGCCCTTTCCGTTCCGATGGCGACGATGTTCGATAGAAATGAGTATCGTGCGACTGAAGGTCAATACAAGAATGCTGATGATCCAGATATAAAGAAATACGAGTCGGGAGAAGGAAAAATCCCGATAAAAGAAAGAGAGCGACATCATGATCAGCATCCCCAGCGAAACGGCTTTGATAATCTGATAGAATTCATCCACGGGTGTTACATTTCGGCGTAATTGATAAAGGCCAAAATGCTGAAAAATAATAATCCAGACGATCATCACCAAAACAGAGGCTTCCAGATACGCCTGAAAAGGTGGAAAGCCTTTAGTAACCGGAATCCAGGCGCCAAGCGGCGAATAAAAACGGAGCCAGTAGGCGAATAGCATCGAAAATTCCACTACCAGTATATCGGTAACAAGGCTTAAAAACGGGATGAAAAGCTCCCCTTCGCGTTTGACACTCATCGCTGAACTCCGGATTTCTCTTCAATAAATGATTTTATTCGCTGGCGAAAAAGTTCTTTATCAAATTGCAGGGCATTTCGACGGATAATTTCCCCTGAAAAATTTATTTGTTCAAAAAACTCAACCGCTTTTATCAATGATTCCGGCGTTGCCTGAGGGAAAAAAATACCCGTGGTTTGCCCGTCATTTTGATTTATATAACTTCCATCCCGCGTTGGCCAGATACCCCGGACAGTCTCAAGGGCACCACCGATTCCCAACGCAATGACCGGTTTTCCAAATGCCTGCGCTTCGACCGGAACGATACCAAAATCTTCTTCACCCGGAAAAATCAAGGCTTTACAATTGGCATAATAATTTTGCAGTTCCGTACCAACGGCCCAACCGACAAATTCGATATTTTTTCCGGCAATTTTCTTTAAATATTTTTCTTCCGAGCCCTGACCGACGATGACCAGCCTTTTATTCAACTGATTAAACGCCTTTACAGCAATATCGATTCGTTTGTAAGGCACCAGCGCCGTAACCACCAGATAATAATCATCATTTTTTTCAGATAGCCAGGTGCGGGCCGTGTCCACCGGCGGATGAATCACCACGGCTTCCCGATGATAATATTTTTCGATTCTTTTTCGAACATGATTTGAATTGGCAATAAAATAATCCACCCGATTGGCACTGATGACATCCCACATCCGCAAATAATTGCTGCTAAAGGCGATAATCATCTTTTGTAAGCCTTTCACCCGTCCCTGTCCAAAATAGTCATGGTACATCGACCAGACATAGCGCATCGGGGTGTGACAATAGCAAAAATGCATGGTTCCGGGGTGAGTCAGAACGCCTTTCGCCACGCAATGACTGGAAGAGAGGATTAAATCATACCCTTTTAAATCGAATTCTTCAATTGCTGTTGGAAATAACGGCAAGTAATGTCGATATTTTTGTTTAATAAACGGCAATTTTTGAATAAAGCTTGTCCGAATATCCATTTTTTCAATCGCAGGAGACATAGTCCCCTTAAGATGCAGTAAGGAAAACAGCGTTGCATCCGGAAATAATTCACAGAAAACTTCCAGGCATTTTTCGCCCCCGCGCATGCCCGTGAGCCAGTCATGAATTAAGGCAATTTTCATTTTTCAAACTTTTGATAAATATCCAGTATTTGTTGAGCGGATTTTTGCCAGGAATATTTTTTAACCTGGACGAATCCTTTTTGAATTAAATTTTGTCGTAAATCGGTATCCGTAAGTAATCGATTGATTTGCGAGGTTAATTGTTCAACTGATTTGGGCTCAAAATAAAGTGCCGCATCTCCTAAAACTTCCGGCATACAGGAAGCATTTGAGGCAATCACCGGCACGCCGCATTGCATCGACTCCAAGGGTGGCAGCCCAAAGCCCTCATATTCCGAGGGGAAAATAAAGCCAGCCGCGCCATTATAGAGATAAACTAAATGATCCGTCAAAATTCTCCCGGGCACGATGATCCGATCCTTCAAATCCAGCCGCATCACCAGTTCTTTCAGGTTGGGATATGATGCAAGTTCATCCCCGGCCAATACCAAATAAGGGCAGAGTTCCCGATCAACCCGTTGAAAGGCTTTTAATAGCGTTATCAAATTTTTATGTGGTTTAAAAGCACCGCAATAAAAAAGATAGGGTTTATTGATTTTTAATTGGTGATCTAAAAATTCCTTCACTGATGCATCATCCAGTTTTCGAAATGAATCTGCGACGGCGCCATAAACGACGGTTATTTTTTCAGCGGGTATTTTAAAAAATTCGATTATATCCTTTTTCGACCATTCGGAAATTGTGATAATATGATCCGAAGTTGAAATCGCATGTTTCATCATCCATTTCGCATAATATCGGGCAAAGCTTGAAGTTAAATACTCAGGAAATTTTAAATGAATCAAATCATGAATAATCGCGATTGTTGGTCTAATCTTAAATAAAGGCACCGTATAATGAGGCGAATGATAGATATCCGCTTTATATCGTTTTATTTTATTTGAAATTGTAAATAATTCAGCGATTGAATACTTCGGTGCTGCTTCAATTTCGAGCTGAAATTTTGGTGAAGGATATTTTTGTCGGAATGCTTCAATCATTTCCGGTGCAAATAGCAGCAGGAACTGGTGAGTTGTGCCAATTTTACAAAATTGATTCAGAATATTCTGCAAATATGTTCCAATTCCCAGATCCGTAATTTTCCGGGCATCAATACAGATTTTCATTAAGAGATTCCTTAAAAAACCTGGAAATATAACGAAATCAAGGTTAAAATTCCCTGTTGGATTATTGATCCCGCCGAAATTTCAAATAAAAATAAAGAAAGACATTTTCCAACCAGGAATTGTGTTTTGAATAATAGTACTTTTGACTCTGACGATAAATTGTTTTTTTGGTATCGCGTTTTCCTTTGTACGTAATCCCCTGGTGATGAATTATTTTAGCGGTTGGAAAATAAACGATGCGATAGCCGGTATTTTGAATTCGTTTGCATAAATCGACATCCTCAAAAAACATAAACATCTTCTCATCGAATCCCCCCAATTCAGTCACCAAATCATACCGCGTCAGGATACAGGCCCCTGTGATCCAATCCACATCCTGTTGCTGTTGAAACTGCAACGCCAATTCATTCTGGAAAATTTTATCACCGGCATCCAGTTTTTTAACGATATTTTTCATTTTCCATTCATTCCAGATTGAAGGAAACAAGCCAGTTGAGAGCTGAAATGAGTTATCAGGATACAGCAATTGTGGCCCAACAGCACCAACCTCTGGATTTTCCTGCAAAAATTGAAGTAGCCTTTCCAGACTATCGGGCAAAAGCTCGGTATCATTATTGAGAAATAGAACATAATCTCCCTGAGCAATCTCCAGCCCCTGATTATTCGCTCTGGAAAAACCAAGATTTTCCTGATTTTCAATAAATTTAATTTTAGGGTAATTATCCCGGATAAAAGCAACAGATCCGTCGATTGAATGGTTATCAATCAAAATAATCTCATGTGAAACGGTCGTATTTTGTTGAATCGAATCCAGACAATTTTTTA
Source organism: Caldithrix sp. (assembly GCA_020722815.1). Classification (GTDB taxonomy): domain Bacteria; phylum Zhuqueibacterota; class Zhuqueibacteria; order Thermofontimicrobiales; family Sulfurfontimicrobiaceae; genus DYKB01. Next base: position 47,147 of record DYKB01000019.1, on the reverse strand, counting down.
AAATTTTTACGGCATTAAAATTCACAATGATGATGGATAACAGCATAATGGTTCCAGAACGAAAAGGTGAATGTTGAAAAATTATATTCTGAATATAAGGAAAAAAAAGAGAATTGCAAGAAAAAGTTTTGATAAAGCAGCGAAGAAGGAGATTAAAAAGAATCAGATCGTTCGGAAAAAATTGCCGAACGATCTGATTGGCCAAATTTTATCTTAATTTAGATTCAAGTTGATTATTTTCCATTTCTCTGACGTCGTTTTTCCACAATTTCTTCGGACAGGGCGAAAGGAACGGTTTCATAGTGATCAAAGTGCATCGAAGCGGCTGCCCGGCCGGATGTAATATTTCGTAATTCGGTGGTGTAACCAAACATATCCGCCAGGGGGGCATTGGCTTTAACGATTCGCGTTCCATTTTTCGCATCCATACCGAGAATTTTACCCCGTTTCGAACAGATACTACTGGTAATCGGTCCCATATACTCTTCAGGTGTCGTTATTTCAATGGACATCACGGGTTCTAAAAGTTCGGGACTGGCTTTCATAAATGCTTCGCGGAAAGCCATTCTGCCCGCGATTCGGAAGGCCATTTCGGAAGAATCGACCGGGTGAAAAGAGCCATCAACCAGCGTAACCCGAACATTTACAACAGGATAGCGTGCGAAAGGACCTTCAGACATTGCATCGAGCACGCCTTTTTCAACAGCGGGAATATATTCTCTTGGAACATTGCCGCCAACCACTTTATCCAGAAATTCAAAGCCCTTTTGCGGGGGAAGTGGTTCGAGCAGAAGAATCACATGGGCAAACTGTCCATGGCCACCCGACTGTTTGGCATATTTCAAATTTTCAGTCACTTCACGTGTAATGGTTTCCCGATAAGCGACTTCTGGCGGCCCAACAATTGTATCCACATTAAATTCTCGACGCAGACGCTCCAGCAGAATTTCCAGGTGCAGTTCACCCATCCCCGAAACCACTGTTTCGCTTGTTTCGGAATCAGTGCGAACGATGAAAGTAGGGTCTTCAGCGGATAATTTCAATAATGACTGAGTTAATTTGTCCCGATTTTGATTTTCTTTCGCTTTGACCGACATGGCAACGACTGGAGTTGGGAATTCAATCGTTTCCAGAATAATTGGATGTTCTTCAGAGCACAACGTATCACCGGTTGTCGTATCGCTTAAGCCAATAGCAACTCCAATATCACCGCAGAAAATAGTATCACGTTCTTCCTGCTTGTTTGCGTGCATCTGGAGGAGACGCCCGACACGTTGCTTTTTATTGCGGGTCGAATTAAAAATATACGAACCAGCTTTAATCATTCCTGAATAGACCCGGAAAAAGGTCATTTTTCCCATGTGCTTATCAGTCATAATTTTAAACGCCAGCGCCGCAAATGGTGCCAAATCAGACGGATGATGAACCAATTTTTTATTATGTTCCTGTCGCGCATCAATAATTGGCGGGCGGTCCAATGGTGAAGGTAAATAGTCCACTACCGCATCCAATAAGCGGCGAATGCCTTTGTTCTTATAGGCCGAACCACACAAAACAGGAACCACATGACAATGGATAACGGCTTCCCGCAATGCTTTGACAACTTCATCACGGGATATTTCGATACCTTCACAAAATTTTTCTAATAATGATTCATCTTGTTCCGCTGCTTTTTCTATTAAAATTTTATGATACTTTTCGGCTATTTCCTGCATATTTTCTGGAATGGGCGCTTCATGATAGGTCATGTTTAATTTTTCATCATCATAATAAATCGCCTTCATCTCCAGTAAATCAATAATACCGGCAAAATTATCCTCAGCACCAATTGGGATTACAATTGGTACCGCATTCGCACCTAACATCTCTTCAATATCATTTAAAACCGCATAAAAATCAGCACCAAAACGATCCATTTTATTAATAAAGGCAATTCGGGGCACATTATATTTTTCCGATTGCCGCCAGACAGTTTCTGATTGTGGCTGAACACCGCCAACCGCACAAAAAAGCGCAATCGCGCCATCCAGAACACGTAAACTCCGTTCAACTTCTGCGGTAAAATCCACGTGACCGGGTGTATCGATAACATTAATTCGATGATTTTTCCATAAAGTGGTGGTCGCGGCGGAAGTAATAGTTATTCCCCGCTCTTTTTCCTGATCCATCCAGTCCATGGTGGCTTCACCATTATGGACTTCCCCAATTTTATAATTTCGACCCGTAAAAAATAAAATTCTTTCTGTAGCGGTTGTCTTTCCGGCATCAATATGTGCCATAATTCCAACATTTCGCACCCGTTCTATTGGTACCTGTCGCTGCACTTCTAACTCCTCATTTTATAATTTTTTGTTCATTTTATTTTATAATTGTAATCAAATCATTTTACAACAATATTAACAATTTAAAAAAATTCAATTACAGACCAATATTTTTACAGAAAAAAAATATTCCAAATTATGAATTTACTACAAAAATCATCTCATCAAGAGGCGTATCGCAGTATATTTTGGTAAAATTGAAGGAAAATATAATAAGATATGTTGTGTAAATTATTTCCCTGAAGTGGGTTTAAGATTTATATAATAAATGCTTTCCCGCAGGTCAGCTGATTCGCAACATGAAAACCTTCAAAAAATCGCCCCATCAACCAACACCTTCACCAGCAACAGAAGGCGTTTTAAAAGCCTGCCAATATAAAAGAAAATATGCTAAAAGTCAATACTTTTTTTAAAAATTCCTCAATTCTTTCAATCATGTGAATCAATAGATAACTTCGAGAGTTACAAAACAGAATGCTTCTGGTCGGAATTTGAACAATTTAAATAAAAAAAAGGCTTTAATTCGATCATTTCAAAAAGTATGCCAGATTTTACTACTCCTCATTATCGCTTCAATTTCTTAGCCGAGAAATATTTTTCAATAAGGAACCCAACTTTCTCCAACCGATTGCTTGTGTTATCTAATATTCATAAGCTATTTTGATAGATGATCTTCAATTTCACGATAAATCCTGGCATAATCAATTTTATCAAAATCAGTCATATCTACCTGTATACAATTGCACGGGATTTTTAAAGGCGGCAGCATGCCTTTTAATAAAAGGGGGCGTAATTCAGCTATCAAAATGAAATCTACATGACCAGGATGACGGATGCCAGCAACAGCACGTTCATCAAATCGTTGACGTAATACTTCACCATCGGCATAGCAATTAATCTGAAGCGTAATAAAATCATACTGCTCTCTAAGCTTCAAAAATTGAATGGTGTGTTCCTGATCTGAAAAATTACTTTCAATAATTACTGATTTTTTTGCTTGAAGCTGAATTTCCAAAAAATAAAAAATGAGATGATAGCTCAATTGACTCATTTCTTTCGACCACGCCCGATCTTTCCAACCGAGAAGATCGAAAAGAAGCTCCTTAATTCCATCTTTATGGACGAATGGTAATTGAAATTTTTCGGCAATTTTACGACCCAAGGTGGTTTTCCCAACACAGGGCGGTCCGGTGATGATGATGACCAGGGGTGCTTTCATATCAAAATTAACAAATCAAAAATTTATTTTTTAAATCAGTATCCGATTTTTATCCATCACATGTTACGTTTCACGCATTACGCAATTTACCATTACTTCTTGCCCTCAAAAAAGCAACATCCGACTGACTTCTATTCAATAGAATAAATAATATTGGCAATCCAGAAGTAAGCAACAAAGCCAATTAAAAATAATGAAGCCAGCGCGCTGAACGGTCCGACGCCCAACAATCCCAGTACCAACGAACCAGTACCGGCCAATCCCATTCCCAGGGCATATAAAATCAGAAAAAAGCGGGATTTTTTTGAATGCGCATAAAAAATACCTGAAATTGGAATGATCATTAAAAAGGCACCAATCGCACCCAGAATTAAAATTCCGGGGCCCCAAATTAAGCCCGCGAAGGCAAGTAAGAGTGCGAGGGCGACACAAAATGCGACCCAATTTGAAGCCATTTTTTCTTCGCGCGAAAGGACCAATCGCCCAAAACGATTAAAGCGAAGTAATAAATTAAAAAGTGGCTGTGCCGTCCAGGTTAATAGCACAAATAGTAAATAAAGTATTAAAAGCGGTGTCAGAATCGGCGTTAGGGCGGGGATTGTGCGATTTACCCCACTTAATATTCTAAATAGAATATAAACCCCGATGACCAGTCCCCAACGCGCGCCCTTACTTAAGCGTGACATCCAGAGCAGGTAGTTTAAAAATAGCCGATAAATGGGATTGCGGGCTTTCATGGCATGTAAAATTCCGCTGCGTGCCCATTCGAGCAGGGGGTCCAGACGCAAAGCTTCGCGAAACGACTCCATTGCCGCGGCTGGTTTGTTCTGATGAAGCAGGGTCCAACCCAGATTCGCATGGGTAATGGGATTTTCCGGATCGTGTGCCAGAGCGGTTTCGATGGACTCTCCCGCTTCAATTTTTCGGCCCAGCTTAATCAAAGCAATGGCACGGCAATTTGTACAGGTCACATTTTCAGGTTCACAGGCCAGTCCTTGCTCGGCAGCATCAACCGCCTCTTTCCATTTTCCTAAATCCAAAAGGATGCTGCTCAATCTGCCATAATAATCGGCTTCTTCCGGATCAAGGCGAATTGCCTCTTCGACTGCAGTTTTAGCCTCTTCATAGCGGCCATTGTGGTGCAGCACTTCCGCCAATACATAATGCATAAACGACAGGTGCGGCGCAAAACCAATAGCCTGACGGGCTTCGTGCAATGCCTCATTCATTTTTCCCTGTCCATTCAGCGAAAGTGCCAACAGGGCATGAGCAACTGGATCCTCCGGCTGCTCCGCCAGTCTTTTCCGTAATTCGGCCTCAGCCTGATCATCGCGAGATTGATTTAATAATATTTGAGCGCGGGTAAGATAATCGCTCATAAGGTGCTCCAAAATTGGTAATCGATTAAACATTATGAAATGAATGATTGCGTAATGCGTGATGCGTAAAACGTAAGAAACATATAAACTTTTATTCGAATTACGCATCACGCCTCACAACCTTCATCATACGAAAAACCATCTCGTTCCGTTCCCGCAATTCCTTTTATCTTTTCAAAAATCGCTCTTTAAAAGTTGCGTTCGCACCAGCCATTTTTAAAAAGAGATCAACGGGAACAAGTTCGAAATTAGCTCCCAATTTGTCCAGAATCCCTTTCACCCGTTTTACATCACTGGATTCACGGACATGTATCAATAAAAAGTAGGGGCGTTGTTTATTGATAGCGGCCAATTCTTCTAAATCCGCCACCGCATCATCTTCAGGACGTGTTGGAGAAAGATAGTAGTCATAGGAAATCAACGGACGTTTATCCTTGCAGGTAAAAGTGTACGCCGGTGCATAGCCATTGATAAAGCCGATGGCTTCCGGCATGCCTTTATAATAGGCATCGACCACTTCTTTGGTGAGTTCGGTATTTCCTTCGACAGTCGCCCCTTCTGAATAGTCCATAATTTCAAAAACATTCAGATCCAGTTGATGCATTAGTTCATCAGCACGGGAAATTAATCCTGGTAAAAGCTTCGGGGAAACCGCTTTGGGATACATATAACCCGGACCGGAAAGACAACCGATGAAGTAATCATTTGATGTGGCTAACGAGTAAAAATATTCCAGCATGCCAGGTGCCAACCAGACATAGTTCATAATCACTTCCCAGGCATAAGGAATTTCACCCCGTCCCGGTTTCAGCCAGGCACCAATTCCCAAACCATCGGTTTGCACACAGGAAATGTAGACTTTATTCGCGGGAACGTACTGCTTTCCAGGTTCGATATGATGATTATTTTTCATCTTGAAACCTTTTGAAAATGGAATCTGATGGTTAAAACTGAAATTCGGTAAAGTATGCAAACCTTCGACCGCAAAACCATAGCTGGAAGTCAATTTGACATGGTCACGTTCTCTATCTTTAACATACGAATGCCATCCCATCACAATCGTACCCGGTTTCATTTCTGACAGAATTTTATTGGCCAGGGCATATTCTTCTTTATCTTCGGGTTTGGTTGAGAGATCGTTAAAAAACACCTGCTTATAGACGCCCCAATCAGCGACACCTGGTTTCATGATTGGACCCGCATCCCCTCCTAACCAGACGATGAATTCCTTATTACAGCGCCGCCAATATTCATTATACGCCCAGTTATAAATTTGCGCATCGGTCTGGCCGGCAAATTTTCCTCTGAAATCCATCACCGGTTTCAAGCCTTTTTTCTCCATCAGGGGTATCAGTCGTTCACTGACGACTACGGCTTTCTCCAATCCCGCTACGGTGAACGATACAATAAGAGAAGTCCGGACTTCCGGATCCCATACGACATAGCCTTTGATGTTGTTGATAAAAATATCGAGTGCCTGTTCCAGACTTTTTAGTTCCGTGAACGAATAATTTCGTTTATCACGATAAAATTCATAAACGGATTCCGTATAATTAAATGGCCAGCTTTTGGGATAAATCAAATACAATTGGGGCGAATTCATATTCGCCAATCCTTGCAAACTAATCAGACAGGCCTGCTGATCCAGGGTTCCTTTAATTTCCCAATTATCCTCGATCCGCATGAAATAAGCTTCTTTTCCACCTTTTTTCTTGAAAATATATTGTACCGGCGGACCCGTTTGACGCGTGGAGCGCGTGATTTTATAAATGAGTAATTCCTGATCCGGAGAAAGCGAATATTCATGCATCACATTTACAGGACTCAGGCCTTGTGAGCCATGAATATTAAAATTCTCATTAATTTTCAGAATTTTTCCGTTTTCAACCCATTCCGCTTTGAACTTTCGTTTTTGATTCACCGGCATCGAAAGTCCCATAAAAACATTTGTCGGGAAAACACGATTTTTAATGATCACCTCAATTTCACGCCCATCCGGAATCAATTCCAGCGAATCCGAAAAACCTCTTTGCGTCCCCCATTTTTGGATCACTATCAATTTTGTACCATTTTGTAATATGTCAATTGAAACTGTTTCGTATAAACCGATTTCTGAACTTTTCGCGGGAATAAGTACCCATTGTCCGGTCATATCAGTTTGTGAACGGACGATTAAGGGTGTGAGAATAATTGCTAAAATGATAAAAAAAGGTACTTTTAACATTTTTCAACTCTCCCAATAAAAATTATGACTTTAAAATAGATCAAACCAATCATTTTTGTTTTGATATGATTGATTTTTACAAGAAGGAAACAAGGAAAATTCAGAGAATTTAATGAGTTATCAGTCTTAAATCAAATAGCAATTTAGGGTTTGATCAAAATAAATCAAATTATTTTTCCACAAGGAGTTAATGTAAGGATAGCGTGTAATTCTCTCTGTCCTCCCATTTCTCTTTATCATAATTCTAAAGTCGGATCAGACAACTCGTTATTTTATGGTGTTTCCTTACTTATTTTAAACATCTGATCCGCCCGGAATTGGAAGTGACTCCTCTCCTTGATTTTAACAAAAATATCGATGGAAGTTACTTATTTGGCTAAATCACCACTGAATTGATGGATTTTTTGAATCGCACCGATAATATCATCCATATCTTTCCGTTCTGCCAACAATAAATTTTGCGTGAATGCCACCGTGGTTTCACAAACCAGCCGATTTCCTTTTAATTCATGTAGACTTTCTCGATAATCCTTTAGTCTTTTTTCAGAAAAAAGGCGCTGATAACCTCGCGATTGAATGGCCTCATCAATAAGACCATCAAAATATTGCTCCAGATAGCCAGTGGAACATGGAACGCCCTCTGCATTCAGGGCCTTGATGAATTTTTCACGGGACAGTCCGTTAAATTGCCGGGCATCATAACGAAACGGAAAGAGATGCCATACCGGCCGACTATCTTCCGGGAACCGTGCCGGATGAATCCCTGGAATTTCGCGCAAGTTTGCAGATAGATAATCGGCATTTTCACGCCGGCGAGCGGTTTCCTGAACGAGTTTATCCAATTGTTGCAACAGCATCATCGCCTGAATTTGCTGCATCCGCCGGTTGCTTCCACGCATAAAATAAGGTTTATCACCTTTTGATGATCCATAAGCCCGCCCACAATTATGAAACGAATGACAACGATCCATCATCTGCTCATTATCACCAATAATTGCCCCGCCTTCACCGGCTGGGAGATGCTTGGAGTTTTGAAAACTGAAACAACCTAAATCCCCAAGAACACCACATTTTTTGCCTTTATATTCAGCTAACCACGCCTGACAGGCATCTTCAATGACCGCCAGATTATGTTTTTTTGCCACTTCATTAATGGCATCCATTTCGCACGGCAGGCCATAAATATGGACTGGCATTATCGCGCGTGTTCTATCGGTAATGCAGCCTTCAATGGTTTTGGGGTCAATTGTAAAAGTGTTCGGATCTGTGTCCGGAAAAACCGGCAATGCTTTTCCAAGTAATATGGCGTTATACGACGCAATAAAAGTAAAGGGAGAAACAATTACTTCATCGCCGGCGTCGACATCCAGAACATGCAAGCTGATTAACAAAGCCGTTGTACCACTAGCGGTGGCAAGACACCTTTTTGCGCCCATCAACGCGGCATACGCCTTTTCAAAATCAGCCACATGTTCGCCCTTTCCGCGCCACCAGCGCCCACTCCGCAATATCGCTATCACTTTTGGTTCCCACGTACTATTCCATACGGGCCATGTTGGCCAGGAAGCACTTCTAACGGGCGCGCCTCCCAATAATGCCGGTTTTGAGGTGTTGGTACGATGAACATAACTCATCGGTGAAATACCCGATAACGCCAGCATGGCTGAACCTGCCGCTGTCGTCTGGATGAAATGACGCCGTGATAATTTTTTTAATTTCATGACCATACACTCCTTATATTTTTAATAAAAATCAAAAATGAGTTCGAATATTGTCAAATAAATATCAGTTTTCATTAAAATAGTTCAAAATCGTTTTCTTCTGCACTTATTTATAATGAATCAACACTGGCAACCATTTCTTTAACTGTCGAAATAATTATCTCTTCTACCTGAAAATCCCATCGAGAAGGCAAAAAATAATAGATCGTGGAGTTATCCGCTTCATATCCACCTTCGTAAAGTGTTCGCGCTGAACCGATATACCCACAATCATCATTCGCATTGGCAATCATCCAGACATGATGATTTTTTAATTCACGCTTCAGCCGCAGGGCGTAATCGACAACCACTTCACCACCCAACACAACCATTGTCAAATCCCTACCAAATTGCCAGACCTGAATGGGATATGAATAGGTTTTCGGAATCGCTTTTTCTTTTTCAAGTAAATCCAGAAAATAACGCGCATGCCGCTGGACATGGAGATTTTCATCTTTTAATCGCTCTTTAAATTCACTGGTTGACGGAATTTTAGAAAATGGCAATTCAACAGTTTTCAATAAACAGCGAATTGGACCATCAACGGTAAGCATCTCCGGCCGTAATACAGAAGCGACCGCACCGGCCAATCGCAGGCCATGCAAGCGCGCCAGATGAAGCGTACCACGAGGATAGGGATTGATATCGGCACTACAGCCGGGGGTGAAAAAGGTCACTATATTTTTCTGCGACAATTCCAAATACTCCCGCGCAAAGCCCATATAATCACCACAGACCTGATAATAATCACTCCCCCCCAAGGTTGTCCCATGACAGGCGAAGCCAAATAATACGCCACTTAACTGCTGATTCGTGTCTGAAATCGCCAGCACTGGCACCTGGGTATCCACCGGGCCATCGGGATTGATACCAATAATCACTCCTCTGGATGTAAAAGCCCGGCGATTAATACCAATTTCAGCCTGACCACTACCAAAAGTCAGGTTTGCGGGCGCCAAATCATTTATCGCAAGTCGAATGACCTGCAGGAGGGATTCTTTTAAAAATTGTGTATACTCATCAATCGTCTTCTGCTGGGTCCCGGTGAGCACATACATTTGTAATTTCAGACAGTTCAGCAAAGGTGCGGTGTGGGTGTGACTGGCAGAAAATATCAAACATGCACGCGGAATATTGAACTCTTTTTCGACCTGAAGAGAAATTTCATCCGACAAATTGCGCGAAAAGCCAACCAAATCCGCTGTAATCAGCACATTTCTTTGACCAGTCTGATCTTCAAAAGCAATCGCGCGCGCATAAATCGGATGAACCACGCCGCTGGATGGCTCGGTACGTGCCGCATAGCCTACCAACATAATCGATTCTTTCGGGGTGATATCGATTGAGGCCATTCCCACTTTCATTAACTCCCTCCCACCAGCCAAAATGACGGACACAAAAAGCAATTGCAGGAAAATTATAAATTCGAAAGCGTATTTTGAAGTTAACATTTTTCCCTATCTTTGTTGAGTTTTCAGTAGATTTTATAAATTTGGATCATTCGGGATATCCCCCATCCAGTTTTGACAATACTCCTAAATATTAATCAAATTTAATGCATTCTGCAATGGGTTTTTATAAATTAATTCGACGGAAGAATGCAAGGAAAGTGTTTTCCCCGAATAACTTTAGAACCCCAAATAAACATGAAGAAGGTTGCGGTTCGAAAAGAAATTATTTATGACAACGAAAGTCGAAAAATGATTCAATGCACCGCATCATTTAGCACGATCAGATTCATGATTTTTATGATTTGCCTCTTTTTGTTCATAAAAAACGTCAATCAGCAAATTATCCCCCCGTGAGGCCTGAACAGCTAATTGATCACAGCGTTCATTCTCGGCTTTCCCGGCATGGCCTTTTATCCAGATAAAATTTACCTGATGTTTTTCGCACAATTGCAGCATCCGTTCCCAGAGGTCAGGATTCTCGGCCTTTTCTTCCTGATTTCGCATCCAGTTCAAACGTTGCCATCTTTTAGCCCAGCCTTTCGTCATCGCATTGACAATATATTGTGAATCACTATACAGGGTCACTTTCGAACGTTCTTTCAAATCTGCTAGCGCAACAATACAGGCCAGTATTTCCATCCGATTATTGGTGGTTTTGCGATAACCCGCGGATAATTCTTTGCGCTGATTTTCAGTGATAATTATAGCCCCATATCCTCCCGGCCCCGGATTGTAGCGACAACCACCATCGGTATAAATGATCACCGATTTTAAAGGAATCAAATCTATTTGAACGGCAGGTGACTCAGGTTTTTCCGGAATCTCTCCAGAAGATTCCGGCTGAACGGGTAGTGGATTTTTTATCAGCCACTCCTGATAAGCTTTTTCTGCTTCCGCTTTGAGCACAAAACCCTGATATCGGGCATTTGGAAAACCGATAATCTGTTCCTCAGCGCCATTTTTACCATACCATTCATGATAAATCCCCGGATTTCGCCCCCGGAAAATGACATAATATTTCTTTTTAGCCACTGTAAAGCCTCTATTGATAGTTACCTTCCTGCCGCCAGACATCAAGAATTAAATCGTAGCGTGATAATTTCATTCCTGTATAAATACAATTACTGGTGGAAAAAATGTAACCACCGCCTGGCATCCCGTACTTCAACGCATATCGAGCTGATTCAACAACCTGCTCATCCGTCCCGGTATCAATCAAGCCGCAATTGACATTGCCAATCAGGCAAAGTTGCGAACCACAGCGTCGCTTGACTTCGGCAATGTCCACCCCGGCCTGTGGATCAAGGGAATGTAGCGCGTGTGGATTTGTCTGAACGAGTTGATCCAGAATAGGCATAATATTACCATCAGTATGTTTGATGACAAAAAATCCCAGATCCCGATAACCCTGTATCAGTCGCGCCAGGTAAGGGGTGACAAATTCACTAAATTGTGCCGGGCTCATAAAAGGACCGGTATTAAAGCAATAGTCCGAACATAAAGCAAAACCATCGAGTCCCCCATGCTGCATCAATTTTTCGGCATTTTGGAGCGCCTCATCCACGCGCTTCCCAGCTTCTGATTTCACCATTTCCGGCGCATCGGCGAGCCAGAAGGCAAATTCGACCATCTGATCACCATTGGGAATCGAATAAGTACTATCCCCATGTAACCTGATGAAATAGCGATCACCAGTTTTTTCGCGAACCAGATCAATCAGCCGCATGGTCTCATCCAGGGTGTCGGGATTGGGATGAAGGAAAATGGCACTATGTTCATATTTTTCAGCCGTTTTGATAAAAATTTCAGCCATCTCATTCCGATGAAGTTGGCGCTCGCGTTCCCTCATCTGATCCCACTGAAAATAATGTCGATGCGAGGGATGAACTTTACCAAAAGCCTCCATTGTTAAATAAAAAACCAGCTCAAAATGCGGCACTCGCCCCTGAATTGGCTTTCGTTCCAGGGCGGCGATAAATTGTTCCCGAGGGGTCATATCTTTCCTTAATTTAATTTGGATTTCAGAACAAAAATTAATGATTTAAGACTTGAGAAGTGCACTGCCTTCTAAAACCAAAAATCGTTAATCATTAATCATTAATCATTAATCATTAATCATCTTTTTTATTCCTTAAATCTTTCCTTAAAGGTCGGTTGATTTCCGGCCATTTTCAGAAAAATATCCAGCGGAACCACTTCGAATTCCGGACCAAGTTTATCCAGAATTCCTTTGACACGGGTGATATCGCTCCACTGGCGGACATGTAAGAGCAGGAAATACGGCCGTTTGGCATTGATTGACGCCAGTTCCTGCAAGTCAGCCACAGCATCGGCTTCGGGACGCGACGGCGAGAGATAATAGTCATAAGAAATAAAAGGCCGACCATCCTTTGAAGTAAAAGTATAGGATGGGGCATAACCGTTGGCAAAACCGATGGCGTCCGGCATTCCCTGATAATATGCATCGACAATTTCGCGCGGGAGATCAGAATTTCCCTCCACTGTGGCGCCCTCGGAATAATCCATAATTTCAAAAACGTTCAAATCGAGCTGCTGCATCAGATCACGGGCAATTTTTATCACCTCGGGCAAATATTTTTTCGGAATCGCCTTGGGATACATATATCCCGGACCCGAAAGCGAACCGATGAAATAATCGTTTGGTGTTGCCTGTGAATAAAAATATTCCATCATCGCGGGTGCCAGCCAGACCCAATTCATGGTAACTTCCCAGGCATAAGGGATTTCACCGCGACCGGGTTGAGTCCAGGCACCAAGTCCCAGACAATCGGTTTGAATACAGGCGATATACACCTTTTTTTCCGGCATATATTGCTTTCCCGGAACAAGATTATGCTTGTTTTTAAATTTGAATCCCGGCGATACCGGCACCTGACTGCTGAAGCTCATATTCGGCAGGGTATGTAATCCTTCCACGCGAAGCGCAAAACTGGAGGTCAATTTCACATGTTCGCGTTCTTTATCCTTTTTATATGAGTGCCACCCAAAAACGAAAGAAAGGGGCTTCATTTCGGACAAAATCTTTTTCGCCAGGGTATATTCTTCAACATCGGTTTCCCGCGTGGATAAATCATTAAAAAAAGCCTGTTTCATTATTCCCCAGTCGGCGACACCTGGTTTCATGATGTTTCCATGCTCGCCGCCCAGCCAGACGATATATTCTTTGCTACATCGTGGCCAATATTTCTCATAAGCCCAGGTATAAATTTGGACATCTGTCTGACCAGTAAATTTTCCCCGAAAATCTTCAACCGCTTTAATTCCCAGTTTTTCCATCAAAGGAAGTTGTTCTTCACTGACGACGACCGCCTTTTCCAGTCCGGCGACAGTATAGGCAACGATCAGTGAAGTCCTGACCGATTTGTCCCAAACAACGTAGCCTTTTATCTGATCTTTAAATTTATTCAATGCCTGTTCAGCGGTGGAAAGTTGAGTAAATGAAAAAAATCGATCATTTTTAAGAAATTCAAAAATGGGGGGGGTAAAGCGATAATCCCAGGTTTTCGGATAAATGAAATATAATTGCGGACCGTTTTGATTGGCTAAACCCTGCAGGCTAATGAGCAAGGCATTGGTTGATAATTTACTATCAATTTTCCAATCATCTTCCAGTTCCATGTAACAAACATTTCGCGTACCGGTTCGTTTAAAAAGATATTTTATTGCTGGGCCAGTCTGGCGAGAAGAGCGTTCAATTCGATAAATGAGTGCTTCCTGATTGGGCGTAAACTGATATGTGTGTACTATTGAAAGTGCATTTGCCCCCTGAGAACCAAGGATGTCGTAAGCTTCGTTTATAATTAATTTTTTTTTCGGTATTTCCCAGCGGGCTGAAACCTTTTTAACTTTTCCGACCGGCATGGAAAGTCCCATAAACACATTGGTGGGAAAAATTCGACTTTTTATTGGAACTGTCAGGGCGGAGCCATCAACTTTTATTTTCAAAGTATCAATGTAACTTCGCCCCGTTCCCCATTTTTGAATTAAGGTTAAATTTGCACCAGTAAGCTGAATATTGAGGGAAACTGTTTCATAGAGGTCAATTTCGCTGCTTCTTTCGCGGATAAGGGTCCAGTCACCCACGAAAGTTTCCTCAGCCTGACTGGAAGCAACCAACAGGAGTAAAATCAGGCTGATACGAAAAGAATAAATTTGGATTGTTTTTAACATCTGATACCTCGAAAGTTGAATGAAAATTTATGATGACTTCTAAATTAATAGAAAGATAAGGTATATACGCCTGGAAGTCAAGGAGAAAATCAAAAAATTAAAAAGTCAGCGAATGGCTTCGTGAATCATTCAAATCACAGATTCATCAAAAAGAAACAATGGTATTTCTAAATATAAAAAGCAAATTTAGATTGAATTTTACAAAAAAATGTTTATCTTAGAAAGGTTGAAGGGATACGTATGGAAAAAGTTTTACCGAAATCGTTTAATGAATTAATCGAAACATCGAATTTGCCAGTGCTGGTTGATTTTTGGGCGGAATGGTGTGGTCCCTGTAAAATGATTTCCCCTTTGATTCAAAAAATTGCCAGCGAATTTAAAGGTCAATTGCTGACGGTCAAAGTGAATGTCGATGACAAACCGGCAATCGCCAGTCAATATCAAATTAGCGGAATTCCGACGATTATGATGTTTCATAAAGGCAAAATTTTAATGCGATTGACGGGAGGACTGCCCTATCCAGCATTACGAACACAGGTTTTGCAACATTTACCAAAATAATTCACCAGATTAGTTAACCTGGAGGAGGAAAAATGAAAATTTTTTGGGGAGTTGTTATGATACTTTTAGGAATGACGCTTTTTAATCAAAAGGAAGTTTATTCACAAACGCGGGACCGTTCCCAGATACCAGTTCAGGATACCTGGAATCTAAATGATCTGTACCCAACCATTGATGCCTGGAACGCTGCCAAGACGAATTTGGTAACAGAATTTGATAAAGTGACTAATTTTAAAGGAAAATTGGCCAAATCCAGGGCTGATTTATTGGCCTGTTTAAAATTAAATAGCGATATCGGCCGCGAATTTGGGCGACTGTACAGCTACGCGTCCATGCTTTCAGACCAGGACACCCGTGAAGCAAAGGCTCAGGGGATGAAGCAGGAAATCGCCCAGATGGGAACAGATTTTTCCTCGAAATCGGCATTCATCGAACCGGAAATTCTGGCAATGGATGAAAGTCAAATTAAAAATTTTATTGCCGCCGAACCCGGCTTGAAAGCATATGATTTTTATTTAAACAATCTCATTCGTCAAAAAGCGCACAAACTCTCCGAAAAAGAAGAGAAAATCCTGGCAGAAACAAGTCTACTGGCAGATGCGCCATACTCAATCTATAGCATCTTCAGTAATGCCGAACTGCCGTATCCAGAGGTAACATTAAGTGATGGTAAAACCGTCCTCGTCAATCAGGCGGGATATTCGCGTTTTCGGGCGGTACCCAATCGTGACGATCGCGAAAAGATTTTTGATGTATTCTGGGGAAAGATAAATACCTTTCGACAAACAATGGGCGCCCAACTGAATGCGGCCATCAAACGGGACCTGTTCTATGCCCGTGCCAGAGGCTACAACACCTGCCTGGAATCGGCATTGGATTATAATAATATTCCAGTTCAGGTCTATCAGGCCTTGATTGAAAATGTCAATGCCAATCTAAACACTTTTCACCGCTATTTAGACTTGCGAAAACGCCTGCTTGGTGTCGATACCCTGAAATATTCTGATTTATATTCACCAGTCGTGAAAGGTATCGAACTGGAATTCACCACCGAACAGGCACGTGCCGAAATTCTGGACGCCCTGAAACCATTGGGCAAAGATTATGTGAGTGTTTTAGAACAAGCCTTCAAAAATCGCTGGATCGATATGTATCCAACGACTGGTAAACGTTCCGGAGCCTATTCCAATGGGGGGGTTTATGATGTTCATCCCTATATTTTAATGAATTACAATGGGCAATATGACGATGTGAGCACGCTGGCACATGAGTTAGGCCATTCACTCCATAGCTATTATGCCAACCAAACGCAACCTTTTCCCAAAGCCGATTATCCGATTTTTGTCGCTGAGGTGGCTTCGACTTTTAATGAAGCGCTGCTGATTGATAGTCAGTTAAAGAAAATTAAAGATGATGATGTGCGATTATCCCTGCTCATGAGCCATCTGGACGGGATCAAAGGGACAGTATTTCGTCAAACCCAGTTTGCAGAATTTGAACTGCGCGTACATGAAATGGCCGAAAAAAACCAGCCATTAACCGGAGATGCCCTGACCGAGCTTTATGGCGCGATTGTTCGAAAATATTATGGTCATGATAAAGGCGTTTGCTTAATACCCGATCTGTATACGGTCGAGTGGGCGTATATTCCGCATTTTTATTATAATTTTTATGTCTATCAATACGCCACTTCTTTCACGGCTTCAATCGCCTTGTCGGAGAAAGTTTTATCCAAAGAAAAAGGTGCCGCAGAAAAATTTTTAGCATTCCTGTCTTCCGGTGGATCGGATTATCCAATTGAACTACTGAAAAAAGCGGGTGTCGATCTGACCACCGCCGATCCTTTTAATAAAACCATGAAGGTGATGAATCAAACCATGGATGAAATTGAAAAAATATTGAAGAAAAAAGGCCAGTAAGACGCTTTTATAAATATTACCACGACGCCATGAATAAAACTATAACGTGATGCGTCATACGCGTCATGCATTAAGGTGATTTGTCGTTAAAAAATTATAATCGTTCACAGGATCTTAAATGAATTACCTGAGATAACATCCCTAAGCTAAATCGTTAAGGGATGCTATCAAATAATCCGGTGAACGATTAATTTATTCTTCCAGCAATTGCTGTAGTTCCTGCTCATGGTAATTAACCAGATATTTAACATCTATCAACGCCTTTTTCAATTCCTCGCCTTTTTCATCCTCTTCATTATTAATCAAATCGACTTCAAGAATCAGTCGCTTTTTATAAAGATTGGGCAGAATGGTTTCAACCAGCATTTGCACACGCAATTGTTCGTAATTCGTTCCTTCGGAGGCGAAAGTAATTGGCAATGGCACTTTCCAGTCATCTGAAAGGACTTTAATCCGCTGATTCAGATTATGAATCACTTCCTCGCGTTCCCGTAAAATCGATTGCGTTTCCACCAGCGTATTCTGGATCTGTTCATAAACCGTTAATAATTCAGCCTGTTCATGTTCAATGGTCAAATAGCGCTGATCCGCTTCATTTTTTTCGTTTTGTAATGTTGTTTTTTCTTCCTGGAGCTTCTCCTGGGCTTCCTGCAATTTTTGATACTCTTCATTCATATTTTTACTACTTTGCAGCAGGAGTTCCATTTCACCTTCAAGCGTTTTAAAACGTTTTTCCGTTGCAGTTAACGAGCCATCCAGAAATTGAACGCGTTCCGATAAATCATTTCGTTCCTGTTCAAGTTGCGTTTTCCGGGTTTCAAGCTCTTTTAACTGGGCCGTTAACTCTTCAGCGTGCGCACCTAATTGCGACTTTTCCTGAAGGACAACCTTTTTTTCTTCTTCAAAAGCTGCAACTTTTGCTGACAACTCATCCTTGGCGAGTTGTAAATCCATTTTTTCTTGCTCCAGTGAACGTTGTTTGTCCTGCGCCTGATCGATTGCCGCTTCCAATCGCTTTATTTCATTCGTCAACCCGTCACGTTCCTGTTCCAACGCTGCTTTTGCTTTTTCCAGACTTTCAAATTCAGTGTTCGATCGGGTAGCGTTATTTTCAAGTTGAGTCTTCAGCTCAGTACAGTTTTGTTCCAACTGTTTATTTTTTTCAGCCAGTTGATTCATATCTTCAATTAATGAATTACTCTTTTGCTCAACCTCCAACAACATCCGCATACTTTCATCAAGATCACGTTTATAGGCATCGATTTGTTGGTTCAGTTCTTCATTCGTCTGCGTCAGTTCCTGAAAACGATTAATTTCATTTTCACGCTGCGTCAATATGGCAGCGTTTTCTTTCCGTAAAATTTCGATTTCATTTTGAAGCTCATGCGCTCTTTCGGAAAATACCTCCCGATTTCGTTGTAAATCCTGAAGTTCCGATCTCAACACCAGTTCCCGCTGGTCAGATTCCTCACGAACATGCTCCAATTCTGCTATTTTTTCTAAAAGTTCATTCTGTTTTTCTTCAAAAGTTTTCTTCTCCTCTTCCAGGAGTTGTCGTTGTTCGGCTTCTTCCCGTTTCAGGTCGAGAATTTTATCCTTTTCCGTTGTCAGCAGTACTAATTCATCTTCGAGCAACTTCTTTTGGACTACCAACTCCTCATCACGCGCTTTTAATTCGTCGATCTGTTTTTGCAGCGCGAGATGTTTTTCATTTTCCTGCTCGGTAATCACCTTCAAACTCTCCAATTCACGGAGTAAAGCATCACGTTCTGCCTGTAATCCCTGTTTTTGAATCTGAATTTGCTCTAATTGCGTTCGCAGACCGGAAAATTCCTGGTTCGCATCTAAATAACTGGTCTTTACGCGAAGCAGCATTTGCTCGATTTCAGTCAAGCGACCCACCAACTCTTCCGGAGCAACAGACGATTGATCCTTGATATGATTCATATTTTCACCACCCTCAATATCAGTTGATTTCTGAGACGTCCCATTTGGCTGTATTGGCTGTTCCTGACCATTTTTTCTTTTATTATTTTTAGCCATTTTTATCCCTCAGTTACTTTATGGTTCAATTCATTTTTATGATTATCTAACATTAATTTTGTATCATTTAAAAGCTTTGTGATTTCACGCTTTCGTTGTCTATTTTTCTCGTTCTGAACATCGGCTTCTAGCTGCGTCGTTCGTTTTTCCAATTCTGGAATTAACGTTCGATTTAAGTGCTCCTGCCAATGTGTATGGAACGGTGTAATGAGTTCTTTAAATGATACCGTTATCACCTTTTCCTCAACCTTCGGCGTTGCCGGGGTCGGCATTTTTGTAACGATGACGCGTTTTTCCTCACGTCGACTATATTTAACCAGCAAAACAATCCCGATAATCGTGACGACGAACCAAACCGCTACTGCAGCAGGAAGTGCCCAGGGCCATTTCCCATTGATCAGGCTAAAATAGCTGGGCATCATCTCTTCAAATTGACCATTTTCATTCCGAATGATAATGCTGCGCAATTTTCCCACCAACATCAGTTTAAAAATATCTTTTTCAATTTGAATCGCTTTCAATGTTAAATAATTGGGATAAAAATAAAAATTACGGGTAGTTTCAATTTCCTTGTTGGTGAAATGATTTGAAGATAAAGTAATTTTTGCTTTTTTCAATCCACTTCGCACTTTTACTTCACCATCACCGGGAACAAATCGTAAGTAACTGAGATCGATAACTGGTAAATTCTGAAAAGTAATGGATCGTGCTTTTTTCAACAACATCTGCATATTGGTGATCGAAGTCTGGAATTTGACGCCACTGGTTTCATCCAGCGGCATTCCAACCAGTTCCCGTGAATTGACTTTTATCGCGTTTCCGGTCGTATCATTCAATATTTCACCATATTTGGGAATTTTCACCAAAATTTTGCCCGGAACATTCACTGTCCCCACCAACCAGGATGGATTGCTCTCAACCAGCAACGGTGGGAAAAAAGTCATCTGTACATTGGAATTTTTAAGACGTAAGTTCAGTTTGGACCATGATTCCAGATAATTTTTGTCAAATACCACTGGTTTTTTAATTTGATTGAATTGAATTTCGAGTGGATTTTTTAACGTATCACCTAAAATTTTCAGATAATTGGAACTATCTCCTATATTCTGGTTGAAATTGACATTTTTCAATTCAAGCTGACTTAATTTGCTGATAATAATCGAATCGGCTTCCATCTTTGCCGATAATGGTTGATTTTCTTCCAGCAACAAGCTAATATGTTCGGAATCCAATTCAATATCGGCATCGGCGGGAATGGGCGCCTTCATCAAATAAATACCGACGAGTACCAAAGCAATTGTTGGAAAAATTATTAAAATCAAGCCAGTGCTTAATTTCAATCGACTGAAAAATCGTGCCGGTCTTCTTGGGAATAAAAAGGCCGATAAAAGCAAAAGAAGCAACAGGCCACTCCCGAAATGGGGTAAAAATTGAATTCCCGTCGCGATATAAAAATCAAGCAGGTATTTTTTAATTAAAAACCAGGTTTCAAACAATTTCGGATTCTGGGAATCAAATTTAAAAAGCTGCTCAAAGAGACTTTTTGCCGTTTGATAATGACCATTTCGTAAGGCCCGATGAACTATTGCCCGTTGTGTTTCGATGCGCTCAATTTTTTTCAATGCCTGATATTTTGCATTAATTCCTGGAAAATTCGGATAAAAAGAGATGACTTTTTCAAAATTTTCCAGTGCGGCCTTCCAATTTTCATCCTTCCATTCATTGGTGGCCTCCAGAAAGTATTTGATGCTACCAGTCTCTTTTAACGCACTTTGCGAAGCTTCATCCGAGGGATTTAGTATTAAAATTTCCTGATAATATTTAAGCGCCAGTTCATATTCGCCATTATTAAAAGCTTCTTCGGCCTGATTGAACAGCATACTTATTTTGGATTCAAGTTTTTGCATATTTAGCATCGAATTCAATGAATCCAGATAGTTATTCGCGGAATCCTGTTCCGAATTATTTTTGGCCTGCAAGACCGCTTTGGAAAAGAGACTCTGGGCGGCCAATAAATTTTGATCCGCCAATGCCTGGGTGGCCTGTGTCATCAATGAATCATAATTCCGTTTTTTATAAACCTCATCCATAATCGTCCGTGCCTCTTTATGCATGGGATCAAGGATCAAAACTTTCTGAAAATCATTCAATGCAGTCATCAAACTGTCTTTTTGAAAACGCATTTTCCCGCGTTGGAAAAACAATTCGCGTACCGCATTTTTATCTTTCAGCGAATCGGGAGAAATTTCAATGATCTTCTCATAAATCGGCAGCGCATCGATTCCCCGGTCAAAATTGGTATAAAGTTGACTCAACGCGCGCAAAGCCGGCAAATAATCCGGTTTTACCCCTAAACTTTGTTGAAAATTCCAGACAGCAGCATCATGCAGATTTTGCTTCCACCGCACCAGTCCAACAAAATAGTAGGATTCATAATCCCGATCATTTTTCTTTATCAGCCAATTTAAAGCATCCAGTGCGGGTTGATATTTATCGACCCGATAATATGCCTCGCCTAGCCGGCGCCTGGCCTCATCATAATCCGGTTGAATTTGCACCACCTGATCGAAAAAATAAATGGCTTCAGCCGGTAAATTTTGCTTTAACTTCGTCAGACCAAGTTCATAGTTAGCCGCAACATGGGCATTTTTAAAGTAGAGTGCCATTTTATAGGCCACCTCGGCATTTTTATAATCGCCAATGTTGTAATAGGCTTTGCCTAACAGATAGTACAATTCCGGATCTTCCTGCCGCTGCAAACGCATCGCTTTCAAGGTATCAATCGCAGCCTGGTGCTTTTTTTCCGCCAGCAATTGAATGACCAACGACTTTTGTTTTTCCACCTCCTGTGCATCACCCATAACAATTCCAGCAAGTAGCAGGAGGATTAAAAAAAATCGTATAAGCCTGTTTCCGTCTGCTTTCATTAAAATTTCCCCTTTAATTTAATCTTATGCAAATAATTCAAAAAAATCTAAATTTAACGTATAATTGTCACTTTCCGTACCAGCTTGTTTTGCTGCGCCTGAAGCTGATAGAAATAAATTCCGTTTGCCACCGGCGCCCCGGATTCATCGGTTCCATCCCAGATATGTCCATGACTTCCCGCTTCGAACCACTGATTTTTCAGAATATGCTTGATTTTTTGTCCCTGTAGATTATAGATCGTTAGGCTAATCGGTCCCGCCTGCGCCAGGGAATAGTAAATAAGCGTCTTATGCTGCGCCGGGTTTGGAAAACAGGGATGCAACGCAAATCCAGTGGGTAGTTTTATCAAATTAACCTGTTGTGACTTGATAAAATCGCTATTCCCGACAACGAGATTAAATTTTCTAATTTCTGGTAAATGAGAAGTCGGGAACAGATATTCATTTTTCTCAGCAAGGTTATAACTCAATTTCATTTTTTCATCAATAAGAATTGCTGTGTAATTTTCTGGAAGTGATTCCAAACCCTGAAACTTTAAAATAACCTCAGAATTGGCGATGTTGGTTTTCACTGCAAATGTCCACTGATTTCCACCATTGGCCGGCGGTTGAAAATCAGATGTATAGTCCATACCGGATTGCCAATCGGTATGATGAAAATAAACGCTGACAAATTCACCAACTTCCGGCGGTTCTGGCAGATCCAGCCAATCCCAGCCATCAGCGGCGGAGGGGGAGGTCCCAAGGGTATTGAAATCATCAATCGCCGACTCACAAGTTGCCGAAATGCTCAACTGCCAGTCAATTGACGGCAAAAATTCAGCCGATTTTGCCAGTCCGGCAGGCAAATGGGCTGCAACCCAGAGCGTATCATTTTGCGGCTGGGGGTTTAAGACCGCATATCCTTCCCAGGGAACCATCGTCTGGGCGGTATCCCAACGGGCCTGATAATTAAAAAGAACCGGACGCCGCCCTGAGCTCAACCTCAAATGATTGAATCCGATCGGAAAATAAAACGGATTGGCGATCAGATTCCAGCCCGATTTGAGAACAATTGGATAAGCCTGATAACTGGGTACTGATTGACCTTTACCACTTCTGATAATGATACCGGCATCTTTTAACAGGAGCCAAAAAGCTTTTCCAGGGGTAAAATTGGCAATATTGGATTCATTATAGTAGCGATACCCGGATATTTCGGGATTATATTCCGCAAAGACCCATTTTTTTTCGTCATACTCACCTAACTCATCCCCAAGAACGCTCTGTGGGGCTGATTTTTCAAGCAGCAGGGGGACGGAAATCATCCGATAAGCTGTTTGCGCATTTCCTCCTGGTTGTGGTACGCCCTGACCATTTTGATCCCGTCGATATTCCCCTTCCGGATTTGTCTGTATTGAAATACAAAAAACGGTACTTTCTGGCAATCGCGCCTGATTTCCTGAACCATCGATGGCTTCGATGTAGTACTCAATTCCCTGGCAGTTCGTATATTCAGCCGGTATCGTCGCCGAACCTTGAACAAAATCCTTAACGCCCGAAAATGTCGATTCACTTCCATTCCGGAAATAGAGCTTTGCCGCTTGAATTCCGGAAGCATCATCACTTATCTGCGCGGAAAGCTGAATGGGCTGATTCATGGGATGCAATGTATACGGTGCATGCAATATTGAAGGCCTGGTGCGATCACCAGCCGTTGCTGAACCAGTTAATTCAATTCGATACTCGGATTTTTCCGGATCATTGCTTTTAATGGTCAACCAACCTTTGTAAAGACCTTTTGCCTTTGGTTGGAATTTTAACTTCAGGACAAGTGAATCCCCGGCATTGATAACTTCTGAATCCGGGGTAACCGAAAATTCTTGAGGTTCAACAATGATTGAATTAATAATTAAACTATCATTGCCATGATTTTTAATGATTAGCTCAGCCTGTGCCGTGCTATCAACCAACGTGATGGGAAATTCACAAGCTGATTTCGATGCACTTAACTGGGGAGCAATGCCGGTTCCTTCCAGGATTATTGTTGGTTGATTGATGTTCGTCTCAATCGTCCATCGATCCCGATAGGTTTTCCGCTGATTGGGTTGAAAAATCACATTTAATGTGACGGATTCTCCCGAATCCAGCGTAGACGGCATCGAAGGAATTACGAATTCGGGATTTTGTTTCTGCCATTTCAAAAGTTGAAGCTGCCCATTACCCACATTGCTCAGCCGGATGGTTTCGGTTTTCGTATTCCCGATGCGTACTTTCCCAAATCGCACCGAATCCGGACTTACCATTAAAAATGGCGCATCCTTTCGTCGTTCATACCCTTCACCAATTAACACCAGTGACATTTGACGATTATTCGTATATAAAATTTTAAGGGTGTCAACATACAATTGCGCAGCCTTGGGCTGAAAAGTGATCATGGCCTGCAGACTATCCGCCGTCGGAATCACCGCTTGCGACGGCGTAATGGAAAATGTAGTTCCCTCGACCAGCTTCATTAAATTAATTTTGACTTCCCGATTCCCGCGATTATACAGAAAAAAAGTCCAATAGGCTTTGGTATCTAACAGAATTTTATTAAAATTATGAATAGAATCCGGGGCAGCAAGGGAAAATTGAACCCCACTTCCGGTTAGCTGAACTTTTTTCTCACCCGAATCACTGAAAATTTTTAATAACGCTTGATAGTTCACCGTATCTGCCGGTGAAAATTTAACGCTCACTTCACATTTTTGACCTGATGCAACCTGGCAGGCTTTCGGTTCTATCTGAAATATAGCCGAATTCAGTTCCATTTTTTGAACATGCAGCGTATCATCCCCTGAATTTTGTATATTGAAATTCAAATCTTTATTTTTACCCAGCTCGATATCTCCAAAAGTGAGCAATGAATCTGACAAAACCATTTGTGGATAAATACCCTGTCCCTTGAGGACCAATTGCATTTCATAATATTTTGTTTTTACATAAATTGTATCCTGATACGTTCGAGCGGCTTCCGGCTGAAATTTAAAATTTACTTTTAATGCGTTATTCGCGGAGATCGTGGAATCGGGCAATTGATAATCAAAAATATTTTTTAATTTCCCTTGAAACCAGGTCAGTTTCAGGGGTGTATTTCCCGGATTTGTTATGGTCAATACCCAGGGAGGCGATGTTTTTCCGGCGCGCACTTTCCCAAAATCATGTTGTTGGGCTGAAAATTCAAGCGGTGCTGGCACGCCTTCTCCGAATAGCATCAATTGCTTATTACCATCGTTCGTCTTAAAAAACAATGTATCCTGATAAATTTTTGACGCGGCCGGAAAAAAAGCGACTGTTACTTCCGCTGATGAGAACGCGGGCACTGTTTTCACTTTCTGAGTAACCCGGAAAATCAGTGAATCGTGATTGACCAGGCGATGGATTTGTAAAGCTGCATTTCCTTGATTTAATATTTTAAATTTCCAGGAAGCAGAATCACCAACATAAATCTTGTTAAAAGAATACGTCGAATCACTCAGCTTAAATTGAGGCGCAATCCCTGTCCCATCCAAAAAAATTGCCTGACGTTTGATATCGGTTCGAATAATGAGCGAATCGGAAAAATAACCCGTATCCACCGGTGCAAAAGTAATATCAAGTGGTAAATTTTCACCCGGTTGAAGCGTTTTCGACTGGGATTTAACACTAAAATATGGTTTATTCACTTTAAAATCATAAATTTTGAGTGGTGCACTTCCGGCATTTGAAATCTGAAGCTGTTTTTTCTTTTTCTCACCGACCGTAATTTTACCAAAATTCACTTTTGTCGCGGTGGTGGCGAATTTGGGATAGACGCCGCGTCCTGTCACGGTCACCTGACGAAGCGGTGAAACGGGATCGTTTGATTCAATCGATATGACCGCATCATATTTTTTTTCAGCCACGGGATGGAATTGTACACCAATCTTCTCAGACTGAGCCGGGGCCAGATTCTGCTGAAATTTTAAAATCGTAAACGCTGGCTCAGATACGACAATCGAGGAAATGCTCAAGGTTGAACCACCTTCATTCGTAATCGTAAAAAATTGGGTCGTCGTTGTGTCCAGTTTCAGGTCATTAAAATCCAGAGTAGTCGGATCGATTTTTAGTTGCGAGCCTGGTGCCTGGAAACGAAAAAGTCCATTCCCCCTTGTCCCACCAAACACGATACCGTAAGCCATTGGTACTGGTGCCAGGGTTGTAAAGTGGTGTCCATAGTCATTTTTAAGCAGTTCCCAATCAGCACCATTATTAAAACTCGCGATTACTTCACTACTATCAATAATCGCATAAAAAACCGGCGAATTTCCACCGGTTTTAACAATTTCATTCACGGCATGATCGGCTGCACTAACAAGTGTCCAGTTTTTCCCCTCATTTTCAGTCCTGTAAATCCCTTTGCCAGTACCTGCCAGGATGACTTGAGTGTCGTTTTGCAGATACTGAAGTAATGTAAAAACCTGCAAATCACCCAATCCATCATTTACCGGATACCACCGTTCACCACCGTTTGTCGTTTTATATATCCCTCCATTAATAGAAGCAGCAAACAAGGTTTCCCGATTTTGGGGATGAATAATGAGGGCCGTGATTTTTAAATTTGCCAGTCCAGAATTCTTCGCATCCCAGGTTTCGCCCATATCCTGCGTTTTATACACCCCCCCATCGGTCGCCAGAAAAACTCTTTTATAATTCGCTCGATCAAGACCGATTTTTTGGATATGTCGTATTTCACTCGTTTGTTGCCACGCCCGGCCCGCCGTTTTACTTAAATAAAGGCCGTTACCATAAGTTGCAACCCAAATCACGCTGGTATCTGGTTCTGCGACACGAATATCGCTGATATCCAGATTTAAAAAGTAATTATTATAGTTATCCCAGGATTTACCATAATCATTTGAATGAAACAGATCACCATTTAGACCGATAAACAGACGTTCATTTTTCAAAGCATTGAATTCGATAACTTTTATATGGGTCGCTACCAGGCCATCCGAAACGCGATTCCAGGAGGTACCACTATTTTTTGAGCGATAAACGCCATTGACGGTCCCGACATAGATAATTTTCGGATTCACTGGATTAATTGCAAACGACAGGACATTATATTTCAAACCATTATTATTGATTAATTCCCAATTGTCGCCCGCATCACGCGTTCGATAGACACCGCTATTGAAAAAACCGGCATAAATAGCATCAACTTCAACCGGATCACATTCCAGGAAACTGATTCGCCAAATATTCAGCGACTGGGTAATATGATACCACTTCGTCCCACCAGTGTAGCTTCGATGCGCCCCATCTTCGAGCGTACCGGCAAAGATCAGATTTTTGCTAGAAGGATGCATTTTGATATTCACGACCGTCCGGTTTGAAAGACCCGCTTCAGCCCAGGTTTTCGCAAAGTCATTACTGATAAAAATGCCATTTTTTGTCCCGGCAAACACCGTATTGGTCTCACTCGGATGGAATAAAAACGAATAAATAGCCGTTCCTGGCAGTCCATTGGTTATATTTGTCCAGGTTACGCCGCTATCTTCACTTTTAAACAGACCAATCGCCGTCGCCATGCCAATGACATCTTTGCGAAGCGGGTGAAATTGAATTTGATAAATTTTGACCTTTTCAAAATTGACTGCCTGCCAGCTATCCCCATAATCATTTGAAATATACAATCCCGACTGCGTTCCACAAAAGAATAATGGTGCATTGGGGCTCAGTGCCAGGCAGGTCACCTGGCGATTTTCCAATCCATTTGATTTTGATTTCCAGGTTGTTCCTTCGTTCAGACTCTGATAAACCCCCCCGCCATCGATACCGGCAAAAAGAATCTGTGGATTGATGGGATCGATGACCAGGGCGGTCACCTGCCCACCATTGGGATTATTGACCATTTGCCATTCAGTTTGTGCCCTCAAAAGACAGGGTGTCAAAAATAGCACCCCCACTAAAAAAAGCAACCTCAGATTATTTCCTGATTTTTTACTCAACATTTTGTGATTTCCTCTAACTGGTTCATTTGAAGAACAATTATCCCCTCCCACAAAATCGTTGAATCATTCGATGAAAAAATTAGAATTTATAAAAAATGGATATTTGTTCTTGCCTAAACTGAGCGATTCGCCACAGGTTTTTAGCTATGTATTCGTGTGAATTGTCAAACAAATTATTAACTTATCCCTGCCTGATACGCAATCTCAATAAAAATCAATATTAAAGACTAATAGCCAAAAACCGGATACAGACCTCAATTGTCCGGAAAGTTTGGCGGACGCGGTAGCTTCTCCTCCACCTGCGGTTTTGTTTCCTCTTTTTTATCGAAAAAAAGAAAATAGCTTAAAATCGCCCCTCCCGCCAGTGAACCAATACCAAAAATCTTCAATAAGCTCCGGCTCTTTTTCTTATTGTTTTTTTGTACTGGCAGATATTTTTCAATTTCTTTAACCATTTCCGGAATAATCGTTTTACTGGGTTCTAATAGGGCGCCGTTTATATCTTGCGTAATTGAAGTCAAAGTATCCCCTCCGGGCAAGGTAATAAGGCGCACATTAATGGTAAATTGATTATCCATGCGGGTGATCAGGCCGGTTACTATTTTATCCGATTGAAAGAGTTCCCCCAAACGTTCAAGGTCTTTCTTTTCAAGATGAACGGGAAGGACGATGTTTTCGGCATCTAATTTTGTTTTCATCTGGGCTAACGAGGGGACATCATAACGCTGCATCAGTTCCTGGCGAAACATCTCCGTCACTTTTTGCGCATCATTCGCGGGAAAATCAATAATTTCCCAATCACAGACAATTAATTTCGATACATTCTGTGAAAAAACGTTAAAACAAATTATCCCTTGTACAAGCCAAAACCAAAAGATTCGTTTCAAAGACTGGCCTCCCTAAAATTAACTTTTCGATTTTCTTATGTTAATTATGATGGGATTTACTAATATTTTATGATTAATTAATTTTAATTTTTTTGATTGAATTTAAATACTTTTTATTGAAAAAAATTTCAGTCCTCACCCAAAACCATTTCCTTTATGACCTTTTGGTTGAATGAAGGCGATTGTAATGACCTTTTTCCAATAAAAAGTGCTCGTATCGGGATGATAATCTTTAAATAACATCCTGAAAAGCAAAAACGCAATGGTATTCGGTAAACTTTATAAATCGGGCTTTAACATTAATTAAATTAATAAATTAAGTACCAAATAACCCGGTACTGTTCACCGTCATTCCCACAGGTTTTTGGCGGGAATCCATCTTGCCTAAAATCATGGATGCCCGATAATCCGTTAGCTAACCGACGGTTGCATTATTAGAAGAAAATGGATACAAATTTCTTTAATGTCCCGAACACTATTGGCAAAAACGACAATTTCCAGACCATCCCACCAGTCCGAAATTATAACCTTCAGGATGATAAAAAATTATTCCCTTGATTATCGTTGAATTTTTAAGTAATTTATTAAATAAATTATCACAATTATTTTACAAAGTTGAAACGAATCATTGCGAATGCCCTTTTCTGCAACACTGAATTTGTGTGATACAATATCAAAGGGTCTGGTCAAGTTTTTCCATGATTATTTCATGAATCTTGCGAAAATTTGAGAGCAATTCGGCCTTTGGTTGCAAGAAATACGCCATACAACTTGTGATATTTTTAGAATTCACAATTATTAAGCGAATGTAATGGATAAAATGATATGCCGAATTATATTGGTGTCGATATTGGGGGGACCAAGACTGCTGTTATCCTGGGCAATGACCGCGGACAGACTTTAAAACGAAATCAATTCCCCACCGAAACGCATTCAGGCCCTGAATCCTGTATTGAAAAAATTATTAAAAATATTCACGATTTTACTCAAAATACCAAAATTGAAGCCATCGGTATTAGTTGTGGCGGGCCGTTAGATCCGGTTGCCGGCAGGATTCAATCGCCACCCAATCTACCAGGTTGGGATGAAATTCCGGTTGTTCAAATCTTAAAAAAACAGGTTACCTGCCCCGTTTATTTAATGAACGATGCCAATGCCGGCGCGCTGGCCGAATGGAAATTCGGGGCCGGTCAAAACACCCGGCATATGATTTTCCTGACCTTTGGAACCGGTTTGGGTGCCGGATTAATCTTAAATGGTCGACTCTATAGCGGAACCAACGATCTGGCAGGTGAAGTTGGGCATATTCGGATAACAGCCACCGGTCCCGAGGGATATGGAAAAGCTGGATCTTTTGAGGGCTATTGCAGTGGCCCGGGTCTGGTGCGGCTGGCAGAACGTCGATTTCCTATCGCTCCCAAAAGCAGTGAACCCTTGCGAAAAATGACTGGCGCTCATTCGCCAATAACGGCGAAGATGATTACCGATCTGGCATTGGCGGGTGATCCATTTTGCGTCAGCGTGGTGGATGAATGCGGTCACTATTTTGGACGTGGACTGGCGATCCTCATTGACCTGTTTAATCCCGAATGTATTGTCGTCGGCAGTATGGGCGTTCGGTTAGGCGAATTACTTTTTCGTCCGGCCAGAAAAGAAATTGAACGCGAGGCACTCAGCCTTTCAGCCAGAAACTGTCGGCTGGTTCCTGCGCAATTGGGGGAGCGAATTGGCGATGTTGCCGCATTATGTGTCGCTTTGCAGGCCGAATAATTCATCAGACAACCCGTAAAATTTGTGGCAATAAATTCAATAAAATTAAATACTAACAGGTGAAATGTGTCAAATATCATTTTAAATCCCATTGAACATCAATTCGGCGTAAAGCGTTTTTTGACTCACTTCGATTTACGTCCTCAAAAGATTGATTTCGTGAATCTGCAATTAATCCTGGAGAAATTTGCTGAAATTCCCTACGAGAACATCAGCAAAATTATCAAACTCAGCGGCCACTGGGATTCAAATAACAAATTTCGTCTACCCGAAGAGGTGATCGAGGAACATATTGACCATCGTCTTGGCGGAACCTGTTTTTCACTCACTTTTTTTCTTCAGAGCATTCTTTCGCAAACAGGCTATGTTTGCTATCCGGTGATGGCACACATGCGCGCGGGACAGAATATTCATTGCAGTCTGGTGGTGATACTCGATCACATCAAATATCTCGTCGATCCTGGCTATCTTTTAAATCAACCCATGGCCATCAATCCCATGATGAAAAGGATTTATCACCATGAATCCGGCGGCGTTGAATTACAGTACGACACGCCCTCCGGTTATTACAATCTTTTCACTTTTAATCGCGAAGAAATTAAATGGCGTTATCAATTCCAGGATCGTCCCTGTCCACCCGAAGAGTTTATGCAGCACTGGTCCGATTCATTCACCAAATCCATGATGCATGGCATTTGCCTCACCCGTACGACTAAAAAAGGACTCATCTACATCCATAATGACTATCTCCGCGAGGTGAGTTATCAAGACACCAAAAGTCAGAAAATCAAAAATTCACTTCATTCAACGGTTCAGACCTATTTCGGCATTGATCAAAAACTTATCGAATCGGCTCAATCCGCTATTGAATTTAATAAAACCAAGGAGATAGAATTGGGGATTTTTGTTCCAAAGAAGAAAGACTTGGGGCGTGATCCGGAATGCGTGATGCATGACGCGTAAGGGGAAACAGGTGAAAATAATTAGTGTCTGTCCGCAAAAGCCTCCAGTACTGTCATTGCGGGGAGCGTTTTTTGCGTCAAAGCAATCTCAACCGTTTTACGAGGGGATTGCGAGCATAAAAAACATGATTCGGCAAAAAACGCATTAAAATGACAAAATTTTGTATTTTTTTATATAAAATAATTAAAATTTTGTTGAAATTGGTTATTATTTTGAATTTATTTTATAATTTTCTGTTAAAAAAAATGGATGACTAAAAATTTAACTGTGAACGGTGAACTTTGAACCGGCTAACAATTAACTCAGGGAGATTTATTTATGCAAATGGGAACGGTAATCAAGTGGGACAATTCCAAAGGCTTTGGCTTTATTCAAACTGAGGATGACGAAGAACTTTTTGTGCACAATTCCGATCTGGACGTCACCATTAAAGAAAGACGACTGAAAGTCGGGCAACGCGTCAAATTTGACATTCGTAGTGACATGAAAGGTGACAAGGCCATTCATGTGCGGGTTGTTGGATAAAGCAAATTTGCTGACTCTTCATCCATTCGAACGCGGAGCGTTCCCGCTGCATTCCACCGCAGAGCGGTGGAACGAGAGGAGTCCGCTGTCGAAGCCCGGTGGCTGAGCCTGTCGAAGTCTAGCGAATGAAAGCCATTTTCCTTTTTTCGACAAATTTACCGGCCTTCACTTCGCAAAAATAAATCCCGCTGGAAACAATTTCACCAGCCGCATTGGTTCCGTTCCACCTGACGGACCAGGTTCCGGCTGACTTTCTTTCATTGACCAGCACAGTAATCTTTTTTCCCAGAACATTGTAAATAGCAATTTCCACAGAAGCCTCTTCCGGGAGATAATATAATAATGAAGTTTCTGGATTGAAAGGATTTGGAAAATTTTGCGTCACATAAAAATGAGACGGGATTTTGTCCCCATCCAAAGATTCGACGGCCACAATCCCTTGGAAGCCAACTCCAATCATCAAATCGCGTTTGTCCCAGGGGTCACCATCTTCCGTAAAACTGGTCCAATTTGAACCATTATAGTACCAGCTCCTCCCGGCATGAGGAAACGCCTCATCATATCCCAGTATTGGCCGGTTCGCCTCCAGCCACTTCAAACTCACGTAAAAATTGCCAGCAGTCACCCGAAGATTTCGATTGGATACATCAACCACGTTCCAGGTGTTCTCTCGTGGTGTTACCGTCAATGAAGTGCTTTGTAATACAGTGCCCGGTTTCCCGCCAGCACCATTATCATCCAGAATCTCCACTAGCAGATTACCACCGGCATCTTGTGTATAATATTGAATCGTGTTAATAACGGCCGGATATTTCGCCGGTGTGAATTTTACCGCAAATTTTTCTCCGGCTGAGGTAACATAAGCCCCACCTTCTGCTGTCCCATCATCATAAAACAGACTGGCCACCCCTTTTCCCAACGAATTATATTTCGCAATTGCCCGATTGGCACTATTCTGGAGATCACTCAATGAGTTCCCCGCCAACAATGCGACGGAAAACCGCACCGATTGCCAGGAATTCAAATTTAACTTTGGTGCCGCAATGAGTGAAGACAGATCGGCCGGCCCGATACTCCCCATAAGCCCCGGCGAACTGGCCAGATCATAGATCACCTGATCCGGCAAATCATTAAAGGGATAGACTGAATTTTCATTATTAATAATATCAAACGACGCTGTTTCATGACTCAAAATCATCGTTCCCAGGTAGGGATTGCCACTGGCAGAGTTATCCCACATATATGCCAGCTTTAAATTTTTATCAAAACCCGCATCGTTCCGATCATGATTCGGCTGACAATCCCAATCCATCAAAAAACCCAGTACCAGATTTTTTAGCGAACGCGGGCCGGCGTTATAAATTTCGTAATCCATTAAAATAAATTGATTATCCGGCGCATATTGCCAACTGTATGAATGTTGTGAAACGGCGACCCAGGTATAACCATCCGGGGTCAGCACCATCTTTTCAAATTGGGAATATCCATCCTGATCGGAGAAAATCCCTGGCCGCAGCATCCGAAAAAGCCCCGAAGAAGTCGTGCGCCAGGTGTCATCTTCATTTTCCTTGATGGTTCCATAACTATCCGCCATATCCTTTCCCCAAACACCGGCGATCAAGGAACCACTATAGCCATGGTCCGCGCCGCCATTGGCCGGAAATTGAAAACCAGGGTCCGCCCCACAATCATTCCCCACGGCACCCCAATCGGAAAGTCCCACATTAATATTGCCAATATCATGTTGCGCCGTGGTTCCGGGAAGGCTGCCGGAAACAAGATCCATTGCGGCCGGAATCACCAGCTTTCCAAATCCCCAATCGAAGTTCCACACATCCCCTGTATAACCATCCACATAGCCACTCTGGCAAAGAATATCCTTCACCTGCGAACTACTCAAATCTGGTTTCTTCTCAAAAATCAATGCTGCAGCACCAGCTACATGTGGTGCAGCCATACTGGTCCCCTGCATCAGATAGTGGACGCCATCTGGCATAATACGCGAGGCTGATGGTTCTGAATCACTCGAAAGCACCGAAACAACGCCATGCCCCGGAGCCGTTATTTCTGGCTTCTGTCGGCCATCGCGCGTGGGACCGGGACTGCTAAATGGAGAAATATCCCACAAAGTCGGATGAGACGTATAATAATAATTATTTCCATCCTGAGACTTCCAGCTATTTTTCGTCACATAAGCTGCAACAGTAATGGCTCCCTTTGAAGTGCCCGGCATTCCCACCAGCCCGGTTTGATCGACATTCGATGTAAATTCTACATCTGAAACATTGGTATAGGCATCAAATCGGCCTTTTGAAATTTGTATCCCTTTCAGTTCAAAATACCACGCCCCTGTTTTTATCTCTTTTCCGCCTTTATTATCAATCCAAATCACCAATTCATAATCCTGATTCTCCGGGTTCCTTGAAGGTGCAATCAAGCCCACCCGTCCCGCATCGGTATTCCAGTACTTCCAATCTTCTAGTGAACCAGATCGATATGCTGGCGTGGTATAACCCGTCGGTGTCGTGATTGTTATTTCCATCCGATCGGTTCCTTCATGCCAAATATCAATCCAGACATCCTCCGCATCTTCCAATACTTCAAAATTAGTCCTGATTTTTTCATTTGTCCCCACTTCTTCTCTGGCATGAATGGCAGTGCCCCCCTCATTACTGGCCGCTACGATGATAGCCTGGCCTTTCCCAACTGCGGCATCGATGGCCTGCTCATGTAATTCAGTGCCATCGTGCGGCCCCCAATGGCCACCCAGACTGAAATTGATAACCACTGGCCGGCCTAAATTTTTCGCTTTTTCAATAATATACGAAGTGCCATTCACCTGATTAGTTGTCGTAAAGCCATCATCACCGCCTTTAACAATAATCAAATCCGCCAGCGGCGCCATTCCCATATATGTCCCTGCTTCACCACCGTTTCCTGTTGCTGAACCATCGCCGGCCGCAATGCCCGCCACATGCGTACCATGACCATTGGTATCTTTTTCCCGAACCAGTCCCGTGGGGGTCCCATCAATTTCATCATTGATTTGTGCCTGCGTATATTCGGTCCCATAATCAAATCCTTCCGGATGCGGGCCGGCATTATCCGTCATGTCCCAGAGGAACAGAATTCGCGATTTTCCCTGCTCATCGATAAAATCCTCATGCTTCCAATCAATACCCGAATCGAAAACAGCTACAATCACGCCTTTTCCGCGATATGACGGATTTCCAAAATTGACCGCCGCCACTTCTGCGGATACCCGACTCACATCCAGGCAGGGGGCGAGATATTTGGAAATTTCCACCCACTGCACATCTACCTGTTGTGCCAGTTCTGCAATGCCGGCTTTCGATGCCAGTGCGGTGACAATCGGCCCCAACTGCGTCTGAAATTGCACTCCAGGTATAGAATTCAATGTCGGATTCTCTTTTACTTTCACCAGTAACTCAAAATCCAGTCCTCTGTTTTTTTGCCGCACCGCAAAACGTTTGTTCAACTGCAGCAGCCGGGATTCATCCGCATCCATCGCCATCCGTACCATCGGCGACAATTTTTTCATCTCCGAGGTCGAAAGCTCTTTCGCACTTAAAAAAGCGGTATTGATTAACAAAAACAGGTTTACGATCCAAATCAACCAATTAATTTTTATCGACATAATGACTCCTTCAGAAAAGATAAAAAACAACTTAAAGGTCTAACAAAAATCCATTATCAAAAAACACTTTAATTCCGTTTCCCATGAGACCGGACCAAATCATAATAATTTATCAAAAAATAAATCTATTTCCAAATAAAAATTGAATAAGGCGAAAAATTTACTTTCATTATAAGGTGCTGGTTTAACTTATTATCCAATTATCTATATGAAAAATATACAGTTAAATCAATTTTTTTGTAAGTGATCACAGGGTTAGGATAAAAATCTTTAACATCCCCCTAAATTCCTCCCAAGGGGACTTCCTTTGGTCGCCTTTAAAGGGGGACTCTAAAATTCCCCCCTTTGAAGGGGGGCAAGGGGGGATGTCAAAAAATAAAGGCTTAGATACTCTTTTTTCTTTACCCTGTGATCGGTTACACTTTTTTTTATCCGCGCAAAATGTGTTGGTAGATTAAAAATTAGTTTTTCAAATATGTTGATTTTTAAGCCTAGCGCCTGGAGCAGCGGGCATCGCAATATTGGTTTTCGCTAGGCGCCATGCTCTATGCGCTTTGTATCTTCAATTGCACTCCTTTTTTGAACAGATACGGCGATTCAATATTAACTTATTGAAATTATTATCGTTATAATATTAGCCCGACGGCTATGCCAAGTAAGAGAGCGTTACCTGAAAACTATCTTATTTGTCTCCTTGCTTTTAATTTTCAAAATTGTTATATTGGAAAATTTAAATTGAAAGTTTATTGAAAAAAGGTTTTAACCGGTGAATACAAAAACTCGTTACTTTACCCGATTGGCTATTTTATTGGCATTTACGCTGATGGTACAAATGCTGGGGATTCCTCAACCCGTGACAGGGCCACTAATAAATCTGGTACTTATTCTGACGGTATTACTGTTAGATATCAAAGCAGCCGTGCTGGTGGGAATTTTGACGCCCCTCATTGCGCTCTGGCGGGGACAATTACCGTCAATTCTCGCCCCGATGGTGCCATTTATCATGGCAGGCAATGCGATGCTGGTTATTCTGTTTGGACTTGGGAAAAAAATTTCGAAAAATTCACGATTTCGCCTTCTTTTCAATCTATCAGGAGTTGCTATCAGTTCGTTTATTAAATTTATAATAATCTATAGCAGTGCCCGGCTAATTATTCCGTTGTTATTTGGAATTCAATTTTCCGAAAAAATTTTGATGATGATGGCATTACCACAATTCATCACCGCAATTGTGGGAGGTATTGCAGCGCTGGGTATTTATAACTTTCTCAGCCGATTGAAATTAACAAATTTGTAGTATCGAAATGTTCAGGATTTTAACACCTTAGATTAAAAGATGTTATAATTCAACAATTTGTATTTCTAAAATATTTTTAATATTATTTAAATTTTTATTATTTAAAAATTTTAATTGAGTATAATATGAAAAAATACTCCCATGCCATTGTGCGCATACCCTGTCGGGAAATGATTCATGGTTTAACAACCGCCAATCTCGGTAAACCTGATTATGATAAAGCACTGGTGCAACATCAAGCTTATAGCGACGCTTTAAAAAGATGCGGCCTGGAAGTGCTGGTACTGAATCCAGACAATCGATACCCCGATTCCACCTTTGTGGAAGATACGGCCTTGTTGACAACTCGCGGGGCCATTATTACCAATCCTGGTGCTCCCAGTCGGAAAGGTGAAATAGATGAAATGCAGACGGTGCTAGGCCAGTATTTTAAAGACGTTAAAAAAATCCAGGCGCCAGGAACTTTAGATGCTGGCGATGTTTTAATGGCCGAATCTCATTTTTACATTGGTCTTTCCTCGCGTACGAATTTTGAAGGCGCCAAACAGCTTATACAAATTTTAACACAATTAGGCTTTAGCGCCTCAACCATTCCTGTCCATGAAGGATTACATTTAAAATCGGGAGTCGCTTATTTGAATCATCATTATCTGGTGATAAATTCAGATTTCCTGGCTGAACCCAGATTTCAACAATACTCATTGATAAAAGTGATCAACCAGGAAAATTATGCCGCGAATTGTCTCTGGATCAATGATTATGTGCTCGTGGTCAGCGGATTTCCAAAGACAAAAGAAGCGATTGAAAAGGCCGGTTTTGAAACGGTTGAATTAGATGTATCAGAATTTCGCAAGCTGGATGGGGGATTGAGTTGTTTGTCGTTGCGATTTTGATAATATGATTCATTAAGAAGCGCGATTCTTATCTGCTCAATACGACACGAACAACAATCGACACAACTTTCAAAGAGAATCAAAATTGGTCGTACTGGTATTAATTATGCTTTCCAACCAATTAAAAATCCGCGCGTATTGTACCTTTTGGATTTTTTGCTTTAAAATCAGGATAAGGTAAATTTTCCGGAACAACCACCACGCCTGTTGTCATTTTGAAAGGATACTTACCCGGCCCGGGGTAAACCAATTCGACGAAAAATGCCTTCCAGCCAGTCGTTGGACGCGCAACTGTCACTTCATATTTTCCTTCCGCTGAAATCGGGATGGATTGGGACGTCCACACTTTCCCGGCGACATCGACTCGAAAATCACGGGCTTTTTCATTGATTGCCTGCCATAGATTCACAGCCAGTAGCTTAGCCGCACCAGTGGTGATGAAGATTTTTCCATCTTTGACTTTCCAGTCAAATTCTGGACGCGGCGTATTGGTGACGATGCTATGAAAAAAAGCGTTCAGCGTCTGATCGGCGTCTGTTTCTTTAAGCGAATGGCCGGTATTCGGCACATACCGAATGTGCTTTTCTCCAACAAGATTATCCCAGTAAAATTGCCATGAATCCGGCAGGAAGAATTCATCACCCGAAGCATTGATCAGCATTTTGGGTAACTTTAAATTATCCCGGTAGGAATATGGTTCCACCGCGTCCAGCAGACGGTCGAATTCTGTAGAACCAAGCCACTCCATTATATCCTCTCGGACATAATCCCCAACGGCCTCCGCCCAGGCACCATAAGCCTTCCAATGGTGCTTAAAGGAGGGAACGACATTTAGCAAGTCAATGACAATAGGCGCAATGGCAATGACACGTTCATCAGCGATGGCGGTGGTCCAGGTCGTCCAGCCGCGTTTGGAACCGCCGGCAACCACAAATTTGTCGATTTTATGACCAAGTTTCTGCGCTACATAATCGGTCGACGCATCCATGGCACGAACAGCCGCACGGGTCATGGGGAGTCTTGGCAACCACTCCACAATTTCATTCCCGGCGCCCTGTTCCATAAATTTTCGCCAGGCGAATGCAATGAGTTCATCTTCAGATCGCGGGCCAAAAGTGTCGCCCACAAACTCGGTGGGTTGATTGGGAACATTATGGAGGTGAATTGCAAGCGCACCGGTTGTTCGCGCAATTTTTCGGATTACCGAATCCGCATCTTTCGGCTCTTCTGCTTTTCTCTCCCCGCCACCAATATAAAGCAACGCGACAGGGCTTACCAACGAATCCGGCACGACAACGCGTACCCAATGCCACCATTCGGTATCGGTCACTTCATTTTTGGTCAGCCACTGTCCGGAAACCATCCGAAGGATATGCGTTGAATAGCCTTTGCCCTGAATCACTTTATAAAGCTCATACCGATAGGTACTATCCTGAGCCATGGCATATTGTTTTAACGGATTCAATTTTGTGGTCGAAATCGGAACTGGTTGTTTTCCACATGATGCAAAAAGAAATAAAAACAGACTAATAAGTACTAAAAGCGTTGAATAAAGCGTGTGCGAACGTTTCATGGATTTCTCCTGTAATTAATGGTCGTAAAAATCTTTTCTTTTTTAATCAACGACAATAATTTCTAAAAATCAAAATTTGATGAATTAATCTTTATTTTTCAATCACTTACAAGATTATTCGCGTATCCGTTCACAGGGAGGATCGAATTTGTCATTCCTGCATGTTTTTGGCGGGAATCCATCCTTTTTTAGACAAATGGCGGCCCGACCAACCTGTCCCCGAATGCGTTTATCGGGGAAGCCTTCGGGCATGACAGAAACGTTTAATTGATTCCTCCGGTGAACGGCTACTTATTCGCTTCGCTCGGAATGACCGATCTATCCATTTTTTAGCGTGAGCTCATTTATTATTTCAATAACATGCATTTTCCAGTGGCCAGATTCTTTCCCGCCTTGATTTTATAAATATAAATTCCGGAACTTAACTGGGTGGCACTCCACTTAATCGTATGAAAACCCGGCAGCATATTTTTATCGATGAATTTGGTGATTAATTGTCCTTTTATGTTAAAAATTATAATTTCCACATCCGAAATCGCTGTCAATTCATAAGCAATGGTGGTCGTACCATTAAAGGGATTTGGATAATTCGGAAAGAGCTTAAAACTACCGATTACTGAAGGGGATGATGCCACCGAAAGCGTTGTACTCACAGAATTTTTTGCACCAGGTGTACCATAATTTTGAGACGCTTTCCAACTCATTGCCAATGCATTATCCATCCCCGGATTTTTAAGTTCAAGTGTCGGACCGCCACCATCGGGCATGATTGGCCAGGGATACCGGTTATTATAGGTTATCGAATCGATTATAATCCCTTTTTGATCGTAAAGCCGGACAGATTCACGGCTTTCATTCAGACCAAAATCAAAATTTCCAATAAAATTATTTACCATCGGGAAAAATGTTTTAAAAGCTGAAGTATCGCGGCAAACGACTAAATATTTCTCGCTATCCAGGATTGTGTTCAGTGGAAAATAAAAACGATGGTCATCATCGGTATCCCGAAGTTCCCAACCAGAAATATCAACCGCAGATTCACTTTTATTCACAAGTTCAATCCAGTCTTCCGGATTAAAACGCAAATTTGAATGATAGTTAACCTCATTAATAACAATAGGTTCAAGCCTCATTGAAACAGGTTCAAACAGGGCTTTCAGAGAAGTCGCCCGGTTCAATTTGATGATAATCGAATCAGCAGTGGCTGTTGAATATCCCTGCCAGCCAATAAATCGATAGCCAGGATGCGCAATCGCTTTCACCGAAATGGGCGTATTCATGAAATATTGGCCCTGCCAGGGGAATTTTTCCGGGTAAATTGAATTAATTTTGATAAATCCACCAACCGAAGGCGAAGCATCCAGCGTCAGATAGACGACACCACCTAATTTAAATTTATTAATAATATAGGCTTGCACGTAGGGGATTCGATAATTGGCAAAATCCAGCATAATTTGAATATAACGATTCCAGGTCCCCATGTCATTCCAATACAATTGATGCCGCGACCAGAGCGGATAAGAATAACTCCATTTATTTAACTGTTGTTGCATCTCCGGCTCAAGTATTTTTTTTATCTGATTAATCTTCTCAACAACAATTTCCGCGCGAAAAATGGTATTGAAACGATCCGCGAATCGATTGATAAAATTATTTTTAAATTCCTCATTATTCAGCAGGGTGCGTAGTAATAATGTCGACCAGGGTGGATTTGCATGATGATTGGGTGTCTGTTGCGGACTGGTGGCATAGTCAAGTGTATTATAATCAAAGGGATATTGATTTCCGCCCCGGCCATAGGCATTCACCCCAAATCCCCAATCGGTGTCATAAAGAAGCCAACGCCATTTGCCATTTTTTGTACGCGGGCGCCAGAATTTAATATTATTACCCGGCCAGTCACGATTATCAAAATAAATTTGCGCGACATTATATTCAATGAAATTGTCCACATCCATCTGCGTTTTGACATATTCATAATTTTCGGAACGACTTAAGTCATTGTATGAAATGAAATTAATTAATTTATTATAATGTGCAGCATCGCCATGAATCGGACTGCCATTCATTTCCAGCATATCGATGCTATCCGGATTGATGCCATGATACATGGCCAGATAGTGTTCGTTCTGTTTTTCGCGCAGATTTAAAATACCCCAATATTCCCCATTAATGTAGACGACACAGGGTCTGAAAGCAGTATTTTCCAGATCGACGTCTTCCACCAGGCTATGCATCAGACCGTCGCTAAAAAAGGTTCGTCCCCAATCATTCCCTCCGGTGCGTAGAATAAACGCCTGAAATTCCTCAAATGGCAGTTCCGGAAACAGTCGATAGTTGATTTCGCCATAGCCATATTCATTGCGGGCGAAAATTGCCAATGGTTTTTGCGGATTTGCCCGGCTCCAGCCGCCAATTATTTTTACACCAGCATCCATGCTAAAACCGGGGGTTCCGTCTGACTCAAAAAATTCTACATGAATCGGCCGTTCCCAATCCTGCCAAAAATTTGCACCATAATATGGATTCGAATTTTCGGCATTTCGGCCTAAGGTATAAATACCATTATCGATATTGAACAGGTTATCGGGCGTTGTTGCCAATGAAAAAACCGGTAAAGCCGATTGGCCAGGCGTTGAATTAATAAAATAGGTGTGGGTGATGGTTTTACTGGGCAAAAGATTGGCGCCATAAGTTTTCGCCCGAATAACTGTGGTTGATTGAATTGAAATTGGTTTTGAATATACCGGGGACGTTACGGTTGGTTCTGACCCATCCAGTGTATAAAAAATAGTCGAAGTCGGGGATTGAGTGCTGAGTTCAATACTCATTCTATCAGCATAATATC
Source organism: Caldithrix sp. (assembly GCA_020722815.1). Taxonomy (GTDB): domain Bacteria; phylum Zhuqueibacterota; class Zhuqueibacteria; order Thermofontimicrobiales; family Sulfurfontimicrobiaceae; genus DYKB01. The sequence goes on along the minus strand of DYKB01000019.1, from coordinate 4,742 downwards.
CCCCTGTCCGGGAGAATTGTGGTTCCATCGCCATTTTTAAGGCCCCCTGATTGCGATTGCTGGAACCAGGGGTTGGTTGATTAAATAAGAACCAGTTCGCGCTGCCGTCAGGCTGACGCCCCCAGGAAACATCTGACGGGATATTATCGGTCGTTACTTTATCAACAATATTTCCATTCGGATCACTAAGTAACAGCGTTTCCCCACTGGCACTGATTTTAAAATTCGTGTGGAATTTGGGAAGCTGCACTTTTAGAATCGCCGGCGTTCCTTTTGGATTCGTCGGGGGATTTTTTAGCCCAACGGTAAAAAAGGGAATTATGGTCAGATCACTCGATGAAATATCGGTATTGTGTACCTGGATCGCCAGCACATTTTTACCTTGCTGGAGAAGTGCCGGGAACGATTCGATTGGAAATTTATCCGGGGGATTACCCTGGTAAATTTCCGCTTCATGGGAAGGACTCGCCGATTGATTATAAGCCGGAACCTCACCCGGTGTTCCTAAATTAGCCCTGGCAATCTCAATTCCGTTCAAGTAAGCAACAAATCCATCATCATAATCCACATGTAGCAGGACGGCTGAAATATTTTCCAGTTGATTAATCGTAAATGTATGGCGAATATATAATGAAAGGGTTTTGGCGACAGTTGTGGCATCATCATTATCACTATAGCCAAAGCCACTGGCACCGGTCGGCCAGGCAGTGTCATTATAATTCGGGAGATACCAATCCGAAGGAATATTGGCATAGCCCAATCGATACCGCCAGATGTCACCGCGATTGACGATTGTTTCCCAATGAGTAATTGTCGTACGCCGGTCTTTATCAGAAGCAAAAATGACCAGAAATTCACCAGATTTTATTTCATATTCAGGAAAAACCCATTTAAAAGGTCGGGATTCATTATCGGAAATGCCATAACCACTGAGATTTATCGGGTGTTGACTATTATTAAAAATTTCAATCCAGTCCGGATACTCACCGTCTTCATCGGTAATAATATTCAAATTGGATGGCATAATTTCATTGATGAACAACTCCTGCGCGTAAATCGATGAAAATCGAAAAAGAAAAATAAAGCAAAGCAAAAAAATTTTTGATAGATAATTGATGAACATGGATGTTTCCTTTAAACTGGGAATGAAATAGGATCTAAATTTAACGATTGGCTATTTGCGTTTAGCTTTATGATGAGCATCCCAAAAAGTAGGACAAATTGCTAATTTGTCTAGATTTTTTCAACAAACCCACTTCAGCCAACTGCTAAAAGCCAACTGCCAATCGCTCCATTTAAATATAATACAACAAAAATCCAAATTTTGCAAGCAGAAAATTTAAATTCATCAAAATCTATTTATCAGAAAATCTTTTCTTCAGGAACCACGAAATACACCGGGCATTTAATATATAACCTTTTTTAAAAATCATATTAACTTTGCTCAAAAATTATAATGGAAGGATTAAGCATGAAGCTGCAATCATTTCTCATCATTATATTTACACTTTTCTTTTCCCAGCTTTTTTCCCAAAAACTTGAAAAAATGAGCGAAAAAGAGCAGATGGCACAAGAAAAGTCCCGCCTGTATTCGCAATTGCGCCAGGCGGATCTCCAGCAAACCGCTAATCAGGAATTATACGATGTGAAACATTATGAACTGGATTTAACTGTCGATCCCACAAAGAAACAACTCGCGGGTTCGGTGACAATTTTAGCGCAGGCGGTCAATCAATCTGTTCCAAAAATAGATGTTAATCTGCTTAATAATATGGTCGTCGAAGGCGTCCAACTAAATGGGAGCAATCTCCCGTTTGTACACCAAAATGATCTCGTTCAGATCAGCCTTGACAAAAATTATCAACCGGGTGAATTTTTTAAAGTCACCATTCAATATCATGGCCAAACCATCCCAGAGTGGCTTTGGCGCCTTTGGTTTTGACACCTATAGTGGGCAGCCAATGATCTGGAGCCTCAGTGAACCGTTTGGTGCGCGAAACTGGTGGCCGTGCAAAGACATTCCCGCGGATAAAGCCGATTCAGCCGACATCAAAGTGACGGTTCCTTCCAATTTAATTGTCGCTTCCAATGGAAATCTGCGCGCTGAAACAGTCAATGGCTCGCAAAAGACCTTTTGGTGGCATGAAAGCTACCCCATTACGACCTATCTGGTTTCAGTGGCCATTCATCCTTATCAGATTTATTCAGATTATTATCGATATGGTGATAATGATTCGATGGAAGTGCGTTTTTATGTTTATCCGGACCAATACACGGTTTCGCAACAGCCATATCGCAAAGTCGTCCGCATGATTGAAATTTTCGCCGAATTATACGGAGAATATCCGTTTATTCGGGAGAAATATGGCCATGCCCAATTCATGGGTGGTGCCAATATGGAGCACCAGACGCTGAGCAGCATGCGGACTTATAACGAGTATGTTATTGCGCATGAACTATCCCATCAGTGGTGGGGAGATTTTATCACGTGCGATGACTTTTATCACATTTGGCTGAATGAAGGTTTCGCTACCTATTCTGAAGCGCTTTATGCCGAAAAAGTCTACGGAAAACAGGCTTACTGGGATGAAGTGAATTCCAATAAATATTTTGGTGGCGGTACCATTTATGTCCAGGACTTATCTGATATTTTTAATTACGGCCGGAGCTATCAAAAAGGCTCCTGGGTGCTGCACATGCTGCGCCAGGTGGTGGGCGATGATAACTTTTTCAAAATTCTGAAAGCTTATTATCAGGAAAGCCGCTTGCAATATGGGACAGCTACAACTGAAGACTTTCAGGCTATTTGCGAGCGTATTTCCGGAATAAAACTGGATCGCTTCTTTCACGAGTGGATTTATGAAGAATATTTTCCGATTTACAGTTATAGGTGGAAAAACACACCGGAAGGGAATGCTCATAAAGTCAAGCTCGAAATTCAACAGCTTCAGAAAAACCATATCTTCTGGATGCCAATCGAGGTGAAAATTAAAACGACTGATGGCGAAGAAATTTTCGTGGTTTGGGACAGTTTGGCAACCCAGTCTTTTGAAATGACCGTTTCAAATGCCCCCACCAGGATTGAACTGGATAAAAACAACTGGATTCTCAAACAGGTTAAGGAGCCGTTGATGAATCCCACTTTCACCCGCGGCATTTTGCTGGTGAATGGTGTTTCCTGGGATACTTACGGGAATGAAATCCGAACCGCTTATGAAAATCAGGCGTTCTGGGGCAATTTCCCCATTTCCTTCTGGGATTGTTTTGCAAAACCATCTCAGGGTTACATCAAAACACTTCCAGCACCATTGGGTCACGGTAAAGTTCCATCCGACATATTGGGTCAATTTTCAACGATTATCTGGGTCGGGAATGATTATAGCGGTGATCTGACCTCCTGGCAGGAAACATCGATTCTGGAGTATTTAAAAGCCGGTGGCAATGTCCTGCTGCTATCCCGCCGGGGACAAAATTTTGTTAAGGACGATTTAAAGGAATATCTGGGAATCAATTGGGCCGAAAATGCCGAGACTCAAATAAAAAATTGCCTGCCAGCTTATTCTGGTTTACAGCAAATGATAATCACCGGTGAGCAAAGCTATAATGCGGTTTTCAGTACATCCTTTTCCAACAGTGAAAGCGTTTTGCTTTTTAAAGAGACGCTTTCTTTCGGAACCCCGCGTGGATTGGGTGTCTGGCGCAAACCAGCCAATGGGGGGACTTATCGAAGCACTGGTGGCCATTTTGCCTTTGTGAGCGGGCGCCCTTATCGTTATCAAAGCAGCCAACTGAAAGCCAATGTTGAATTTATTTTATCGAATCTTTTTGGCGAAAAATTAACGAATGTCGATGAATTTGCCAGCGCGCGGCCTGAAAAATTTGAACTTTTTCAGAATCATCCCAATCCGTTTAATCCACAAACCGAAATAACATTTACCGTGCCGGCCAAATCACCGATTACCCTGGAAATTTACGATCTTCTGGGACGCCAGGTCGTTACACTATTGGAACAGGAACTCCCTGCCGGCCAACATCAGCTTAAATGGGACGCCACCAACTTCGCCGCCGGCATCTATTTCTACCAGCTCCAGAGTGGCGATTTTAGGCAAGGTCGGAAGATGATACTTCTGAAATAATTTTAAACTGAACGTTCTTGTCATTTGTTTGTTTCGTGGTGATTTACAAATTATTTTTATGACAGGATGAACGGGATTTACTGGATGAACAGGAAAAATACTGACCAATATTGTCAATCTGAATCCCGCGCTTTTTGCGGGATGAAGAATCCCGGTGCGTTTGATACGTGAGATTATTCGCAATAAAACCTGTCCCGAACATTGCCCAGGCGGAGTGAACATTTCTTTAATATAACATCAAAAACCTGATTCTCTAAATCCTGTTCATCCTGTTATCCTGTCAAATTTTTAATCTGCAAAAGGATTAATACCTGAACATTAAAAGAATAGCCACAGGCATCACCCCATAGCTGTCAGGTTAAGAAATTAAGTGTTTGAAAATAAATTATTTATAACCACTTTCGTTAATGTTTATAAAACCTTATTTTTGGTTTGCCAACCTGAGTAACACATGACACCCACCACTACTCAACCTTATTACCTCATTCCTTTTTAAAATATGGTAATAAGGTTCAGAATTGGTGAGCGCAGGCGGTTACTAAGGTGGGAAAAAATAAAATAAGGTTTTTAGCGCCTTATTTTCGTGCTCTTTCACAGCTTGATTAG
>DYKB01000073.1 GCA_020722815.1 Caldithrix sp. | reverse complement strand
TATTTGTCAAGAAAAAAATTACTCCACCCCAAAAAATTTATGCGTAACGATTAGCCAGGGGAGAGGGGATAGCCACGCCCTCTCCCTCTGGGATCGGGATGGGGTGAGGGTCAGGTGCCTGGTACTTTTCGAATTATAATTATATAATCAACATCTTGTTTTCAAATAAATTAGATGCTTAACCTGACGGCTATGAGATACAGAGGGGGGCAATCTGGCACTGAAAACGACTTTTGCCGTGACAAAACGGTTCATTCTAAAATTGTACATAAATTTATTTTTTTAACTTTATTAACTTAACGTTATAATATTAGAAACGCTTCGTTTTTAATATTTCCTTTCCCTTAACCGGGAACAATTGAACCCTGAATCTGAGTAATTAGTGTCTGTCCACAAATGCCTCGATTCTGTCATTGTGAGGAGCGTTTTTTGTGACGAAGCAATTTCCGCTGTTGTATCAGGGGATTGCTTCGGCAAAAAGCGCCTCGCAATGACAGTTCCAGGTGTTTTCGGACAGGCACTAATTAAAATTAACTTAAAATCGAATTTTTCGATTAGGAAAGCAAACCGATAAGAAAATGGCTAAAATTAATCAAGTACATGCGCAGTTATACAAATGTTAATATAATGGATTCAGATTATGGAACTAATGGAAGCAATTCGCATGCGCCGCAGTATTCGTCATTACCAACCAGTGCCCGTAGAACGGGAAAAATTATTGCGTGTCCTCGAAGCTGGACGATTGGCGCCTTCAGCCCGAAATGAACAGGAATGGCGCTATATTATTGTTGAAGAGGCTTGTATGCGTCAAAAACTGATGCAGGCAGCTTCTTATCAGTCATTTGTCGCCGAAGCTCCTGTTGTCATCGTGGCTTGTGCGAAGACCGATGGCAGAATAATGCAATGTGGTCAATTGGCATATCCGATTGATGTCGCCATTTCCCTTGATCACATCACGCTGAAAGCCGTAGAAGAAGGGCTGGGAACCTGCTGGATCGGCGCGTTTGATGCAAATCAGGTGAAAGCCTTATTAAATATCCCGGACGATGTTCAGGTGGTTGAACTCCTCACTTTAGGCTATCCAACTAAAATTCCGAATTCCAGAACCCGGTTAAGCCTGGATGAAATCATACAATTTGAAAAATGGAAATAAAACCGGCTTTTAAAATCAAAGTCCCGGTCGATGACCGGGACTTTGTATCAAGAAGATAAAGTTTATCCTTTATACATTTTATTAAACGCTAATTGCGCCTTAACCAGCGCCTCGCGCATTAAATCTTCAGCTTTTGCGGTCTCGCGGTTCGCCAGATGTTCCATTAATTTTGTTTCGTCGAGTTCTTCAGCCGCCATCGCACAGGCTTCCCAACTTAGAATGCTTCTAACCACGCGATCTATACCCTGTCGGGTGTTATCATACGCTCGGGTTTGCATATCGTGCCCTTTCCAACGATGGTAATTCGCTTTTTGAATTAATCCAGCAATAGCGATATTCATCCCATTAATACGGGTACCATGATCGATGTCGTATTTTCCCGGCCCGCCCAGAATGATACCATCATTATAGCCCTGACTATTTAAATGCATGTGAACGATGGCATCATTATCCAACTCCTCGACCGTATCATATACATGATCCAACCCGATCATTTCGGAATGGCCAAATTCCTTATTAACACCTTTTTTCTGGCGTGAAATACCAAACTCTTCCTCCAATTTTCGCCAGAAAAGCAAGGCACTGGCGACAGTAGGTATCAGCATGGCCGGATGGCCTTCATTGGGTTTCGGCTCGAAAGCGATATAGAGTAATCCCCCATGCCTAGCTTCGTTTTGACAGAGCTTTGCGACACTTTCTTTTAAATTCTGGTACATCTTTTTAATACCAATCGAAGCCAAATCATATCCGAACGAGCCATTCCACAACACCATGGTTGGATATTTTGTCGGATCTGGATGCCAGGCTTTTCGTAATGGCCCATACGTCAATTCCACCGTTCGGGCACCGAATTCATCTGCCGCCTTTCGTTCGTGAGGATCCAGTGAGCAAATTCCGCCATAGGCAAAATGCGTATGCGCGCCAGGAGTACTCATGGCTAAATAAATTTTTGCGTCAAGCAGCGCATCGGCGATTTCTTTGGCTGTCGCCTCGTTAACTTCATTATCATAATGAACTTCCAATCCTAATTCTACATTTTCAGGTAGACGAGGCGCGATTTCCTTTTTGACTAACTCAATCATATCAACCGTCGTAAATTCTTTTCCATCCCACTCCGGTCGAATATCCCCGGGCACAAAGCCACCTTTTCCGGCATTAAATGTCCAACGGCAAATACTATGTAATGATTTTTGTTGACCCATCTGAATTCTCCTTTGTAGTTATTTTGTTTCAATTTATTAAATTTGCAGCCTGAATTTCACTTTCTCTAACTCCCTTTGATGATGAAATTGTTCCATTTTTTTTGAAAAATCGAATCGGTTCAAATAAAAAAAATAAAATGTGACGATGTAAAATGCTGTTGATTCGTTACAGGTTGATTTTAATCTACTTTCAGGGCGTGATTAGAAAATTTTGCATTTTTGATCCGAATATGAAACGACCTATAAAATCGGAATTTTCACAAAAAAGACTTGCTTTTTTGCATTTTTTTTCTTAATACGAGAGTCTTTGTTTGAGCAAAGGATAGATAATAGATGTATAACAATTTAACCGGGAGTAGTTATGACGATAATGGGGCTGCATATAATTGATTTTCTGATCATTCTTTTCTATCTGATAACGATGCTCTGGATTGGGAATCGATTAAGCAAACGGATGAAAGATACGGGCGATTTTTACATTGGCGGGAGACGATTAGGCAAATTTTATCAGTTCTTTCTGAATTTTGGGAACTCGACCAATGCCGATCAGGCGGTTGCCGTCAGTCGTGAAATTTATCGCCAAGGAATTGGTGGGATGTGGATTCAATATCTGGTGCTGTTTTTAACGCCGTTTTACTGGTTTACCGCTATGTTATATCGACGCGTTCGACTGATTACGGTCGGTGATTTTTTTAGTGAACGCTTCGAAAGTAAATTTCTGGGAGCAGCTTTCGCTGTTTTTACATTACTCATGTCTGTTATTGGCGGTGGTGTCGGATATATGGTCGCTGGCAAAACCATGATGGCCCTTACCCCCAAGCCGGCCATTGAATATACCGTTGCAGAACGACAAAACGTGGAGATGTATCAAGAATATCGCGATCTGAAAACGCGCCTGAATCATGGATTGACGCCGGAGGAGAAAATCCGATATGATGAATTGGATAGCCGAAATAAAAAAGGTGAGCTGAAATCGTTTATTTCATATACAAATCCGGTTCTCTTCTATTTTATATATGCCATTATTGTCGGGTTGTATACGATCCTGGGGGGATTTATGGCAGCCGTGGTGACTGATGCCATTCAGGGGGTGCTGATTATCATCTTTTCGCTGATACTGATCCCAAGCGGTTTGAATATGCTGGGTGGATTTTCAGGCTTGCACGCAAAAGTTCCCGAATACATGTTCCAACTTTTTGGTTCGGTGGCGACCAGTGAATATGCCTGGTATACCGTTGTAGCCATGGTGATTTCAAATCTGGTATCGATCATTGCCACAGCGCCAAGCATGTCTATTGCTGGTTCGGCGAAGGATGAAATGACCGCCCGCTTCGGAACCATTGTCGGAATGTTTTTTAAACGGTTTATTATGATTGCCTGGGCTTTAACTGGTTTAATTGCCGTGGGACTGTTCGCCGGTCAACTTCATGATCCAGATTTGATCTGGGGATTCATGACAAATCAGTTGTTGAGCGTTGGAATGATTGGACTCATGCTTTCCGGAATACTCGCCGCGAACATGTCGACACTTGATGCCGGCGCGGTTGCCAATTCAGCGTTATTTATTAAAAATATCTATCAACCATTGCTACCAGACCGTTCTGAAAAGCATTATATCAATGTCGGTCGGGTCATCATCGCGCTTTCCATGTTTGGTGGAATTGGTGCTGCTGTCTATATTGATAATTTACTCGTCCTGTTCAAATATTTCATTTCCCTGCCGGCAATTTTTGGGGCGGCGATCTGGCTGGGTTTTGTCTGGCGTCGTTTAACAAAATGGGCGGTCATTATCCAGACAATAATTTGTACTTTAATTTATATTGTTATTCCCAATGTATTTCCAACGATTCATTCGATCAGAACTTCAGAGCGATTTTTGCTTGAAACGCCGGCTCAGGAAACTGTTATTAATACCGGGGCGCTGGCCGAAGATGTTTCTGCCGGCCGTGCCCAATATGTTGGACAAACAATTAAAAAACGATATGTCATCGAACCAACCGGTGTGTTTTTTGAAACAGTTGCCCGACAGAATCCGGATGATCCGAATTCTCCTAAAATTGGACTTGGCCGGTTTCATGCTGAGTTGTGGATTATTAGCTGGTTTGGTGTCGATCTCTCACGCATTCCGAAAGCGGCATCCGTTGCTCTCAGGTTTGCCTTTGATGCGATCTTTCCATTTATCCTGTTGTTTTTACTAAGCCTAATCACCCGGCGAAATTCATCTCAGACATTAAATGTATTTTATGCCAGAATGCACACACCCGTTCAACGAACATTAGAAGAGGATGCCCGTTTGGTGGCAGAGAATGTCCAAAATCATCAAAAATTTGAAAAAGATAAAATCTGGCCCGGTTCCGATTGGGAAATTCTAAAACCTTCCTGGCTTGATTATCTTGGATTTTTCGGTAGTTGGGTTATTGTTGGCATCATTATTTTAGTGCTATGGATGGTCGTCACACTTTATTAAAATTTTATTTTTCGTCCTTGCGAAGGTTTGTTTAGAATATAAATCACGTAAAATCGGTAAGAAAATAATCGTTTAAAGCGAACAGACCTTCTGCAGGGACACTTTTCAATCAGTTCATTGGTTAAGTTCACTCTAAAAAGCATGCTTTTGTCCTTCTGAACCCTTCGATTACGCTCAAGGTAAACGCAGCGAAGTGGAGAGAAAAGTCGATATTTTTCTAAGACTTATGATATTCTTCGCTCCTTTTAAAATGACTGAACTCTACCTTTTTAGAGTAGACACGTGGTTATTTTAAAAAAATAACTTGACATTTTCAAAAAAAACTAATAGAATTAATATGATAGCCTTTTTTTGTTCCGACTGGCGGTTCGAATGGATCGATCAATTCAAAGCTGAAAGGGAATGATCACCGAATTTTTTATCGATAATGTGAATCTTCATCTTAATCATAAATTTCATTAAAGTAACATCGAAGATTTGCTTTTTTCCATAAATTGTCGAAAAGGTGCTATTCCACTTACGAGTGAATAAGGTGCTCTTTTTATTTAGAGTCTGTCTGAAAAATGTCAAATTCTGTCACAAAAAGGCGTTTCCAGCGACAAGGCTCAGGACAATTTTTACCGAAGCCTGTTTTTAGGCTTGCAATCACCCCTTTTAAAACGGCAGAAGATTGCTTCTTCACAAAAAACGTTCCTTGTAATAAGAGGTACTGGTATTTGTGTAGAAGCAAATTATCATGGCTTATCAAAGCGGCTGATAACCAATATCATAAGTTTTGAAGTTGTGTTGTTAATTCCCATAATTCATGTTGCAGTATTAACTTGCCAATTCAAAAACCAACTGAATCAACTGTGAAAAAACATCAGATCAACATATTTAATTATTATTCCTGGTGGATTACTTTGTGGCTTTTTTGTTTGTTCAGCATCCTCTTTTCTCAAAAACAAGCCATGAACCAATTGCCGGTATTCAAAGAAATTCCCATTGAAAATGATAATGCTAATCCCATATATGTGGCCTGGGGTGATTATAATAATGACAACCTGATAGATCTTTATATCTGCAATTCTTTTTCGCAACCAAATCAACTATTAAAAAATAACGGCAATGGTGAATTTATTAACGTCACTGAAAATGCCCAAAGACAAAATTTGGCTAATTCCTTAATTGCGCTCTGGGTCGATCTGAATGATGATAAGTGGCTCGATTTATTTCTTATTAATATTAAATACGAAAATCATCTTTATCAGAATAAGGGCGATGGGACTTTTCAGGAAATTTATACACAAACAGGTTTGAACAAAGGTCATCCAGCCATCGTAGATATTAATGGCGATGGTTTACTGGATATCTATATGGCGCGTGGCCGTAAATTATATTCTTCTGCTTTAAAAAATCAATTATTCTATAATTCCGGCAACTTTAAATTTATCGCGGCGCCGGAAAAATCATTCCTGATAAAGGATGAATATTTTGACTGGCCAAACTGGATCGACCCTGGCAACGATTTTAAACCCGACCTTTTTGTTGCAAATACCACTTCGGAAGCGGCAAAACAGAATCATATTTTTCGCAATAATGGTGATTCAACGTTTAATCAGTTCAATCCTGATGCCATAGAAATTGGTCTTACAGGCGATAATCAATCGGGTGATCTCGATAATGATGGCGACCAGGATCTGATTATTTTTGAATTTAAAGGCCATAGGTTCTGTTTTTGTGAGAATAAAAACGGCCAATTTGTCAGACGTACGGTCAAGACGGCATTTATGCCGGCAAGTGATGGACAAGAACAGGAGTTCTGGGAAAGTTTAAAGCTTATCGATTTTGATTTTGATGGTCGGCTGGACCTTCAGGTACGAATCCATCCAGTTTACAGCGAAAATGCATTGCGTATCCGTTTATTTCGAAATATGGGCAATTTTAATTTTGAAGAAATCGAAAACGTTTTTTCACCTCCCGGAATAAACTGGATAGAAGATATTTCCTGGGCTGATATTGATAATGATGGTGATCTGGATTGTGCAGTTCTTTATAAAAATCAGATTAAGTTATATCAGAATCAAGGAACTGGCAATAATTTTATTCGTATTTTGCTTCAGGGGACCGATACGAACCATGATGGAATCGGTGCCAGAATTGAGGTTACAACGCGTGAAAGAAAGATCACAAATTGGGTAGGATTTGGCAACCGGCTAAATTGGTTTATTCGAAATCAAAATATTATTGGACTGGGCAGGGCACAATTTATCCCTAAAATTAAGATAATCTGGCCTTCTGGTGTCATTCAGGATACGTCAAATATTGCTGTTAATCAGGATATCATATTTAAAGAACCGGCGACAAAATGGTTTGTTGATCAGAGCGCAATCAGTAAATTAAATGATTTTATTGGTAAAAGTCTGGGAGCAACCTGTGCCGATTATGATAATGATGGTAATATTGATCTTTTCGTTAATAATCATGCCGAAAATAGTTATCTCTATCGAAATAAGGGTAAAGGTATATTTGAGAATGTAACTGAAAATGCTAAAATTATCCTGGACATTCGGCAAATGGGATCGTTGTTTTTCGATTATAATAATGATGGTTTTAAGGATTTATTGCTGATTCAAAGCTATTTAGGCCACCTTTTATTGTACAAAAACACCGGACAAAACCAATTTATTGATGTCACCAACGCCTCCCAGGTAAATCAGGGCACTGACAGTTCATTTTCTGCAATCGCGGCTGATTTTGACCAGGATGGATTCCTGGACCTCTATATTGGCCGGAATAGAAAAAACAGGTTACTAAAAAATTCACAAACAGGAACTTTTATAGACATTACGGAATCCTCAGGGACAGGAGATCCATATTTTGCTCATGGGATGGTGGCATTTGATTATGATAAGGATGGTGATTTAGATATTTATGTAGCCAATACCCGTGGTCCTGATTTGAATTACCATTATAAAAGCTGGCCGAATGCACTTTTAGAGAACAGGGGAAATTTTACATTTGTAAATGTAACTGAAAAAGCGGGCGTGGTTTGTAAAGCAAACTCAAAAGGAGTTTGTGCTGGAGATTATGATAATGATGGTAATTTTGATCTCTTTATTGCCAATGATGACACAGCGAATATCCTGTTTAAAAATAATGGCAATGGTACCTTTTCGGATATAACCGCGACGGCTAACGTCGCTCCTCCACCGGGGGCGCATGGCTGCCAATTGGTTGATTTTAATAACGATGGCTATCTCGACCTGTATGTAGCGGGCAGCAGCTATTGGCCCGAACAGCCCCGAAAAGATAGGGTTCTTAAGCGTGATAATCCGGATATCCTTTATCGAAACAATCAAAATGGTACCTTTACCGATATTACAAGGTTTTCGGGGATCGAAAAAAATGTTGTGCATACGCCGCATATCGTGGTAGCTGATTTTAATAAAGATGGCTATCCGGATGTGTTTGTCACGGGTTCGGTTGATCAACAACAAAAGCCGACTCCAAACAAATATTTTGAAAATCGCTGTCATGGGAATAATTGGTTACAGATTAAATTGCAGGGTTATCAATCAAATTTTGATGGAGTCGGCGCAAAAGTCCGTCTTGTAATCGGCGATAAAGAATTATGGCAGGAAGTTAGTCACGGGGCTGGTTATGGTTCAGGCAGAAGTGATATCTTAACCTTTGGCCTCGGAAACGAAAAAACAGTGGATGTCATCGAAGTGTTTTGGCCATCCAGTTCAGAAAGCTTAATCAGAAAGGTAAACGCAAATCAATTGTTAAAGATTGAAGAACCTTTTTATCTCTGGTTTTTCAGTATTGAGCGTGATATAATCCATCAGGTGAAGATGTGGAGCTCGCTTCTCCTGATGAGTGGATTATTTGTTGTCTTATTATATAAAATTGTTCCGCTGGTTCAAAAAGGATTGCAGGTACAAAAACAAGAGCAGTTGGAGCATCAATTCCGCTATGTTGCCTTTACAAAACAGCCGTCAGTCCTGGAGGTGCGAATCGATTTGCCTCAATTCATTAATGATTATTTTATGAGCTACTTTATTCGTCCCGGCACCGCCGATCTTTTTAAAACCAAATTATTTACCTGGGAGCGCCAGGGGAAAACAGTGGTTCAATTGAAGCAAGAAAAAATGATCATGCTGAAATTCCACCTGGAGGAAATATTAAGGAAATATCAAAATTGCATTCAAAATCCACCCATCGAATCCGTGAATATCCTCGAAGAGTTAAAACGGATTGGTAGTCGTATTTATCAAAATCTGGGATTAAATGGGTTTTTCGATACACTTTTCAGCAGTCAAAAATTTGAATCAATTCATCTGAATTTTTTTGTTGATTCATTGATGATACCGTGGCATTTGGCTTATCACGAAAAAAGTGACAGTTTCTTTTGTGAACGCTTTGCCTATAGTTATTCATATTCGCTTGAAAAGAGTCATTTAAACTCGACTTTTCTTGAATCGAAAAAATCGACTCCGGATTCACAAACTCAAAAATCAGGGATCATTTTATTTGCCCCCTGGGAAAAACATCAAAAATATTTACCAGTCGTCGAGCAGGAAGTAAAAGAGCTATCTCGTTTCTTTAACAATCATCGTATTGATTTGGAAAAGATAGATTCTGATAGCGATAAGTTTATCCAGACTGTTCAAAAAATGAATAAAGATGCAAAAAATTTGCGTTTCATTCACTATTCAGGGCATATTGAGCATCATATTCTGGCATTGGGACCTGAAAATATTATCGATACATCTCATTTTGAAAAAAATTTTCCAATTTCTTTCGATTCCAATCCCATCATCTTTTTAAATGGTTGTCAAACGTCAAATTTTGGGGATGAGGTCGTCGACTCATTGACGCAAAATTTTCTCGATGCAGGGGCTTCGGCGTGTATCGTAACACATGCAAAAATTCCGGAAAGCACCGCAAAAAAATTTGCGATTTTATTCTACCACTATTTCATCGCCGAAAATTTTACGATTGCTGAATCTCTGCGCCGATCACGGCTGGCAATCCTTGATGAGAAAGGGCTGGATCCCCATTTTGATTTAACACGTTACTTTTATAATTTATTTGGCGATCCACTAGTAAGATTTTAGAAAAGAACTTTTTTATTATCCGGATTCTGTCAAATTATTATTTATTTTAAATCAAATTTTTGTATGATTATTTTTCATTTTTTATTATAATTAGTAAAATATCCGGATGTAAATTCACTTTTAAAACGTCTTATAATTAAAGGCGGGAATTGTAAGTTGAACGACAGCGACCTTGAAGACCTGGCCCTTATCCGTTCCTTTCAGGAAGGGGATCAGGCAGCTTTTCGGAAACTTTTTCTGAAGTACCGACGGAAGGTCATTGCTGCTTTCATCGCCCAGCAAATTCCGGAGGATGAAGCGCTTGACCAGTGTCAGGAACTTTTTATTCATTTATTTGAACGGCTGCCAACTTTATCGATACAATCCTCGTTCAGCGCGTTTTTATACTCGGTAGTTCGAAATAAAATTATTGATTATTATCGTCGACTCAAAAAATACAGGCGTTTGTTTCATATCAATCCCGATGATTTTTGTGCTGAGAATGATCAGGAAACCAACTCCGAGAATCTAAAGCAGTATCGCAAAATCGTTGAAGAATCCTATTTTGATTTTATTGATTCGGTTGAGCATTGTTTAAAAGCGCTGGGGAATCCGCGATGGCAAGCAATGATTACACTGTGGCTTGAAGGCTGCACCTATGAACAGATTGCTGAATTATTGGAATTGCATCAAGGTTCGGTTTCTTCCGGTTTGCATCGCTGTATACAAATTTTTATTGAGTGCATGAAAAAGCATTATTTTAATTTATAAACTATATTAAAATTTTACACTAAAAGATTTGGATTTAATATGGAACATCTAGATAAGTACGATCTGATATTAATTGCTTCAGGAAGATTATCTGTCGTGAATCAGATCGTTGCCAAGCAACAACACCTGAAGAGTTGTCAATATTGTCGAAAACAGCTTGCAGAAATTAGAGAACGAATCCAGGCAATAAAAGACAAAAATGAAGAAATCTGCGAGTCTGTGTTTCAACAACTTTATCATTCACTGGAAAATACGCATCCCCTTGAATTATCCCCCGAATTTCAACAACATCTGGAAAAGTGCGATGATTGTCGTGCCTTGCACAACCTTATTAAACATCTCTCCATGAAGAATCTTGAAGATGCCGACATTGATATTTCTGATGAGAAACTCGAAATCTTAACTCAGAAAATATTCACTGCTATCCAAAAAATGCGCGGGAAGTTTTCTTTTGGACCATTGATCGCTCCAATATTAGATTTCAAAGAACTATTGGGCGATATCCGGATAATATTGGTTGAAACGAAAGACAGGCTGGCATTTTCAACAATTCGTGGTGAAATTCTTCCTGAAAAGCAAATCTTTAGTTACAATGGTGGTAAAATCAAATTTCGAACCGTTCATCAATTTAAAAAAGTTATTCTTTATGCAATATTTAATGAAAAATTTTATGAAAAAATGACGGATATGAATGGCGAAGTGATTTTTGATAATTTAGTAAACGATGATTATCGAATCGAAATTGATGGATATGAAGTCAAAAATATCAGAGCTATCCTTTAATTCTGCCGAGAATTTAACCAGGGATAACATCAAAACTTTTTTCAAAAAATAACGTAATGCAATAGCCTTCTTTTTCATCCATTTTAAAATTATTTTGATATACCGTTCTTTGAATTAAATTATTGCAATTTAAGTAAAATCTGAGTATATTAATGCCCTGAAAATTGATCTTATCTATCACCGTATAACCCGGATCAGATTATGGAAAAATTTCCACGCACAATGGTCGGGGGAATTAGTTTACCCCGGCTCATTATTGGAAGCAACTGGTTTTTAGGATATTCACATACCAGTCTGGCGAAAGACCTTTTCATTAAATCTTATCAAACTCCCGATAAAATAGCCGAGATTCTGGCCGTATTCCTGGAACATGGAATTGACGCCACCATGTGTCCCTTATCCGAGCTCTACGAAACAGCAATTCAAAAAGCTGAGGACGTCACCGGCAAAAAGATGATCCGTATCATTACCCCTCATTTTAGCATAAAGAAAGACTGCAAGCGTGAAGAATCCCCGGAATATGTTTTTGATAAATGCAAGGAATGGGGCGCAAAATTCTGTTTTCCCCATCAATGCATAACTGACGCGCCTATTGATCGTCTCTATAATGAAATTCGTGACTTTAATAAATATGCGAAAATGATCCGGGAGCGTGACATGCTCCCCGGATTATCCACCCACAGGCCAGAAGCGGTGGTGATATCCGATTCAACGAACGCTGATGTTGAATCTTATATTCAAATTTATAACGCGGCTGGCTTCCTGATGCAAATTGAAGCAGATTGGGTCATGCGCATTATTAAAAATGCAAAAAAGCCAGTCATGACCATAAAGCCCCTGGCAGCAGGCCGCTTATTGCCACCGGTCGGATTGGCTTTTGTCTGGAACACGATTCGGGAACAGGATATGGTTGTCATCGGGACCACCACTCCTAAAGAAGCCTCAGAATGCATTGAAATTTCGCTGGATTTCTTGAGCCGACGGCTGCCAACTTTTAAACTGCAAAAAACACGAAGTAAAAAATCCCTGGAAACAGCATCAAATTGATTTAAGAAGTGCAGTCTGTTGTTCTTTTCATCAAATATAAAAACAATATTAAATTCATAAATCATTCACTAACTAATATTTTAAACATACTAAACTAAATTATGGGTTCTAAAACTTTTATTCCAAACCAATATCATCAAATATTAAATTTAAAAGATACTGAAAAAGCGATTCGTTTGATTAAAAACTTTTTTCAGGTGAATTTGGCTTTTGAACTTAACCTGATGCGGGTGACGGCGCCGATTCTGGTTCGCTCCGGAACCGGAGTCAATGACGATTTAAATGGAATTGAAAAGCCAGTCACCTTCAAATTGAAAGGTATGGACAATTCTCAGGCTGAAATTGTGCAATCCCTGGCGAAATGGAAGCGGATGATGCTGGCTTATTATGGCTTTGATGAGGGCGAAGGGATTTATACGGACATGAATGCTATCCGTCCGGATGAAATTTTGGATAACCTGCATTCAGTTTATGTTGATCAATGGGATTGGGAAAAGGTGATCACCGCGGAACAACGGAATCTGAACTATTTAAAAAATACTGTCCACCGAATTTATCAGGTCATCCAGCGAACTGAAAAATATATTGCTTTTGAATATCCTGCCATCCAGCCAATATTGCCCGAAAAAATCACTTTCATTCATACAGAAGAACTCGAGGCACGTTTTCCGGATTTGCCACCTGCTCAACGTGAGAAGGCGGTTTGCCAGGAATATGGCGCCGTCTTCATTATCGGAATTGGTGGAAAGTTAAAAAATGGCCAACCGCATGATGGCCGTGCACCGGATTATGATGACTGGTCGACTCCCAATGAAGCTGGCTACACAGGGCTAAATGGCGATATTTGTGTATACTATCCCCTTCTCGATTGTGCCTTTGAATTGTCTTCCATGGGCATTCGGGTAGACCCCCAGGCACTTGTACGACAATTAGAGCTGACCAATACCCGGGATCGTCTTAAATTGGCATATCATCAGCGATTGATGAATGGTGAATTTCCACTCTCAATTGGTGGGGGGATTGGTCAATCGCGGTTATGTATGTTTTATCTGCGAAAAGCCCATATCGGAGAAATTCAAGCCGGAATTTGGCCTGAATCCATGATTCAACAATGTCGAGATAATAAAATATTTTTATTATAAGTACTTGTTTTTTTAATTCTTAACTATTTTTATCAAGCTACGATACGATAATCGGAGATAAATCAATGACCTCTGTTGCCAACGGCATATTATGGTATATTGTTTTCATCTTTTCGACGACTTTACATGAGGCAGCACACGCCTTCATCGCTAATCGGCTGGGTGACCCCACGGCCTATGAAGGTGGACAGGTGACGCTCGATCCCTGGCCACATATCCGGCGTGAACCTATCGGGACAATTTTCTTTCCAATCGTATCTTATTTTCTCTATGGCTGGATGTTAGGTTGGGCCAGTGCCCCCTCTAATTACATTTGGGCACATCGATACCCAAAACGTGCCGCATTTATGGCACTTTCGGGGCCACTTTCAAATCTTTTCCTGGTGATTATTTCGATTCTGACCATTCGCATTGGCTATGAATTTGAAATTTTTTATCCCCCGGAGCAGATTAGTTTTACAAGGATTACTGAAACCTTTGAAAATCGTGCCTTTCATTCCCTGGCCACCTTGATCAGCATTTTATTTACACTCAATCTGGTTCTTTTTATTTTTAATTTACTTCCCCTCCCGCCAATGGATGGGAGTGGTGTTATTCCGCTTTTT
Organism: Caldithrix sp.; assembly: GCA_020722815.1. Lineage (GTDB taxonomy): Bacteria > Zhuqueibacterota > Zhuqueibacteria > Thermofontimicrobiales > Sulfurfontimicrobiaceae > DYKB01. The sequence continues at coordinate 17,507 of DYKB01000073.1, read as the reverse complement.
TTAAAAGAAAAAAATTCACGGGCTTATTTGGAATTTATGCATAATGGTTCGTTTTCTTTAATCGGATTATTGATTGCCTGGCAGGTATTTCGTTACATTTTTGGGCCTGTGCATCTGTTCTTTGTTAACTTATTATATCCAGATGCCTCATATCATTAAATAGAGTCTGTCCGCAAACGCATCCGGTACTGTCATTGCGAGGAGCATTTTGTGCGACGAAGCAATCTCCGCTGTTTAACGATGGGATTGCAAGCCTATAAAACAGGCTTCGGCAAAAAACGCCTTGCCCTGACAGGTTTTGGTATTTGCGGACAGACTCTAAATACTGGCGAAGCCCGGATGATTACTTTTAATTAACTTACAATTTTTTTTAAACGCTCACGCTAAAAAGTTGTTGAACTGTCATGTGAAGCGAAGAATCTTGTAATTCATTGAAAAATAAAGATTTTTTACACAACTTCACTTTGTTTGAAATGATAAAAACAATCTTTTTAAGTGGACTTAATTTTATAATACCCTGAAATTCTAAAATGAATCGCTTTCAGTAATTATTGCCCTCCGCTGTATCTCCCAATTTTCATAAAGCGAAAACGGAGGAGAGAACGGGAGTTTCTTTCCGCTAAAATCCACTTTTTGGAATTTTGAGGCGGCCGGCAGGGTTCCGACATTGATGCTGAATATCAAAAATTTCCATTTTAGAATTTGCGGTATAAAATCATTTGAATTTCTAATTCACTTCACATTCTCATTCGGTTAATTCCGGAATTAAGGTCTTTGATTATGTTGAATCGTCTTCTCTCGCTCTTCACCCGGCTCTTTGTTGTCTGGGTGATATTGGGTGGTGTTCTGGCCTTTTTCTTCCCAAATTATTTAATTTTCTTGAAACCTTTTATGGACATTTTCTTTGCCATTACCATGTTCGGCGTGGGAATTGTATTGAAAATTGACGATTTTATTAATATTTTTAAAAATTTTAAAGTCGTCATCATCGGTGTGATTGGTCAGTTTACCATCATGCCAACACTGGGATTTCTCCTAGCCCTCATTTTCGCATTTCCAGATGAACTGAAACTTGGGCTGATTTTAACCGGTGCCGCGCCGGGAGCAATGGCCAGTAATATACTCAGCTATCTCGCTGGAGCTGATGTCGCCTATTCCGTATCTTTAACGACATCCTCGACCCTCCTGGCACCCATTCTGACACCTTTGTTAACGCTGCTTTTTGCCCATACAATCCTAAAAATACCATTTTGGGACATGTTCTGGAGCGTAACATTGATGGTGGTTCTTCCACTATTTCTGGGATTAATCGCCCGCCATTTTTGGGCAAGAAAAATAGAACCGATTATAAAAATTTTTCCAGCAATATCCACCCTGTTTATCGTTTTTATTTGTGCGTTAGTTGTGGCACTGAATCGAAATTACCTGCTTCAAATGACCGCGTGGATTTTCATTGCCGCGTTGATGTTGAATATTTTAGGTCTGGCTGCAGGTTTTGGACTTGCCAGACTCTTTAATTTTGATCTCCTCAAAAAGCGGGCATTAGCCATTGAAATTGGGATGCAAAATGCGGGGCTGGGAAGTGTGCTTGCTTTAAAGCACTTTAATGAGCGAGTGGCACTCCCGGCAGCAATTTTCGTTTTTATCTGCATCTTTACGGCGGCTATCCTGGTGCAAATCTGGTCTAAAGACAGCGCTATTTAATGAAAATCGTTCGATTCGATGATCACGGGAAATTTTAAGTTTGTGAAATTATTTGCTTGAAATTTTCACTCAATTTTGTTAATTTTCCATGAATAACAAAGGACTTATCAATTTTAAAGTCGAAATTTAAAAATATTATATCGACTCAGGTTTATTCCCAGTTCAGGATTAAGCGATATAATTAGTGTCGGTCCGAAAATACCCAATTCTGTCATTGCGAGGCGTTTTTTGCCGCAGCCTGTTTTTTAGGCTCGCAATCCCCTCATCAAACGGCTGAGATTGCTTCGTCGCACAAAACGCTCGTCACACTGACAACACCGGATGCTTTTGCGGACAGACACTAATGAGCGAAGAATTCCTAACCGTGAATCCTGAACCAGCAAACATGAGTCATTACAAAGTTTTATAATTCAATTCTGATTATTCTTTGAAAATAATAAGCAAAGCATAACATATACAAATCACAAATTATAAAATGAAACGGAGGAGTTAAAAAAAATGGCAAAAATTTATTCAATCGGGATTGGACCTGGAATTCCAGAATTATTTACCCAACAATCTCTTCAGTTCCTGGCACAGGTTGATTCGGTCATTGGATTTCATCGGCCAATTCAGCGCATTAAAAGTATGTTGGACGGAAAGGAAGTCTATTCCAGCGGCCCCAATCAGGAAAATCAGATTGTTGAAAAAGCGCTGGAAATTGCGCGTTCCGGCAAAGATGTTGCGGTTATATCTGAAGGAGATTCCGGCATTTACGGCCTGGGCGTTTTGCTTCAATCCAATACCCTGCATGATAAAAATATTGAAGTTGTCATGATTCCGGGTTTGCCTGAATTTGTTTGTGGCAGCGCATTGATAGGAACGCCATTAGCCGATGATTTTTGCGTCATAAATCTGAGTACCCGCTTGAAACCGCCAGAAAACCTCTATTTTCGTGCGCGTCTCATTGCGCAAACCGATCTCACAACGGTTATCTATTATCCAGCCGAAAAAGATAGCCTGGCTGTCATAAAACGCGTTATTGAAATTTTTTCTGAATTTCGTCCACCAGATACCAATGTGGCAATCGTTAAGAAAGCCTTTCGAAATAATCAGGAGACGCATTTTAATAAATTAGAATCAATTCTCATTGAGGAACTTGGCGATCCGTGTGTCATTTTCATCTGCTCTGAGGATTGTAAATTCTTAAAAAATAAATTATTAGGGAAAATAGGTTACCTGTTATAAATTGATAGCAGGACTTAATATCCAATCACCAAAACCATATTTTTTTCTGATACATATTCATATAACAAATTTTTAATGATTTTAATCTACAGTAATTGCCAGGTTGTCCGATTTTTGTATCTGAAAGGCTCTATTCATCAGGCAAATTTTTAAAAATATTGCTTACCTCTGGATCATTCATAAATTTTGCGACGACGACACAAAAAAAAACAATTAGTTTGAGATTATGCTTTATTTAAGTTAAGATTTTTTTAACTTAGAAAAACAGGAGAATTTTCATTGTCATATTAAATATCCATTCAATAACAATGGATAAAATTTAGACCGATGAGGTTTTCGGCACAAATCCTTTGAAACGACTCCGGTTGGCTGGCTCAGGATTCATGGTTCACCGTTGGTAACTCTTCATTTTTAATATTTCTTAACCCTGAATCGGAAATATTGAACCTTAAGTCTGAGTAGTTGCAAAACATTTATTTTGCTTGGTGTCTTGGTGGCCCTATATTTTTCAAGCTTAAATCATTTTAACAGACAACGTCTTCCCGACTCCTTCATTCCTTTTCATATAAATGATAAATATTCCTCTTGTCTCATCACTGAATTATTAATTGAATTCTACTTTTTTTGATTGTATTCATTTATCCATTCTGTTTTTGTCATTTTGTCATACATTGTCTACTATTTTGCCAAATTTGCAGATTCAAATAAAAAATGACAGATGAGCCGGTAACAATTAATTAACTGCCTAATTTATTAAAAAATAAACAGTTAAATAGTATTAAAATTTTGGCACTACGTTTGCTAAAGTAAGTGGTGTAAAATAAATTGTATGACCTTAAAATAATATTTGAAATTTAGCTATTTAAGGAGGTTAAAATTATGGCAGTAATTAGATGGCAACCCGAAGGAAAAAAAGTTCATGAACAGTCACACCGTGATTTTGCCGGCGCTTATCAAGGTCGGGAAAGTGTTTCAGTTTCCTGGGAACCGGTCGCAGATGTGATAGAAACAGATGAGGGATACAAAATAATCATGGAATTGGCAGGTGTCCCCAAAGAAGACGTTAAATTGAATGTTGTGGAAAATATGCTCACTGTAAAAGGCGATAAAAAGAATGATTATAAAGTACCAGAGAAGAATTATTATCGGATTGAACGTCACTTTGGTAGTTTTCAACGGACTTTTCATCTGAATGAAAGTGTTGATGTAAACAAAATTCAGGCAACATTTAAGGATGGGATCCTGACGATTTTGCTGGGCAAGAAAGAAGAAACCAAGCCACGTGAAATATCGATTCAGGCTCTGTAACGTAACTAAAATAAAAAAATTAAATTAAGGAGGTATAAATATGCCTATTTATCGTTGGCGGCCGATGAGCGATGTTTATCAGGTTCAAAAAGAAATGAAACGTTTATTTGATCAATATTTTGGCGCTGATTGGGAGGAAGGCGAACAGGTTCGTTCGGCATGGAGTCCACTTGTTGATGTCGTAGAATTAGACAATGAAATTCTGTTGGTTGCCGAACTACCAGGTGTTGATAAAGATAATATAAAAATTTCAGTTAATAATGGCGTCCTGAGCCTGAGTGGTGAGAAAAAAATAGCAGAAAATGAAAAAAATGATTGTTATCATTGCAGCGAGCGTTTATTTGGACCATTTGAACGCGTTTTCAATCTGCCAGTGATAGTTAACGAAACAAAAATTAAAGCTGATTTCAAAGATGGCCTATTAAAGATCAGTTTACCCAAAACTGAAGCAGCAAAGCCGCGTGAAATTCAAATTGCCGGATAAATTTTGATCAATCGTTTTTAGTGAATAAAAAAGAGTGGATTGTATTTAAATCCACTCTTTTTTTATTTTGTAATTGATGAACCTACGCTCAAAAGGTCAGTTTTGTCATTCTGAATCCTACGACTGGGCTCAGGATAAACTCAGATAATTGAATGATCTATATTTTTCAATAAGTTAAAGGATTTTTCGTTCCACTTAAAGTGAAACCTGTGTACTATTTTACAGACGACACAGGGAATAAAAAAATTATTTAAAGTTTTTCAAATCGTTCTACAATTTTTTCGACATCTTCAGCCGTCCGGGCAATGATAACAATTGTATCATCACCAGCAATCGAACCCAACATTCCATCCATATTTAAATTATCAATTGCTAACGCCACTCCGGAAGCATTTCCGGGCAAGGTTTTAATCACCAAAAGATTGTTAACTGCTTCGAATCGGGTAACAAAATTATTAAACTCCATTGAAAATTGATGCCAATTTTTGGTATGATTTTCCGGCCGACTCTGGGGCAATGCATAACGATACATTTTTTGATTTCCCGGGACTTTGATAATGCCCAGCTCAAAAAGATCGCGAGAAAGCGTGGCCTGGGTGACCTCTTCATCCTGTGCGCGCAACTCGGCCTGAAGTTCGAACTGATTGGATATTTCTTTTTCATCGATGATCAATCGTATTTTTTGATGCCGTCTTTTCTTTTTATCCATACGTTATTCCTTCTTACAAGAAACAATTGTTATAAATATAAAATTATATGAATATATATAAAAAGAAAAGGTAAATGTCAAGGAAAAAATCACCTGTTTAAAAAAAATGGTTTCGTGATAATTCCTATTTTAATAGTTATTCATCATAACTTAAGTTTTCATGATAAATTGAATTTAAAATAAATTCATGTCTGAATAATTATTACTGATAGCAATTTTAATGATTGGATCGTCACGACTCAGGTTGGCGCGTACAGGGTTCACCGTCAGATCCTTCATTTTCAATATTTGGTAACCCCGAACCGGAAGCTATTAAACCTTGAATCCGATTAGTTGCGCTTCTAATGTTTTGAAATTCATTTTTTAAAGTGATTCAAGGCAAAAATTTCAATGTCAAAAGTATGTGGAGCAAAATGGATAAAGACGATTGGCCCCTGATCGAAAGGGCCGCTGAGAACGGAATGATAAATTTTAAGACCGGACGATTAGAAAGTAATTTCGATTTAATAATTTTGACGTGAGCCATCAGGTTTTCTGGTCCAGGATTCACCGTTAAAATCCTTCTTTTTCGATATTTCTTAACCCTGAACCAGGGACAATTGAACCCTGATGAGTTGTTACTATTTTTTCAAACGATCGAGGGCTTTTTTTACACTCAATTTAAGTCTATCCAACGATTGCGCTAATTCACCAATCTCATCTTTCCGGGTGATATTGATTTCCAGGTCCATTTCACCCATACTTGCACGGGAGGCAATGTCCGATAAATACTTGATTGGCTTGATAATCAATGAATTCATCATCAAATTGGTGATTGTTCCCAACATAATAAAAAAAGCAACAACCAGACCCAGAAAAATATACGTACTTTCTTGCGCTTCATTGATAATATAATCGGCCGGGACAGATACAGTTAATGCAGCAATCACATCTCCTGTTTTTTGATGAAAAGCATTTTTATCCCCATATTTATCAATTATTTGTTTGAGCGTGGTTTCCGGTGTACCATGACATTTGTTGCAGCTTTCTTCCTGACGAATTGGCTTCATGATGACAAATTCCAATGAATCATTCTTTTGGCGCTAGCCTTGCCATTCTTTTAACATGGCATCTTCCTGAAATTTCTGAATCATTTTTGTTTCAAATTCATCAGCTTTATTGATGGGATTTCGCGGATCAGGCGCAGCATGTTTAAAGTAATATTCCGGAAAAGTCTCTTGGATAATGCTAGTGTCTGTCCGCAAAAGCCGCCGGTACGGTCATTGCGAGGAGCGTTTTTGGCGACGAAGCAATCTCAGCCGTTTGATAAGGGGGGGATTGCGAGCCTAAAAAACAGGCTTCGGCAAAAAACGCCTCGCCATGACAGGGTTCGGTGTTTTCGGACAGACTCTAATTATACTGAGATATTGAAAATTTTGATAAAAAAATAAAAACTCAGCTTTGTAATTTGGACAATAAAACTCAACTTTCATTGATATTTTTATGCGTAATTGTATCCGAAATAGATGAATAATACAATCGTCTCAAATTTTATGAAAAGATTCAATCATTTTCTTAAGAAATTCAGACCGGTGGTTCAAATTTTCGATTTCCAGGCTCAATTTTTCAATAAGTGGTGTAACTTTAAAAATTGGAAATCGTGTTTTTTTAAATTTAAATTTTGCTATTTCATCATTTATGATAATAGTGGCCACAGGTCCCAGATGACGTACCAATTCTTTTTCCAATAGATCAAAAAAGGAAAGCTCAACGATTACCGAGCTGGGGTATTCAATTTTTTTGATTAGATTGTGGATAAAAAGTTTATGAATGATCTGACAAACTGTAAAATCATCCTTATTCACCTGTTCAATGATTTCACCAACAGTTCGATTTCCATCCATGAAAGAAATTATTTGCCATTCCTCAGGCTGTAATTTTATATCCTGAGCAACACTCTCATGGGAGATAACATAACAATTGTTAAAATCAGTAACAACTTTTTTGATCTCTTCCCATTCGCTGACACGACGACGGCAATCTTGCAGTAAATATTTGGTGGTTCGCAGAATAGATTTTAAAAATGTTTCTTTTGATTGATTAAAATTAAACGCTGTTCCACTCCAACCCAATATATTTTTTAAAGCAGTTTCTCCGGATGAAATACCGTCGGTAGAATGGATAACTTCCCCGTTTTTAAAATAAATTTCACCAATTTTTGTACCGGTCTTCACGCTTAAACAGCCATCTATCTTTTGTGAAGTTAGCTGCTCCAAAATGTTTAACAGGGATGTCTCTAAATTAAAATCGAGCCTGGACTCCATTTTGAGAATTTATTCTCCTGATATTTGATTAATCATTCTGCTATCGATTCGTTTTGCTGTTTTTCATTGGATACACAAAACAATGACAGAATTAGATATGGCATTATTTCACTGATTTATGAAGTCCTGAAAAAATATTCAGAATAAATTTATGATAAAATTCTAAAAAATTTAAATAAGAAGTAGATTGTATTTACCCCCGTGAACGATTTTTAGCATTACAATCGTGTTAAAATGTTGCATAGTGGCTTTTTATAGCAAAATCCATTCCAATGGTAATCAGGGGATTTATATTTAAGGGGGGGTGTTTTAATAAAGTACTGGAGAGCTAAAATGTCGCATATTGAGAATTTGAAGCCGTATTATACCGATTAGAAGAAATTCCGAGCATCTCAAGAAAGTAACGACTCCGGTTGACTGGTTCCGGGTTCATTGCTCACGCTCAGGTAACTTTCATTTTCAATATTTCGTAATCCTGAACCGGGGACGATTGAACCTTGAATCGAATCATTACACCAGAGATAAATTTGTCATTTTTGTCCTAAAATTACAATAAAAACATTCTACTCAATATATCCCAATGTTTTTAATTTTTCCCGAACACTTTCGTGCCCCTCTTCAGCATGAAAAACACGAAAAGATTGAAATGAGATGTAGGCCGGCTGATTTTCTTTCCAGCGTCCTTCACTTAAACTATTTTTGTTTTCAACGACCTGAATTTTGGTCCCATTAACCTCACAATCGATATTGTAATGACTACCCTGATAGTGAATGTGTTTAATCTGACAGGGAAGCGCATATTGATTAACGCTGGTTGAATTTAAAACCACATCTTCCGGACGAATTAAGAGGACAACATTTCCCTCCTTAACGATTTCGCGCGTGGGATTTTTTAAAATGAAATCTGTATCTTTAAGAATAATCTGTTTATTTTTAACGACCGCATCGAGTAAATTTACCTGACCAATGAAACTAGCGACAAATTTACTCGCCGGATGCTCATAAACTTCCCGTGCCTGGCCAATCTGTTCCACCCGGCCGCGATTGATCACCACAATTTTATCGGAAATTTCAATCGCTTCATTCTGATCGTGGGTCACAAAAATGCTGGTGATATGTAATTTGTTATGAAATTCCTTGAGCCACTGGGCGAGATTATCCCGTACCTTTGCATCCAGTGCTCCCAATGGTTCATCCAACAACAGCACTTTCGGTTCAGTTGCCAGCGCTCTTGCCAGTGCAACGCGTTGTCGTTGACCACCGGAAAGCTGATCCGGATAATGCCGATTATATCCCTGAAATTTTACCAATTCAATAAGTTCATTGACCCGATCTTTAACGTATTTTTTATCACGTTTTTGAATTTCGAGGCCAAATACAATATTTTTTTCCACATTCATGTGTTTAAACAGGGCATAGTGCTGAAAAACAAAGCCAATCTCGCGTTTTTGAATCGATAAATTCGTCACATCCTGGCCGGTCAAAATAATTTCGCCCTTATCAGGTGTTTTCAGTCCGGCGATGATTCGGAGAATCGTGCTTTTCCTCGATCCACTGGGTCCCAACAGCGCAACTAATTCGCCTGAATTAATTTCAAAACTGACATCATCAACAGCGACAAAATCACCAAATTTCTTACTTAAATTTCTGACAACAATTGCCAATTAAAGAACTCCTTTTCTTCGATAAATGCGTTACATGGTGGTTAAAATAAAGAAAGAGAGCAAAGCTAAAACAATCGCGGCCGAGAAAACAGATATTTACAGGTAGGGGAAAAGGATTACAATTTGTTACAAATAAATTAACAATCGTAAAAAAATGAGTCGGGAATTTTTGACCACGGGCTAAGATCCAACCAATTCCTTGTGTTATCGCGGGATCAGTCTGGATGCGAATGTGCTTCAGCCGCGGTTGTGGTGAAAGTTTCATACATCATCACGGCCACACCGACAATAAAAATCATCCATCCTGTCGAAGTGAGAATATAAGCAGAATGTGGCGAAAAAGATAAATCCAGAACCAGAAAACGCATAATCGGATTAATAATTGGATGTGCCAAAAATCCAAGAATGGAAGTTAAAATGATACAAACAAAGATTTTCCCTTTGCTCAACCGCCCACCAGCAAAATAACCAATGATATACAGGACAATTCCGACGAAAAGCGCGATCCAGACGACTGTTGAATTTACTTCTGGCCAAAAATATTCATAAACCAGATTGGCCTCAGGTGGTTGGATTTGTTCGAGAGTTTGTGGTTGATCTAAAAGTTGTTCAGGCATGTTCATCTCCAGGATCAAAGTGTATAATTTTTATATAACGATTTACGATTCACCACCACTTTTCAGTTCATTGAAAGGAAAAGTGAAAGTAACGCTATTTTTTGATGATAAAATTTTAATAAAAAATGAGATGAAAGTCAAGAGAAAATTGAATTGCTAATTCCAAATATCAAATTACAAATCATAAACTGAAAATTACAATTAAATCATATCTAAACTGAGCGATTGTTTGTCAATTATTATGTAATATTAAAAAAGTGATCAATTAACTGACCAGACAAAATTTTGGCCACAAAATAAAGCGGCCACAGAAATAAATTTGATATTTTTTGAGTCCGAATCGTGCTGTGAATTACTCATTCATGGGGCATGAATCCAGTTTCATGCATGGTAAAGTATTGATTCCCAATCGTAGTAAAAGTTCCCGTTTTCTTATTATTCTATGACCTCTATATTCTGTGGTTATATAAATAATTTTCCTGATGGTTTAAATCCGGTTTTGATATATTTTGAAATAACCTCCAGATTATCTTTTTCTTTTTTGACAATTTTGTTGCCATGAAAAAAGGCTGAAATACGACTAAAAAAGTGCTTCCGAAATTAAAGCCTCGGATCAATTGCAATTTTAATCACTTCATCCTTTGCGTTTTCAAACATTTCAAAAGCTTTTCCGGCATCTTTTAGCGGCAGAATTCGATTGACTATCTTTTCATAATTAATAAGCCCACTTTCCAATAGTTTCACCGACCGATCCAAAGTCTGGGGCGGCATTTTCGAGGCGATGATTTTCATCTCTTTTTGATAAATCAGATATGGAGAAATCCGGATGCTGGCAGTTTCGGCACAGACGCCAAAAATCATAAAAGTACCGCCTTTACGAACAAGCGGCAGTGCCTGTTCCACTGCTGCAGCATTACCGGTGGCATCGATGATATAATCAGGACCCTCAGGGCAAATCGCATTAATTACCTGGGAAAAATTTTCCTTCTCAGGGTTGATGACATAATCTGCTCCCAATTCCTTTGCCATCTTCTGACGGAACGGGATGAGTTTGGTCTGAATAATTTTACTGATCGGAGAATGCCGAATCAGTTGCGTCCAGAGACATCCAACCGTACCTGCTCCCAGAATCAGGACATTTTTCCCGGCTACAAGTTCCAACCGATCACATCCAGGCAGCACACGCGCCAATGTTTCAACCAAAATTCCCCCCTTGAGGCCGATTTCAGGATTCACAGGATAGACATGCGTCGGTGGAACAACAGAATATTCTGCAAATCCGCCATTGACCACCTATCCGATGACGGTCGGTCGGGGACACAAATGCGGACGCCCGGAATGGCAAAATTCACCGGTTCCACATGCCAGCACGGGATCCACACTGACAATTTGTCCTGGCTGAAAGTTTTTCACCCCGGTCCCCACAGCTTCAATTTCCCCGGTGAATTCATGTCCCAGCACCACCGGTGGTTTAGCCACCTTCAATTGCCTTGAAAAAATATGCGAATCAGTCCCGCACACGCCACAGCCAATAACTTTTAATAATACCTGATTTTCACCGGGTTTCGGTTTGGGGATTTCTTGAATTTCTATCTTCTTTGTGCCCAGAAAAATCGCGGCTTTCATATTAATCCTCGCTTTTTTAAATAAATGTATTCAATTGATGAACGCTAAAAGGCTATAATTCTGTTATTCTGGATGAAACAAAGATTATTTTTAACGACTGCAAAAGATAGATTCTTCCCTTCGCTTCATTCAGCCTGATAAAAGAGTTTTTTAGAGTTGACCTTAAAATTATTGAGAATATGCAGTATCCGCTCAATAATTGAGGGGAATTTGGCTTCGACAGGCTCAGCCAACAGCATCAGCCGTACTCTGAGCTTGTCGAAGGGTACTTTTACCACCTTTTTTTAAAGTGATACAATATGCTAATCGTAACAAAAATCAACCTGATTGTAAAGGGGAATTTTATAAAAATATCGAAAACGATTCCTTCGACTTCAAATGAGAAAAATTCCAAAACCCTGAAAAATTCACCGCCACAAAAACACGAAGGCACGAAGAAGTAGAAAAAATTTTTAATACGGCTTTTAAGCCTTTATCATCCATTCTATTTGGGTTGCTGCTTCTTTACTTTAAGAATAATCCAGGTAAACCGAGTCATTTGAAGGAGGGCAAATCAATTCGGATGTTCTGACATTTTGTGGTTAATTTATTTTGCGATTGATAAGTTTTAATCTGGGAATTAACCATATTTTAGTATAAAATGCTTGACAAATAATCGACAATTGTTTAAATTAGACCTGATTTCCTGGTGAAACCGATTATCTAAAATTAGAAAAATGAACATTGACAACCAATCCTTCAGTTTTACCAGTCAAAAATGACAATTTTTTTAGCTCAGGAGGCTTTTGATGAATTGGCATCAAATCGAAGTCGGAACCGCACTTCATGAACTTCAATCGGATGCGCAGGTCGGTTTAACCAGTGCTGAGGTGCAAGCCCGCCTTATGCAGCATGGTTATAATGAGCTTGTCGAAAAAGGCGGTCGTACACCTTTTCACATTCTTTATGAACAATTATCGGCAACCATGGTACTCATCCTGCTCGTCGCCGCGATTCTTGCAGCTTTATTGGGAGACACAAAAGATGCCGTAGCCATTTTTGCTATTGTTATTATGTATACATTGCTTGGTTTTTTTCAGGATTATCGGGCTGAAAAGGCAATCGCCGCGTTAAAGCGTTTATCTATCCCGACGGTGCGTGTGCTGCGCGAAGGCAAGCTTATCGAAATATCAGCCAGGGAACTGGTACCAGGTGATATACTTCACCTTGAAACCGGAAACGTCCTTCCCGCGGATTTACGATTAATGGAAACCGTGAATTTGCGCATACAGGAAGCAGCTCTGACCGGTGAATCAGAGCCCGTTGAGAAGCAAATTCAAGCATTGAGTGGGGATAATCTCACGCTGGGTGACCGGCGCAATATGGCCTATATGGGTACCATTGTCACTCAGGGACGTGGACACGCCCTCGTTATTGCCACCGGCATGCAGACCGAGCTTGGCAAAATAGCCAACATGATTCAACAAACTGGCACTGAGCAAACACCACTTCAGCGTCGCCTGGACCAATTGGGTAAAGTCCTGGCTGTTATCGGCGGTGCTGTTGCTGTCCTGGTTTTTATCCTCGGCATCTGGCGTGGCGGTGAAATTCGCCAAATGCTCTTAACCGCCGTTTCGGTTGCCGTTGCCATTGTCCCCGAAGGTTTGCCCGCAGTGGTCACAATTACCCTGGCACTCGGTGCCCAGCGCATGTTGCGGCGCAATGCCCTGATTCGCAAACTGCCTGCCGTGGAAACACTTGGCTCGGTCACCGTCATCTGTTCTGACAAAACAGGCACACTAACAGAGAACCGCATGACCGTTGTCGTATTGGATGTTGTTGGTCATGAAATGGATCTGACTGAAGATATGAAAGGTAATTCGATTCAGGCGAATCGTTCCGAAGGCCTGCCAGTTCAATCCCCTCTTTCACTTTTAATTCTGGGAGGTGCCCTCTGTAACGATGCGCGTTTGTTGGATGATGGCGATAATAATTACCATACGATTGGCGATCCAACCGAAGGCGCATTGGTTACGGTTGCGGCCCGATTGGGGTACTGGAAGACCTCGCTGGATACCGAGTTCCCACGTATTGCCGAAATACCATTCGATTCCGAGCGGAAGCGCATGACGACGATCCATCAATTGAAAAATAATCGCCTGCACGCTTTAACAGGATTGAATACCGGTCAAAATCAATTTATTGCTTTCACGAAAGGGAGTGTTGATGGTTTGCTACGTTATTCCCGCTATGTCGAAGTTGAAGGCGAGCCACAACCGATGGATGATACTTACCGAAAACGCATTGAGAAAGCCAACGAAAAATTTGCCCGGAAGGGAATGCGGGTCCTTGGCGTGGCATACCGATTTTTAGATCGGATTCCGCAAAAAGTACAGCCTGATCTGGAAGATTCACTTGTTTTTGTCGGTTTGTTAGGCATGATCGATCCCCCGCGTGCAGAAGTACGTGATGCCGTGGCTTTAACGCAAACCGCTGGCATTCGCACGGTAATGATTACCGGCGATCACCCGCTTACCGCCATGGAAATTGCGCAGCAGTTGGGAATTTCTAAAAATGGTCGAGCCATTACCGGGGCTGAACTGGATAAACTTTCTTTTGATGAGTTAAAAATTCTTGTGGAGGATGTACGTGTCTTCGCACGGGTTTCACCGGAACATAAGTTGAAAATTGTTCAGGCATTTCAGGAAAAGGGCCAAATTGTAGCGATGACGGGTGATGGGGTGAATGATGCCCCAGCGCTGCGTCGGGCCGATATTGGGGTCGGGATGGGAATCACCGGAACCGATGTGTCCAAAGAAGCCGCCGATATGGTCTTGCTCGATGACAACTTTGCAACGATTGTTGCGGCCGTGCAGGAAGGACGAACCATGTATGATAATATTCGCAAGTTCGTCTGTTTTTCCGTTGCCGGCAACCTGGGCAAAGTAGTGGTCATGTTACTGGCACCTTTCATGGGCGATCCCACGCCGCTCTCACCGCTCCAGCTTCTGTGGTTGAATCTGCTTACAGATGGCCTGCTGGGACTTGGCATGGGGATGGAGCCGGCGGAAAAGAATACCATGCGCCGGCCGCCATATTTGCCGCAAGAGGGCGTATTCAGCCGGGGCGCGGGGATTCAAACAACCTGGATTGGTATTTTGATTGGCATACTGGTATTGGGGGCTGGTGCCTGGTCCCATTTTAGCAGCCGCGCAAATTGGCAAACACTTTTATTCACCTCACTGGCATTTGCCCAGATTGGTCAGGCACTGGCCACCCGATCAAGCCATGCTTCCCTGTTTACAATTGGTCTGCGTTCCAATCCCTTGATGCTCGCCATGGTCATAACAGTTGCGGTTCTGCAAATATTGGCAGTATATCTTCCACCCATGCAATCATTCTTTAATTCCATGCCATTATCATTACTAGATTTGGGAATTGTTCTGGGAATAACGCTTATCGTATTCACCGCGATTGAATTTCAGAAAAAATTAAGCCGAATGAAAGAAAATTTGGCACCTGAAGTTCTAAAATGAAACGCTTTCACTCATGGTCACTAAACTCCTATTCTATCATTTGTCACAAAAGGTTTCAATTAGCTTAAAAACAGCAGGACTTACTCCTGGTTACTAAACTCCCGTTTCGTAACCCCAATTCGAAAAGCTCCAGCTTTGCGGAATGATAGTATCTTATATTTACCACGAAGCAGGAGCTTCTGGAATAAGAAATTTTATCTGAACATAAAATTTCAAATAAAATCCTTGACAAATAAAAAATAATTGTGTAAAATATAATTGATCGCGTAAACACTCTTGTTCCCGAACATCAATTTATGTATTAATTATTCCTGCAAAATTTAGTATTTACAAAAACGATAATTGTTCATATTGGAAACAAAACTGGTGGGAATGTCATTATGACGATGGAATATTTATGTTTCATTCGCAACGACTTCGGTTAGCTGGTTCATGGTTCACAGTTAAAAATTTTTTCGTATTCATCTGCTCAATATGTCAGGGAAAATTCCCTGAATTTAAAGCAGATTAACGAATACTGATAAACTCTGAATTGGGAACCTTTGAACCCTTAACTAGAGTCGTTACCATTTTTACAAATTTTTCAGTTTTGGAATTCATAATTTTTTCAGCGCTTGCTTCTTACGATTAACCTCAAATCCAGTATATTCTAAACTGAAAAAAGTACCCGATTTATTATTCAACAACTGGAAATTTACAATTTTGCTCCCAAAAAAATTCGGGACGTCCGATGCATAAGTGTCGTCGGACCTCAGCCGTGTTGTGGAGGCCGATGCACAAGTATCCGGGTACCTCCAAAATTTTGGGATATCAGGGAGACGATCATAGGGGTATACAAAAATTTTTGAGCCGTCGGGAACACAAGTATCCGGGTATATAAAAAGTTTTGGGACGTCGGAATCATAAGTATCCAGGTATACAAAAAATTTTGGGACGTCAGGATCGTAAGTGTCCAGGTATATAAAAATTTTTGGGATGTCGGGAACATAAGTATCCAAGTTCAAAAAAGTCCTGGAACATCGGGATCATAATTGTCCAAGTATGTAAAAAGTTTTGGGACGTCGAAATCATAAGTATCCGGGTATACAAAAAATTTTGGGACGTCAGGATCATAAGTGTCCAGGTATATAAAAATTTTTGGGATGTCGGGAACACAAGTATCCGAGTTCAAAAAAGTCCCGGGACATCGGGATCATAAGTATCCGGGTATACAAAAAATTTTGGGACGTCAGGATCATAAGTGTCCAGGTATATAAAAATTTTTGGGATGTCGGGAACATAAGTATCCGAGTTTAAAAAAGTCCCGGGACATCGGGATCATAAGTATCCGGGTATGCAAAAAATTTTGGGAGGTCGGGGACATAAGTATCCGGGTATACAAAAAGTTTTGGGAGGTCAGGAACTTTGATATCTGAAATCCAAAGATAAAAAACCTGTATTTTTAAATGACTCTTTTACAGGATTCAAATAACTCACTCATTAAAGATGGAGGTTCGCTTTGCACACAATTAATTTTAGAATGCTGAAACCTGAAGAACTGGTGACATTTACAACCCGCATTTTGCCATTTATCAAGTTGCTGATTGCAATGGATTCATTTTTGGCTGAGTTCTATCCAAAAATTGAAAGGAAAATGAATGATTTGTCCCAGGCATTGGTCATGATCCGCGGGAGTGTTTTTACCCCGCAAATAGCAGATAGCGACACCTGGCGGGATCGGCGGTTTTTAGGATTACGCTATTATATCACCGCGTTTACATTCCACCCGGACGAAAAAATCGCGCAGGCTGCCGAATATCTGCTGGCCATAATTGATGCGCGCGGCAGCACGCTCTATACTTATGGCTATGCTGAAGAGACAGCGCAACTGAACGGATTGCTGGAGGATTTGGAAACGCCCAAGGCAAAAGAGGCAATCGCATTAATCAAAGGTGAGTCCTGGGTAAATGACGTCGCTGCTGCACAAAAGAATTTTGAAGCATTATATCACCAAAAAGTTGTTACCGAGGCAACACAGAATCTGCCGCGGGTAAAAGCTTCCAAAGAAGACCTGATACGTAACCTGAGCCGGCTCCTTGTTTATATTGAAACCAACCTTGATCTGAATCCTGAGAAATATCAGCCAGTTGCAGAAAAGATTGATGAGGTTATCGTGGATGTGATGACCATTGCGCGAACACGAAAAACAAAACAGAACGAGAAAACGAAACCCCAGCAAGCATAAGCGAATGTTTCGTCGGTTACAGGATAAATTGAAAACCTTCGAGTTTTTTTTAACTTCGAAGGTCTGTATATTCCTGGTTACTAAGCTCCTGCTTGGTAACCTCAAATTCAAAAAGCTCCAGCTTTT
>DYKB01000149.1 GCA_020722815.1 Caldithrix sp. | reverse complement strand
ATCTGAAAGCAGGCGGCGCCCCGGGCATCCGCAATAAATCCCGGCAGGAAAAGGGTGAAGTTGCGCTTGGGCAACGGCGTTAATGGGAGCATACTATCAGAGATGAGAAAAATTTTGTCCGATATGTTGATTACATCCACGTCAATCCAGTGAAACGTGGTTATGCCATTAAACCTGGTGATTGGGAGTGGTCGAGCTATTAGCGTTATCAAAAGCCGGGTGAATGTTGGGTTTAAAAGACGAACCTAACCTACAGGCTTATCAGCGTTATTGCGCCAGAAAATCCACTACCCCCTATTTCCCAACCCTTATTTCCGCCAATAAAACCTGCACAGCCTTTTCCAGTTGTCGGTCAATCCCGTTTGCCTCATCGCCTTTTTGGACTTTCACGATGTAATCGGGAATGGCGCCATTGTTTTCCTGGTTTAAGCCGGTTTCCAGATTGTACCAGCCGCGATGGGGGATGCGAAAGCTGGAGCCATCGAGCAGTTGGGTGCCGCCGGTGCTGATGACATAGCCGGGAGTTGCTTCGCCAATCACTTTCCCCAATTTCAGGACTTTCATGGCGTGGCTGAAAATTTCGGCGTTGCTGAAAGAATACTGGTTGCATAGCGCGGCCACAGGTTTGTTCCAGGCATAATATGGCCGTCGATCCTGGGGATAGCCAATCTCGCCCCCGCGTGGAATGGTCTGGGCATGTGGTTTGGCCTGAAGCATGGTGAGCAGATAGTCCGTAATCCAGCCGCCGCCATTAAAGCGAACATCGATTAACAAGCCTGCTTTGCCATTGGCCTCGGCATAGAGCTCCATTTGAAATTGTTCCAGATTCGGCCATCCCATCCCCTGAATATGGACGTAGGCGAGTTTGCCCTGACTGAGTTTGTCCACCAGTTTTCTTTTTTCGTTCACCCATCTGTCGTATTCCAGATTCATGAATGCATTGAAATTTATGGGCTTAACGATAACGATTCTTTCGGCCCTGTCGTTTCGAAGTTTCAGTTCAACCCGCGTATCAACTTTCTGATTCAGCATTTGGTAAATATTGGTGTTTTTTTCAATTTCGATTCCATCAACTGCCAATAAAATTTCACCGGCTGTAACGCGGGCATTCACCTGATCACAGGGCCCATCAGGCATTACTTTCAGGATTTTCAGCCCTTTTCCCGGATAGGTTTCATCAAAACGGAGCCCCAACATGCCGGTTTGGATACCACCGCCGGCATTGGGCGGAGAAATGCCCAAATGAGAAGCATTCAACTCGCCCAGCATCAGCTCGACGGCTGTATAAAAGTCATTACTGGTAGCGATTTTTTCCACCATTGCGCCGTACTTTTTCCGCAGGGCCGGCCAGTCTGCGCCATGAAATTTGGGATCATAAAAATTCTGATTCAGAACACGCCAGGCTTCCTGAAACATCTGCAGGCGTTCCTGATAGTGGTCGATATCCATTCGCGCCTGAAAATCAATCCCCTTTTTCGTCTTGCCATCGGATGAGAGGGAGACAAAAGTTCCGCCTGATTT
Source organism: Caldithrix sp. (assembly GCA_020722815.1). Taxonomy (GTDB): domain Bacteria; phylum Zhuqueibacterota; class Zhuqueibacteria; order Thermofontimicrobiales; family Sulfurfontimicrobiaceae; genus DYKB01. The sequence continues at coordinate 4,205 of DYKB01000149.1, read as the reverse complement.
GAGGTAATAGATGGTCTTTCCATCCTTGCTCCATTTGATCTGTGAAGGATTTTCCTTACTTTCTGTTAATTGCTTCAGTTCGGAACCATCCCATTCCACGGACCAGAGCTCGTTCTGTCCTTTGGAATTGCCATTAAAAACAAAGGTTTTACCATTCGGCGAAATGGCGAGTCGGGTTTCATCGCCGGGCAGGGACGTCAGGCGTCTTAATCGTTTATGGATATTTTCAAAATCGATTTTAACGTCGACCTTGCTTTCGGCTTTTTTGGCTTCGGGCTTATCTTTTTTGTCATCCTTTTTATTTTTGGCCTCGTCCGCCTTTTCTTCTTCTTCCTCCCACTCTTCTTTCGTTTTTTCATCATCCGCTTTATTCAAAAAGACATACCAGATGTCAAAAGTGTCGTTATTGCGCCGGGAAGTGAAGCCCAGTTTTTTGCCATCATCCGACCAGACCGGCGCCATGTCGTTATCGGGATGCTGCGAAATATTCACCCCGGTACCGCCACTGGCCGGCATGATAAAGATATCGCTATTAAATTCGTTATCCTCCACTGAATAGGCCAGCCATTTGCTATCCGGTGACCAGGCGAATTGGGGAGCGTTCCAGCTTTCGAGTAATTTTTTACTATTTTTGCCATGGCGATCCATCACCCAGAGGCTATTGTCCCGGATAAACGCAATTTTTTTGCCGTCCGGAGCGATGCGGGGCGTAACTTCCTCCAATTGATCCGGCGTCAGTGGTGTTGTTTGAATTTTTAAAGATCGGTACAGGTTTTTTTCTGAAGCATCGGCTGAAAAAAGCATGAAGATATCATCATTTCCGTTGCGATCCGAGACGAAGAGGAGCGTGTCGCCATCGGGCGTCCAGCAAATATCTTTCTCCCGATAAGGCGTGCTGGTGAGTCGAACCGCTTTTTTGGTGCCTTTTTCTTTGTTTTTGGAGATAAAAATCTCACCATGAATGACACTGGCCACATATTTTTCATCCGGTGATATGGCCATTTCGGTGGCGTCATTGGTAAAATTTTTCCATTCGATGGTATTATTCTTGGGATCATCCGGAACTTCTATTTTGAGCGGCGCATACTTTCCGGTTTCCAGATTCAAAATCCAGATATCACTGGCGCGGCAATAAGCGAGTACGCCGGCCTGTCGTGCAATATTGGCAAAATAGACGCCGTCATCTTGATGAAAAGTCAATTGCTTTTTGTTGGAACCATCCAAATCCATCTGCCAGATATTGGCCGTTCCATCCTGATGCGAAACGAAGTAGATGCGCTGGCCATTACTGGACCAGAGCGGAAACATATCATTGCCATTGAAATCGGTCAGTTGGATATAATTTTTATTCTTTAAATCATAGCGCCAGATATCGGTATTGGAACTGCCCTGATAGCGTTTGCGGTATGGGTCCAGCCGGCCATCGGCATAAATCAGATAGCGCCCATCCGGCGAAATTTTCCCCTGCGCGCCAAATTCCGGATTCAGCATCGTCGGCGTTCCACCGTCGCAACTCACCTGATAATGCGAAGCCAGCCGGCTGGAGGGATAGGAAAAATCCCGCCGCGACGCAAAAATGATCGATTTTCCATCGGGCATCCAGTCGCAGAAAATGTCCGATGTGGAAAGGAACGTCAGTTGCGTCAAATTCGCACCTTCGGTTGACATGATATAAATATCATTGTTTCCATTTCGATCCGATGAAAAGCCAATCAATTTCCCATCGGGCGACCAGTTGGGATGATATTCATCGGCCTCATGCACGGTAATGCGTTTGGCGGCCCCGCCTTCAACCGCAACCTGCCAGATATCGCCCCGGAAGCAAAAGAGGAGCTGCTTTCCATCGGGTGATGGGGCAGGGAATTGGCCGAGGGTGACGGTTTCGCTTTGCAAATTGTTGGTAAAGCATAAAAAGGCGAGAAATAAACAACAGATAATTTTGTTCGTCATTTCGGACTCCTGATAACATAGATATATTAAGTGGTGTGTTGGTACGAATTACTTTTGTAATTTTGAAGGAATTTCCTGAAAGTATTTGACATTTGTCTCAATGGCTGAAAATTCGGATGCCAGGATTTCAATAATGATAAAAAAATGCTCCGGAAATACTGGCTTATCGTACTTGATTTGCGAATACATTTTTGCTAATAAATCATTTCGACTTAATAAGCGAACGGTTTCAATTTGCGATGGAAAGGCGAATCCGACCAGGAATAGATAGTTTTCATTATTGGATCCGCCGACCTTAACGATGAGTCCAATGTCACGATGATATTGGTTGCTCAGTTTCTGACCGGTGAAAGTCATCAAAGAATCGTTTTCAGGGTTTTTGACAGACAGGAAGCCTTTAAACAGATCGGTGTAGTGATATTCCAGGGGAAGTTTCGCCAGGAGATTATTAAATTGGCGCAGATTACGAAATCCGCCAATGTAAATTATATTGCGATCAACGAGATTTGTCAAATCAAACGGCGTGGCTATAAAAAGGGATGACAACTCAATATCCGCCTGCTGATTAAATGAATAGAAAACATGTGTTAAATCATAAATATTCCAGGCACAGTTTAGCGGGAGCGCCCCATGCCGTTCCATTTCCAACATTTGCTCTGGATGCTTTTTCGCGTATTGCTCAAACTCAGACCTGTTCGGGATGGCATAGTCGATAACCTGGCGCGCCAATTTGTGCTTTTCATCTAATTGCCAGAATAGAAAATCATCACCAATAACGATCTTCGTAGATAATTTATTGTTAAAAAAGTCAGCCCAGATTGGATCGGTTTTCGATATTGGATCATAAACCATCTGCATTTTTTGGTTATGTGACGTATAATGGATTATGATTAAAGTTAATGTTATGATTAAAATCAGAATCGTACCGAGGAGAATAATATTCAGTCGTGATAATTTGTTGGTAATATTTCGCGTGATTGAATCTCTTTCCTGAAATTCGACTTCGTAGTGACCTTTAGGGATGTTTATAATTACTTTGTCATTTTTTCCCTCATTCTCGTAATACAATTTGATCTTGTCTCGCAGCCGGTGCATATAAATTCTTACCTGAGAATCACTGGCGGGATTAAATTTTTTATCTTTACTAAAGATCTCTTCAGCGATCGTAAATTCTTTTAAATAGACGTTTTTGATGTTGCATTGAATGAGAAATTTCAGCAGTTCAACATATTTATCCGAATTTGAAAATGCTTTGCTCGAGATGATTTTTTCCTGTATCGCAAGTTTGCAAGATTCATCTATCATGCTTCGATCCTCAATAAATAAAAAACCTTTGATTATTTAGAAAATGGGGTTGAAAAAACATTTTGACCCTGATGAGCCCTGCCAAAGCTGAATTGTAATGGTGACCTCAGATTTTTCATGATCTCTCGACGGTATTTGTCATTTTAATTAGAGTCTGTCTGAAAACACTTTTTTGTCGGGCAAATTACCAATTTGCCCGGGATTGAGCCTGTATCAGGCACCCGATTCGGACAAATTAACAATTTGTCCTACAATTTCGGACAGATATTAATTAATGTTTTTTTTCTATTGCTCTCCAATAGTGTTCGGCACACTCAAGAAATTATCTTTCACTTCTGCAAAATTAAGCGACAAGTCATGCCCGTCTGTTAGCTAATGGATTGTCGGGCATCCATTGTTACCTAAAAGATGGATTCCCGCCAAAAACATGCGGGAATGACAGTGGTCGGTACCGAAGATATATGACACTTAATTCATTAATTTAATAATTATTAAACCGTGCCCTGCAAAATGTGACAAACAGTATTGATTGCTCTCCTTAAATTACGCCTTTATCAAGGAGAAATAAGGAGCTTTAGACGAACTATAATTTATTTTTTAAGAGGAATGTTCCATATCGACTTTCCGGACAATATATAACTCCAGAAAAAATGAAAAGCAAGATTTATTCTGATCTTCTCAAAAAAATGAGATAAAAGTACCTTTCGACAAGCGCAGGGTGGGGTAATTGCCCTGTCGAGAAGCCAAATTTGCCATTCACTACCGTGCACTTTTTGCTTAATCAAAATTGCCCTCACCCTAACCCTCTCCCAGGGGGAGAGGGAATAGCGACGCTTTCTTCCTTTGGGCTGATCTTGCCCCACATCTGGGTACTGGACCCGCGGAAGTAGCCACTCCCCTTCCCTGAAAAACAGGGAAGGGGTTGGGGGATGGGTTAGAAAATAGTGGTG
>DYKB01000148.1 GCA_020722815.1 Caldithrix sp. | reverse complement strand
TGATCTACCGGGCGGGGAAAAGTGAATGCGTGCGGTTTCCGCGGCCCGGAGATGATTGGCTATGGTCACTGGATTGGGTGACGGTTTTCGAGCCGGCGCCGCAGCCGAAACAATAGAAACTTTGTGTTGCTGGAAAAACCGTAAAGCTTGGTTGCGTTTCCGGATGAAACGGACAAAGTCCAACGAAAAGGTTGGCTTGTTTTTCCAACTTAACATCGCGCCCAATCAGATGTTCAATCGGAATTTGTTGTTTAAGTTGGGTGATAAATTCTTTGGTAAGGTACATCGGCTTGCCCTCCTTTTTTTTTGTTTTTTGTCCCTTATCTTATAAGGAGGGTAGGCCTTTTTTCCATATCTAATTATTTTTTTTCTAATTAAAAGAAAAAAATATTGAAATATTTTAAACTATCTAAACAAAATTAAAGAGTTAATCATGAAAAAGTATTTTATTATTTTAGTTTTTTTATGCAGAAACTTTTTATTCGCACAAGAATTTTCCATTTTTACTAATCTCGGCGGTGACAATGCGTGGAATAATCCGAAAAACTGGAGCACCAATAAAGTACCGGATGCTAACGATGAAGCCTACATCCCAAGTGATAAAACACCAGTGCTTGCTTCTAACTGCCGAGCAAAAAAAATAACTGTTGAAGGACTTCTATCCACTACTTTTATTTTTGGAGGATCTACCATTTATACTGACCGACTGATTATTAAAAAAGACGGAAAAATATATATGGATGATAATCTTAAAATTCTTCCTAATCAAAACCAATTAAACATTGAGAATGAAGGCGAAATCTTTACAAAATCTGGCGAGCGAAAAAGTTTAATTATTGGCAATAATATTGATTCCGGAACAAATATGTATATAAACGGAGGAGGAATGAATGGAGTCGATTTTAAATTTACCGGAAATTCACTAGAATTTAACGGAGGTTATATAGATGGATCTGCCAATATCAGGACAAATAATATGTCTATGTCCCAAAAGAGTGTAATTTATCAACAGAATGGGAATACGGTTGAAGAATCTTCAGTTTTAATATTTTGTAATAGAAATTTATTGATAGATGAAAGCAGCAGTATCAAGGGTGATATTGTTCCAGCATCAGATATCGGCGGGAACATAAATATTTATGCAAAGGCATTTAAAAATTACGGAACTCTTCTACCTGGAGTCGGTTTTAAAAAGAACGGAGTTGTTGATATACGGGGTCAAAACTTATATAATTCCGGCAAAATTGGTGGAGGCTCCGGTGCAAGAGCACGGAAAATTATGTCGGGAGAAGAATTGGGATTTAGTAACATTATTATCCGTGCAGATTCGGTAGTAATCGACCAAAAAAATTCACTGATTCTGGCTGATACATTACGAGTATTCGGTAAAAATATTACTGTTACCTCTCAAATTGAACCAGGAATAGCATTGCTAAACGGTGTAGAGTTTTATACCTCCGATGATGGGAAAATTGTTTTTATTACTGACAAATTTAATATATTTGCAGGCGGAAATAGTAGAAAAATTTTTAGTAACAATATAATTCCTGCCGAGCAATGGAAACTACAACAAATTTTTTGGGGTCCTGTTGATGTTTTTCCGCCGGATACTACATTAATTGATGCATCTGCTGAACTTTCTTAGGGGTCTGGATTTGCCAATACTGTCGATTCACTACTTCTTGTTATCCAGAATCTTAGTCTGACGAGCCACTCCATCCATTATGAAGCCAGTTCTAAACTTGGTTGGATCAGCGCAATAAATGGAGAAACCGATGAACTAGCGCCATTTATTGTAGACAGCGTGTTCATAAAATACAGCATCCCTCCTGAAACCATTCGTGGTACTGAAGATATCGTTAAGGTTATTCTATCGATCAACGTTGTTGATACAGACACCACTTACTCAAGTATTGTTTGTCTGAGCAAATCCACAAAGCCTGAAGAATTAGCAAGTATTGTAATTTTTCCTCCAGAAATAAATCTGAACCTCGGAGAACAACATCTATTTACTGCTACAGCTTTAACTATAGATGAAGACACGCTGCATTATTTCAAACCGGCTTGGCATGTCACCGGCGGGATGATCGACTTGAACGGTTTATATCACGCCACCGAAACAGGCGATTTTTTTGTTATTTGTTCCGATACCGCTTCAAGTATAAAAGACTCAGCAATTGTTCACATCCATTCAACGGGAGTAGAATCAGAAAAAGAATCTGTGCAGAAAAAGTTTGTTTTACAGCAGAACTACCCTAATCCGTTTAATGCTACAACAATTGTGGAGTTTTCAATTCCATCTGATAATAATGTTGAGATTAAAGTATTCGATTTTCTTGGCAGGGAAATTACCACTATATTGAATGAATTTAAAAAAGAAGGAAATCATAAAATCAGGTTTAATGAAGGCAATCTTACCAGTGGAGTATATTTTTATACAATCAAAAGCGGAATGTATTCAGAAATGAAGAAAATGATTCTGGTTAAATAAGAAAAATTTTCCGGTAGGTATTGGTGAAAATCCGGCTATTTCGTAGATTTAGAGTCATGAAGTAGCCGGAAGTAAAAAGTCCAAAGAAAGGAGCACATTATGACACGTAAACAAGCAGCATATGGCTTATTGATGATGGCACTGTTCGGTTTGATCCTGGTGGGCGCCTGGGGTTGCCACAGCGCCCGCATGGCGGTGCCCGGCGACCTCAAGGATTCCGGCCAGAGGATGACCTGCAAGGGCCGCGGCGGCTTTGACGAAACCTTCGACCTCGGCAGCTACCGCGTCCATGAGGTCAAACGCGGCTGGACCAAACGCACCGCCTGGGGCTTCCTCAGCTGGGAAAAATCCAGCGCCAGCCAGAAATATGAATTCTCCCTCACCGGCAGCGACGACGCCGTCTGGAACGGTCAGGCCATCACCAATCTGAACCAAAAAGACCTCAAAAGCGAAGCCTGGGGCGGCGAGCTGCAGATCGGTCTGAGCTCTGAACAAAACCTCGTCGTGCGATTCGGCAAACAGGACGTCAAGGTGGGCTGGACCATGATCCTGATGAAAAACAAGGATAACGTCCTGAAGGGCCTGCTTGGCAACGGTTCTATCGTCTACAGCATCGATGGCACGAAAAAATTGGCGGGCTCCCCCCTGCCGCTGGGCGATGCCTCCGGATATATCATCACCCGTAACGGTCGCAATGTCTGCGCCGTGGAGGTGATCAATGAAGGCGCCGTCTGGTTCGCGCCCGCGCTCAGCAGCGATGAACGCGACCGCCTGGCCGCCGCTGCGACCGGATTGCTGCTCTATCAAGATCTGGAACAATAACTGGACTTCAATCAAAGTGTAAGAACGGATTGGCTTCGGAATACCCAGGCTGAATGATTCACCGTCTGGGGGAGCCTGGCGGATTTAAAAAGTAACTAATTCCTAATCTGAGCGATTCTTTAACGAGCCAAAAAAATGATTCATAATATCAATTAGCCGGCGCAGAGGCTGTTATTTTTAAATTGCTCTGATCATTTTTTAGTATCCGCTCAATAATAGAAGGTAACGACATCAATTTGAGTTTACAAGAAAAAAAAATTTATAGCAGACGATTTATAGCAGCATAATTCTGCTATAAATTATTCTGCGAATTAAAGTGAGCTTATGACAGCAAGCTTTATTCTCAAATTGCCATTAATTATTGAGTGGATACATTTTTTATTCAATTTCAGTTGATTTTTACTATCCATGGCAATTTATAACGGGTATTGTGAAAATATTTTGCCAATTAGCGACATTACTGCCTTGCGGCTATTTACAAGTATCGGCGCCAACTATTGCGCAAAAAGCAAATAAGGAGGCGCCGTTGTTCGATTCCATATTTCTTGAATATTGCGCATTTCAAATATTACCCTTGAAACTTTCAATAGATACCGACCACCTCTTGATACTATCTTTACGGCAAAGTCTATCATCGTTCGCCGGAAGGTTGTCGGATAACAACTGGACGGTATAAGAGGTTCGGTTATATCCGATTGGTATGCTTCATCAAAAAAATGACTGATCATCAAAAAGTAATAATAGGCCTGATTTATGCCAAAGCGTTCAAATGAAAATTGTTCTTTGCAGGCAAACTCTTTTTCTGAACGATGATTTAATTCGCTTTTACCGCGTTGATGATTCAACTGAATGATTTTTTCTGTTGCAAGATACTCATGACCATCGGCGTCAATCAGTTTTTCGGTCATTGTTTGATCTATGCCAATTTGTAAAATCGACGAATGGCATGAGTGAGCCGGGCGATGGCTTTAATAAAATCATCGCCGTGATTGCTGTGAACACTTCCAGGCCTGAATAAGGAATCAACAATATTTGGCCCCCAGCTTATTTGCAGGGGTTGGAATCCTTTCTGCTTTTTGTAAGTCGGTTCAACGCCCTGACGTTTATTGGCGTCATCATTGTTCCAGACAACGGTGTCGCCGAATAAAACAATGACCGATGGCTTTTCTACATGCAGATGCCAGATAAATAAATGAAGAAGGATCGTTCGATAGACAAGCGTTGGAACATACATCAAGCGATTAAAAAATCTTTTCATCTGGTGTGATGATGCCATCTCCTCGTTGGTGTTTTCCAACAGAAGTTGATAGGCATCGTCTTTTTTACGTCTATCGAAACCGGTCATCGAAAGATCATCACCGTCGATGAAAAAAGCAAGAATCTGTTTGATAAATTGTGCCATGCTCAGCCCTTTTGCTGAGCCTTTGACATCTGCAAAGTAATTTTGAAAACGAGAATAAAAGCCAATGTTTTCGACAAATCTTAAAAAGAAAAACAATCCACCGCGACCGGAAAGTTTTTCGCTTGTAGCTTCGACTTTGATAATTTTCCCTTGCTTTTTACCACTTTTATTTGCCATATGAGTATCACCTTTTGAGTTTTTTGATTGCTTAAATTTTGGATTACAAAACTAATTTAATAACAATCTATTAGAAACCCAAAAGGTTTTTTATTAAATACATAATCGCTCAACTAAGGTTATAGCGATTTTGCTTGATTTTCAGATTCTGATTGGATAATTTAGTAAAATAGAAGAAGCGGTGAGAGGCCGGATATGGCTCGGCGCGATAAAAATGGCATATCAGGCGCCTGACAGAGGATGATTTCCTCTATTTTATGAATAAAAAATTAGCTGCTTGAATTTAGGGGATGTGTTACTTATGTCCCCTCGGCAATTATTTTAACAATATCATAACAACATAACGAAAGGAGTTAGTGTTATGCGTACTTTTTCTACTTTACTTTTCACATGCCTGCTGTTATCCCTGTTTACAGGTACAGCACACACCCAATGGGTAAAAACCAACGGACCTTATGGCGGTCCCGTTAGTTCCTTTGCCGTCTCGGGCATAAATATCTTTGCCGGAACTTTTGGCGGCGGAGTCTTTCTATCAACTAATAATGGCTCAAGCTGGACTGAAGTCAATAATGGATTGACTAATACTGTTGTCCAGGCTCTTGCCGTCTCGGGCACACATATCTTTGCCGGAACTCTTGGCGGTGGAGTCTTTCTATCAACTAATAACGGCTCAAGCTGGACTCAAGTCAATAATGGATTGACCAATACTTTTATCCGTGCTCTTGCCGTCTCGGGCACACATATCTTTGCCGGAACTCTTGGCGGAGTTTTTCTATCAACTAATAACGGCTCAAGCTGGACTGAAGTCAATAATGGATTGACCAATACTAAGGTCTCGGCTCTTGCCATCTCGGGCACAAAAATCTTTGCCGGAACT
>DYKB01000072.1 GCA_020722815.1 Caldithrix sp. | reverse complement strand
ACCTTATTGACCTTAGTAACAATTCGAGGGTCCCTGCAATTTAACCTTATGACCTTATTGCTTCATTTGATTATCATCACCAATAAGGGAATAAGGTTGGTGGTGTCCCGGGTTTGGCGGATTACTAAGGTGAAGAAGGGGTTACCTCAACCAACCGGATGGGTCAAATCCAGCCAACGTTATCTTTCGCAATCTTTTTATGAGGCGCAATCGGCTTGAGAATATTCTGGCAGACTTTATCCACCGCTGACCTGGACACAAAAAATGAAAATTGTTTGCTTTCACCCGGTGATCGGTTACGAATTGCCACGAGCTTTAGAGTATGTCCGGAAACTAGAAAAATTGTCATCGCCAGGCATTTTTTCCCGAAGTAATCCCCTGTTAAAACGGTGGAGATTGCTTCATCGCCAAAAACGCTCCGCGCCATGACAGTTCCGGGTTAGTTCCCGGACACCTTCTTTAGCTCGTGGTTTTATGAACTCTTCCCTATTCACCGGGCTTTTACGTTCGCGTCCTGACACCAGTGGGTTAAAACCCACCCAAAAATTTTGGGGATATTGGGATCCACGCGCTAAAGCTCGTGGCTATTGAATTGTTTTTTAATGAGTTATAACCTAAATCTGACGGCAATGGTCCTACCTCTCCAATTTTCATCTTTTGAAAACTTTGAAATGAAAAGTGGGTCAAAATTTCACCAAAAAAGATTTCAACAATAAAAACGCTTCATTTTAGAATTTCAGGTCTGCACTTACGCGAATCATTTTCAGGGCGCTGAATCCTGTTTTCAGGATGAAATATTATAAAAGTGTTCCGCCGTTAATTTAAAATATTCAATCAAGTTACCGCTCAGTGAAAAACATGAAAAATGATTCTGACGATAGTGAAAAATTATATGAACATTCCAATTCAGGAGTGATTACATCCTTTTAGATTTCTGTTTTTAAAAGCACACAAACTGGAAATAGTCCATCACAAATACACTTTTAAAGGCCAGGAAAGATTTTTCATTTAAATCTGTTTGAAAAATCTACATTCTCAGACTCTTTAAATAATTATTCGATTTATGGTCAATTTTTACTTGACATTAAATTGTTGAATATGTATATTTCTTTATCATTGTTATTTTTTTAACAATTGAAACACCTACATAAAATTACTTCATAAAAATTAGTAAGTTAAGTTCATCAAACGGGCTTACCATGACGCTTATCATAATCAAAATTCTTGATTCGATCAGAAGAATATTCATTTTCTCCTGTGATTGAATTGTTGATAATAGGGGAACTGAGAATTAAAAAGAATTGGAGGGAAAAATTGATCAAGAAAATCCTGTTTTTATTGGCAGCTATTTTTTTATTTCCTTCGCTCGCCCTCATGGCACAAACAATAAAAAATAGCGACTGTATGGAATGTCACGGTGATTCCACTTTAACAAAAACAGCTGAGTCCGGCAAAGAAATCTCACTTTTCGTTGATTTATCCAAATTCCAGCGTTCAATTCACGGTGAATTTAGCTGTATCGATTGCCATTCCGACATCAAAGAAGTACCCCATGATGAAAATGTGAAAAAAGGGGACTGCTCGACCTGTCATGAAGATATTGCCCTGGAATATCATGAAAGTTTTCATGGTCAGGCATTGAGTCGCGGTGAATTGGATGCGCCAAATTGTGCTGATTGTCATGGGCACCATGAAATTTTACCATCGGATTCAGCACAATCAATGACGAATCGACAAAATATCGCCCAAACCTGTGCGCGATGTCATGCTGATCCTGAGGTCGTTAAAAAGTATGATGAATTGAATTCGAATCAAGTGGCAAATTATTATAAAAGTATTCACTATAAAACAGTGATGGAAGGAAATGATGCCGCTGCGGTCTGTAATGACTGCCATTCAAGTCATGCCCTGCAGCCAGCAACGAATCCAAAATCTTTGATTTCCCACCAGAATGTTTCAAAAACCTGCGCACAATGTCATGAAGATATTTATAATACCTACATGGAAAGTGTTCACGGCAAGGCTTTTCTGGCGGGTAATATAAATTCACCAATCTGTATTGACTGTCATCGTGAACATGCCATTCAGGCACCAACGGATCCAAATTCTTCTGTTTATGCAACCGAAATCTCGAAAACGACCTGTCCACAGTGCCATGCGGCTGAACGAATTGTTTCCAGATACGGATTATCAAACAAGCAGGTTTCCAGCTATGTTGATAGCTATCACGGCCTGGCTGATCAGGCTGGTTCACTGGTAACGGCCAACTGTGCCAGTTGTCATGGAATTCATGATATCCTGCCTTCATCCGATCCAAAGTCCAGAATTCATAAATCAAATCTGGCACAAACCTGTGGAAGTTGTCATCCTGGTGTCAATGAAAATGTCACGTTAGGTTCCGTTCATATCAGCCCTGAGACTGATACCACTACAATCGTTTATTATGTTCGTCTGTTCTATATCTGGCTGATTGTTCTAACGATTGGGGCGATGTTTATTCATAACTTTTTGGATCTTTTCAGGAAAATTAAAATTCGTTATCATGGACTTGAAAATGTACATCATGTGGGTGTTCAAGATACAACCTTTATCCGGTTAACTTTTAATGAACGGATTCAACATCTTATATTAATGACAACTTTTACAACGTTGGTGATTACCGGTTTCGCATTGGTCTTTCCCAATGCCTGGTGGGTGGCACCATTTCTTAAGTTGGATTTCGGTTTTTCAATTCGAGGATTTCTGCATCGTGCTGCTGCGGGTCTCTTTGTTGCCCTGGCAATTTATCATGTTATCTTTCTGATTCGCACCCAACGGGGCAGAGACCAACTCAAAGCATTGCTCCCACGCTACCAGGATTTATTGGATGTCCTTCAAATGGCGCGATATTTGTTAGGGATTACTTGCAAAAAACCGCGTTTTGCACGTTTTAGCTATGCTGAAAAAGCAGAATATTGGGCACTGGTTTGGGGTACCATCGTTATGGGATTAACAGGATTTATTCTCTGGTTCAATACACTCGCGATGCGCTATTTACCGAAATGGGTCATGGATGTCTCAACCGCCATTCATTTTTATGAAGCCATTCTGGCAACCCTAGCAATTATCGTCTGGCATTTTTATTTTGTATTTATGAACCCAGATATTTATCCGATGAATTTCGCCTGTATTACGGGTAAAATATCGGAAGAAGAAATGAAAAACGAGCACCCAATTGAATATGAAGCCTTGATGAAAAAATAAGCTCCGTCGAATTCAAGGCCTGCTTAATTTTGTTTATCTCATCATTTAAGATGAGGTAATTTTTTTTTTTTGAAAAGGTCAACTCGATGTTGACCTTTTTTATTGAGAATCGTGATGAAAACGATGAATTTAAGCTAAATGGACTATTAAACCGCCATTATTTTTTGTTATGATTCAGGTTAGCAGGTTCCGGGTTCAAGGTTAGAAGCTTTCGTTTTTTATTTTTTAACCCTGAACCAGGAACTTTTGAACCTGAGCCAAAGTCTGTAATAATTCCAGGATTTAAAAAAATGATTTTTATCTTGACATGAATCGATTTTTTCTTTATTTTTTCAGCACTTTTAACTGTTCAATTTAACCTAAACTAAGGAGCGCGGAAAGATGCGAGTATCTTTGATTTTCATGCTGTTAATTGGAATTACGCTGGTCGGTTGTGATCGCGATCAGGATAAATTTAAAGTTAAAACCAGAACTGTTATGGACGAAATTCCTGAAATAGAAGTCGTCGCGGATACGACAGAAACGGGGCTCATAATCCAGAATATCGAGAATGGCGAAGGTGCAGAAGCAAAAGCCGGCGATGCGGTGCAAGTTCACTATACGGGCTGGTTGGTGAATGGCAAAAAATTTGATAGTTCAGTAGATCGTAAAAAGCCTTTTCAATTCAAATTAGGTGCCGGAGAAGTCATTCAAGGCTGGGACCAGGGCGTACAGGGCATGAAGGTTGGCGGCAAACGACGTTTGACCATTCCATCGGAACTGGCTTATGGCGAAAAAGGGGCCGCCGGTGTCATTCCACCTAATTCGGTTTTAATTTTTGATGTTGAATTATTGAAAATAAATTAAGTTTCAGGTCACACTGGTGTCATTCTGAGCCTTACGCTTTTTGCCAGGCGAAGCATCTCTTCAAATTAAGTCGGGATTCTTCGCTGCGCTCAGCATGACAATCGGGGAATGGCCTTGTAAGCCCTGCGTTTTTTGCCAGGCGAAGCATCTCATAAACTTTTCGCAAAAGAAGTATTTCCTTCGATCTTATTTGATCACATTCAGACGATAATCCTGTCATAAAATGAACCTTCCCGAACAACGATTTTAAAAAAATCCACAAAAACGATATATGTTTTTTTTCAACCATGCTATTTTTTTTGGTTTTAGCTGTACCGGACGGTACACTTTCCCCTCATAATTTGCCGCGCTACGTACAACTTCAATTTTACTATCTTTTATTATCATCAGCGTATCTCTTTAAAAAATAATAAATTAAAATACCAAAAAAAATTTTGGCCTGCCCTTTGCCTGAGTAGCCAGCGTAATCGTTACTTAAATGAATAAACTTGACTCAATTTAATTCAAATTTTTAAAAAGGAGAGTTTTTATGAAGTTATCATCTATTCTTGTTCTAATGCTCGTTTCTGTTTTTATGCTTTTCACCATGAACGGATGCATTTTTAATTCACCGAGCGATATCGACAAAAAGGTCGATGAGAATGAGTCCCTGCTTGATAAAGACATGGGTGGCTATACCACAACGGATGAACCGGAAGCTTTTGGTGATCAAACGCTGGCGAAAGAAAATCCGGATGATGAATCGGTTACCGATCTGATCGAAACCGATCCAACCGTGACTCCGGAATTAAATCGTCCCGAAGTGCCAGTCTATTTCTTGCGAATCGCCTGGGGATATTTAAAAGGTGATTCAACCGCAACCATGAATGTCGAATGGAATGGCAAGGCTGAAATCAATAAAGGACTGTTACTGATTACGAAAAAAGTCCGGTTCGAACTAAACGATCGACTGGTACTGCCCCGAAAAAGCAAGCAGGTTGTGGAATGGAAAACTTATACGAAACCTCATTATGACGGTGTGGTGTTGGCGATATTGAACAATGACACCACGGATACGCCGGGTACTTTTACCCTAAAAGTCGGCGATTATAGTCGCACTTTCAAATATGACGAACTCGATTCATTAAATTTGGTGGAATCCGTTGGTGCAACAGGTCATGAAGTATCGATTGTCAGTCGCAAGAAAGTTGTGACGCCATTTGCGGGTGGATTTATGGAAGGTCGCTGGATGCGGAAAGATTCGCTGGGTGGTGTTTTCGATGGCAAATGGATGAACAGCCTTGGTACCCGGGTCGGTTTTATGCGAGGAATCTGGGGCGTTAATAGACTGGGACAAAACGTCATGTTCGGTAAATGGATTGACCTGAACGGCAGGTTTCAGGGCTTGTTAAGTGGTAGCTGGGGCTATGGTGCAACCCCTGAAAAAGGCTGGTTAAAAGGGGTCTGGGTCAATAAAAGTCTGACCACTACGGGCCATTATGAAGGGAAATGGCAAGCCTCACAAAAGAAGAAAAACGCTGGATTTTTTGATGGCGCGTGGCGGAAAAAGTAAGCAAAAGGACGGCTCCTCCTGATAATTGAAAAAGGCTTCGGTGTTGACACCGAAGCCTTTTTCATTTTATACGGTTTATAAAAAAATTCCCGATAAATAGGCTTGATTTTCAGAATGATGCTGGTTATATTTAATAATATCAGATAACCACCACCTCTGAGGTGACGATTACCAGACAATCGCAAATTACAAAATTCACTATCAGGATTACCGATGTTTTCAACAAAATTTATCGAAAAATTAAAGCACGCCCAAAAAGTGGCGGTATTGACCGGCGCCGGGATTTCTGCCGAAAGTGGTGTCCCCACTTTTCGCGGAGAAGATGGATTATGGAACAAATTTCGGCCCGAAGAATTAGCCAATTTTAACGCTTTTCAAAAAAATCCGAAACTTGTTTGGGAATGGTACAATTATCGCAGAAAGCTGATTCATGAAGTAAAACCCAATCCAGGGCATTTTGCACTGGCAGAAATGGAGCAGATGTTTCCGGTCTTTACGCTCATCACGCAGAATGTAGATAATTTGCACCGGGTGGCTGGCAGTCAAATTATCATCGAATTACATGGGAACATAATGCGAAATCGTTGCGTTGATTGTAATAAAATCTATCGGGAAATCGACATCGAATTTGAATCCAGTGTGCCTGTCTGTCGTTGCGGTGGATTGATGCGGCCGGATGTGGTCTGGTTTGGTGAAATGCTGCCGGAGGATGCAATTTTATGTGCATTTCAGGCCGCGCAGGAATGTGAAGTTTTTTTATCAGTTGGTACATCCGCGTTGGTACAACCAGCCGCTTCCCTGCCAATTGAGGCCCATGCAAGTGGCGCTTTTGTTGTCGAAATTAACGTTGAACGGACTGCGATTTCACGATATATTGATGAATCAATTATTGGCAAATCGGGCGAGATTTTGCCACTTTTGATAAATAAAATAAAGGAAAAATAATTTCTGCCACAGCTTATGCTACTCGTTTTTACCTTAATTTCTTTTTTTAAATTGTGTTTAATTAATTGGTGATAATTATGCAAAAGTATTTGATTGTATTAAAAGTTTTTATTATTTTGATGGTTACGAGTTGTGCTTATTATAACACGTTTTATAATGCTGAGCAATTTTATAAAAAGGCAGAGCAGGAACGCGAGAAACGCATCGAAGATGCTAAAAAAAATAAAAATACCCGCCAAACACGTAATCCCGAAGAAGCTTCGGGGACCGAACTCCAGAATTATGATAAAGCCATTGAAAAAGCTTCCAAAGTCTTAGAACTCTATCCCAAAAGCAAATATGTTGATGATGCCCTCGTTCTGCTTGGGAAATGTTTTTATTATAAAAAGGAATACCAAAAAGCAATTCGGAAATTTGAGGAACTTTTACAAAATTATCCGAACAGCGAATACGATAATGAAGCCCGGCTATGGCTGGCACGTTCCCATCTGGGATTGGCGGATTATAATCAGGCCGAGCAATCTTTCAATGATATTGCAACCTCCCGAGCTCCCAATGAAATTCGGGATGAAGCGTTATTATCCATCGGTGAAATTTATTTTGTAAAGGAAGATTATGTCCGGGCTGCCTCGGAATTCCGAAATGCCATAAAAAATATTCGCAACAAGGAAATACGATCGAAAGCGGCTTTCCGGATGGGGGAGTGTTTTGTTAAATTAGAGGATTATCAGCAGTCACTCGAAGCTTTTGATCTCGCGGCGAAATATAGTCCGGATGAAGATCAGGAGAACGAGGCACTTTTCAAGTTGGCCATGTCGTATAAGCAATTGGGGAAGTATCGCGAAACTATGAATTATATTCAACAATTACTGGGGCGCCAGTCTTATGAGGACCTCTGGCCAATTGCAAAGAACGAAATGGCAAATTGCATTTATCTGGAGGGGAACGTTGAGCAGGCCATGGATTGGTACCTGGCGATTATCGAAGATCATCCACGCACCGATGGGGCGGCGCGGGCTTATTATTATCTGGCTGAAATTTATAAAAATAATTACGCCCAATATGATAGCGCGTATGCAAATTATTCAAGAGTACGTGAACAATTTTCGCAGTCCATCATGGCCGATAGTGCAAAGAATAAGATGGAAGCAATTGTTGAATTGTTAAGTTTAATGGAAGTCGTTAAAAAACAAGAGTATCAGGTAAAATATGGTAAACGTTATGTATCCGATTATGAAGTTGGATTGGAGAATGTCGACGAATCGAAATTAGATGATGAAACCCGGTTTAAACTGCGAAAAGCCCGTTCCCTGCGACGTCTTGAAAAGTGGCTTTTTGAATATCCGGAGCGGGCCCTGCCGGATACGTTGATTGCCGACTCACTTTTTGCGGATTCATTGAATCTGGTTGATAGCCTCTGGGTGAAAGATGAAACTGGCCAGCGAAGACAGCAAAGTTACTACGAACAAATGGATAGAGAAGAATACCAAACACAACTGACAGATGAAGAGCGGGCGCTTCAACAAAAGAAGAATGCGCTGGAAAATCAATTGGCTCCGAAAATTAAAATGCTGGAGAAAAATGATTTTATTAAAAATAAAACCTCACTCGCGGAAAACTTCTTTTTTAAATTTCATCAATATGATTCAGCCCTGGTGCATTATAAAGGCATCTTAAGCACCGCCGCGGATACGTCAATTCAAGAAAAAAAGCCTCAAATAATTTTTACATTGGCTTATATTTACAAAAATTTTAAGCAGGATTCTGTACGGACAGACTCGCTCATGAAAGTACTGGCGTATGATTTTCCTAACACCCCGCACGGCATAGAAGCCCGAAAATTATTAAATTTGGCGGTAGAAGAAAAAAAAGAGGACTTTGCACTAAATGCTTTTAAAAAAGCAGAAGCGGAGTATTGGAATAATAATAAGGCTGAACAGGCTATCGAATTGTACCAAAAGGTACAGGAGGAATATCCCAACTCGAATTATGCGGCCAAGGCACTGTTTGCCGCCGCCTGGCTTTACGATAATATTTTAAATGAAAACGACAGTGCCTTTAAAATTTATTCCACACTCATTGAGAAATATGCCAATTCTGATTTCGCAAAACAGGCGAAGAAAAAAATAGATGCCTATATTAAAGAACTGGAAAAAATTCGTCTGGCCGCAAAACAGGATTCAATTAAAGCCCTGAAAGGTGACTCGTTATTGGCACAGACTGATTCGCTGCAATTAATGGGGGATGATTCTTTAAAGGCAGCCACCCAACAATTCGTTGCGACGACCGCCGATACGACGCAACAAGCGTCGCAAGCGGAGCAAAAAAGTGAGGCCACGATTTCTGAAAGTGAACGCTTTCTAAAAACTGAACCCAGGAGGCCTTCAATGCTATTAATGAGCCGTCATGATTCACAGACCAATTAAAACAATCTCAGGATAATTTCATTGCATGATACCTGTAACAACTAATGCTTCAAAATCCATTGCCGACTTCCGTTGTGAAGTTATTGAAAACCGATTAGTCGTTCCATCCATCCACCGAATTCGATTTCATCAGCCATTGCTGGCAAATCAGGTTCAACCCGGTCAATTTATTAATATTCGAGTGCAAGAAGGTAGCGTTCCGTTGCTTCGTCGTCCGTTTAGCATTCATCGGAGCAACCCTGCTGCGGGATGGTTTGAAATCTTATTCGACATTCGGGGAACCGGTACGAAAATTTTGTCGGAAACGTTATCCGGTCAATGGCTGTCAATTCTGGGCCCGCTGGGAAATACTTTTCAGCTTCCATCTCATCTTAAACGCGCTATTATGGTCGCCGGGGGAATTGGCATTGCTCCCATGCTTTTTTTAGCGGAGATTTTGCGTGATAAAGCGATTGAAACCGAATGCTATTATGGGGTGCGCGAAGCTTCACAATTTTGTTGTCTGGATGATTTTAAGGCGACTGGCGTTACGTTGAAGCTGGCAACTGAAGATGGCCGTCCGGGATTCAAAGGGTATGTGACGCAATTATTGCAATCTGAATTCCAGCGACAGGGATTTGTAATTAACGAGACCATTTTATTTGCCTGTGGCCCGCCGGCGATGCTGCGGGCAGTCCAAAAATTCGCACGTGAGACAGGAATACCTGCGCAACTCTCACTGGAAGCGATGATGGGCTGTGGCTTTGGGGTATGCGTCGGATGCGCCGTACCCGTTCGAAAAGAAAATAATCCTGAACCACAATATCATCTGGTTTGTCAACAAGGACCCATATTCAATGCCGAGGAGGTGATAATCCCTGATTGATTTAACGACAAAAATTGGCTCACTACATCTTAAAAATCCCGTACTGGTTGCCTCTGGCACTTTTGGTTATGCCAGCGAATGTGCGCCATTGCTCAATCTGAATCGATTGGGGGGGATTGTCACCAAAGCGATAACCCTGAATCCGCGGGCAGGAAATCCACCGCCGCGAATCGCGGAAACCGCATCCGGCATGTTAAATAGCATCGGCCTGGCGAATGTTGGTGTCGAACGATTTATCGCTGAAAAAATGCCTTTTTTACGCACGATTGATGCGGCCATTCTGGTAAATGTTGCTGGCAGTACACCGGAAGAATACCTAGAAGTAGTTGAGCGATTGGAATCGGCCGAAGGAATCGCCGGGTATGAAATCAATGTCTCCTGTCCCAACGTAAAACGGGGAGGAATGCAATTTGGAACCGATGCTGAAAGTGCGCAGGATCTCACCCGTCAACTGCGTAAAATAACAAATCGATTATTGATGATAAAATTAACACCCAACGTGACCAATATTGGCCATATCGCCAAAGTTGTCGAAGCGGCTGGTGCGGATGCCATTTCGGTCATCAATACCTTACGTGGCATGGCCGTGGATATCAAAACCCGAAAGCCGAAAATCGCCACTATTTTTGGCGGGCTTTCCGGACCGGCGATCAAACCAGTTGCGCTGGCAAAAGTTTTTGAGGTCGCTCAAAATGTCAAAATTCCCATCATTGGCATGGGGGGAATCATGAATTTTGAGGATGTGATTGAATTTCTGCTGGTTGGTGCTTCAGCAATTCAGGTGGGTACGGCGACTTTTCTCAAACCGCGGACGGCCGAAGAAATCGTGGATGATTTGATTCGTTTTGGGCAGGCTAATAAAATAGCCTCGATTAGTGATTTAATTGGTAAATTAGAAATTTGATAACGACACCGGTAAGGCTCAATAATTTCCAGTTCAGGTTTAAGAAACGCTTAATAAGAAGGCTTCTAACCGGGAACCATGAACCAGCCTGTCGGATTAATTACGAAACTTAAATATAAATTTTTCGTTATAAAATTGACAACCTGGCGCTAATTTCACTCTATATTGATAATTAACGAGATTTTTCCCCAGGCCTGACTGGTTATTTTATAACAAAATTATTTTTTTGTTCTTTTTCATAAGCGCTTTCCGATTTCAAAATTATAGAATTAGACAGAAATCAGTTAAGAGGGAGGAAAAATTTGGAATTAAAAGAGCTGGGTAAACGTGTATTGGTCGCGAGCTGGGGCATTCCTTTAATACTAGGCGCCTTGTGGTACGGGAAGCTCCTGTTAGTTGCAATTGTTGCGATTGTAGTTGGATTTGGTCAATATGAATATTATCAACTCAGTCGCAAAAAAGGGGCACAACCGCTGCTGTGGCCAGGTATTATGGGTGGATTTTTAATTGTTATCGGTTTTTATTTCCTGAAAGAAAGTGAAATTTTTGCTGAGTTATTAGTTTTTATTCTGATTATTTTACACATCGAACTTTTTCGGAATAAGCCGAATCCGCTTCTCAATCAGGCAACGACCATTGGCGGATTAATCTATCCGACACTTTTTTTCCCGTTCTTAATCGCCATTCGGGAATTGCCACAAATGGCGAATCAGCCATATCAGATGGGTGCCTATTGGCTATTGGCCATTATTGCCACCACCTGGGTTTGTGACACGGCGGCTTATTTTGGCGGGTCGGCAATGGGACGACATAAATTATTTCAACGTGTCAGTCCCAATAAGACCTGGGAAGGGGCTACGTTTGGATTTATATTTTCGTTGGCCACGATGTTCGTGTTTCACTTTTTCTGGTTAGATAAAATTGCTATCCACCATTTGCTGGTGATGGGTGCCGTGTGTGGAATTTTTGGGCAAATTGGTGATCTGGCAGAATCCCTGTTGAAACGCGATGCCGGCGAAAAAGATTCTTCGCACATTCTACCGGGCCATGGTGGATTTTTGGATCGTTTTGATAGCTTGTTTTTTTCAGCGCCAATCTCTTATTTTTATTTAAAATATATTGTTTTTAACATTTAATTTAACAACAATTAACCTGAATTTTTACTCACTCAAATAAAGGAGGCAAAAATGGCTAAACTTTGGGAAGATATAAAAACCTTTGTAAAAAAAGGGGCATCTATCGCCGCTGAACGGATCGAAGAAGAAACTTCATTGTGGAAAATCCACCGTGAAATTGCTGGTTTTGAAAAAGATGTTGAACAGAAAAAAATTGAAATTGGTGGTCATGTTTTTGAATTAGTCAAAAACAATCCAAAAGCGACCATTAAAGTTGATGAAAAAGTATCAACATTGGTGAAAGAAATTGAAGAATTGGCCGCCAGGATTGCTGAAAAGCAAGCTGAATATGAGGAAGTTAAAAAACAATCCACTGAAAAACGGGCAACATCAAAAACAGACAATGCGGCCAAACCGGCAGAACCGGCCTTGTTGGACACTTCCGAAGAAGTTGTTGTCGCCGAGGAAGTTGAAGAACCAGCAAAAGAAAAGTCAAAATAATTTTTTAACTTACAATTTACTGACAATGAAGATACCAGCGTCTACGATGATGCCATCGCCGACGCTGGTTATTGATGGGCGTTGAAAAATTTCACTTCTTTTCAATTCTTACCGGTTATTTCCTGGCAGCATTGACAACTTGGAGCAATTTCACAACTCGGACCAGGTGACTTGAATGATTAAAATAAATTCCAAAAAGGAAACGCTTGAAAACTTATTCAGAAGAATTTGTTATCTGGTTATGGGAAAATAAATATTTTAACTTCAATGAACTCAGAACGGTCAGTGGTGATGAATATCATCTGATCTATCGGGGCGAACGCAATTTCGATACAGGTCCTGATTTTCAACAGGTTACGATTGAACGCCAAAACCAGCTGCTTCATGGTTGCCTTGAAATACATGTGGATCCAGCTGACTGGTATCAACATGGCCATCATCAAAATTCGATTTATAATCAGGTAATCTTGCATGTTGTCATCCAGAATAAAAATGGTGATAAATTTAGCCGGCGCGAGGACGGTATCCAGATTCCGATAGTCGATTTAGCTGATAATTTGTTGGATCCGATTGATAAATTACATGAAAAATTTCTGGAAACCCAGCGCCAGGCTGAGAATGAAAATCATTCCTGTTCACTGGTAACAAGGGATTCCGCTCAGATTGTTAACTTACTGGAAAAAGCTGGGGCAGCACGATTGGTTCTCAAGGGGCTGGCTTTTCGTGAATTAAGAATTTTTAAGTCCTGGGACCAGATTCTCTATGCCGGTATCATGGAGGCACTGGGTTATTCGAAAAATCAGGTACCTTTTCGAAAATTAGCGAATATTCTTCCCATTGAATTTATTTTTCGTGAACTGCGGGCAACCCCGCCGGCTGATATTTTGCTAAAAGTTCAGGGGCTTCTCATTGGGGCGGCGGGCTTACTCCCAACACAGGAAATATCAGGTACAAAGGTGCTGGAGCACGAAATAAGGATATTTTCAGCCCAACTGGATACGATTTGGGAAGATTTTAAACATCGTATCGGCTTGAAACCAATGCATCCCAATGAATGGCAGTTTTTTAGGCTGCGCCCACAAAATTTCCCTACCCGTCGTCTGGCGGGGATGGCGGCGCTGCTTTTACATTTTTATCAGGATGGATTTTTTAGCAATTTCAAACGCATATTCGATGGATTAGGTGATGATCTTGAGGCGATTAACACGGAATTGGTCAATATGCTGGTGTGTCCACCTTATGGATTCTGGGCGGATCATTATCATTTTGATAGTTCCTTGCTTCAGGTTCCAAAATCGAATCTGATTGGTCCGGATCGGGCACAGGATATTGTTATCAATATTATTTTGCCACTTTTTCTCCTCTGTGCCAATGAACAGGGCGATGGACGATTGGAAACACTGGTAAAAGCTTGTTATCGTCGATTTTCGACAATTTCTGATAATTTTATTACGCGGGATATGATAAAAAAATTATTTCCAAATCAGAAGAACCGGAATAAATTAATCAATACGGCGCAAAAGCAGCAGGGCTTGATTTATATTTACAAAAATTATTGTACAAAGAAAAAATGCCGGGAGTGTCTGGAATTTTAGTTAAGTTTGGCAAAATTGGATTTGAAGCCACCAGGTTTAATTTGGTTTGTATGATTTATAGGCCAGTTGATGATATACCTGAAATTCTAAAATGAATCGTTTTTTTCTTTGCTGAAATCATATTCAGAAGTTTTGATCTCATAGCCGTCAGGTTAAGGTGATAACAATATGAATTTCAATAAGTTATAATAGAATAGTTACGAGCTTTAGAGGCTGTTTGGGAACCAGGAAATTGGCCCAAATTAACCTGTCGAAGGTTATGAATAACACGATATATAGATTGAAATTGGAATTTTAATCGATATACAATTCACCTACTCAAAAACCTTCGAAAGGTTAGTCCTCGGACACGCTCTTTAGCGCGTGGTTCCTTGAACGTCTCCCTAGAATCATCAGGCTTTTAAGCCAGAGTCCTTAAACTCCTGTGGGTTAAAAACCACTTTAATATTGAGGGAGCATTCTGATCCACGAGCTAAAGCTCGTGGCTATTCATTTGTTTATTAATGAGTTACAACCTTAGACTGACGGCTATGGAGGCAGAAGAGGGTCCCTCATTGATTCACAATATCACAAATTTCCATTTTAAAATTTCAGGTAAAAGCTTAATTCTCTCCATTTGCCTGAATTTCTTGAATTATCGCCTCCCGAATTCGCTGAACAAGCGCCTTTTGGCGGTTTTTTGGCACTTTATAATGTAAAATGAAAGCATTCAGATAATATGAGAAAATATCGATAATGCGATTCCGGGGTAAAAGATGAATATGTAAATGAAAAACTGTCTGGCCGGCACTTTGGCCATTGGCGATCATCAGATTAACCCCGGAACAGTTCACGGCTTTGATGAGTGCCCGGCTGGCAATTTTGGAATAACGCATCATCATCTGATCCAGTTCATCCGGAAGTGATATTAAATTTTCGATATGCTGGCGGGGAATAACCAGAATGTGCCCACCCATTCGGGGTTGACGCAAATCCCACAAAATAAAAAGCTGTTCATTTTCATACAGGATGTCCCCCGGCTTTTGCCCGGCTAAAATTTCACAAAAAATACACCCCTGAGTCATGGTAATTTCATTCCCCTGCACTTAATCCCAGAATTTCCAGTTGATTCCCCAATAGTAAGCTAATTCCCGCATCGGGTAGCCGGCAAGATAGTGATATTTTCTGCCCAGTAAATTTTCAAAAGAAAAAATGATATCCATATCACGAATGGTAGCGACCGCCTTGATATCCAAAGCCGGTTCATATCCGCCATGAGACACATTGGTGGAAAAATAATAGGCTGGAAATGGATAATTTCCATTTACCAAATTCCAGCGTTCCCCCAGTAATCGCGCCCCCAGATGATATCGTGTTTTTAGATTTCCCCGAAAAAACTGCCGTCGATAGGTGATAAGTCCGGAAGCCGTTAGATTCGGTTGATCCGGCAGGCCTTTTTTATTTTCATCCCGACTGACAAGGTAATGAATGTTTACCGCTACCGCTAAATCCTTAAAAATTCGAATTTCCAGCCACTGATCATAACCATAGAAAAAAACCTGCTTTTGATTAAAAAAAGTCGGGCTTTTGTTTTCATGAATCTGCTGAAGAGAGATATAATGCTGAATATATCGAAAATAAGGAGACGCCTTTACATTCAGCCAGGGCCAGGGCTTGATATTCATATTTAAAGTGAAATTGTCAATTTCTTCGGGCGATAGATTCGGATTCCCCATATAACGGAATTTTTCCGGATTTATGGCCGTGGATATGGAATCGCCTGGCCAAGGTTCCCGTGCTGTTCGATTCCAATAGAGCGCAAAAAAATCCGGCACGCGACGGGCATGCTGATATTCAAGCGAAGTGGCGATTCCTGGTATCATTTGATGAGATAAGATGAAATTCGGCGTAAAAAACAGACCAAATTTATTATTTATCTCTAACAAAAAGTTCGTTTTTAAGTTAAAAGCGTGTGTAATGGGGAACTGATATTTGCTAAAGAGCGTTGCATCAAAAAAAAGTGTATTTTTCACAGTTTCACTTTTCATCCAGCGAAATTCAGTACGGCCACCAATAGTCAGCTCTCTGGTGAAGAGTGGGAAATAGCCCTCAATCTGGCTTCCTAAGAATCGGTTATGATAAACTTCTTCAATCTTATAGCTTTTATCCTGATAATCCTGAAATAATGAATTATAATACAATTTTAAATTTAGATCTTCCTGAGAATCATCGGTCACATCACCATGCAGTGTTACAAGATGAGACCAAAGGATGGACTTTTGTTTGGCATCCAAATTCGATATTTCAGGCTGCCAGTAGGCTGGCCCCGGATATTCAAACTCTGATTTGGTATTGAATAATTTATAATTCAGGTCCCAATTGGGATGAACACGCGATTGAACCTGCAATCGAATTTTTTGTGCCAGATATTCACTATGAAGATGCCGGCCCTGGCTGCTCTTATTTGTATATCCACCGATGGCAACCGTCTCTTTTCCCAATCTTCGCCCAAAGGTGACATCCACTTCGCTATCACCGTGTCGTCCCTTGTGCCAGACGAGCTCTGTATAGGGTTTTTTCAGCGGGTAGGCGCGTGTTTTCAGATCAATCGAACCCGATGGCGCGGCAAATTGATTTTCCTGGTTCATCGCGATGGATTCAAATCCTTGTGAAGGGAGTAAATTCAAATCAAACGCCCCGAATTGCGGATGTGTAACCGGAAATCCATCAATAAAAATAGCCGGCTGATTGAATGAAGATCCACGAAGCCGAATCAATGCCGGGAGGCCTGTACTGACAAAATCATGTAATTCAACCCCTGGAAGTTGCTTGACCAGGTCACCTAAATGGCGATAAATATATTTATCAAACTCCTGATGATGCAGTGAAAACTGAATTGAATCAAAACTGGTTAAATGATACTGAAAGGGCTGAATTTTTTTCCCCAATTTTGGAGTTTGCTTCTGCTGAAGGCTATCGCTCGCGGTTGTGTCGGGTAATTGTAATTTGAGAGAATCTGGTGATGTTGCAGCCTTTTGATCCGTGACAGCAGAATCCTGACTGGTGAAAAATAGAATTCGGGCATCGATGCGAAATGGCATCATCACACATAGGAGCAGGATTGAAACCGAAGCGATCGGGTACTTAAAATTCAGTTTATCTTTCAATTCATTCTCTCAGAATAATTATTGCCTTCAGTTATGAACATTTTGAAGGGATCATTGAAAATTTTTAATTGCTCAGGTTAAAGGTTCAATAGTTCCCGGTTCAGGTTAAAGAAATATGAAAATTCAAAAATTTAAAGAAATTGAAACTTGGCAACTTACTCATGAATTTACGTTGAAATTATATCAACTAAGGAAACAGTCCGAATTTTTTAAAGTTTCTAACCGTGAAACCTGAACCAGCCAACCTGAGTAGTTCCGAAAATTCCTAAAATTATATTTATTTGAACGTACGATGTCTGGATTCAGTCAATATAAATAAAAAATTATTTACGAAACAGATCGTCCAGCTTTTTACGGGCATCATCCATACGTTTCTTTTCGCGTAAGTCGGGTTTTACTTTGGTTGGTTCAAAATAGAGACAAACATTCGCCATGTCCTTTTCTTTGACCGGAACGGCCACGCGCTCCCGACATTGATTCGGAGCTTTAACATCATAAAATCGACAATTAAAACAGCAATGCAAATAAGCGCGGCAATCCGGACAGATATCCTTGCTGGTTGGACGATTATCATCAATTTCACGGCCACATTTAAAGCAGTACATCCTTTTCTCCTTATGTAAAAATAAGCATATCTGGTCTTAGAAACTATCAATATAATGAAGAAATCATAAAATGTCAAGTTGAAATTAGGATAACTCGGATTGGAAATCCCATGAAGCAAAGCACGAAAAGTAAAGCAAAATCAATGCAGCGAAAGGCGAATGGTGAAAAGAAAGTCATACTACCTTTCGCTGCGAATTTTATTTTTTTAAAAAAGATGAACGAGAATCAATGATTTTGAGTCGACGAATCTGAATGTTTATTAAATGAAAACACAAAAAATCATCATAAACATCCTGGATCATATATCGTTCATCATGGTCCTAAAATCGAGATAAGGCTGTAAATACATTTTAAAAAAATGTTATATCAGATGGCTTCTTAATTTTCTTTTTAATTTATGGATTGCACGACGCGCTTTTTTCAAAGCTTTTGGATCATGGGCTTCCAGTGCGGCATCGCGCGTTTTTTTGAGTTCCTTGATCTGTGATTTAATTTTTGCCTTGTCAAGTCCTTCTACATGATGATGTTGGTGTACTTCCAGACCGAGGGCATTGCAAAGGGCAACCAGTAAATGTTCCTTATTAAGTTGCGTATAGCCCTTAAGCGCTTCATGTTCGATACCTTTGGCAATTTCCCGCATTTCCGCAACAGTTTTCTTTTTCAGGTCTTCGTAAGTATAAGCCATAAGTTCGATCCTCCATTAAATTTTTGGTAAGAAACGAGAATGATGACCGTAAAACGACTATTAAAAGAAAGTATTTCTATTATAACGCTTTTATTTGTCCGTAAGTTCACTAATTCTAGCTGATTTTAGTAAAAAGAATTATTTGGATAGCGTGATTATTCATATTCGAAACTGATTTTTTAATAAGTTATCATATCTTTCACGAATAAGTTCAGGGTTCCCGGTTCCGGGCTTATGTTATCGGCAGAACCTTGAACGGGAAAACATCGTCTGAATTCAGTTGCAGTTCCACTGCGTTATCAGATTTCTGTTGCATATTTGAAAATTTATATTAAATTCTATTCACGCGATTTTCTTTGCCGCGTCTTTAATAAGCGAATTATAACCCATTTTATTGTTTTTAAAAAGAATAGAAGGACGTGTATGAAACGACTTATTTTTACGATTCTCCTATCGTTTGTGACTTCGCTATGGAGTCTGGAAATACCTTTTAAGCGTGGTGTGAATCTGACCGGTTGGTTGCAAACCTCCAGTGTTCGACAAATTCAATTTAGTAAATTTACAGAACAAGATTTTGTTAATATTAAAAGTCTGGGCTGTGATGTGATTCGTTTGCCCATCAATCTTCATTTTATGACCAATGGGGCGCCAGATTATTCCATCGACCCGCTATTTTTCTACTTTCTTGATCAAATTATTGATTGGGCTGAAGCATTACAAATTCACTTACTGCTGGATAATCATACTTTTGATCCGGCGGTAAACACCTCCCCCACTGTCGATGCCATCCTTATACCGGTTTGGAAACAACTGGCAACTCGCTATAAAGATCGCTCGAATTATATTCATTACGAAATCCTCAATGAGCCACATGGGATTACTGATGCAAAATGGAATGAAATTCAGCTCAAAGTGCTGGCGACTATCCGCGCCATCGATCAGAAACATACGATAATTGTTGGCCCGGCTGGCTGGAACAGTTATAATAATCTTCAATACATGTCCACCTATCCGGATAATAATCTAATCTACACTTTTCATTTTTATGATCCATTTCTCTTTACGCATCAGGGCGCCAGTTGGACTGATCCAGCTATGGCTTCATTGAGCGGCGTTCCTTTTCCTTATGATGCCGCTAAAATGCCTGCATGTCCTTCTGATTTGAAGAATACCTGGATCGAATCGAAATTGAATAACTATAAAAATGATGGTACCATTAAACGAGTAAAAGAACTAATCGATATTGCGGTTGAATTTAAAAACAAACGAAATGTGCCCATTTTCTGTGGTGAATTTGGAGTTTATATTCCGAACAGCTCTCCGGCTGATCGGGTTTACTGGTATCAGATCGTGCGGAAATATCTCGAAGAAAAGGGAATCGCCTGGACCAGTTGGGATTATACCGGTGGTTTTGGCATTTTTGAACAGGGCGGCAATGATCTGTTTGATTATGACTTAAATATTCCGTTAGTCGAAGCTTTGGGTCTTAATGTCCCCCCGCAGCAACAATTCGTTCTGAAACCCGATACAGGTGGTTTCGATTTTTATCTGGATTATATTGGCGAAAAAATTAACGAATCCAGTTCAGGAGAAGGCCTGCTCGATTTCTATGCTGCGGAAAATCCCGTTGGGGGAAAATATTGTATTCATTGGACCGGGGTGGAGCAGTACCGGAATATCGGTTTTGATTTCAAGCCGAATAAAGATCTGTCGGTTTTAGTAAAAAATGGCTACGCGATTGATTTCTGGATTCGTGGCAATACGAAGGGGATTAAAATCGATATTCGGTTTATGGATACGAAGACCAGTTCGCCGACAGATCACCCCTGGCGAATGCGTTATACCATTGATGAACAACTCCTCGCCTGGGATGACGCCTGGCATCATTTACAAATTCCATTGAAAAATTTCAAAGAACATGGTTCCTGGGATGGTACCTGGTTCAATCCGATTGGTGCTTTTGATTGGCGGTCGATTGATCGTTTTGAAATTGTCTCCGAGCATAGTCGCCTTGATGGTGTGCATCTCTATTTTGATAATATTCGAGTTGTTGATCCAAAAATTAATAAAATTCAGGTCAATCGGGAAGACATCAAAAAATTTGAACTGCATCAAAATTATCCGAATCCCTTTAATGCCAGTACTAAAATCTGCTATGACATCAGGGAGATCGGGAATGTTGAAATCGTAATTGATAATGCCCGCGGCCAAAAAGTACGAACCTTGGTCAATGAGATTCTCTCGCCTGGGAAATATGCGGTCGTTTGGGATGGGGTGGATGGTTCAGGACAGGGCGTTTCAAGTGGTCTCTACTTTTGTTCAATTAAATTAGCCGGTTTTTTAGAGCAGCGGAAGATGATTTTGATGAGATAGTTGGGTGGTTTTGAAATAAATCGTCTTTAAATTGACATTCATTTTTCTCTGTGTGTGAAATTACTTTTTCGCTTTTTTGGATGAAAGCTCCGTGCTGAGTAAATAGCCATACAAAGCGAAACCGATGCAAAAAAAAACTCCATCAATTACTCCATCCAGCCATTCCTCAGATTTATCAAAAGTATCCCAAATTATGTCTCCAATTCCTGATTCTTTAATAAATAAAAAAAATTTATCATCAGCGGTACGAATTAATTGTATTAATAAGAGCATTCCGACAATTAAAAGAAATTTTTTGATCGGATCAACTATGGTCTCGGGCGCTTTTTTCAGAATCAACCATAAAAAGAGGCAAAATAAACCTATTGGAATCGAATTTTCGGTTATGGAAGTAAATAATCCTTCGCACATGGCGTGAATAGGCCTTTCCAAATAAGTAATTAATCTACAATCAGGTGTAGGTTTTTATTTAAACAAGGCTTCATCGGATTAAAACTAAAAATTGCTGAAGTAATTAAAAAAAGTTACAACATTTTAATTTAACGCTTTTTAAATTAAATTTCAATAGTTATTTTTAATTAAATTTTAAAGGGTGTATTTAAACTTTTAATGTAAGACGGTGAAAGCGATTATCAAAAAAAATGCTTAGTGGCTTCAAGCTTTATCGGCTATTCACCACCGAGCATGTAGAGAAGATGAGGAAATTTGGACATTTCCCATCCGATGAGGTCTATGGATAAAAATTGACAATCTTTTTTTTAAGCGACAAACTCTTTTCTATCAACAAGATAGTAGATAACTGGAATAACGACTAACGTTAATAAAGTAGAAGTTATCAAACCTCCAATAACTGCCAGCGCCATCGGGGCACGCAGCGCGGCACCTTCCCCAAGGCCAATCGAAAGAGGCAAAAGGGCCAGGATTGTCGTCAAGGAGGTCATAATTATTGGCCGAATTCTCATTTCTGCCGCCTCAAAAATAGCTGCCAACTTGGGGATTCCGGCACGCCGTCGCTGATTAATAGCATCAACCAGGATAATTGAGTCGTTTACGGCAATTCCTGCCAGCATGATGAGGCCAATATAGCTCATGATGTTAAATGGCATTCCCAGGATTAAAAAGAGAAAAACCGGCCCGATTCCAGCCATTGGAACCGTTAATAAAATGACAAAGGGGTGCAGCAATGATTCAAATTGCGCGGCCAGCACCATATAAACCAGCGCTAATGCCAGAATTAACGCGAATTTCAAATTTTCAAAAGCCTCTTTACGACGCTGCTCCTGCCCGGTAATATCATAATTATAGTCCGGCGGCCAGGTGATAGTCTTCAGCTGTTCGGATACTTTATTCACCACATGGTCAAAAGGCGCATCGCTCCGAATATGGGCAGTCACCTGTCCAATCCGATTCTGATTGGTCCGAAAAATTTCTTTGGGTGCATTGGCGATTGAAATCGTCGCCAGTTGGCTTAATATGACCTTTTGATTACTGGCGGTTGTAAAAGATAAATTGCTGAGCTGATTTAACCCAATTTTGGGGAATTTCAGGGTAATATCAATCATTTCACCTTCATGTTCCCATTGCGTTGCTTCGCGGCCGCTGAGAAAATCCTGTAGTTGCGTCGAAATTTCATCAATCGAGATATTCCAGGCACCGGCCAGCATTCGGTCGATTGAGATATTGACTTCTGGTCGACCTTCATCAAAACTGGAAGCTATATTGATCAGATCGGGAATCTCTTGTAATTGATCCCGTACCTGATCGGCCAGGTGACGTAACTCTTCCAGATCCTCGCCAGCGATTTCCACCACAAGGGGGGCACCTTCAACACCCATGGTGATCTGGAGAGCTGTCTGCTCGGGAATAATCCGAACCTCAAGATCGGGAATTGCTGCCAGTTCAGGCGAAATCTGATTAATGAGCACTTCAGCCGTTTGGTGGCGCTCTTTTTTCAAAATGACATAGATTTTGGCAGTGTTTTCTCCCTCAAATGACTCATTCGTCCCTGTGGATAAAATGTCGGATGGTCCTACTTCGCTATAAATCGTTTGAACGACATCGCCAATTTTATTTAAAATAATATGTTCAATATTGGTGATTGTCCCTTCCGTCCGAAAAAGTTCGGTACCTTCAGGTAATTGCACCTCAACTGTAAATTCACCCTGATCGGCATGAGGTAGAAATTCGCTTCCCACGAAAGGTAATGCCAGTAATGCCAATATGACAAGAATCACAGTCGAAAGAATAACTTTGCCTTTGTGATTGAATATTTTTTCCAAAAGATTTCGATACCCGGCAAATCGAACTGATTTGGAAGCAGTCAAATCTTGCTCACTACTTTTTTTCATCACCCGAACACTTAATACCGGAATAATGAGCATCGCGACAAAGAGGGAAGAAATCAGTGAAAAAGCCACCGTCCAGGCTTGATCTTTAAATAATTCGCCGGCGGCACCATGGAGATACACAATCGGTAAAAAAACCACGATAGTCGTGAGTGTTGAAGAAGTAATTGCACCGCCAACTTGTGATGTTCCGTCGATAACGGCCTCACGTAGTGATTTTCCCTGTTCCAAAAGCCGAAAGATATTTTCAACAACAACAATGGCATTGTCGACAAGCATGCCGGCTCCCAGTGCTAGGCCACCAAGGGTCATGATATTTAATGAGAGGTCATTAAAATACATCAGATTAAATGTTGCGACGATTGAAATGGGAATGGCCGCGCTGATAATAAAGGTTACTCCAAACCGGCGCAAAAAGATATAAAGTATGGCGACCGCCAGCAAAATACCGATAAGAGCTGTCTGTTGAACCTCTGATATCGCTGAATTAATAAAATTAGCCTGATTTTTAATGACGATTAGTTCATACCCCGGCAAGGAGTTCCGAAGACGGTCAAGATTTTCTTCCACCTGCTGAACGGCACGGACGGTATTATACTTTGTTTCTTTATAAACGCCCAGTGCCATGCAACGTTGTTGATTTACATGGACGATATTGACTGGTTCTTTTTTGGAAAATTGTATTTTTGCTAATTCTTTCAGATAAACAGGAATTCGCTTATCGGTACTGGCCGTTGTGGTTTCAGAAGCACCACTGGTGGTTATTTCAGATTCAGGTTGTTTATAATCCAGAATTATATTTTGAATATCTTCAAGCGATTGATATTCACTAACGCCTTTAATGATATATTTACTTCCCATTTCAATAATTGAACCGCTGGAAATGCTTCGATTATAGCTATTAATTTTATTGGCAACCTGGCTGGAAGTGATATGATATGCTTCCAGTAAATAAGGATCCGTTTCTATGGTAACTTCTCGCTCCTCACCACCAACTAATTCGACAGAAGCAATTCCTTCCAGCCGAATGAGCTCGTTTTCAAGGTAATTTTCTGCCATTCGCCGAAGTTCATCCAGATCCTGGTTAGCCTTCCGCGAAAATCCCAAAATCATGACCGGCTGGGCGTTTGGGTCCTGTTGGGTAATGTTAAGCGCATCAATTTCGGAACTCTGGGAATAGACGTTCAGCGACTTTTGTAGATCCAGAAAAGCCTCATCCATGTCGGCATCCCAGGCATACTCGACCGTAATTCGGGCGACGCCGACTTTTGTAATTGAGGTCACCCGGGTTACTTTTTTCAGCCGGCTGACCAGCGCCTCGATATTTTTCGTAAATTGTGTCTCAATCTCCTCTGGCGGACGTTCACCCGCCTCTAGCTCAATAAAAAGACGCGGTGTATTCAACGTCGGGAGGAGGTCAATCCCTAATTTTTGAAAGGAGATATATCCCAGTAACAAAATACCCAGCACAATCATGAGCACTGTAATCGGGTACTTTACTGAAAATTCAGTTAATTTTCGCATTTTTATATTTTCTCAAGAAATATTTGTCAATTTTCATTTAGCAGTTTAAGTTCAAATTTTGCGTTTCCTGGGCTAATTTTACCGATTGCTCCCGAATGAGGAGCTCATAAAAAAACCAGGTTATATTCATTTTTTTAGAGAATTACTATTTGATTATCTTCACCCGTGAACCTTCTCGTAGAGTCTCAAATCCTTTTACGACCAGACGATCCCCAACTTTTAGGCCATTGATAACTTCAACATTATCGCGATTTTCAAGACCAGTATCAATTTGACGATCCTGTGCCGCACCTTTTTCCACAATAAAGACGGTCTTGCTACCACGTCGGGTGGTGATGATTTCTTTCGGAATCACGATCGCTGAATCCCTTTGTGCTGCAATGATTTCGGCCTTGACAAACATACCGGGACGTAATTTGTTCTCCTGATTTTCAATCAAAATATTGGCTTTAAATGTCCGACTTTGTGAATCCAGCGTTGGCGCGATATCGGTCACCTGGCCTTGTAACGTATCGTTGGGAATCGTATAGTTATAAGCCAGAACTTTCAATCCGGGCCGGACTTTTTCCATTTCTTTATCGGGCAGATTGACCGACAGGAGAAGTTTTCGATAGTCCATAACCTGAACAATATTTGAATTCGCCGAAACCAGCACGCCGGGAGTGTAATAAGGTAAATCCACGATAAAACCATTGAAAGGTGCTTTTATTTTAAACTGCGAAAGGAAAATAATGGCGTTCTCATACGCATATCGCGCCTGGATGAGCTGACTTTCAGTCATTTTAAATTCACTTAAAGTAACGCCACCTTTTTCATAAAGACTTTTTTGTTTCTCAAATTCCCGTTCAGCATTTTCAACTTCCAGTTTTTTGGCATCAAATTGAATTTCGTTGATTCGCTGCGGATTGTCCAATTCAACAATCACCGCGTTTTCGTTCACCCAGTCACCTAATTTATATGGCATATTCGTTTTGGGATTTCGATTCAATTTATAGTAGCCTTCGATTTTACTTTTAATCACCGCATCCTGAGTGGCGAGAACGGTCCCGGTGACCAGAATGGGCTCAGTAATTGCGGCCAATACCACTTCGTTCACACTGACGGGAATTGTAGCGGTGGTGTCTGAAGTTTGTTCGGTATTGCTACAAGCAACAAACATGATTGCCAATAAAGTAAGAAGAAAAAGATACTTTTTAATCATTGATAAACTCCTGGATAATTTACCTGTATTCAGGTCATACCTTTATATAATATTTGCTATTTATTTCATTTCTTCTAAATTCGGAATCACCGAAGTGTTTTTCTCAAAATCCCATAATGACTGAATTTTCATATCCAGCAATCCGAGTTGATATTGAATGAGCGCGTTCAAATACGCTAATTTTTGTCGTGATAACTGGTTTTGATAATCGCCTAAATCTTTACTGGATAAATCCCCATTTTTATAGCGCTCCAGATTGATTTCGTAGGTCAATTGCGCATTGGCTTCATTCACTTTGGCAATTTCAATCTGACTCTTTTGGTTTAGTAATTGACGATAGGCCTGCCGAATGCCGATAACAATATCGTTACCTGTCTGGCGCTGTTCTAATTTTTGCTGTTTGATGGTCGTTTCCTGCGCTTTAATGCGCGCTTTTTTTTCACCCCAATCAAATAATGGTATTTGAAATGAGATTGAGTATTGCTGATTTTGTGTCGGATCATCGTATAACATGTTAAAATCTTCATTGGTTCCAATAATTCCATAAGTCAGATTGACGGAACCTTTGAATTCATTCATCGCGGAAGTTTCCACCAGTACATCCATCGCATTCTGGAGTTCGATTTCCCGCTGACGTATTTCCATTCGGTGTTTTTGGCCATTCTCGGTGGCCTTTTGTAAATCCACTGGCACCTCATTATGGGCAATATTAGCTTCTACCTGGATGTCCTCAAAGAGTGAGATGCCCAATAAATCCTTAAATTCATCTTCAGCATTAGCCAGCACAACCCGCGCATCTTCAACCGCCGAACGACTATTTGCCAGGTTAATTTCTGCCTGTAAAAGTTCTTCACGGGCGGCGATGCCGGCTTCAACTTTTTTCTTGATTACTTCATAACTTTCTTCTCTATTTTTAGCGCCTTCGATTTCTATTTCCAGTGATCGTTTTCGATAAAACAGATTATAAAAATTTTGCGTGACCAATTTCTCTATTTGAAGCTTTTGAATCGCGAAATTTAAGGCAGCATTCTCCAAATCAAGCCTCACCCCTTTCATCGCTAATTGGGTTCGGTTATAGGTAAAAATTGGCTGTTCTAATCGTAAATAGAGGTTATTATTGAAACTACGGTTTCGTTCCGCGCTACGAAATTCACTATACGCTTCCTGCCAGCTAAAATTATTGATAAGCTGCAAGGTTCCATCTGTCCATTGGATGGGTTGTGAAATAATAAATTGCGCATTGGAACGCTTCGTTTCTTCTGTATTCCAGATTGAAAACAGATTATTGAACGTTCTGTTTTTGCTATAGGAATATGGTGTAACACTCAATGCAAAATTGGATTTCAAACTGGCTTCCTGTGCTTTTAGCAATTGTCGACTTCTTTCCAGACTAAAAGCCACGCGCTGCATTTCCGGGCTTTTGTCCATTGCAATGTCAAGGGCTTTTTTTAGCGTAAATATTTCCTGTGAATAGCTATAGGAAGTCACGCCACTTACCAGTAACACTATAATAATCAATAAATTAATGAAACGAAAAAAAGTTCTCATTTTTTCCTCACCTGCTTTATTGCGAGATAAATCGTTACATATCTATTTAACTAAAAAACAACTCACCATATAAATCCTATTTTTTCAGCCAGCGTACCGCGTCGGCAATAACAAACCGATCATTTCCCTGATCAGTTAAAACTACTTTGGCTTCACCTTTACTAAAAAAGTATGTTCCAATATAAGTCCATTCTGCATCACGTGTATTGACTTCAAGGGGTACTTTGGTTTCACCGTCGTCATGATTGACAATAAAATTCAGTGTTGTTGTACTCGACCTTTGACCATCGCCCCCCCGGCCACGACCACGGAAGAACATCATACCGGGATGTCCGGGATAATAAGAGACCTCATATTGACCCGACTCCGGAATTTCGGCTTTCCAGGCCACTTTATTTTCACCTCGGCCACTTTTAATCACATGGGCAGAGTGGATAAATTTACCATAAAAATTCGCATCCGTAGTCGGTTTCCATTGGCTCGGTGGTCGCCAGTAGAAGACTTCGCCATATTTTTTGGATTTATCCGGTTCCTCTCTAAAAAATCGCTGCAGAAATCCCTGCTGGCCTTCACTGATAATTTCAAATCCCGGATCTTCATTATCCACAATAATTTCAGTTTCTTTTGCGGCAATTTCTGGTGCCAGCACTCGTTCCCCTTCAAATGGAATCGCCTTTTTATTCACTTCCGGTTCCCGCGAAAATCGCTTATCGATGACGGCTGGAATATTTTTTGAAATTAAGGTATTGATTTCAATACGACGCGCTGCCTCATCCAAAATTACTCCAATTTCTTTCCGCTCAAGCGGATTCATCCGGACAATTTGTGTCGCCAGAGGAGTACTGTTTCGCGGCCCAAATCCAAAACGCGGTCCACCACCACCCGCTGAGAAAAATTTTAGCTGCACCAGTCCGGAGACTGATTCCAAATTTTCAATCGTGAGCCGTGTTTGAAACTTTGTGCGTTCATTTTCCAGAATTTGTTCACCCTGGATATTGGAGATGATGTAACCGGCGATAAGTGTATCGTTATACCAGTTATTAAAATAAGGAACAAAATCAATTTTAAATTGCTCGGCAATTTTCTGAATGAATTGATCGACCGGGATGTTCGAAAATTGATGTTGATTAAGAAAATTCTTGATAAAGCCATTGAATTCATCAATTCCAAACTGATTTTGCAGGTTTAAAAAAAGTAAATTCCCTTTATTTTGAATCATGTCAATATGTAAAGCTCGCAAACTTGTGTCATTCAGCGCTGTTTTAAGGCTTTTCCCATCGAGTTCAATATTACATTTTTCCTGGGCAGAAAGACCGATAAAGGAACGTAAAAATCCGGGGCGATTTTCCGGAATTTTATTTTTAAAAAAAGATTCAACAGCCAGATTAAAGATTGGCCAATCGGTTGACGAAAAATGATTTTTATAATAAAAAAAATGGGGGAACAGTCGAAAATCTGAGACATTAGGTATCATATTGTTCAGTTGCATAAAAAATCCACCGGATGCCCCCGTAAGATTACCACTCACAAAATCCATAAACATTCGAGCCTGATTTTCCTGTTCGGTTAAAACCTGTCCACTGAATTCGCGTCCCCTTTCAGCCCGTTTTTTCATTTGCTCGAATTCAACGAAGCTACATCCAACCCCTTTCTCTGGTAACAACACCATTTCGGGCTGAACTGATTCGCGGGTCAGTGTCCAGGGACGGGCATAGTTTGTAAAATTTATCGGTGTTTCGATTAAATTGAGCCGCTGGAACGGGTAATTTAAACCAATTGTATTTTCAAGATTATTTTTAGCATCGCGAATGAGGGCGGCTAATGTATCCCCAATCTCAGTAAAATATGGCGTGAAAAAATCATGGGATTTCAGCGAAAACAATGAATATTCAATATTATCAACAGTTAATGATCGTTTTTCATATTGTCCAATTATTAACGCTATTTCCGAAAGCCGTTGTTCCGGGGTAAAGCGAAAGATGGTTTTCCCGTTTTGTTCCTGTTTTTCGCTTTTTCCCTGAGAAATTGCGATAAGTTCCGGTTGGGTACTCACCGTTAAATTGAATTTTATAAAATCTTTCTTTTGTACATCCGGATAATTCGCACCATAAGCAAGTCCGGCTACAGGGTACCAGTTACTTTCGGGCGTTAATAACAGATAATTATCCTCAATAATGGCATACTTTTTTTGATAATGATGGAGGACCCAAATTCGAAACGCCCGGGCGCGTTCAGATTCCTTGACTTCCGGGTACATATAATTTTCATTAATGCCCCCTTTATATTGAATACGAAGCGAATCGATTGAATTTATCGCCAGTGGCTGCGCCGGGGTGATCCAGAGCAGCTGTTTTTCGCGCTTGAACGGCAAATCGGACTGAGAACTGGAAACTTTAACAATTTCCAAGCCGGGATTTAACGTAAATAAATATTTTTCCAGTGGACTTGAGTTTTGATTCGTCAACACAATTTTCGAGTCGCCAATAATTTCTTTGCCAGTATGCTGAATATCCAGCTTCATGCTCTTTATGATTGCAACTGGCTGAGATGCATAATGATTGTTGAGTTCAATCTGATCCAGACGCGTTTGCAGCTCCTGATTGTTCAAATAATAATTATATCCTATACAGGAGATCGCCAAAATGAGGAACAACCCGGCCAGCACTTTACTGGTTTTAAACATGGTTCGGGATTGTACCAGTCGTCGTAACAGAATAATAGTAAAGAAAATAAAACTAATGCCAAAAAAGAGATACGATAACCGCTGTAAGAACGTTTGAATGGTGATGGCCATTCCAATAAAATCCGAATGACCCGCCGCCAACTGGAAGCCCAGAAAATCAAAATTGGAATGATATCGAGAAGCCAGGTAGAAAAGAACGAGGCCACTATAAGCCAATAAAATAATAAATGTTACGGCCTGGTTTCGAATCACCGACATCAGTAAAAAGGTTAGCCCAATCATAAAAATCAACGTTGGCAACGAGTAAAAGAGCATAAATTTTATATAAGGCAGAAAAACGAACGATACCCTGGCGAAGAACAGGTGAATAAATCCAGCCACAACCGCGAAAATCAGGTTTAAGACGATAAAAACAAATAATAATCCTAAACTCTTGCCGAAAACATAATCAGCATTCGACATCGCACGGGTGTAAACCACTTCTGTACTATCTAATTTTCGATCCCGTCTGAGGAAATCAGCCGCCAGAAAAATGACAATCACGGCTTGTAAAATATTCAGGAATTTAAAATTCGCCAGCGGGATTGAGGCATTCAGTAACCAAAAAACTCCCGGAGAATTACCCAATGCCAAACCAAAGATAGTAAAGAGGGTCATAATAATCAGGCTGAGTATCGAAAAAATCCGAAAGAACCAGCTTCTGGATAAGGTTTTTGCCTCAAACCGCGCCACGGTCCAAATATTAAATAAAGATAGCATGATCAAACCTTTAATTTATTGTTTAATAAATAATTACGAATTTATACAGGACTATTGGAAATGGCTATTCTTTAGCTTCAATCACTTCCATAAAATACACATAAGCATCTTCCAGATTGGGCGTTACCGGCACGCCAGAATATCCTTTTAGTTCATGTCCCACGACTTTAACTTCAAAGCCATTTTCCGCCGGAATGGTGGTAATGACTGGATACTGCTCCTTTATTTGCTCTAATTCATGTTGCATGGCGGTAATTTCCCAGACATGCCCTTTTGCTTTATCGATTAACTCCTCTGGTGAAGCCTTAAAAATGATATTTCCCTCATTTAGCAGGGCCATGTCGTGGCAGGTACTTGAAATATCACCCACAATATGGGTGGATAGAACGATGATAACTTCCTGCCGGCTCAAATCGGCTAATAAATTACGAAAACGCAATCGTTCTTCGGGATCAAGTCCTACGGTCGGTTCATCGACAACAATTATTTTTGGATTTCCAATCAATGCCTGGGCAATCCCGAGCCGACGTTTCATACCACCGGAAAGCTTATTGGCCAGCCGCTCACGGACATCAAAAAGGCCGACTTTGGTAAGCATTTCATCGACCGCATTGATTCGTGCCGCATGTTCACGTAAACCCGCTAAGGCGGCGGCATAATCGAGCATTTCCCACGTCTTTAATTTGCTAAACATCGTGAAATCCTGGGGAAGATACCCAATCATGCGCCGCACTTCTTTTCGATGTTTATGTAATTCCATACCGTTGACAAAGACTTTTCCCTGCGATGGTTCCATCAAACAGACCAGTATCCGCATGAGAGTGGTCTTCCCGGCGCCATTTGGACCCAAAAGCCCAAACATGCCATTTTGGATATTCAAACTCACATCATTCAGGGCCTGGTGCCCGTTTTTATATACTTTTTTTAAGTTTTGAATTGAAATTTCCATTCAGATCGTCCTTTTACGCGTTTAATTTTGATTAGAGCAAAATATTGTCAAAAATCCATTCTCATTATTAATTATGATTGCATCCTGGTTTTAATAGAGTTATCGCTGCTGATTCTTTTCAAATGGGTTCGTATTATATATGGAATTTCAGGTCAAAAGTTGCCAGATAATTTTAGTCAATTGAAATTTCTTAGTTATTAGACAAATGATCTAAGTAAAATATTTCATCGCATTGTGAAATAAATATCGGAAAGTGCATTTAATGCCTTTTTACCAGAAAAATTCATCGCCACGAAGACACGAAGACACAAAGAAAATAAAAAATTTTTAATACGACATTGAATACTATAATTTTAAATTACTTATCGTATTAATATGATAATGAAAATTTGTTTGGTTTTTTCCTGATGTAAAATGAAGAAGCAAAATCAAGCTAAAATATATTATCGTAACCGATCACCGGGTGAAAGCAAACAATTTTCATTTTTTGTGTCCAGGGCA
>DYKB01000071.1 GCA_020722815.1 Caldithrix sp. | reverse complement strand
CGTAGCTATTCCCTCTCCCTCTGGGAGAGGGTTAGGGTGAGGGCTTTAGGATGACGATGATAATTTCCGAAAACCATTTCGGCTTGAGTATATGATTCGAATAAATGAACGACATTTAATCCTGACTGAAGAAAGGATTTTTAATTGAGCAAGTTAAAAGAAAATTTTTCACCGGCCTGGTGGGTACCGACCTTATATTTTTCCGCGGGTCTGCCTTACGTGGCAGCGGCGACGGTATCCGTTTTAATGTACAAAGATCTCGGCATTAGTAATGCCCGGATTGCTCTTTTTACCACCCTGATCATGTGGCCCTGGTCATTAAAACCGTTGTGGAGCCCGGTGCTCGAAATGTTTAAAACAAAAAAATATTTTGTTCTTATCACCGAATTGATTGGCGGGATGCTTTTTGGGCTGTTGGCATTTTCATTACCATTAGATGGTTTTTTTCAATTTTCACTGATACTATTAGCTTTAATTGCATTCAATTCGGCGACCCATGATATCGCCGGTGATGGTGTTTATATCAGTACACTGAATCATGAACAGCAAGCGAAGTTTGTCGGTTGGCAGGGCGCATTTTATAATATTGCCAAGGTGCTTTCTCAAGGCGGATTAGTCTGGCTGGCTGGTTTTCTTGCAAAGCAGGTTGGTAATATAGAGGCATGGATGATGGTGATGGGTTTGTTTGGTATTATCTTGATATCGATGAGTATTTATCATTATCGGATTCTCCCTTCAGGTGGATTTTCAAGCCGGGTGAATACAATTCACGAGGCGTTTCAAATTTTCAGGGATGTCATCAAAACATTTTTTAAAAAAAAATATATTTTATGGGGAATTTTATTTTTGATCCTTTTCCGCTTTGCGGAAGGACAATTAGTGAAGATCGTGCCCTTATTCTTAAAAGATTCGCGTGATGTCGGCGGTCTTGGATTGGACAATGAAGAAATTGGTCTGGCGTATGGCATATTTGGCGCAGCCTCGTTCGTGGTTGGTTCGGTTTTGGGCGGATATTTTGTTCGACAACGCGGATTAAAAAACAGCCTGATATGGCTGGCAATTATTTTTAATATCCCGGACATTGTTTATGCAATTTTGGCTTTTTTGCAGCCTGAAAATCTGGTGATTATTGCCGGTTTGATTATGACAGAATGGGTGGGCTATGGTTTTGGATTTATCGGCGTTATTTTATACATTATGCAGCAGATGGCGCCTGGTAAATATCAGATGGCGCATTATGCCATTGCCACATCGTTGATGGGATTTGGCTTTATGATCCCCTCGATGATCAGCGGCTATATTAGTGAATGGCTGGGGTATAAAAGTTTTTTCCTCTGGGTGATGATTGCCACCATCCCTTCATTTTATGTTGCCTGGCGGGTACCTTTTAAAGAAATAGAAAATTAATGGGCATATTGAAATACCAGTCGATGGATTACAACTAAACGATATTGCGTCCCTCAGCAAAAGACAATTTAACTGCAAATTTTATTTAATAATGAGATATGGATTCACCATTGGAAATTATTTTTTTATTTTTCCAGTGGGGAAGAGGGGATTTTTTAATTTATAAAATATAAGGTAGCAAATTGATAAAAAAATCAAATTGAAAGCAGGCAGAAATTTGGAAATGTTACAAATAAAAGTCAAATATCTCATTGCCTTTGGCAGTTGAATGAATCATTAATATTAAAAATGAACGACAGGATAAAAAGATAATTAATAATGAAGCCGCGGAACCGGCTCTTGTTTGGGCATGGTCAGATATAAAAAGGCGTCTTTGAAAAAATAGAGGGTATTCAGGAAACCATCCCGCAGAAATAGACCGAAGCTGGTCCAGCCATCCAATAAAACCAGCAAAATACAACTCAGAAAAATACAATTCAGCATAAAAATAAAAATAGAAGAAAAAAAGAGTCCATCCGCCTCAAAATCAGGTTGCCGGGGATGGAATTCACGGATTGTTGAGAAAATATGATAGCCGAAAAATATACCTAAAATGAAGAGATATGGATTATCATAATTGACATTGATCAACGGTTTTAACAACAGGATAAACATTGGAAAAGTTGGAAAGAAATAGGGAGCCAATCGCATAATCATATTGGCGCCCTCCTGAAACCTGACCATTCCGCCGATGTCATGGGTAACGAATAAAAAGTCGGTTCGTCGAAAAGAAAGCAAACCGAAAAAAATATGCGTCAATTCGTGTTCCAGCGTTAGCCAAAAGCGGGAGCCATGACGAAAAAGAAGAAAATAGACCACTGTATATGCCAGCAAACCATAAAAAAAGAAATCGAAATCGCGCCAATACGTAAAGGCAAGCGACAGAACGTACAGGAATCGAAAAAAATAGCTGATAGC
Organism: Caldithrix sp.; assembly: GCA_020722815.1. GTDB lineage: Bacteria > Zhuqueibacterota > Zhuqueibacteria > Thermofontimicrobiales > Sulfurfontimicrobiaceae > DYKB01. The sequence continues at coordinate 30,084 of DYKB01000071.1, read as the reverse complement.
CAATGGAATCAGTATCAGCCCGAGAAAATTTTTTTTATTGAATAGCACCATTTTTTAGTTGCTCTTCAGATTGCTGAACTTTTTTAAAAATTTCAGTTACTTTAACAACAACCATTGTTAGATCATCGTGAGTACTCGCCCCATTCATGAAAGCATAGACTTCTTTAACTAATGTATTTTTGATTGATTGCGAATTCAGATACGTGGCATGGGTGAATATCTGTAACAATCGGGATTCTTCAAATTCCGCTTTTTGCAGATTCATCGCTTCGACCAGACCATCGGTATAAAAAAGGAACGTATCGCCACCGTTGAGCGCTATTTGATGTTCTTCGAGCGATTGATTAAATAATTCGCCATGAGTTAGTCCGATTCCAATTCCTTTCGGTTCGATAAATCGGGCTTCAAGCGTTTGGGCCTGGCCAAATAACAGCGGACAATGACCGGCCCGGCTAAAAGTCAGGGACATCATATTTAAATCGATTACCGCATAAATCAGACTGATAAAAAATTTTCGTTCCAGATTTTCATATAAGAGCTCATTGGTACGAATGAGTACTTCACGCGGGGAGACATAGGTATGTGCCAGGGATTTGATGATGCCTTTGACCTCGGCCATGAGGAAAGCGGCGGCGGAGCCTTTACCGGAAACATCGCCAATGACAATTCCCAGCCGATTTTCCGAGAAGAGAAAAAGATCATAATAGTCCCCCCCGATATTCTGTGCGGTGATGCAGACCGCATCGATATCCAGTTCTTTCAGATGGGGCATAGATTTGGGAAGTAGTTTCATCTGGGCATCGTGGGCTATTTTTAATTCCTGCGCGAGTCGTTCTTTTTCAAGGCTTTCCTGAACCAGTCGCGCATTCTCCAGTGCTACCGCGGCTTGATCGGCAAAGGCGCGGAGCATATTCAGATCATCGGGGATAAAACCAAATTCATGCAATTTAACAACATTTAAAACGCCCACAATCTGGTCGTAAAAAATGATGGGAACTGCCATCAGCGATTCAAAAGGCAGACCGAGTTGGCGCAAATAATAAGCCTGATCATTTTTTTTCAATTCATTGATCCAGAGTGGCTGACGATTTTGCAGCACCCAGTTGCCGATCCCATCGCCCGGATGATTATCAATCCATTCCACGACTTTGGCATTGAGGTTCGAATAGGAAACCAGCTTCAGGTGATTCGTCCGTCGGTCGAGAATTTCCAGCCAGGCCGCATTGGCTTCGGTAACCTCCTTTGCCAGTTCATTTATTTTTATAACTAATCGATTTTGATTAAATTCGGAACTGATAGTCCGGCTTAATGCATGTAATGAACTGATTTCACGCACGCGTCGATCGACAATTCCCGCCGTGGGGAGATGAAAAATCAGGGCGATAATTGCCATTCCCCAGTAAATAAGCAGAAAAAGTCCCACCATCCTGGTGAAAATTTCGAAAACCAGGCTATAGACAATAACCCGATCTGAAAAAGTGCCATGGATGAAGAATCCCCAGCCGGCGAGGACAAGGATGCCAATGAAGAGATAGCTGATTTTTTGTTGCTTATTTAAATAATTAATCCATGAATTGCGAAAAGAGTTCACCACCATCAAGAGAAGGACGATAGGGAGAATGATCGTTTGAATAACGGAGCGTTCAAAAAGACGATAAAAGTTGACATTTCGTTCCGCCTGATAATAGATGATAAGTGCCAATCCCAGATAAATTAAAATCGAAAAAATTAAAAAACTAAAATTGCGATGCGTATTTTTTTTCCGGCGGACGTAAATCAATTCCTGTAGCATGAAGAGAATCAAAATGCTAAAAAAGATCATCGAAATGGAGGTAATTGTGGCCAAAAACAATCGGAAAGGCCCGCTGAAAATCGAAAAATAGTCTTTTCCCTGAAAAGGCACGTCCGGATTAAACATATTCGCCAGATAGATACCCAGTACGCTTAACAGCAAAATTTTTGTCCGATTAAAAATATTACCGGAAGTGAGCCAGCTAAATTTTTTAAGATAGGGGAGACCCAGCATGATAGCCGCGGCCAGGGTAATTTCTCGCAGTACCATAAATTCTTTGACAATAATTCCGGCCAAACTGAAAATAAAATCAGCCACGATCACCAGGCAAATTAATAGCAGCGGAATTGGTGCAAAAATTTTTTTTGAAGGAAGTAGTTTCCTTTGAGATTTCATTTTTCTATTTCTGAATTTAGTTATATTTATTCTGGATTGAAACAGAAGTTGGATAATTTACCAGCGAAATCGGCGTCAGATTTGCCCCATCTTTTGAAATCCGAACCAGCCGTGACGGGTACCGATCTACGACCAAACAACTTCCATCATAAGAATTTACTGAAATTGAAAATGGATAGTCAAATCCTTTCATGTTAAATTCAAGGGTACCAGCAGAACTGTATTTTGAAACAGATAACCTGTCAACGACCCAGCAGTCGCCCGTATTTTGATCAACTGTCAATAGATATGAAAAATTGGATGTTTCAGTCTTAGAAAGCAATTTTTTGCCAGAATGATCAAAGACCAGAACCGATGTGCTGTCAGCTACCCATAGATTTCCGTCCCCTTGATGCAATGCTACCGCCTGCGGTGCAACGAAAGGGTAATTAAGCGCTTCCACTGACGTTGGACTCTTGACCAGGATTACTTTTTTAAGCAGGGCATCCGCAATCCAGCAATTATTCGTATTTTGGTCAACTACAATTCCTTTTGGATTTTTCAATGATGTAAAACTGAAAATTTCGTTTCCGGCCGATGAAAGTTTAATCAATGCCCCCCCATCGGTTTTATCTAATAGCCAGGCGTTGCTGCTTTTCCAATGGATATCAATGACTTCCGGGCGCCTGTAGCCATATTGGTTGTAAAGTAGTTCGCCTTTGGCGTTGAGCGCATAAATCATATTGGAAAAATCATCCAGAATCCAGGCGACACCGGAGTAAGGATTGATAGCGATGTATTCAGGGAAACTAGAAATAAATCTTTTAAAAATAAAATGTTGACAATCATGTGTCAATTTTAAAATATATCCATTGCTGCCATCGATCACCCAGGTATAGGTCGGTCCAGGGGTAATCGTCACCGGATCAGATGGTGGACTTTCATAATCCTGAACAACCGAGGCAATTTGATAGGTATAAGATTTGCCTGAATCAACCTTCCGATCAGTAAGATGAGTTGAATTGGGAGGATGTTCCATATATTTTTCAATTTTTCCGGAAGGATATTGGGTCCGATAGATTTTATAAAAGCTGATAATGTTTGGTGATGGACCTTGCCAGCTCAGGAATACCGTGTCTGCATTGGAAAAAACCTGAACATTTTGTGGTTTCCCTTCAGTATGAGGGTTTTGGGGGTCTAATGGATTCAGGCGTTGGCGTTCGGTGCAACGCAAAAAAATAAAAATCAATCCGGTAAAAATGAAAATACGGCCGGCATATAAATACAATTTTTTTAAGAAGTTATGTCGAAAATTTTGAATATTCATATTATTCTGTTTGATATATCAATTATTATGAGGTTTTAATTTTTTGTATTTCCCCTGAATAAGTTCAGTTAGGTAATCATCACCTTTATATATTCAAGCCGAAATGGCTTTCGGATATTATTATTATGGTCATTTAAAAGCCCTCCCCCCACGCCGCTCTCAAGGGAAGAAAGCGTAGCTATTCCCTCTCCCTCCGAGAGTTAGGGTGAGGGGCAGAAGTGCGTTTTACCCTGAATTTTTATTTTATTTCAAGATATTGTTTTTTAATAAGTTAATATCTTAACCTGACGACAATGCCCTAAATCCCCTCCAGGAAATGGACCGGAGTTGTGCTCTCAGGTAAAATTTAACGATTAAAGCTCAATTCCCTTCCCGAAAGAAACCAAGGATGTTTATCTATCATTTTTTTATCCTGATCGCAAAAACCGAAAACTACGTTGGCTTGCGTAGATCACATTGATGTCATTAAACAATGATATAAAATCGTTATTTGGAGTCCGGAAAATGATAAAATATTTTTATACTCTCATTAAACGTCAAAATTGTAATTTTGTTTATCATTTGAAAATAATTTTCTACCGTACACTTTTTTACATCACTTTAATGATTCCTTTTTAAGCCACGCTCAAAGCCCTCACCCCAACCCTCTCCCAAAGGGAGAGGGCGTAGCTATTCCCTCTCCTCCTGGGAGAGGGTTAGGGTGAGGGCAGGCTTTGATGAATCAAAAAGTGTACGGTAGTGAAGAAAATAATAAATTAGTGTTTGAGAAGCAAGTGCTATTTGAAGAAAATGCATGATGACTATTTCTTTCAATCATCAAGGAATATGGAACTGATTTCCATAAAATTTGTTTATTTTTATAATACAAAATTGGGGCAATGATTTCATATTTTATTCGCAACTGCGCCGGTTCAGGGTTAGGCAATATGAAAACTTAACTATTTGAAGAAATTGAAATCTTGCAGTTGAGATTGAAATTCAATTTAATTCCAGAAAAATCATATTGGGACTTGATTTCGAGATAAATTTGAACTAAATTCATTTCGAATTATGTTGATGTTAGGGAATGGGCAAAAATATTCTATTGTCACTTAAGACTAAATGTGGAAAAATATAAAAAATTAGCATAATAATAAAAAAAATGTATGCTGTTTGACGATTTATGGCATAATTTGATTAATATTTATTATACTACTGTACACTTTTTATAAATCTCGCGTCATTAAAAAGTGTAAGGTAACAAAATATTTATTGCACTTCGTATCATAAAAAAGGGACATTTGATTGAAACGAAATTTGACTTTTAAAGTTTTGATACTATTGCTGGCTGGGATTCATATTCTTTCAGCGCAATATTATTTTGGGCGGAATAAGGTCCAATATAATCAATTTGATTGGCACATTTTAAAAACAGTGCATTTTGACATATATTTTTATCCGGAAATGGAAGAAATTGCACAAATAGGTGCTGCATTTGCCGAGGAGTCTTATAAAATTTTGGAAGATAAATTTGATCATAATATCACCCGTCGTATTCCGCTTATCTTCTATTCAAATGAAAATCACTTTCAACAAACCAATATTTTGCCCTCCCTGATACCTGAAGGGGTTGGTGGCTTTTTTGAATTTATGAAAGGTCGCGTGGTGGTTCCATTCAATGGCTCGGTGAATGATTTTAAACACGTTATCCGGCACGAATTAATCCACGTATTCATGCACAGCAAAGTCCAGCGAATTATGACGGATCATAAAATTATGACCTATCCGGATTTGCCGCTCTGGTTTATCGAAGGTCTGGCAGAATATTGGTCCGAAGGTTGGGACTCGGAAGCGGAAATGTTTATTCGGGATGCTGTACTCAGCGGGTATATCGTCTCCGTGAAGAATATGTTTCAGATTAATGGTTCATTTTTAATGTATAAAGAAGGACAATTTATCCTGAAATATCTAGCCGAAAACTATGGTGAGGAGAAAATTCTTCAGTTGATGGATAATATCTGGAAAGAAGATAATTTTTCCCTGACCATGAAGTTAACGATTGGGCTGGATTATAAAGAATTTGATGAAAAATGGCTTTACCACCTCAAAAAAACGCGCTACCCGCTGCTGGAACAGAATGATTTCCCCCGCATGGTTTCAAAACCGATTACCGGCCGGGGTTTTAATGCGAAGCCGGTCTTTTATAAAGAAGGCGAGCAACGGAAAGTAATTTATGTCGCCAATCAAACCGGCTATTCAACTATCTATATGCAGGATATTGTCGATCCCCCAAAGAAACCAAAGATAGAGACGCTGATCGAATCGGGAAGGACTTCGGAATTCGAGGAATTTCATCTGCTGCGCAGTAAAATCAATATCAATGCAAATGGACACCTCGCTTTTATTTCCAAGAGTGGTGCAAATGATGTGATCCATATTTATGATATGAAAAAGCGGGAAATTTTGCACAAGCTGAGTTTTGAAAAACTGGTCACGGTTTCTTCGCCGGCCTGGTCACCCGATGGAAAAAAGCTGGTTTTTTCGGCCAGCAATTTTGGCGGCATGAATGATCTCTATATTTATGAACTGGCGACGGACGAACTGCAAAAACTTACCAACGATTTCTACGAAGATCGCGATCCGGCCTGGTCGCCGGATGGGAACAATATTCTTTTCTCATCGGATCGTTCGGCCCTGGGAAAAGAGGGAATTTATAATATTTTTATGTTAAATCTGCAGAAAGGAACCATTCATCATATCACTGCTGAACGATTTAATGATTATTCACCGGTCTGGTCCCCTGATGGAAAATTTATTACTTTTACTTCGGACCGGAACGGCGTTTACAATATCTGGATGATTGAAGCCGATGAATCGCATCACGATACCAAACTCAAGCAATTAACAAATTTTACGACCGGGGCTTATGATCCTATCTGGACCGACGATGGGAGTTTACTTTTTACGGCATTGGACAACTTTTCCATGCAGATTATGGAATTGCCCGGTATTTTGAAAAAATTTGAAGCTGCCCCACCAACGCCGATGGAGAGTGTTCCACTGGCTGAATCTTCCTGGCAGGTTAAAAAACTGGGTGGAAAAATGATTAGTTCCACCAATCGCTATCGGAATAAATTCAGTCTGGATGTTGCCCAGAGTACAATCTCTCAGGATCCGATTTTTGGTGTTTCCGGGGGCGCACAACTGGCGATGACAGATATGTTGGGGAATTATCAATATTTTTTCCTGATTTTCAATAACGCACAAACCCGAAGTGATTTTCTAAAAAGTTTCAATCTGGCAGTATCCCGTGTGGATTTATCGAAACGGACAAATCTGGCCGTTGGCGCCTATCATTTCGCCGGGCAATATTATAATTATGCGGAAGGTTTCTTCTATGAACGACGCTATGGGGGCTTTGTCGCGGCCAGCTATCCCTTTTCTTCGTTTAATCGGATTGAGGGAAGCATCAATATCCGGCAATCGAATAAAGACTGGTATGGCTATAAAAATTTAAATGCTTTGCTTTTTTCCAACTATATCAGTTATATCCAAGATAATTCATTGTGGGGGCCATCCGGGCCAATGGATGGTGAACGTTATAAATTTACGATTGGAAATACGCTGGATATTAATAAATCGCTCGTTAATTTTTATACAGTCATCGGTGATTATCGGAAATATTGGCGCACCAGTTTACGAACCTGTTATGCAACGCGGTTGATGCTCATGTATAATCATGGAAAGGAAGCTTTGCCTTTCTACATGGGGGGGAGTTGGGATTTACGCGGTTATCGACGGTGGTCAATTTGGGGCTCGAAATTATTCCTGATTAATAATGAATTTCGTTTTCCATTTATTGATTATTTCTGGGTCAATTTTCCATTTGGGGGTATTGGATTTAGCTCCATTCGGGGTGCTTTATTTGCGGATCTGGGGAATGCCTGGAATGATCATCTAGCCACGGCGTTGGGCAGCTATGGGGTTGGTATTCGTTTTCGTCTGGGGGGCGTGCTGGTTTTGCGATTTGATTATGGAAGGACTTATTCTATCAATCATATCGATGGCCCCTGGAAAGATGCCGATTTTAAACTTAATCGCGGAACTTTTAAACAATTTTTCTTTGGTTGGGATTATTAATTTTAAATATCTTTGCTACCGTACATTTTTTAAAATCGCTAAATCTAACTCCGCACCCTAACCCTCTCCCTTTGGGCTGATCGTGTCCCACATTTTTTACTGGACACGGGGAGATGGTAAAATGGCGGAGAATGAGAACGAAACCGGCACCTTTTGAACTCACCCTCCGGCCCCCTCTCTTGAAAAGAGAGGGGGAGAAACCGGTCTCTCCCTCCTTCTCTTCTCAAGAGAAGGGGGTTGGCGGGATGAGTTCAAACGAGCGACTGGCAAAAAATTGGCACTTTTTGGCGCTCGATTCCAATTTAACATCCTCTGCCCCTGTCCAGTTACGAGATATGGGACAAGATCAGTCCTTTGGGAGAGGGTTGGGGTGAGGATCTAAAGTGTGGTTTAAAGAGAATTTATAAAAAAGTGTACGATAGTAAATAAATATCAACATCAGATTGAGTTATCAACCTAAATTGAGATAAGGAAATAGATTTGAATAAACGATTTTTTAAATTATTTATCATCAGTTTCAGCCTGTTAATTTCGCAGTATAATTGTCAACGAATCATTCTAAAACCAAATAAAGAAAAAACCGTATCTGCTATTGACTGGCCGATTTCAGGTGGCAATCCAGCCCGTTCGGGAATGCCCAAAGCCCGACTTGAATTCCCGCTGGAATTAGCCTGGACCTTCGAACCCAATTCCGCCGTGGAGCCGACGTTAATATTGCAGAATGACGTACTTTATTTCGGTTGTAAAGATAGATATGTTTTTGCGTTAAATGCCGCCGACGGGAAAAAAATTGGACGTTTCAAAATGCGATTTTCCAGTACCTGTGCAATTCAGGACCATTTGCTGGTGATCGCCAGTCGTTATGGAAAAAATACGCTGTTCGTTTATGATTTATCGCGTGGAAAATATCTCTGGGAAGTGGATGCTGGGGACCTTCCAACCGAACCGTTGGTGGTGGATCAATCAGTCTATGTTGCTGCGCTGTACCAGCATGTGGATCGCTATGAGTTGACCACTGGCAAAAAAGTGTGGACCTATAAAACAAATTCACAATTACGGAGTTCACCAGCATTAAAAGATAATATTCTGGTAGGCGGAAGTGACAACGGCCTTGTTTATGCACTGAATGCTGAGAACGGCCTCGAGAAATGGACATTTCAGACGAGTGGAACACTATATGCTACGCCCGTTATTCAGGATAGTATCGTTTATATTGGTTCATTTGATAACAATTTGTATGCATTGAACTTAAATAACGGTCATTTAATCTGGAAATTTCCAACCGCTGCTAAAATTACACAAGCGGTTGCCGTGGCAGATGACTTTATCTGGGTGGGTTCGAATGATTATTACCTCTATTGTCTAAATCGGGCAGATGGATCACTCGTTTGGAAATTTCAGGCGCAGAGTATTATCACCACGGCTCCTGTTATTACACAGCAGGCGGTGATTGTGGGTTCAGCGGATAAGAATTATTATGCGCTGGACATCAAAACGGGCAATCCGTTATGGCAGTACGAAACAAAAGGTCGTATTCGTACGACGCCGGTCATTTCAAATGGTTATCTTTTCGGGGCTTCGGAAAATAATTTTGTTTATGCTTTTCGCTCAAAAAAGTTGTAAGAAATTCAATTTTAGAACAGGATTAATTTAATCAGGAAGATGAGCACGATGATTTTTAAAAAATTTAACTGGATATTTTTCGTTATTCTCCTGGCAGGAAGTCTTTGGCACTGCAGTAATCAGGTAATCCGGGAAAATCGTGAATTTGGCATTTCAGCGCAGGAATTAAAAAACCGCCTGGATACGAATGCTGATTTTTTATTATTGGATGTCCGAACGGCTGATGAATATTATGCCGGACATATCGAAAAGGCGCGATTATTCCCCGCGAAGGATATTTTTCTCAACGTTAACCAATTGCCGAAGAATCAGGATATTATCCTGTATTGTAGTGATGGAAAAAGGAGTTTGCTGGTATCACGTCACCTGCGTGAAAATGGTTTTTTGCGGGTGCGAAGAATCGATGGTGGCCTCAAATTCTGGACATGGTCATTGGTAAAGTAAATAGCGTATCAGCTCAAAATTCAATGGCAAAATTGGCTTCGATAGGCTCAGCCACCGGCAGTTATCGCTCCCTGAGCTTGTCGAAAGGGTATTTTTTATCACATTTTTTTGATAAGATACTAAATACATTCCCTCAATTGATGATTTATTGGATATTTGGAGACGACTCAGGTTCGCTGGTTCAGGGTTCATGGCTAGAAACTTTCGTTTTTCATATTTTTTAACCCTCAACCGGAAATGATCAGACTTTCAACCAATGAGTCGTCGCGATATTTTTTTATATTTACAACAATTTTAATATTAGATTTTTACCTGGTGTTTCATCTCATATTCAAACGGGGGTGTCCAGCACATTTCCCAGCGGAGTGAAAAATTTTGTTAATTTAATTGCGGTAATAACCAAGCTCGACCATGGAAATCTCTTCCAGCTAATGTTTCTGACGGTTCGGCTAAAGGAGTCCAGATGAATTCGATCTTAATTGTTGATGATGAAAAAGATATTCTTTGGTCGCTAAGACCGGTTTTGGAAACCGACTTTCATGTTTTAACCTCCTACTCGGCGGAGGATGCGCTTAAAGTTCTGAAAAGGAACCAGATTCAGGTGATACTGGCCGATTATCGGTTACCCGGAATTTTGGGAACAGAATTTTTAAAAATAGTCCGTGAACGATACCCCAAAATCATTCGTATGATTTTGACTGGCTATGCTGAAATCGACGTGGTGATGCACGCCATCAATAGTGGCCATGTCTACAAATTACTCACCAAACCCTGCAATCCCGAATTAATTAAGGAAGAACTTCATGATGCTTGCCGGTTCTATGAGGGTATTCAAAATAAAACAAAATTTACCCAACGGCTGCAGGATCAAACCAGTAATCTGGAAAAAACAATTCGCGAGTGCATGACAGAATTGATGGTTTCACAAAAACGCTATCAGGCCCTGCTGGAGAGTCTGCCGGATTGGGTTTGGGAGATTGATGAGCATTTTCGCTTTACCTTCTGTAGTCAGCAATCTTTACAGATACTTGGGTATGAACCGGCTGAACTGGAACATCGGAAACCATTTGATTTTTTTGTTAATCCCGCCGAAGCAAAACAATTTCGTCAATTATTTCAAAAATCAATTTCAAACCACATCCCGATTTTTTCCATCGATTATCAGATACGGGATAGAGCGGGACGTATCAAATTTCTGGAAACCAATGTCCGTTTGATCCAGCGCGAGGATGGATCGCATCTAAATTGTATAGGTGTCTCCCGTGATATAACCGAGCAAAAAAAACAAAACGATATAATTTGTCGGCATGAAAAAGAGCTTTCCTTGCTGTTGGAGGCAAGTAATTATATCACAACTTTACATGATCAAAATCATCTCATGCAATCAATTTTAATTGGTGCCACCCGCGCGGTTAATGCCGATAGCGGGTGTTTAACTCTTTATAACGAAAATGAAAATAATTTTTCTATTGCGGCGCATGTTGGTTTCTCGCGTTCAGTTTTTAATCGGATCAGACAGGAATTTTTAAATATCAATCATAGCGATCAAAATGGGATTATTGGGATTGTTACATCAACACAATCCATTCTTTGTGTCAGCAATGTGCAGAATGACAAACGCTGGATTCCGATTGACTCAACCATCAAATCCGCCATGTGGATTCCCGTCATTTATGAAAATAAAGTATCCGGTATGTTGATTCTATTCAGTCATGAAGTTGATGGTTTTTCAAAAACCGGCATTCGGTTAGGAAAACTATTCGCGAATAAAGTAGCCATGGTTCTGGAAAATTCAAATCTTTATAAAAAATTGCAGGCATCAGAAGAACGCTATCGACTGCTGATTGAAAATGCAAAGGATATGGTCATCCAGGTTGATTTGTCAGGCCGTTTCACTTTTGTTAATGCTCGATTTACGGAACTATCGGGATTTTCCACCACCGAAGCGACTCGATTGAATTATCATCAATTTGTGCATCCGGAAGACCAGCGGTTACTTTCCAAAGCCCTGGAGAGCCTGGCTGGTGGCAAAGTTCCAATAAATTATGAATTTCGCGTTTTTGACCGTTTGGAAAAAATTCATCATGTGGATGCGACATTTACGCCAATTATTGAGCATTCAAAAATAACCGGTTTTCAGGGGATTATCAGGGATATTTCTGAAAAAAAGTCTGTAGAAGCTGAAATTCAGGAATATGAAGAAAAATTGCGTGTTATTCTGGAAAATTTAACCGAAGTCGTCTATGCCCTCGACTCAAATCGGGTTATCACTTTTATCTCTCCAACAATTGAAAAAGTTCATCATATTCCTGCCAGCCTGCTGATTGGCAAGGAGCTATTTGAAGCTTTTAGGCCTTTTATAAACGGCTGTAAAAATATTCCATTGATTTTAAAACGATTTAAACAGACGGTTCGGGAACATGGTATGAATTTTAAATTTGAACTTGAATTATCGACTGGTGATATAAATCGAATTATGGAATTTAATGAACATATCCAATATCGACAAAATAACGAAATTTTGGCTGCCAGTGGGGTCATTCATGATATTACCGAACGAAAACGCGCCGAAGAACATCTCATACAAACATTAGCAGGCGTAAAAGAAGCCATTTCATTAATGATCGAACATCGGGATCCGTATACGGCCGGACATCAACGCAATACGGCCAAACTCTCGATTGCGATTTCAGAATTGATGAAACTGGATAAAACCCGAATTGACGCGATTGAACTGGCAGCCTTTTTTCTCGATGTTGGCAAAATCGGGATTCCGGCTGAAATATTAAACAAAAGTTCATTGCTTTCCGAAGCGGAAATGAGCATCATTCAAACTCATCCCAGTATCGGGGCCAGTATTTTGCGAAAAATACCCCGTTTTGAGCACATCGCCAACTTTGTGGAAGAACATCACGAACGCATCGATGGTTCAGGTTATCCCAAACATTTGAAAGGGGAGGAAATTTGTCTTGAATCAAGAATTTTAGCGGTAGCGGATACCGTCGATGCGATGATCAACCATCGGCCTTATCGGGCAGCGATTCATATTGATCAGGTGATGAACGAACTCCTGCTTTCACAAGTCAAAAAATTTGATCCGAATATCATCAAAGCGGTTCATTCTTTATATCGGGATAATTTTTTTAAATATCTTTCTGAACCAGCCTTTCCATAAACTGACCTGGAATTTTCGTATTCTGAAAATTTTAATTTGACTTTTTCAATGTAATTGGATATGTTTTAACAGCCATAAGTTGGTTATCATAACAATACTTAATCTAAATAGAGTCTGTCCGAAAATACCAAATCCTGTCATTGCGACACGTTTTTTGCCGAAGCAATCCCCTAATAGAACAGCAGAAGATTGCTTCGTCGCAAAAAACGCTCCTCGCAATGACAGTACTGGAGGCTTTTGCAGACAGATACTAAATAAGCAATATACCAGATAGGAGTCATGATGGTCCCTTCTTTTTCCGAGAAACAAATTCAAACGAGCTATGAAATCGCTCGTGAAATGTACGCACTCTATGGTGTGGATACCGAAAATGTCCTTCAAAAAATGGAAAATATACCAATTTCGATGCATTGCTGGCAAGGCGATGATGTTCGGGGGCTGGAAATGCAGGCATCCGGACTGGGGGGTGATGGCATTCAGGCAACAGGAAACTATCCAGGTTTACCACGGAATGGTGATGAATTGCGTCAGGATATTCACCAGGCGATGAGTTTGATTCCTGGCAAATTAAGATTAAATCTGCATGCATTTTATTGTGAAACCGATGGTCAATCAGTTGACCGGAATGCCCTTCAGACGCGTCATTTTTCCCGCTGGATTGAATGGGCAAAAAAAGAGCAGATCGGTCTGGATTTTAACGGGACTTTTTTTTCGCATCCAAAAGTTAAAAATGGTTTGACCTTATCTTCACCCGACCCGGTGATTCGGGCGTTCTGGATAGAACATGGCAAAATTGTTCGTCATATTGCTGCGGATATGGCGCGGGAGTTGGGAAGCCGGTCGATTGTTGATTTGTGGATTCCGGATGGAATAAAAGATTTACCAGCGGATCGCTGGCTTTATCGTGAGCATTTAAAGAATTCGTTAAATGAAATTTTCAAAGAAAAAATCGATCCCCAATTGATGCTCGATGCTGTAGAAGCCAAGCTCTTTGGTATTGGTTCCGAAGCGTATGTTGTTGGTTCACATGAATTTTATCTGGCTTATGCGGCGCAAAATAAAATTGCCCTTTGTCTGGATGCCGGCCATTTTCACCCAACCGAACAGGTATCCGATAAAATATCGTCGGTGCTTACTTTTATCGATGAAATTTTATTGCATGTCACACGTGGCATTCGCTGGGATTCTGACCATGTGGTTAATTTTGATGATCAAACGCGCGATCTGTTCCTGGAAATCGTGCGTGGTGATGCCCTAAATCGGGTGAATATTGCCCTGGACTTCTTCGATGCGAGCATTAATCGCATTGCGGCCTGGGTTATCGGAACACGTTCAACACAAAAAGCACTGCTTTATGCCCTGCTGGAACCAACGCACCTGTTGCAGCAATATGAATTGGATGGCGATTTTACCGCCCGCCTGGCATTGATGGAAGATCTAAAAACCATGCCCTTTGGCGCTGTTTATGATTATTATTGTTTGAAAACCGGCAAAATTCCGGGTAATGCCTGGATGAATGAAATTCGTCAGTATGAATCGGTGGTTTTATCGCAACGATAAATTTTTTCGAATGCTGAAATGAGAAATCCTGCTACGGGAGCAGGATTTTCTCGTTTTATAACAGAACCTGAAATTCTAAAATGAATCGTTTTCGCTAAAGTCTTGACCCCCTCTGTATCTCCTCCATTTTCAAAAAGCGAAAATGGGGGAGAGAATCCCGCTTTATCTCCCCCAAATTCCGCTTTTGGGAATTTGGGGGAGGCAGGAGGGGGTACTACATTGATTCTGAACATCAAAAATTTCCATTTTAGAATTTTAGGCAGAATTTAAACCAGTATGCGTGATAAAATTTTAATTTTTAGTGGCGCGATGCTCATTATAATCTGGCTGGGATATATCGATCATGTTCAATATTTTCGTACCAAAGAGAAGGTAAATCAGCTTTATAGCGATAAACAAGTCATCCTGGCGCAACAGGCGGCCTTTAGCCTTGAAGCTTATATTAATGAACGTATGAAAGCGATGGAAGTTTTGGCCGATCTCCCCGCCGTGTGAAAATTGGTGAAAAAAGATATTGAGAAAGAATTTCAAAGAACTTATCTGAAAATTAAAGATAATTAGGATTAATTTTCAGTGAAATCAGCTCCTGATATTTTAGATTAATTTTTTTGGAAAGATTTAATACCTGGAAATCTCCAGCCCAATTTTTTTCAACAGTTTCACCATCTGGAAATTTCCAGGCGATATTTTTTCAAAATTTTAGCGTCTGGAAATTTCCAGGCGATATTTTTTCAAAGTTTCCAGCGCCTAGAAATTTCCAGTTCCTGTTTTTTCGGGGTTTTCAGCACCTGGAAATTTCCGGCTCATTTTTTTTTCAAAATATTATTCCCTGGAAATTTCCGAATGAATTTTTATGGAGTGCATCCGCTGTGTGGATACATGCCAACGAAGTTGGCATATTATTCGTGTGACCTCTAAAAATAAATCATCTTAAAACCAGGAAACATCAAAACTCGCCGACTTCGTCAACGGCTGCGACACAGACGCAGCACTCCAATTGTAAAAATTTTGTGGAAGACATTGCAATGAAAGATTTTGGTAATTGCGGACAAATTATTTAATTTTGAGCCCCTGAAGCATTTTCTGCGCCGATTCTGATTTTGGATTTAATTTTTGGGCTTCAATAAAAGCAGCGCGTGCCTGAGTCGTATCTCCCGTTTTTTTCAATGCATTCCCAAGTCTTAAATAGCGGTTAGCGATAGAATTGAGAATGAGAGTTGAGGTGTCGTTTTCCACAAATTTTCGAACGTGATGAATCTTCGATGCGGCACTATCCAATTCATTTGAAATAATTAATTTATCCACCCGATGGAGCATCTGTTCGACTTCATATCGTTGTGCGGACTTTCGCGGAGAGTTTGTACCGGTCAGATCCGAATCATTCCGGGTGATGGTTTCGGCGATTTGTGATTCACGATGCCGCTTGCGCGCCTTATTATTAAAAAGCCAGATAACTAATGTTAAGAGGATGAATATAAAAATCGTCAAACTTGTGATTAAAATCCGATTTGAACGTTTTCGGCGATGACGAATGGCTGGTTTGAAGCCAGGTTCGACTTCTGGCAAAGTTTCGGGTTCTTCCTGTCCGGGATTTTTATTTCCATTTGTTTTTTTGATTGTTATGGAATCGGATGAGGAAGAGGACTGGTTATTAAATTTCATTTCAGAAATGAGCGTATCACCATCAGCAACATTTTCTTTTGGCGCGGGATTGGCCTGATTTTTTTTCTCTGTCATAAACCGGGTCGGCATGGATTCAATATCCTGCAAAATTTTAATAACCTGAATGGTGATGTTATCCCGTCCGCCGTGCGCATTGGCCAGATTGACCAGCTTTTCACAGGCTTCCTGGGCAGAATTTTGCCGGGCGATTTCCGCAATTTTCGGATTTATGATTTCATTATAAAGTCCATCGGAGCAAAGTAGAAAAATATCGCCGGCTTGATATTCGATGGGGGCAATATCTACCAAAACATCTGCCTGAACCCCCAGGGCGCGGGTTAAAACATTTTTCTCCGGATGATGTTCCGCTTCTTTTGAAGAAAGCATCCCCTGTCGAACCATTTCGGCGGTCAGGGAGTGGTCGCGTGTAAGCTGGCGCACTTGATTACTGGAAATAAGATAGGCACGACTGTCACCTACATGGGCGACAAAAGCGATATGATCCTTCAATAAGAGGGCCACACAGGTTGAGCCCATGCCTCTCAGATTCGGTTCGCGCAGGCCGCGTTCAAAAATTCGTTGATTGGCGGCTTTTATTCCGGATTTTAAAGCTTTCTGGGGATAATTTATGTTTGATTTGCTATATTCCTCAATGGTAATTTCAGTTACCATCTGACTGGCGGTTTTTCCACCTTGATGACCACCCATTCCATCGGCAACGATAAACAAAAATCCTTTTTGCTTCTGGAGTTCAGGTGAATCAGGAATAAGTGCATCGCAATGATCCTGGTTTTCCTTACGTTTCTGTCCGGTATCGGTACGAAATCCATATTCAAAAAACGTCGTTGGATTCATGCATAATCCTCATTCATGACTAAATTTACGCTTTACCCTGGTAACTGTTTCAAATGCAAATCTGATAACTTTCCATGTCTTCATTTTAAAAATCTTTTTACTAAACGCTGAATTCCTAAGCTTTTGTCCGTATCATCTTCATCTTCTTTTTGAAAAATTCCGGTCGCTTTTTCCAGAATATTCAAACGTTTTTTCATCTGGAAGTACATCATCCGATTATCGATTGCCACCGCAACCTGGTTGGTCAGAATTTCCAGTGTATGGATAACTTCGGATGTTGGTATTTTCCCGTCGGCTGGATCATCTGCGATTAAAAATCCGGAAATTTTTTGTTCACGGGTCATGATGGGCACCAACAACACGGACGATGCATCCCACATCCCTTCGCGTCTGGATTCTCTTTGAGACTGATAATATACTTCTTTTAAAGGCAACAGATTTTTTTCAGGCGCCTTAACAAAATATGATTTTCCTTTTTTATATTTATCTTTTAAAACCTGTGCGATTGAGGGTAATGAAAAACGGATTTCTTCCAGATGAAGTTGTTTAATTTTATCATCACAAGCTGCCGCACGAATTTCAAGCATACCCGATTTGCTGGTAACGAGTGCCAGCGCAACTAATTTAAAGTCAAGGGTATAACGAACGGACCAGACGATTTCTTTTAAGAGATCATCCAGATTCAGGTGCAGTTTAAAAATATTGCTGGATACCAGAAGTTGCTTCAAGCGCCGGTTTTTCCGTTCCAACATTGAAAAATGATAGTGATTCTCGATTGCCAGTGAAGAAAGTTGGGCGAACAGTTCAAGATTTGAAACCAGTTCGCTTTCAGACACGGCTTTTCTGGCCGATTTTTCCAGTGAAATGTACCCAAATGTCTGCTTGTTCTGATCAACCAGATTGATGAGTAGCATATCATCATCCTGCCATTCAATCTGTAAGGAATTTGCCACTGGCGGAAAACCGCTGCTCAAACGTTTTTTCAGGCCGATCTTTTCAAAATCAATCAAGCCTTCATGGCTATAATACATCACCTTGAATTTGAATTGATTGGTGAAAATCTGATCGATTAACTCCTGTGGGACTTCAATCATCGCCTTTTTGTCACCTGATTGAAGTTTTTGTCCCACCATTGCCTGCTTGATGAAGACTCTCTTGCTACGATCCAGCAGCGCCAGGGTCACTTTTTGAAATTTAAAAAGCTGGGAGCCGATTTGTGCAATACGGCCCAGGACATAGCTCAAATGTTCGTGCAGGCTGGAATGCAATAGCTTGATAAATTCACTGACTAAAATAAAGTGGAGTTCCTGCGCCGGCAGATGCGTTTCTTCAGTTTCGATCGATTCGGCATCCTTCAGATGGCCACGATAGCCAATAATTTCATTGGCTTCATTTTTCACCGAAGTGAGTACCAGATTGACAGGCTGCCGGACACCATATTTGGTGACCAATTCGCTGGTAAAAGTGGCTTGCTCACCATTTTCAGGCAGCGTTGCGAACCATTCATAAAATTGATTTTCCTGAGAGGGCGGCAATAAATCCGCAACGGAAAGCTCGAGCAACTCTTCCTCGGTATATCCGGAGAAAGCCAGCATCCGGTCATTTGCAGACAGAAAATGGCCTTTGCGGTCCAGAATATAAAAGGCTTCCTGAATTTTTTCTTCCTGTTCAATGGTCGCATTTACTTTTTTTTCGGTCGGTGACTGGGCAGGTTCGACTTTAATTTGGCCCCGTTCAACCACTTTTTGAATCGTGAAAGGAAGGGCGGTTTGATCACCGCTGACTTTCATGATATAATCTTCGGCGCCATTTTTTAATGCTTCGATGGCGATATCTTCTTTTCCTTCATCGATGAGCATTATCACTGGTAATTTCTTGTTTAAGGCCTTAATGCGCGCTAATAATTTAATTCCATCGGTTCCATTCAAATCATAATCCAATAAAACAATATCATAATAGTTCTGAATGACCTTTCGAATACAATCTTCAGCCGTCATGGCATGATCGACTTCGACATTTTCACCTTGAACGTGCAAAATGTTTTTACAAGATTCAAAATACGACAAATTATCGTCGACAATTAATGTGGAAATCTTTTCCATTAAATATTTAGCTCCAAATGTTTCTAATTTCTTTCGAACAGGTCATCATCTTGATGTACTGAAAATTTGACTCATCATTCAATCGGCTATTGGGAAATAAAATGGTCTTTCCTCTGGAAATCTGATGTATATTCTACACTTGATAAATAACAATTTTTTAGCAAATTGTCAAGTATTTATTTTAACTTTAATTAGTGTCTGTCCGCAAAAGCCGCCGGTACTGTCATGGCGAGGAGCGTTTTGGGCGACGAAGCAATCTCAGCCATTTTATGAGGGGATTGCGAGCCTAAAAAACAGGCTTCGGCAAAACACGCCTCGCCATGACAGAATTGGGTATTTTCGGACAGACACTAATTAGGCGACTCGATTGAAAACACGGCTTTGGGGACTGGCCATGCTCAATGATTTAGTGCGTGCGACAACGAAAATTCAGTCCCTGAAAAATATATAAGCATCAATCAGTAGCAAATATTTTTCCATGATTCTCACTTATCTAATTTTTTTAACTTTTTGAAAATTTATTCATATTTCTCCTTGAATTCCGGTAAATTATCTGTTATATTAACGCTTTGACTAATTGATGATGAACTGTTGAAGTCGCTTTTTGATCAGATTTCAGGTCATTCAGCAATTTTTTGTCAGGATTGACATAATTGGTGGAATTTACCGGTTTTTAATTGTATTGTACACTTTTTTTAATGCTTTTTAAACCTTGTGACCCTCCCCCCAACCCTCTCCCAAAGGGCTGAGCGTGTCCCACATCTTTGACTGGACACGGGGAGATGGAAAAATGGAGGGAAATTAGCGCAAACCTGGCACCTTTTGAACTCACCCCCTGGCCGCCTCTCTTGAAAAGAGAGGGGGAAAAGCTGGTTTCTCCCCCTTCTCTTCTCAAGAGAAGGGGGTTGGGGGGATGAGTTAAAAAGAGCAACGGGCAAAAATTTGGCACTTTTGGGCGCTCTATTCCTGTTTGACATCCTCTCCCTGTGTCCCGTAACGAGATGTGGGGCAAGATCAGCCCAAAGGGAGAGGGCGTAGCTATTCCCTCTCCCCCAGGGGGAGAGGGTTCGGGTGAGGGCTCAATTCTGACATAATCGAAAAGTGTACGGTAGCAAATTGATTATGGCTTTAATTCGCTCTGGTTTAAAAATTATCAAGTTATTTTCCGGAAAAAATCCTTTTACATCCCGTATATCCTGTTAAACTTTTTGGGACTTGACGAGAAATGTGCACTTTATTTATACAATAATTCAGGAAAGTTTTCCGATTATTCACTACTGTCTGCTTTTTGATTAAGCAAAATCGGCCCTCACCCTCTCCCGGCAGGAGAGGGAATAGTTAAGTCCTCTCTCGGGGAGATCGTTAGGGTAATGGCATTGAGCGTGGGCTAAAAGTGAATTTTTAAAGCAATGTAAAAAGTGTACGATCGCGAATCGGATTATTAAAAAAGGAGCCTGGGCCATGCGAACAAAAACGCTGTCAATCGTTTTCATCCTTTTCACCATTGTGAATATACAAAATAATTTTGCTCAGGAGACCCCATCTCCCCGAAAACTCCTTGCGGTGACTTACCCTTTTGAAAAACTGCAACAAATTATTATTCCCAGAGCCGACTGGAAGCCTTTTCCCACTTACGCGAATCCCGAAGGACTGGTGCGTATTCCGGAAAAAGTACGGCAGGCTCACATTGCGGAAGGGGAACGAATTCTGGAAACTGAATGGAAACCATTACCGGCTTCGGTTTTTCTCGATTATGTCCGGAACGGAAATCGTTCACGTTTTGAAGCCCTGAGCTTCGAACGTCGTAGTCGACTGGCCAATTTGGTGCTGGCCGAGCTGTTTGCACGCAAAGGTCGTTTTATGGATCAGATTTTAAATGGCGTCTGGGCGATTTGTGAAGAATCTTTCTGGGGTGTACCGGCCCACCTGGGACTTCAACGAAAAGGAACTGGCTTACCGGATGTAACAGACCCGGCGATTGACCTTTTTGCTGCAGAAACGGGAGCGTTACTGGCGTGGACGCATTATTTGATTGGGAGTGAATTGGAAAAAATTTCACCTTTGATTACGGAGCGAATTGAATTTGAGATAAACCGAAGAATTTTAACGCCCTATTTAACCCGTGAAGATTGGGGATGGATGGGATTTGAATATCGCCAGCGAAAAGGATATGCCCGTCCGGTGAATAACTGGAATCCCTGGATTAATTCGAATGTGTTAGCCGCGGCGCTGATTATCGAAAAGGAGGAAACACGACGGTTACAGCTCATCCACAAAGTGATGAATAGCGTGGATAATTTTATCGAGCCGTATCCGGCGGATGGTGGTTGTGATGAAGGTCCCAGCTATTGGAATCGGGCGGGTGCCTCATTGTTTGATTGCCTTGAGCTTTTATATAGTGCATCCAATGGCGCAATTAATTTTTATAACGAATCGCTGATTCAGGAAATGGGCCGATATATTTATCATACCTATATTGGAAATAATTATTTTACCAATTTTGCTGATGCCCCGGCCAGGATGGAGCTTGAAGCACCGATTGTTTATCGATTTGGAAAAGCGATTGGTGATGTTCAAATGCAGGCATTGGCGGCGCACTTCGCCCAGCGGCAAAGTCTCGGAACAGGTTTTATTAAAGGAAGTTTTGGTTGTTTGAATCGGCAATTGCCGGCACTTTTTAATGTGACAGAATTGCGGGCAATCCCGGCGGCTGAACCATTTCTGCGCGATGTCTGGTTTCCGGAAATTCAGGTGATGATCGCCCGTTCTATCGCCAGCTCAAAAGAGAATTTTTTCCTGGCCGCCAAAGGTGGACATAATGACGAAAGCCACAATCACAATGATGTGGGTAATTTTATTGTTTATTTCGATGGCTTACCTGTTTTAATTGACGCCGGAGCCGCGACCTACACCGCCAAAACGTTTAGCAGTCAGCGGTATGCGCTCTGGAATAATCAATCCGCCTATCATAATTTGCCGACGATCAATGGCGTCATGCAAAAAGAGGGGCGTGAATTCTTTGCTGAGAATGTGAAATATCAGAAAAGCAATCGGGCGGCCAATATTTCACTCGAACTGGCTAAAACCTATCCATCTGAAGCTTTTGTTAAATCCTGGCAACGGAAAATGACGCTGAATCGCCGTCAAAATGTGCTGCTTCAGGAAAAATATCAATTGGAAAAATTTGTCGAACCATTCACTTTGAGTTTAATGACACCCGTTAAACCGACAATTGTAAAACCCGGTAATATTAATTTACCCGTTGAAACAGCGAATGTCAGTATCATTTATGATCCTGGCCGTTTTGAAGCCAGTTGTGAAAATATTGAATTGACTGATAACCGAATGCAGGGCAGTTGGGGAAAAGAAATTTTTCGCATTTTATTGACTTCAAAAAAACAGGTTCTGGCTGATGAATATTTAATTCGAATCGAAAAAAGTAAATAATGCTTCCGTAGGGCAAATTGTCAATTTGTCCTTTTATCGGCCTAAAAATTGTATCCGCCCAAAAAAGGAGGGTAATTTAAGATGCAAAGCGCATAGAGCATGGCGCCTAGCGAAAACCAATATTGCTATGCCCTCTGCTCCATGCGCTATGCTTAAAAATCAACTTATTTGAAAAACTAATTTTTAATCTACCAACACATTTTGAGCGGATACTAAAAATTTTTTTTAACTATAAAATATTTAAACAATTAAAATCGAGGTACAATCATGGAAAAGTACGTAAAACTCATTCTATTCATGCTTTTTTTATCGCTTTTAATTATTTATTGTGCTCAAAAAACAACCCCGCGTAAAGTATTTACTGGCCAGGCGGGTGAAGTTCAGATTATGACCCTGGATCCAGGTCATTTTCATGCGGCTCTGGTACAGAAAGTCATGTATCCGCAAGTAAATCCCACCGTTTATGTATATGCACCCAATGGTCCAGATGCCGCTGATCACCAAAATCGAATAAATGGATACAATTCACGACCCGTCGATCCGACTCAATGGGTTCAAAAGGTCTATCAAGGGAGCGATTTTCTGGAAAAAATGTTGTCCGATAAATCAGGTAATCTGGTGGTTTTGTCGGGAAATAATCTGAAAAAGGCCGAATATATTAAAAAGTCAGTGGATGCTGGTTTGAATGTCCTGGCGGATAAACCCATGTGCATTACCGTGGCTGATTTTGATGTTCTCAAACAAGCTTTCGAATCGGCTGAAAAACAGGGTGTTTTACTGTATGATATCATGACCGAGCGCTATGAAATTCCGACCATCCTCCAGCGCGAGTTGGTGAATGATGCTTCGGTATTTGGTCAATTAGTTACTGGCACCCCGGAAGAACCCGCTGTTGTGAAACAGAGTGTCCATCATCTTTTTAAATTTGTGTCTGGTAATGCCCTTAAGCGTCCCGCCTGGTTTTTTGATGTGGCGCAGCAGGGCGAAGGAATTGTGGATGTGGCCACGCATCTGGTTGATTTAGTGCAATGGATTTGCTTTCCCGATAAAGTTATCGATTATCAAAAAGACCTGCAATTATTAGATGCCCGTCACTGGCCAACTCAACTAACTCTCGATCAATTTGGAAAAATTACCCAATTAACCGAATTTCCAGATTATTTGGCGGATAAAATTGATGCCGAAGGAAAATTGAATTACTACTGTAATGGCGAAATTTTATATCAGATAAATGGAATTCATGCCAAAGTTTCAATCATCTGGAATTATGAGGCTCCAGAAGGTATTGGCGATTCGCATTACTCCCGGATGCGCGGAAGTAAGGCGAATGTTTTCATCCTGCAAGGGGCTGAACAGAAAAATCGCCCTGAACTTTATATACAAGCAACCGGTGCCGTTACCGACTCGGACCTGGAAGCGATGCTTAAAAATAAAATTAATCTATTACAGGAGAAATATCCGGGTGTAACCTACCAGAAAGAAGCAGATCGTTTCCATATTATTATCCCAGACCAGTATTATGTCGGACATGAAGCCCATTTTGGTGAAGTGACCCAGAAATATCTGCAATATCTGGTGGATGGTAAATTGCCAGCCTGGGAAATTCCCAATATGATAGCCAAATATTATGTCACCACCTCGGCATTGGGTATGGCATTACAGAAAAAATAATTCTGGAAATGAGTTGTGTGTTCGGTCAGGGTGAGGCGCGAAACGGAATGCATGGTGCGTAATTGGTGATGTATAAGAAAAATACTTGTCGGTTGTTATCATAACCGGTTCATATTACGTATCATGTATTACGCATCAGGCTTTTTATTCCCCGAATCTGATAGTTACTTGTGATAGAAAAATGACCACACGACAATAAACAATTTTTTATCGTGAGGAAAAAAATGACTCGTTTGACATTTTATGGTGCTACGGGCACTGTGACTGGTTCCAAGTACCTGCTGGACATCGATAATAACAAGCTGCTGATTGATTGTGGCCTGTTTCAGGGGCCGAAAGAAAATCGGTTGCGAAATTGGGACCCACTTCCGGTGAAACCATCGACGATTAATCGGGTTTTATTAACGCACGCGCACATTGATCATACAGGCTATCTTCCGCGTTTATGTCTGGATGGCTTTGCCGGAAAAGTGCATTCGACCTATGCCACCCGTGATCTGTGCGATATTCTGTTACGCGATACCGCCCATCTGCAGGAAGAAGATGCGTATTGGGCGAATAAAAAAGGATTTTCCAAGCACCATCCAGCGCTGCCACTTTTTACAATCGAAGACGCCGAAAAGACGCTAACGCAATTTTCACCATATCATTATGGGGATGATATTTTTGTTCAGGATGATGTTCGGGTGAAGTTTCGTGATGCGGGACATATCCTGGGTTCGGCCTGGATTGACATTAAACGTATCAATGGAATGGCCTCCAGGAAAATATTATTCAGTGGCGATTTGGGTCGACCAGCACGACCGATTTTGCGGGATCCGGATCAGGCATTTAATGTCGATTATTTGATCATTGAATCGACCTATGGGGATCGACTCCATGAGCCGGATGATGGCTATCAAGAGTTGGAAAAAGTCATTGTCGATAGCGTTCGTCGGGGGGGCGTATTGGTTATCCCTTCATTTTCAGTTGGACGAACCCAATCATTAATCTATATTATTCGGGAACTTGAAGAAGAAGGCCGGATTCCGATTTTGCCGATTTATGTTGATTCTCCAATGGCGATACATGCAACCAAAGTATTTAAAAAACATCTGACCGATCAAAATCTTACCACTCGAATTCTATCGTTAACGGGTACTGAGATATATCACACGGGCAAGATACACTTTTGTGAAACGCGTGAGCAATCAATTCAAATAAATAGCGTTTATGGTCCGGGTATTATCATTTCTGCCAGTGGAATGGCCACCGGGGGACGTATTCTCCACCATCTCGAGCAACGTTTGCCCCATCCGCAAAATACGATTCTATTTATTGGCTATCAGGCAGAGGGAACCCGGGGAAAAACCATTCTGGAAGGGAAACCCGAAGTTAAAATCCATGGAAATTATGTGCCAGTCCAGGCGAAAATTGAACAGATATCAAGCTTTTCTGGCCATGCTGATTATAATGAAATTCTTGCCTGGTTAATGGCCTTCAATAAACCACCGAAAATGACCTTTATTGTCCATGGTGAGCCGGCTGCATCCACGGCCCTGGCTGAAAAAATCAGAACCAAATTTGGCTGGAAAGTCTTTATACCGCAATTCGGTGATGGTTTTGATTTAGATTTTTAGTCGCAGTTTCCCAGCTTTGAGTCGTGTTCGGGTGTCAGGTGAGAAGCCGTTTTAAAACATGAGGCGTAATGCGTGATGGTGCAGCGTTAATACTTTTAATCAATATGCGGGGATAATAATATGTACGCATTGATTTTCCTTATCATCATCTCTCTGGGCGTAATTTTTTTTATTCGATTGAACCAGATAAAATATCGCTTAAAAAGCCTGGAACAACAGATCTGGCATTTACAACAGCGTTTGGCAAGTCCCACGGTTTCGAAGACCATTCCGACGACCAATAAACTGCTTGTGACCGGAGCCATTACCCCGCCTGAAAGAGCTCAAGCGCCAATTCCACCAATACGTGAACAGATGCCCACGCAGGCGAAGCATCCGATACTAAAAAATTGGCCCACAACCCGCGAGCAATGGGAAGCGCTGCTGGGCGGCAAAATTTCAAATCTTATCGGCGCGCTGGCGTTAATTATTGGCTTCGGTTTCTTCCTGCAATATGCTTTTGAAAATCAATGGATTACAGAAGAGATACGCGTTATTGCCGGCGCGGTGGTTGGATTTTTACTGGTTTTAGGAGGAATCGATTATTATCGAAAAGCCATGCCGGTTTTTGCCCAGGGATTGCTCGGAACGGGGATCGCCATTTTGTATCTTTCCATTTATGCTGCTTTTAATTTTTATGCCCTTATTTCGCAGCCCCTGGCCATGGTTTTCATGTCCCTGGTAACAATCATTGCATTTTTATTGGCATTGAAATATGACTCACCTGCAATTTCGCTCCTTGGATTGATTGGCGGCTTTTTGACGCCATTTATGCTGAGTTCGGATCCGGATAATCCTTTAGGCCTTTTTACCTATCTGGCCATCCTTGTTCTGGGTCTGGTCGCTATCTTATTTATCAAATCTAACTGGATCTGGCTCCAGCCGTTCGCCCTCTTTGGAACTTATCTGATTTATTTTTTATGGTTAGGTGCAAAATTTACTTCTGATGACTGGATCATCGCGCTGATTTTTGGGACTATTTTTTGGCTTTACTTCTTTGTCCTGGACTTCCGATATATTCTGAAAAAAGTTGAAATTTATAGCCGAATCCGACATTTGATGGCCATCCTGAATTCAGTGTGCTTTTATATAGCATTGGTGGAAATTTTTGATGTCAGATTTCCGGATTGGCAGGCGGAAATGGCACTGGCACTATCGGCGATTTATTTGATGAGTTTGATGTTGATTCGAAATTTTCAATCAGAAAATCAATCTGTCCTGAATCGCTATAGTTTGACCGCGATGATGCTGCTCATTATCGCCACAGCAATTGAATTTGATGATTTTCAGTTAATTATTGGCTGGTCAATTGAAGCCGCGATTTTATTCTGGTGCGGGTGGTATTACCGATTGTCAAAAGTCTGGTGGAGTGCCCTTTTATTATTCGGACTGGCTATCTTTGGATTATTCCTCATGGATCCGACCTTTGAAACCGACCCAATTTATGCGTTTAAATTACTCAGAAACTCGCGGATTTTGACCTTCGGCGTTCTCATCGGTTCATTAATCGTCACACAATTTTTGACAAAACGACTGACGCACAAATTCCACCTTCAACTGGAACGATTGATTGTTGTGGTTTGGTCCGGCCTTCTGTTTTTATTGGTTACCGTTGAAACGCTTGATTATTTTAGACTTCAGATTGCCCTGGGGACGGATGAAAAATTCTGGCTCTGTATAAAGTTTTTTGTCCTGATGATCATCTGGATATTCCTGGCATTACCTTATCATTATTGCGGCATCCGCTTCAAAAATAATATGCTACTTTTAATCGCTGACATTGTCGCGTTTTTTACCGGCGTAATCGCCATTGGTTTTGGCCTGACAATTTTTTATCCGATTGATTCCTTTCATCCGATTTTTAATTTTCGTTCACTTTCTTTTCTGGTGCTGGCGATTGGGCTCACCTGTATGCACTTCGTCCAGCGACATGAAGTCGACTGGTCGAACTGGCTGAAATGGACGAAACCGATTTTTCTTTTTCTGATCATTTTAATCTGGTTCCTCTGGGTAACACGGGAAGTTTTTGATTATTTTGAATTAAAAAAATTTTTACTAACGCAGGAATCTCCAACCGACTGGATGATGGTCGATTTGACTTCGAACCGGCAACAGCTTTTTCTCTCTGCGGGCTGGTTAATTTACTCTGTTTTTTTACTCAGCATTGGCATCTGGAAGCGTTTGGGTAAACTTCGGTTAATCGCCATGGCGCTATTTGGCATCACGATTTTTAAAGTTTTTATCCTTGATTTATCTTTTTTGACTTCTTTCCATCGAATTTTTTCATTTATCGGACTGGGAGTGGTTTTATTAACCGTTTCATATCTCTATCACCGATTCAAATATCTCATTTTTAATGAGTAGTTTGATAATATACCAGAGCCATAGTGGTTTTCGGTTTTTCTTGCCCTCACCCCAACCCTCTCCCAGGGGGAGAGGGTGTAGCTATTCCCTCTCCCCCTGGGAGAGGGTTGGGGTGAGGGCAGTTTTGAATTTAACTTAATTTTTAATTTTCAATTAGTTATCACCTTAACCTGACGGCTATGAGATACAGAGGGGGTCAATTTTTCGCCGAAAAACGACGTCACAGAAGAAAAAACATTTCATTTTAAAATTTCAGGTTAAAATCTTAACAATTTTTTCTTCTAAAACCGAATTTGGAGGAAAGTGAATAATACCTGAAGGAGGAGAAATGGCGTATAAATTTTTTATTTTCATTTTCTTTTTTTTTCTGCTCAATCGTATCTGTGATCCTTTGATCGCGCAACTATCGGCGGCTTCGGAACCTGAAATCGTCATCACCGGTAAATACACCGTTCCGAATTGTCCTGAATGGTTACATCAGGCGGTTTTTTATCAAATATATCCACAAACCTTTTATGACAGCAATGGGGATGGCATTGGTGACCTGCCCGGAATCATTCAGAAACTGGATTATGTGAAAAGTCTCGGTGTCGATGGCATCTGGATTAATCCTTTTTTTGAATCGCCATTCAATGATGGGGGATATGACGTTTCTGACTATTATAAAGTTGCCCCCCGGTATGGAACCAATGAAGATGCCCGTCGGCTGTTTGAAGAAGTTCACCAGCGGGGCATGAAAACCATCTTTGATTATGTCATCAGCTATACCAGTATTGACCATCCTTGGTTTCAGGAATCGGCCCGACAGGAGAAGAATAAATATTCCAACTGGTATATCTGGACCAATAACACCTGGCTAAATCCTCCTGCGCCGTATCAGGATGCCTTTATAAAAGGCTATAGCCGGCGGAATGGCCAATTCATGCGTAATTTTTATTGGAGTCAACCGGCGCTGAATTTTGGTTTCGCCAAGCCGGAGGAAGATTGGATGCTCCCCTTCGATCATCCGGATGTGCTGGCGCTGCGGGATGAACTGAAAAAGATGCTGCGTTTCTGGATGGATATGGGCGCCGATGGTTTTCGTGCGGATATGGCCGGTGCCCTGGTGAAGAACGCCAATATTACCGGCAATGATCAATTTTTTACCACCCGCGATGAAGGCACCAAACAGTTCTGGAACGAGATTCGTTCGATTATCGATACGGAATACCCTGGCACTTTTATGGTCGCTGAATGGTCATATCCCGAATCAGCACTGGATGGCGGTGGTTTTCATGCGGATTTTTATCACTGGTTTGCTGGCTATAATGATCTATTGCAAAAAGAGAGTTGGCGAATTCTCAATGGCTATTCTGAAGGCAACAGCTTTTTTGATCGGCAGGGGAAGGGGAATATCATCAATTTCCTGAACAGTTATCTGGATCAGTACCACAAAGTAAAAGGCAAAGGCTATATCCTGCTGCCTTTGGGAAATCATGATCTCTCGCGGTTAAATATCAATCGGACTGACGATGAATTGGAGATGATTTTTGCATTTTCGTTCGCCATGCCCGGAATTCCTTTCATTTATTATGGTAATGAAATCAATATGCGCCAATTATATGATTTACCACATGTCGAGGGGGCATATAAGCCGCGTGCCGGCGCCCGAACGCCGATGCAATGGTCTCCTGGCAAAAATTTGGGCTTTTCAACGGCTGACGCTGAGAAACTTTATCTCGCTGTTGACGTGGCAGCCGATGCACCCACTGTTGCAGATCAGGAAAAAGATGCAAAGTCTCTATTAAATCGGATAAAAAAATTAATTCAGTTGAAGAAGAAAGAACCGGCACTGGCTGGATATGCTGAATTTGTGCCCGTATTTGCGAAGGAAAATCGCTATCCACTGGTATTTGCCCGGGCTGCTGGTA
>DYKB01000018.1 GCA_020722815.1 Caldithrix sp. | reverse complement strand
TAACCAACATATTGTTTTTTAATAAATTAAGCCCTTAACCTGACGGCTATGCCCTAAATCCCCTCCAGTGAGGGGACTTGGCGTTGTGATTTCAGGTAAAATTCAAAGAAAAAAGCCCCATTCCCCTCCTGGGAGGGGCCAGGGGCATAGCCGTCAGGTTAAGGTGATAACTAATTGAAAATTAAGAATTAATTTAAATTAAAA
This sequence comes from Caldithrix sp., assembly GCA_020722815.1. Taxonomy (GTDB): domain Bacteria; phylum Zhuqueibacterota; class Zhuqueibacteria; order Thermofontimicrobiales; family Sulfurfontimicrobiaceae; genus DYKB01. Next base: position 102,854 of record DYKB01000018.1, on the reverse strand, counting down.
ACTGCCCTCACCCTAACCCTTTCCCTGAAGGAGAGGGGATAGTTACGTCAGCGCCAAAGAGCTACGCCCTCTCCCCCTGGGAGAGGGTTGGGGTGAGGGTCAGATACCTGGTTCTCTTTGAATTTTAATTATATATCCAACATCTTGTTTTCAAATAAATTAGATGCTTAGGCTGACGACTATGGGGCCAGGGGTGGGTTAAGTGAGCACTTCACTATCCTGATCACAAAATCCGAAAATCACTTCGGCTTGAGTACATCTGATTACAAACGATTGAAACGTGGTCTCAAATGGTTCTCATAATGGCGTTTTTTGGATTTTTTCAGGCTTTTTTCTTTATTTTAACTATTCTTTTTCTGATTGCGACAATAAAAGAACATCATTACCCGGCTTTTATGCGGGGATTATGCGTCTTTGGCGTCATTTTTTTAATTGGAAGCGCTTTAATCTATTTTGAATATCCATATAAATTTTTTATCATACTCAGTGCCAATCTCATTCTGCTGGCTGGTATTGTTTTAATTATTTTCCCCACCACTTCAGAAAGACTAAACATTCCCGGCCCGCAACTTCAGATTGATGAAAGAGACGCGTTTTTCCATCGCTTTTACAAAATTCAGCCGGGAACGCCTGAATTTGAGGCATATTATAAATCTCATCCTGAAAAGCATAAAGTTGATGTTAAAATTCGCGCAAAACCGCAATTATGTGCCCTGAATTCAAAAAGTTATCATCCACTCATTTCGCCGTTTCAGCTCGCGTTATTCGATGTTCTTGAAGGAATAACCCGGGAAATCGATTGGCAGCCGACTCCGCCGGAGAATAAACCAATCAACGTGTCACCGGAGATGATCACGCAACAGCTAAAAGAGATGGCGGCCTATCTGGGGGCCGATCTGGTGGGAACAACGCGATTGAATAAAGCTTATATATATAGCCACATTGGTCGTTCGTCCGGCAAATGGGGCGAGCCAATTACGCTCAATCATGATTATGCCATTGCCATCGCGGTGGAAATGCGTCATGAGATGGTTCAACAGGCACCGGACAATCCGACCATGACTGAAACAGGATTCCAGTATTTTGAAGCGGCGAAAATTGCTATGATTCTCGCGCGATATATCAATTTTCTGGGTTATGAAGCCCGTGCGCATGTGGATGGTAATTATCGCGTGATGTGCATTCCCATTGCGGTTGATGCCGGTTTAGGTGAATTGGGACGATTGGGATTATTAATTACGCCCAGGTTTGGGCCACGTGTCCGACTTTCAGTGGTAACGACCAATCTGCCGCTGCAACCTGATTCACCAATTCATTTTGTGTGCAGGATTTTTGTTCTTTTTGCAAAAAATGTGCGGTCTATTGCCCAAGTGGTTCTATTGCAAAGGGTGAAAAAAAAATCCATGCCGGTGTGGAAAAATGGCAGCGTGAACAGGAAAATTGCTATCATTTCTGGCGTACACAGGGGACAGATTGTGGTATCTGTATAAAAGTGTGTCCGTATTCATACCCGAATTCACTGGCACATCATCTCGTTCGCAGGTTGGTTCAACGCAATCACCGCGCCCGAAAGTTTGCCTATTGGGGCGATAAATTTTTCTATGCAAAGGCCAAAAAACCTGGAGAACTACATAATTTGCATTAACTCAAAAATTTAAAATAAGCCCCTGGAGTGCATCCGCTGCGTGGATGCCTGCCAACGCAGTTGGCATAAAAGGGAGCATTTTAAGAATTTCACCAAAATGACCATAAAATTTGCAGAAAAATGGAGGATTCAATAATGAAAAAATCACAAATTTATTTGCTGATTATTTTATTGGTGAGTATGTTTCATAATATGTGTTCAAAAGATACCAAAAATCCTGTAAAAGATGAATTACCGCCTTTTCAGGCTATGAACCCGTTTGATCAAAATCGAAAAATTTTTCGGGGAGTCAATTTCGGCAATGCCCTGGAAGCGCCTAATGAGGGCGATTGGGGGGTAGCCATCGAAGATGAATATTTTAAATTACTGAAAGAAGCTCGTTTCACCTCGATACGGGTGCCAACTAAATGGTCTGCCCACGCCGCACCGACAGAGCCCTATAAGATTTATGATGCTTTCTTCCGTCGCATCGACTGGATCGTTAAAAAAGCCATCGAAAATGATTTGACCATCATTTTGAATATTCATCATTATGACGAAATTTTTATGGAGCCGGAAAACCATAAAGCCCGATTTTTGGCCTTGTGGGAACAAATTGCCACCCATTATCAAAATTATCCGGCCGGGCTGATTTTTGAAATCCTGAATGAACCACATGACAAACTAACACCTAAATTATGGAATCAATACCTGGTGGAAGCCTTACAGATAATTCGAAAGACCAATCCTGAACGAAATGTGGTCATTGGTACCGCCAATTGGGGTGGTACTGGCAGCCTGAATGAACTGGTCATTCCCGCATCCGATAAACATTTAATCGTTACCGTCCATTATTACAATCCATTCCAGTTTACGCATCAGGGGGCCGAGTGGGTGGATGGTTCCAATGCCTGGATGGGAACATTATGGTCCGGTACTGCGGCTGAAAGACAGGCCGTGGATAATGACCTGAATCTGGCCGTTGCTTATGGGGAAAAAAATAATGTTCCGATTTATTTAGGCGAGTTTGGTTCGTACAATAAAGCCGATATTCGCTCCCGCGAACGCTGGACCGCATATATCGCGCGCCAGGCTGAGGCGAAAGATATCGGGTGGACGTACTGGGAATTTTGTGCCGGCTTTGGTGTGTATGATCGGGATAAAAAACAGTGGATCCCCCGAATTCTGGAGGCGCTAATTCCCCCGTTGGCGAAGGAAAATTCGCCAAACAAATAATTCTACTTAGTCAGATTATATTCTTTTGTCATTCTGAATCCCACGTTTTTTGTGGGGTGAAGAATCCCGGCATTTTGCAGGAGAGAGATTCTTGGTCAGCAAAATCCGTCCGGATCCCTGTCGAAGGGAATCATTCTCAGAATGGCATTTAAAGCAGGTTTTTTATAATTTTGGGTTTTAGTCTGACAAAATCGTATAAAGTAAATTTGCTACCGCACACTTTTTTATATTGCGTTAAAGATTCATTTTTAGACCACGCTCAAAGCCCTCACCCCAAGGGAAAGCGCGTAGCTATCCCCTCTCCCTCTGGGAGAGGGTTAGGGTGCGGGCCGGTTTTGTTTAATTAAAAAGTGCACGGTAGAATAGGTAACTGAAATTAGCTTTTGGAGCAGGAACATGATAACCAGAATAATTTCTTTTTTTTTTTGATAATAATCTTTTCCACTGGAATTGCATCTCCTCAGACAATTCCCGAAAGTAAAAGATCGCGAGCCGCTATTCAGCGCGTTCGGCCTCTATTGGATGATTCGCTTAAAAAACGAAATTTAAGTTACGGATCCCAAATTTTTATCCGGATTTTTAAAGAATCCAAAGAGTTGGAGTTGTGGATTCGTAATGATCGGGGCACTTTTTCACTTTTTCAAACCTACCCGATTTGCTATTTTTCAGGAAATTCAGGGCCGAAATTAAGGCAGGGCGATTGCCAGGCGCCGGAAGGATTTTACTTTGTCACACCAAATCGATTAAATCCCTTAAGTAATTTTCATCTGTCCTTTGATATTGGCTATCCCAATCAATATGATCGGTTTTATAGACGAACCGGCGGCGATATTTTTATCCACGGTTCGTGTGTTTCCATTGGCTGTTTTGCGATGACGGATCCGATTATCGAGCAAATATATGCGCTGGCAGATGCGACTTTTCGAAATGGCCATTCATTTTTTCGGGTCCATGTCTTTCCTTTCCGGATGACCACCGAAAATATGCAACGCCATGAAAATTCCCAATGGATCGATTTCTGGCGCAATCTTCAGGAAGGGCATGATTATTTTGAACGCGAAAGGAGGCCCCCGAATGTTAATGTCAGGAATGGTCGATATTTATTTGAGTAGTACCAAAAGCATAAATGACTTGCATAAACTATTTTGAATAATCTTTTTATGATGACCTGTTCACTAATTTTTTTTACAACTGATCCATTCATGAGTACATTTCCATCAGGTATTCTTTGCTGTCTTCTTAAATTCAGTCTGAAAAATCATAAATCCGAACCTTTTTCATTTTCAATCATTTTATTTTTATGAAAACTTTTCAAAAAATTCACGTAAATTAATATGATGTCATGATTTTTCATAAGCAAAAACAATACACCTTTAACCACCAGCAAAAAAATTATTTCAACAAATCCCTGATGGTGACTTGATGACAACAAACCCAAATTATCAAATTTCAAATGAACATCCAAAATTCGGTATTGTTAATTAAGTATAGCTAATTCATTATTGCGTTTTGCCATTAAAAGCAAAATAGCATATTTGAACATCTCCATACGATAAGAATAACATTTTGTTTTTCTTCGAAGTCGGGCCAAAAAATGGCGAAGAATAGCGCTATAACCTTCACCTGAAGGTTTCTTTTGGGGAGTGGATATGCTTATTCGACGGAATAAAATTTTCGTACGGCGACCAATAATCAGTAGCCACTTTATCGATCGTTTTATCGTTTATCAAATTCCAGAGTTTTTTGCCGGTTTCGGTTCCGCGGGAACCCAATACGCAATTGATGAATTTTTTCCCATCTCGATTAATAGCAGTCCATAACCAGCAATCTTTTTTTTTTGACCGACATACAGATGCAATTCGTCTAATTCAACCACTTTTATGTGATTGTCACTTTGTAGTGGCGCTAATTTTTCACCAAAATTTTTAATCCATTGATAAACGGAAACATGGCTGACTTTTAAAAATCGGCCGATGGCACGAAAGCCCAGGCCTTCTAAATACAGTTCTAATGCGTTTTTTTTAATTCGCGCTGAGGACGCGGTGGATTTTTTCTTTACGGTAAAATGATAATGACACTTTTTACAATAGAAACGTTGTTTCGCTTTTACCTTACCGTCTTTGCGGGTATCATGGCTTTTACATTTGGGACAGTTCATCATAAATTTCCTCCTTTCGGAGAGCAATTTAAACAATAAAAATGTAAAAGTCAATACAAAAACTATATTTAACTAACAATACCTTAATAACGATTATAAGACAGTACTCATCAAATCACGTATAAAATGTATTAGCCTGTTTGTAACGGTATTTTTTGTGTAATATGGTTAATACTGAATGAATCAGGCAAGCATTTTAATCGCGGTGATTAATAGTATAACAGCAAAAATACGTTTGAGCAGATCTGGTGATATCTTTTCACAGACATAAGCACCAAAGTAACTTCCGATAATTGAAAATAAGGCAACAGCAATAACCAATTTTACGTTGACATTATTGGCCTGCCAGTGCTTGATTGTACCGGCAATTGAAGTAAAAATAATGACACCCAATGAAGACCCAACGGCAATATGCATCGGGATTTTAAGCAGATAATGAAAAATAGGGACCAGCAGGATTCCTCCGCCAACGCCTAACAATCCTCCCAGAAATCCGGCAGTTAGGCCAGCAGCAATATAGATGAGTATTTGTTCCATTTTTTCCCAGTCAGTAAATAAATAAGTTTGTCAGGACGAATTTTAAGATAATCTAAAAGTAAAATCAATCGTAATTTTATCATCACCTGGATTCTTCATGAATCCAGTGAAAGATTTCGAATTTTGCTGTATGAATGATGGTAGCCTGATTAAATGGCAGAATAATTTTATAAAGGTAAATATAAAGATACCATCGATACTTTTCACCGGTGAAGCTGTCCGAGAGCCAGAAAATTGGTCAAAATTAATCTTTCGAAGGTTATAAAAAACACAATATATAGATTGAAATTGAAATTTTAATCTATATATATAATTATTCCTGCTCAAAAACCTTCAAAAGGTTAGTTCTCGGACACGCTCCGGTATACGTGGAATTAATAATCTTTCATAAAATTATTCTGCCAACAGAAAGACTTCGAAGGCGGTAATTTAAAAATAAACGCTTAAGGAGTTCCGGGCCTTTTAAGCATGTTTTTCAATTTATCCCTGGCCTTATCCTGTAGCTTTTTGCTTTCTTCGTCTATCTTTTTTTGCGTTTTATTTTTTTCGGCTTCGATTTTTTCTTCAACTTCTTTCTTTTTCGCCTCGATTTCCTGATATCGGCTCAACATATTAGTTTTCACTTTTTCCATTTCCGCCATTAGTGACTGCTGGAAGTTGTTAAATTTTGTCTCAAGCGGTTGCCGGCGTTTGTCAACTTCAGTTTGAACAAATTGTTCAATCTGTAACCGGACTTTGGCGATATTTTCTTTCAATAAGCTGCTAACTTTTTGTGTCAGAATGTTATCGATATTGGAATTTAATTTCAACTGATATGTTGGGCTTTGGCCTTTAAATTGTGCATTCAGTTCAATGTCGTTAATGGCAACAATTAAATCCCGGACAATTTTCGCGATGGTCCCTGCATTTTGAGTTTCGGCGAAAATAAAATTAACCGGACTGGCTGCCAGATCCAGATTTAATGCAATTTTGTCTGCCATAAAATATCCAGTGAAAGAGATATCACCTTTATTCGCCTGTATCGCCTCAGGAAAGTACTTACTGGATTTTAAATTGATTTTGCCCAGGCCAAAATCACGGGCAGACGCCCATAAAGTATCATAAGCAATTTCACCGATATGATCCAGGCTGCCGGCGAGATGATATTTATTTCCCAAATCGCGGGTTAAATCCAGATTGAATTGCGTGGGCTTGGCGTAAACGCTGGGTTGGTTTGTCAGGCCGCGAACCTCGCCATCAAAAAAGTAGGCACGAGCCGTATCACCAGCGGCATTGGCCCCCGAAAGCCGCGCCAGGCGAAGTAAAAATCGGGGATAGCGATAATGGAATGGAAAATGAATATCCTGACCTTTAAATCGCGGCGGAGCAGGCTCTTTTTTTGATACAAACACTTTTTGGGCTGTTGGTAGATATTTTCGACCCAATTTTACATATCCCAGCACTTCATCGACTTTCCCGATCAATGGTTGTCCAAAAAGGAGCAGGCTGATATCCCGCACGTCCATGTCTTTTAATTTCGCCAATTCCTGAGCTCTGGCGATATCGTCTTTGATCGCTCCTTTGAGATCAGCCAGTTGAGTTTTTAGATCCTTCACCAGGCTGGTCGCACCGGTATATTTTTCTTCAATATCCTTTTTCAATGACACGATTTCTTTATACAGTTCATTCAGTTTATTCAGCGTCATTGTCAAGGTCGCCACGTCTTTAACCTGATCCAGATTCAGATTGAGCGCTTTGAATTCCGTTTCCAGTTTTTGAAGTCGTTCCTGATAAATGGCAGGCTTGAGCTGCGCATCCCAGTATTGAAGCGAGCTGTCGGTATAAACTTTTAAACGCTCATATTTCTGGATGGTCATCAAATTTTGAATATTAATCAGGGAATCGACTTTTAATTTTTTCCCCAGCGCGCCCAGATCGAGAATTGGCAAATCACCGAATTGAGATTTTAATGAAGCGGAAGCCTGATCGATAAAGGAAGTTTCCTGACTGGCTTCAGGCGGTTCGGGTTCTGGCGGCAGACTCCCGTCCGTTGTTCGAGCGGTTCCACTTCTCACATTTTCCAGGTGCATTTCGCGAATAATAAATTTTTTCCAGAAAAGCGGCCGGACTTCGATGTCAAAACCGGCAGGGCCAGTTTCGATGATATTTTTCCAGGGATCAGCTTTATCCGCAATTTGCATCCGATTCCATGAGCAACTTAAGCCCCAGATACTGAAATGAAAGCCATCGATTTCCACTTTTGCACCAGCGACCATTTCCAGCCCACTTTCGATGGCATTTTCAAAGAGGCGATCCCGAACGAAATAGGCCAGCAAAATAGCGATGATAATCATAACGCCCAGCAGGATTAAAGCACTTTTTCGCATGATTTAGCCTCCTATATCCCGATATTTCTCATATAATTGATATAATTTGCTTCCCTGGATAAATTTGACAACTTTCCATTTTTGAATGCGGTCTTCCAGCCGGGTGCGATAAACCACAACGAATTTTTTCATCCCGAAATAGACTGGTATTACGGTGATGATACCCACTAAAAAACTTCCCATTACAACCGTATTATTAAATCTGGTGAGTGGGGCCACCGGTAGATTATACAGCCATTCCCAGGTTCCTTGCAAGGCCGGAATTTCTGCCAGGACCAGATAACCCAGGTGATGAAAAACGGGATCGAGCAAATAGGCAAATAGACTACAGATAATAATTGCAAACGATCCGGCGGCCAGATTAATATTAAAGAAAAACAGGAGGATAAAGAGAAATATCCCCTGTAAAGTCATAAAGGGCATCAATCCGATGATATATCCCAGACCAAAACCAGCCGCAATCTGGTTTGGCGTCTGGCCTGCCCGCATGGCTTTAATAAAACCGGAAACAATATTTAGCCAAATCATTTTCGTTCCTTATGACAGGTGAATTTAATTGTTAAATGAATTATTTCTTTTAAAATTAGAATGTTATGATAAAAACAGCTTTCCTGAACCCTGTTTTGGATGTCAAAATTTAGTAAACTATTGCTATAATCACACCATTTATTGATACTATCATAACTTAATTCAGGTTCAGGAAAGTTAAAGTCTTTTTTAATTACCGATATAAAACTTTTGTTATTCAAAAATCCAATTAAAAATTCCTTCTATTATTTTATAGAAGTAGCACCGTCGCAGTGGAAAAAAAAGAGCCATGTCGGGTTTGGTATTGAAATAAAATTATTAATTTTAGCTTCAAAAGTCAAGAATTATTTATTTTTTCCGGGAGGAATATCGGAAATTCGGTACATTTTCATCAAGAACGACTCTGAAATTGAATGTTTTCTCTAAAGAATATAAATAAAGCTTGATAAATTCAAATCAAATTTTTAAATTTTAATTACAGAGTGTAACGTAACGATAATTTATCTGAGCATTAAAAATTGACCCAACCTGAAATACTGGTCAATTAGATTGATTTAAAAATGACACAATCCAAAATTTTTAAAGAAGAGTTTGAAAAGTTCTATTCAAACATTGAAAAATTTTATCAGTTAACGATTCAGCGATTTGAACCTGAAGATATTCACAATTTGCGGGTCACAATTAAGCGACTGCGTGCTTTTTTTTATCTCATTAAAGCCATTAATCTTGATTTTAAACTTGAGAAAAATTTCAAACCGGCTCGAAAGCTGTTTAAAAATGCTGGTAAAATTCGTGATATTCAGGTTCAGATTGATCTGGCATCCATCTGGCAAACCGAAATTGAAGCGGAATTTAACACTTATCTCGACGTTCTTGCGAAAAAAGAGGCGAATGCAAAGGCTGAATTTCTTGCATTTACGGAAAAATTCAATCTGAAAAAAATAGCTTGCAAAGCAAAAAATGTTAGTAAAGTACTAAAAAAAGTCTCTTTAAAAAAAACCGAAAAACGCACCTATAAATATCTCGTTCAGATGTTTAATAATATCATTCAATCCGGTGATATAACCAATCTGAATTCAGAAGCCCTTCATTATCTTCGTATTTTAACCAAAGAATTCCGTTACAATCTTGAATTTATTGCGATTTGCCTGCCGCAATTGACTTTTCCAGGTACGTTGATAGTTGAATTACAAAAAGTGCATCAGATTCTGGGATTAATAAATGATCATAATGTGGCACATCATTTTTTTGCCAATATCCCGATTGAGCAATCATCCGGTCATAAACTGGAACCCGTTTATCAAAAAATTGAAAAGCAAAAATTGATACTTCATGAAGATTTTATAGCACAATGGATTGAATTTAAACGATTATTTCCTGACGCATCATTTTTTATATTTAAACATAAATAAGTCATCAGTCCAGGCAAGTTTTAACTTGACTTTAAACGATAATTAGGTTATATTCAAATTAATAATACAGCAAGGTTTTATTGATTTTAAAAGAGTTAGCGATATTTAAAATTTTCTCCTTCGAATTTTGTAACAATTGCCTGGTGATTTCCTTTGGTGAAAGGAAATGTGATGAATTCTCGCACTGTTTTTGTCAATTTTTTCTGAATCAAGACTTTGAAATCAATTTTCAATTATTTGATTTTAAGCGGAACATTTCTTAAAACAAAAGCATAATATAAATTTAACCATCTCATTTGTTCTTAACTCTATTTTTAATGGTGCGCTTTTTGTATGGATACCATTTAGTTTTTTACTTAAATAATAATTCACTGTAAAAACCCAATCACAGTTTGTTAGTAAGGAGGATTTAAATGGGGATAAAAAATAATACGATTACATTTTTGGTGTTTGGATTTTTTTTGTTGAGTTTTTTAATTATCGGTAATTTTCATGAAGCTTTGATGGCTCAAACAACAGCGGGAACCGTTGCCAATCTTTTAACTGAAATAGATTCAAAAATTGCCAAAGCGCAATCTCAGCAGGTTAATTTGCTTTCTCCTGGTGAGTTCCGGAAAGCGGTAGAGAATTTTGAACGCGCCAAAGATGATGACACCAAAGGTCGCAATCAAAAAGACATCTTGAAACGTCTCCAGGATGCCCAAAAATATTTACAGATTGCCGAAAAAAATGCTGAAGTAAGTCGCACGATTTTTAAGGATTTGCTCCCCGCGCGTGATTCAGCGTTAGAAGCCGATGCGCCTCAATTTGCACCAGAGGTGTTTACGGAAGCTGAAAAAGTTTTGGATGATGCCGCGCGAAACGTTGAAGATGGTGATACCAAATCTGCGGCTAAAAAGGTTGAGAAATCAATGGATTTGTATCAAACGGCTGAATTAAAAGCGATTAAAGAAAATATCATCGGAAAAGTGCATGTTCTTCAAAAGAAAGCAAAAGAAGAGCGAGTGGATCGTTTTGCGCCAAAAACATTTATGAAATCGCAAACACTTATTCAGGAAGCCGAAAATATTTTAAATACCGATCGGAAGAAACAATCACTTGCGCGGCAAAAAGCACAAAGTGCGGAATATGAAGCTAATCATGCCATTTATATCGCCCGTTTGGCTCGGGAATTTAAAGACGATGAAGCCAGTTGGGAAAATTTGCTGTTAGACCAGGAACGTCTTATTCAGAATATTGGCAAATCCGCGAATTTGGAAGATCTTCGTTTTGATAATGGATTGAGTGAAGCGGCAACCCAAATTGTTCAGGTTCTGGAAAGTCAACGAAATAATATCCAGAGCTTAAACGAAGAGTTAAAACAGAAAAATCAGGAAATTTCCGAACGCAATAAAGAAATAAAAGACCTCCGGGGTGAACTCAACCAGCTCAAGCAGGTTTCAACTGACCTGAAAGATGAACTGGAAGCTAAGAAACGCAAAGATGAAAAATTAAAACGTGTTGAAGATATGTTTACGCCAGCCGAAGCCAAGGTGATTCGCGAAGGGAATGCACTGCGAATTCGGTTAATCAGTTTGACTTTTAAGCCCGGTAGAGATATTATTGGCCCGGAACATTATGGACTGTTGAATAAGGTTCAGCGATGTATTCGCGAATTTCCAGAGGCCAGTGTTTTGATTGAAGGTCACACGGATACAAAAGGGAATCCAGCGAAAAACATAGAACTGTCGAATCGACGTGCTGGCGCTGTAAAAACCTATCTTCAAGTTAATATGGGACTTCCGGAAGATAAAATCCAGGCAGTGGGCTATGGGGATTCACGACCAATCGCACCGAATACCACAGAAGAAGGTCGTACCCAAAATCGACGAATTGATATTGTAATTGATTTAAGTAAAGTGACAGAATATTAATTGGTAAAACTCAGGTAACCTTGATTTAAGGTTACCTGAATTTATTTACAAAATTTACTTATGGATTCATCCAAATCATTAAAAAAACTTTTACTCCATGTTTGTTGCGCGCCAGACGCGACCGTGGTAATTGAACGACTTTCTCCAGAATATGATCTGACGATTTTCTTCTATAATCCAAATATTCATCCTGAAAAAGAGTATCATCTCCGTGAACAGGAAATGGAAAACCTCCTTCGCCTGCTAAATGTCCCGTTTATCCCGGCAGAATACGATTCCGCAGCCTGGTTTGAGTTGGTGAAAGGGCTGGAAAATATTCCAGAAGGAGGAGAACGCTGCACCAAATGTTTCGAGATGCGATTGGAAAGAACCGCGAAAATGGCGGCTGAAAAGGGATTTGATCTTTTTACCACCGTTTTAACTGTTAGCCCTCACAAAGATGCCAATCGAATCAATAAAATTGGCAATGAAGCCGGTCAGAAATGGGGCGTTCCTTTTATGGAAGCCAATTTCAAGAAAAAAGACGGCTTTAAAAGAAGTCTGGAACTCAGCAAACAGTATGGCCTGTACCGGCAGGATTATTGTGGCTGTATTTTTAGTAAAATAGAACGCGAAAAATTTAAATCGGCACAATAGAAAACAATTACGCCTGTACAGAATTGTGATATTTTCCATTTGAATAATTGATCGCCCCGAATTCACGAAGGCTCAAAGGCGCGCTCTTTTTTTAAATCAGGATATTAATTTCAAATTAATTCCAAAGTAACGATTTTATCAAGCGATTATTTGATTATTCCAATGAATTTGAATCCTGATAGATTCACGTTTTAAGTAAAGATAATCTTTCACTTTCAATCTCTTCGCGGCTTTGTGTCTTCGTGGCCAATGTCGATGAACAATCGAAGTTCATGAAGAATTTGAGGATGTATTATATGAAAGAAGCGTTTTTTTATCAAAAATTGGAAAATCAAAAAGTACAATGTAACTTGTGTCCTCATAATTGTATAATTAAGCCAGGTGAAAAAGGGATTTGCAGTGTTCGGATAAATCTGGATGGTACTCTTTTTTCGCTGGTTTATGATAAAATTATTACGACCCATGTTGATCCCATAGAAAAGAAACCATTATTTCATGTTGCCCCTGGTAGCAAATCATTTTCAATTGCCACCATGGGATGTAATTTATGGTGTAAGTTTTGTCAGAATGCCGATATTTCACAATATCCTCGACTTTCGCCGGGGGAAATTCCTGGAAATCCGCTTTCTCCGGAAGAAATTGTCAATCAGGCCATCAAAACCGGATGTCGATCTCTTGCCTATACTTATACCGAACCCACCATTTACTTCGAACTGATGTATGACACGGCTCGTCTGGCACATGAAGCAGGATTATTAAATCTCTTGATAACAAATGGTTATATCAATGCGGAACCCCTCCAGATGATCCAGCCTTATCTGGATGCTGCCAATGTTGACTTAAAAGCTTTTGATGAAAAGTTTTATAAGAAAGTCGTTGGCGGAAAATTATCCGCTGTCCTGGATACGTTACGGCTACTGAAAAAATTGAATATCTTTACTGAAATCACCACCCTGCTGATCCCCTCGCTGAATGATGATGAAATTGAATTACGCGAACTGGTTCAATTTATAAAAGATGAAATTGGTGTGGCGACTCCCTGGCACATCAGTCGCTTTTTTCCACACTATAAAATGACCTATCTTCCCCCCACTCCTTTAAAAACGATTCAGCGAGCCTGGGAAATCGGATTAGAGGCCGGTTTACGTTACGTATATACTGGGAATATTGATAGCGATGCCGAAGAAAACACCTATTGCGATAATTGTCACACCTTACTCATTCAGCGTTATGGTTTTCAAATTTCGAAATATGAAATCCGGGAAGGTCGCTGTCCGAAATGTGGGTCGATCATCGATGGGGTTGCTCTATAACGCTGCTGATGGTATAAATTTTGCAATTGGAACAACGCGTAACATAACTGGCACAGAAAAAATACCGTGGAGCATTGAAGAAGTAGTCTTGCTCTGCGCGATGCACCCTACGCCATGCGATTTAACACCATAACAATGAGGAAGTAATGAAATACTCAGGAAGAGTTGTGATTGGTATTTTTTATATCATCTTGATCGTTTTGAGTTCTGGCAGTTCGTGGCCGTTAATCAGTGCAAATCGTTTTGATATAACCGAAAAAGAAGAACGATTTGAAATTACTGGCGGAAATTATTTTGTGATTATTGATAAATTAACCGCTGAATTGAGGCTTCTCAATTCTTCAGGGTCGATTTATACGCAATTTCCAATTGCAGCTCAATTCGAACCCGATTATTCCTATTTGAATGGGTTGACTTTTCGCTGGAAAATGAGTAAGCGAACTATTGTCCTGGAATATGTTCAAAACGAAATCGTTTTTCAAAAAGTGCTGATGGAATTTAAGCCTGACGGATTTGAGATTAAATTTGGATTACTTTTGCCGGGTGATCAAAAAATGGGGCTTTATTGTGGCCGGAAAGGAACAACTGGCTTTGATGATACTGGCTGGCTCAATTATTTTTCACCAGAAGCTGATAGTTATCATAAAAATCCGCCTATGATTGATATCCGGGCAGATCGGGACAATCAATGGATTTTTTGTCCGGCACCATTGAATTTTTCGATGGAAACGGCGGCTGGCTGGTTGAGTATCGGATTGGCCGAACTGGCACCGATAACTCAATTTGGAATGGATGCGGGATCAATCTGGTTGGATTATTCCTGGCATAAAATTGCGAACAAAGAAACAAGCCTGTTCTGGCTCCCGGCACTTATTTTCACCTTTAATAATTCTGGTTGGGATGCAATAGGGGATTATACTCGTTATCTGCAAGAAAATCAATATATTAAAACTCAAAATAGTAATTCAGCAACGAATAATTGGTGGGCGCAACCGATTCTGTCTACCTGGGGTGAGCAGACGGTTCAAAATATAACGAATAAGAATCCCAATTTTAACACGCGATGGGTGCGTGATTATATTGTAAAACAGATGGCGGTGTACCCCCAAACGACATTCACCATTGTTCTGGAGCATCAATGGCAGGAAATTTTGGGGGATCCGAAGCCCTCAAAACAATTCAGTGATTTAAAGGAGCTCATTAAATGGTGTCACCAGCAGGGTCATAAAGTCGTTTTATTATGGAAAGCCTGGACCGCTGAAAATAAATCGTTAGCTCAGGAGATGGGAATAACGGATGGTGACTTTGTGGACGCGACGCATCCCGATTTTGCGACCTACGTCAAACATTGCTGTGCGGCAATGTTAAGTGCCGCGGATACAGCTTTGAATGCCGATGGATTGAAGATTGCCGATGTTTTTCGAGTTAGGAATCCGCTAAAGGCTAATTATAAGGACTCAACCCGTGGCATTGGACTGGAAGAAGCCTACATGTACTTAAAAACTTTTTATGACCAGGCGAAATTCATTAAGTCAGATGCCCTGATCATGGGTTTTGCGCCCAATCCCCATTTTCGAAATGTGCAGGATATGGTGTGTATCAATGAAGACCTGGATGATCGGCTTCGTCGTGAAAAACGTGCGCGAATTATTTCCAAATCATTACCGGAAATTTTAATCGACGGGGATGCTTCGGATATGTCCAGTCAACTGGCGCTTTATCATTATGTGACCAGTTCAATTTATTCGACACCTCAGATTGAATATTTAACTAAATTTCATGACCAGATGATTGATACTGTCATGAGGGCATCGTTGAAAGGCATTATCGATCTTTATGGGACAAAAGGAAAGGGCGTTCCAGAATTTCAGGAGTACGGCTGGTGGCAGTGGAAGCATAACGGGCGAATCGTGGCTGAATCCATTGCCAAAGGAACTGCTTTGCTTTATCATAAAAGCAATTCGAAGGCAATCCTCTTTTCAACCTTGAATCAGGATATCCCTTTCATGCTGGAAAAAAAACGATTAATCCAGGTTAAAGATGAAAAAGGCAATGAAGTCCCGTTTGAAACCTTGAGCCTGGAAATTTATAAAATTAAAGGCATTCAACAAAATAAATTCTATTCATTGAAATTTCGACACGTCTCTTCAGACTAAAAATTTCCTTTTTGACTATCCTGAAATATATCCATCTCTTTCAATATATTTAAAGTGATTGCCAGGTGAAACTGAATTCGTTTTTCCAGCGGTAATTTTTTACAGGTCTCGATGGTGAATCCTGGAATTTTAAAATGTGCACCAGCTAACCAGGCGGCACTGTTTTCTATGGGGCCTTCTTTTAAAGTGAATTTTTTTTCATGAGCAGAAATTTGTTGATTTATGTGCTCACAAACAACGTGACTGAGGCGGGACGCAATTTCGTTTCCAGTATAAATTATGCATTGACCTGGAACAGAAATTTCTCCTTCAAAAGCGTGTATTTCATGCGCGAAATAGGGGCTTTCGTGTAAGTCGATCAGGAGTTGAATCTGATGAATTTTAATGAATTCAGTGATTTGATATGCCAGGCGGTATGCCGGTAATCCCTCCGGTCGGCCTGGATAGCAGCGATTCAGGTCTCCGGCATCGATTGCAACACTTTCAGGTACGGGAATTCGGCGTTCCCCGTGTATGATAGCCATTTTGTTGGCTTCAGGGATGACATAGATAGTGCCTTTTAATGGATGATTTTTTGATAAATAATCTAGCAGCCGATAGGCTGCTTCAAAACCGGCCGGTTCATCTCCGTGAGTTCCACCAATAACGATGATGCCGGGATTGGGTGATTCTGACTGAAAGCGATAGACCGCTGTTTCGTGTTTTGTACCGGGCATTAAGTTTTGATAAAAATAGTGGCGTTGATGAGAAAAATTTCTTTTAATTTGGGAAGCAAATTCACTCAGATAATCAGAACGGTTGGAATCACAATAAGTGAAAAGCAAAGATATTAAAATTGTACCAAAGAGTGCTTTGTAAAAATTTAAACGATGATAATTCACCAAACAAATCCTCGCTATTTTTGAATCAATGAAAGAATTATAAAACTTTCAATATCAAATTGCAAGGATAATATCAATCTCAAGAATAAAAAAGTGAAGGAAGACGGAAATTGGTTCAAATTCAGGAATTTGATCTGATCTGTTACAACGGTCAATCAAGTTCGTTTGATCTATCAACCCGTGGATTATAGCCCTTATTCACCTTCCGAACACCCGATTGCCCCGCCAGCATTAACATTATTGGCGGTTTTCACCAGATAGGCGAATAAGGTTTCTGTCAGGGTGATCCGATTCTTGACGAAGGTCAATCCGGATTGCTGAATTTGATGATATCGGCTATGACGATTGATCAAGCTGGAATGATTTATCGGCAAGTCGAAAGCATACCACATTCACCTCGTATTTTCTAATCTTAATCGCCTGGCATTTTTTTAATGAATTTGATATGGATTTTTTTAAATTGGCGAATGTTATCTGGTTATTATCCCTGATCCTCCGCTAAAAGGGAATGTTCTTTCATTCTGAGCGATGCGAAGAATCTCGAAAGTCTTTGAAAAATATAGAATCTTCACTTCGTTCAGCATCACAAAATATTACTTTTTGGTTTAGACGCATAATTTATTTAAAAATAGGACCTTGAGTTTCTAAAATTAATCGAATTGATGCCCTTCGTGTCTTCGGGGCGATGGGCTATTTAGATCGTCAATATTTTTCTGCTCCCGTAACGCCGTCACAATTTTTTGATAATGCGTTTCATCCGGCGTGAAAATTTGTTGCCAACAGCGGACGACTTCCGGATCATGACTATTTGGCCCCGGCGTAATTTGTTCGATTTTTACCCGCGAAGGAATTTTGATGGCTTCACCAACTACAATCGCTTCGCCAATTCGCAAGGCTGAAATCTGATCGATTAAACTGGTCATATTATCCGGTGCGGCAGCTTTGACCGTGTTTTTATCGACGCTATTCGTCAGTCGCATGGCGATAAAAGTGCCGACCTGTGCCAGAATCGTTTCTGATATTTCAGATGGCCGCTGACTGACCACCATCGCGCCAATGCCAAACTTGCGGCCCTCTTTGAAAATTCGTTCCACTGCTTTTCGGGCATATCCAAAAAGATGATGATTCGCTTCATTTTTGGGAAGATACGAATGTGCCTCCTCAAATACCATTAAAATGGGACGATTACGGCCTGTGTAGGGTTCTTTTTGACCCCAATACATGCTATCGAAAACTATCCGGGTCAGTAATCCGACTGATATATCGATTAATTCAAACGGAATTCCGCTTAAATCCAGAATGGTCAAGCGCTGATCATTTTCAATCCAATCACGCAATAATTGATCTAAATCATTTTCTGTATTATTTGAGTTTGGATTAAAAAGAAAATTAAACCGACTATCTCGCAGCCGCGAATAGATTTTTTGTTCATAATTGGCCATTAAATCATTTTTAGATTTAAAAGGGGCCCCATTGTTGGGTGTATAGGGTTTAAATCGTGCTGGAATGAGTTGATATGGATCACCTTCGTCAATTAACTCCTCCGACATACGATTTTGGGCCTCTTTTTGCGCCTGTGAATAGGTGCCGTGAACTTCCCGGTTAAAATCATGCCACATTTTCCGTATATCGAATGGTATGGGTGCATCCGCGGTGATAAAATCCGGATTGACTGAACCCGCCTTTAATCGAATTGAATTTGCCTGTTTTAATAAGAGAATGGCCTCCCGCAGGCGCTTATCCTCTGGCTTTTCCTGCCCCGGTGTTCGTCCAACCAGAAAAAATGCCAGTTCATCAAAAGTCATTATCCAGTACGGAAGTGATAATGGCTGCTGTTGATCCTGAATTCGAAAAATTCGTGCCTGGTTCTCAAATGCCGATGCATATTCACCGTGCAGATCAATCAGTACAATCCGGGCACCTGGATTTTTTTGCATAATTTGTTTGATAATGGTCGCGGCGGTGTTGGATTTTCCACTACCGGTTGACCCGAAAATAGCACTATGCCGCGCGACCAGATGATGTAAATCCAAATATACCGATAAATTTTCTGAAGCAGCATGTCGGCCAATCTCGATTAATCCAGCATGATCTTCTCCATAAATATATTTCAAATCAGCTTCGGTTACCAGATGTGCTTCGTCCTGAATTGTCGGAAAGATTCCCACGCCACGTTCGAAGGGTAAATCCCCCAATCTTTCGCCAATTAATTGCACCTGTAAATAGCGCCGTCCCAAATCCGGCATCAATAAATTCGTTGTGCCGCTGCCCGGACGATTGCTTACTGCTGAAACGACACCATAAAGCGTGAGATTCCCCATGGGAAATTTGACAAAAGTCCCCAACTGGCCGATTTTGTATAATCGTCCATCAATAATACGGGTAAACGAAGTAATTTCACTGTCAATTTCAATCTCGACAATCGCCGAATTGACCTCGACAATTTTTCCAATGTATGAAATTTCATGCAGCATGATTTAACCTGAGTTGATATTCGATCCTGTCTTCCTGACCAGAAGTATTTAGTAAAAATTTGACCAATTCGTTAAAATCACCCAATTTTAAAGTCCCTGTTTCCCGGTCCCAAAATCGAAATTGAATTGAATTCCTCAATGGCATTTCTTTCCATGTCCCTTTTATGCCCCTTATCAACGCCTGTCCGGGACTTAGCAGTACCAGATTTGAAAAATCGATTCCCATTTTTGTTAACTTATTGATGACATCATCCGAATAACAAAAGCCAATGAGATGCAATTTTTTATTGATCCCGAGTGCTGAAAAAAAGAGTTCATTGATATGTGCGTCCGAAAAAGAATAGCCGGCAACAATGAATAAACCATCACCTGCGAGCAGCCACGATTTCAGGCGATCAAAAAAAGCTAAATATGGCTGTTTACGGCTGGCTTCATATTTTTCACGGGAAGGGTAGATGACCAATTCTTGTTGCGGATTCAGATATTGCGCTGTTTGATTGACGCGAATAATGCGCGGCGAATGGTCGTCCCTTCCCGGCTTCCAGAACCAGTTTAAAGAACCATGCAGCTTCCAGAGCCGGAGCCAGGATTTGGGGGGAGAATAAGTGGAGGTAACAAATTCAACTGCTTCCGGGCAAAAAAAAGCTTCCTGCGAACCGATAAATCCATCAAAATAGGGAATTTGTAAACTTTCAAACGTCTTTTCAAATATTAAATCATAATTTGTGGTAAAAATTTCCACCGGGAAATTGGACTTCCGCCCATTTAGCCAGGCAGCAAATTTTTGAATTGAAAGGGTTGTGCAATTTTGTTCCGGATTGGCGAGAATTTTATAAATGCCGTTGCAGATTTCACGGTCTAAATCAACAGCGGTTTCTCCGTCGATTCCATCAAAAGATACTGTCTTATTTTCCCCGGTAACCTGTCGAATCAGGCGAATTTGATTGATAATCGACTCGATAGATGTTCCTGAACTGCGCTGAGTGATAGAATTTTTGAGACGTTGATATACTTCACTATACGATGTTGATAAATTTTTTTCAATCAGATGGGTTAATTCCTGCAAATCCGGTAAACCGGACGCTTTTGAAGTGCCGGCACCAAATAAAAATCCTGTCCGTTTGGTATAAGCGAGTTGCGACCGTAATTCTCTTAATTCGCGTTCGGGATGATGAAGGATGGTCTGGTTCATGGGCTGCTCTCCTGGCATATTGCGGTTAAACTCCTGTCTAACCAGAATGTAAATACAAAATTGTAATTGATAATGCCAGATTTGTATATTGCAAATTCTATGCCCATTACCTATATTGGGAATGTTTTCATTGTAAATACAGATTTCACTGATTTCACCGATGGCTATGCATTTTTCTCTACGAAATCCGGGCAATCAGCGGTTTGATTCTTTAAAATTGATAAATAATTAGTGTCTGTCCGAAAGTACCCAATTCTGTCATGGCGAGGCGTTTTTTGCCGCAGCCTGTTTTTCAGGCTCGCAATCCCATCGTTAAACAGCGGAGATTGCTTCGTCGCACAAAACGCTCCTCGCAATGACAGTTCCGGATGTGTTTTTGGACAGACATTAATTATTCAGATTGCAACGATAAAAAAAATATTCAACTTGAAAATAAAATTCATTCTGCTTATATTTAATTTCGTTCAATTTGAAAATATCTCAACTAAAGGAGAAACAATGCATTATATCGATTTACGCAGCGATACCGTTACCAGGCCTTCGCCTGCCATGCGGGAAGCCATGGCAAAGGCTGAAGTCGGCGATGATGTCTGGGGGGATGATCCAACGGTCAATTTATTGCAGGAGCGGGTTGCCAAAATGTTTCGCAAGGAAGCCGCCCTGTTTGTACCATCAGGGACAATGGCCAATATTGTATCAATTTTAGCCCATACACAGCGTGGTGATGAGGTGATTGTCGAAAAGGAATCTCACACCTTTAATTATGAGTGTGCCGGTGCCGCAACGCTGGCAGGCGTCCAGTTTTATCTGGTTATCGGTACGAATGGAATTTTAACGCCGGATCAGGTTCGTTCCGCCACTCGTCCGGTTGAAGATGTGCATGTCCCCAAAACAAAATTACTCTGTCTGGAAAATACACACAATCGTGGCGGCGGAAAGATTTATCCAATCGAACTTTTGGCGCAGATTTATGACTATACTAAATCTCATTCGATTAAAAGCCATCTCGATGGTGCCCGACTGTTCAACGCCTGCGTGGCCACTGGTTATGAGCCCTGGCAATATGCACAATATTTTGATTCGTTAATGTTCTGTTTTTCAAAAGGTTTGGGAGCGCCTGTCGGTTCCATCGTCATTGGTTCGAAAGATTTTATTCATCAGGCACATGGCTACCGAAAAATGCTGGGCGGCGGCATGCGGCAAGTTGGAATTCTTGCTGCGGCGGCCCTTTATGCGCTGGAAAATAATATTGAACGACTGCAAGAAGATCACCAGCATGCCCAATTAATTGCTCAAGGCGTATCACAAATTAAAAAATTTCAAATCGACCTGGAAAATGTCGAAACGAATATTGTGATTTTTGATGTCGCGAAATCCGGCCTGAATGCCTATCAGGTGGTTGAACTTCTTGGGAAAAAAGGCGTGCTGATGGTTCCTTTTGGTGAATTTTTGGTGCGGGCGGTTACGCATCTGGATGTAAATCAGGAACAGATTCAATTGGCTGTTAAAATAATGCGTGAAATTTTCGCTTAAATTTATAAATTTATGCCACCCGGGCATAGATACACGAAGAATAACAAATTTGATTTTAGATTTTGTAAAACTGTCACATTCACGACCTTACACTTTTTGTAAATCTTGTTTAAACCACCCTTGGGACCCTCACCCCAACCTTCTCCCAAAGGGAGAGGGCGTCGCTCTTCTCTCTTCTCCTGGGGGAGAAGGTTCCGGTGAGGGGTCAGGTCGGGTGTTATCAAAAAGTGTACGGTGGTAAATTGTTGCAATTGTTTATTTAAAAATAATGAGAAAAGGATCAGAAATGTTGAAAGTTATATACATGAAATTTTCAATGATATTGATTTTCATTTTTCATATTGTAATTGTTTTTTCGCAAGAGAAAACGGGAGCCCTCTTTCTCAATAACACCGATGAATCCACAATTCAATCCCCGGATCAATTTTTACAGCTTCCGGCGGGTGAACGCCCTTCGCGTTATCAGGAAGTGGTGGATTATTTTAAATATCTGGCACAAACATCTTCACGCGTAAAGCTTGTCGAAATTGGCGAGACTTATGAACATCGAAAATTGTATTTGATGTTGATCTCTTCCATTAAAAATTTGTCCAATATTGAAATCATTCGTGAAAATATCAAAAAATTAACTGATCCCCGGAAGCTAAACCCTGTTGACGCCAGATTGATTTGTGAAAATTCACCGGCGATTGTCTGGTTAGGATATGGCATTCATGGTGATGAGCTTTCCAGTTCCGATGCCGCGCTTCAGGTTGCCTACCAGTTGGCGGCTGGCACCGATTCATTGACTTCCCGATTAAATCGGGACCTGGTTCACTGTATTGTTCCCATGATTAATCCGGATGGCCGCGAACGCTATTTGTCTCAAATCCAGCAATGGAGCGGGATGGTCCCCAATTCGGATGCGGAGACGATTACGCATGCCGGCGTCTGGCCGCGTGGCCGGGGGAATCATTATCTGTTTGATTTGAATCGCGACTGGGTGACGCTGGTGCATCCCGAAACGCGCGCCTGTTCCCGCATGATTCTGGTCTGGAATCCACAGGTGGTCATCGATTCACATGAGATGGGCAGTTCCAGTACATATCTGTTTTCTCCGCCTACTGAACCGATAAATCCCAATATCAGTCAGCATGTGAAAAAATGGTGGCAAATTTTTGAGCTGGATCAAGCGAAGGCTTTTGATCAGTATGGCTGGAGCTATTATACCGGTGCCTGGAACGATGAGTGGTATCCGGGTTTTGGCGCGGCCTGGCCGCTTTATTTTGATGCAATTGGCATTTTATATGAACAGGCACGCTCAAATGGTTCTATCATTAAAAAAGCAGATGGAACGCTGCTCACGTATCGTGAAGGGATTCATCATCATCTGGTCAGCTCATTGGCTAATTTACAGACGGCGGCGGCGAATCGAAAGATGCTGTTAACTGAATTTTATCAGGCAAAAGTTGATTGGCTGGCTTCGATGAAAAAGAAAAACTCCCCCTGTTTTCTGATTGTACCGGATGCCAAAAATCCCACCAGATCCCTGCGTTTGATTCAAAAATTGCGGTGGCTGGAAATTGAGGTCTATAGGGCTGAGAACGGCTTTAAAGCTACCAATACACGCGATTATTGGGGCAATTCTCCCGTGAATAACTCCTTACCCGCCGGAACGTTTGTGATTCCCCTGGAACAACCCATGGGACGGCTGGCAAAGGCCATCCTCGAATTCGATCCGCGAATTGTGAATTCTTTTCTGACAGAAGAACGAAAATCGCTGGAAAAACACCAAGGATCGAAACTTTATGAAAGTACCGGCTTTTCCATGCCCATGGCCTATCATCTCGATTGTTATTATACTGACCAATCGCCTTCTGTGAAAATGGCACAAATTTCCGAGTTGCCGGTATTCAAGGGAACGGTGAAAAATTCGCAGCCGAAGTTTGGCTATCTCATTGAAATCAAAGATGATCGAGCGATGAATGCACTATCCTGGCTGTTCAATCACCATTTTCTGGTTCGTTCGGCCAATGCGGCATTTGAAATAGCGGGACAACACTATTCTGCTGGAACGCTTTTATTACGAAATCATGAAAATTCAACTGAACTTCATTTGGCAATGCAGGAATTAGCCGAACAAACCGGCATTCAAATTATTGGAATGAATACCGCGCTTTCAAAAACGGGTCCTGATCTGGGAGAAGACCTTTTCGTATCGTTAACGCCGCCCCGAATCGCCCTGGTAACTGGCGAAGGAACCGATCCATTAAATTTTGGTGCAATGTGGCATTTGCTGGACTATCGGATGCGTTTACGCACGAGTCTGTTGCTGTTGTCACGACTAAAGTCGACCGATTTGTCAAAATATAATGTGCTTATTTTGCCATCAACCTCCAGTCCCAATCAATATCGGGAGGCGCTGGGTAAAACCGGCCTGGAGCAATTAAAAAGATGGGTTGAAATGGGGGGAACTGTGATTGGGATAGAAACCGCAGCGGCTTTTTTAGCGGATAGTACCAGTCAGTTCAGTCAGGTACGCTTAAAACGGCAAATATTAAAGCAGTTGTTAAAATTTGAAACCGCTGCTGATCAGGAAGCAAAATTAAATCAGCTCAAAATTGATAGCCTTCTGGTCTGGGAAGGTACTGATATTTCGATTCCGGAAGTTAATTCGCCCCAAAAATCTCCAATTGATTATGCCGAATTAATGCGGCTGGATCAATGGCAGCAGCTTTTTATGCCCCGTGGTGCGATCCTGTCAGTAGATCTCGATGAAACTCACTGGCTGGCTTTTGGCGTGGGCAATAAAGTTCCGGTTGATTTGCATACGCGCTATGCCTATTTAGCCCGATTGCCAGTTCAAACCGTTGGCAGGTTTAGTGAAATCAATAAATTACGTCTGGGTGGACTTCTTTGGCCAGAAGCGAAAATGCGCTGGGCAAAGACTGGTTATCTGGTACGTGAGGCAAAAGGAAAAGGGCAAATTATTCTCTTTGCTGGTGAACCGACCTTTCGCGGATACTTTCATGGGACTGAAAGACTATTCTTAAACGCTGTAATGTTGGGTCCCGGATTTGGGGTGAAACCGGTAAATCTTTGGTAAATGATAATTTTAAAGGTGTAATTGATGGAAAATATTGGGAAATTATACCCCATTTAACATTTTTTTCATCAGGAGTTCCTTATGACTGCTTCAAGTGATTCTACTTTCATGTCAGTTGGTCAAAAACGGATTTTTATTGCCGTGTTATCCCTTTTAACACTCGTGTTGGTAAGTTTTATTTTGAAACAACTGGGATCGATATTAAAACCATTCTTAATTGCTGTCTTTATGGTGAATATTCTTTTGCCTGTCATTGACGCGCTGCAAAGAAAAAAAATTCCCCGTATTCTGTCCTATATTATAGTAGTTGTCTTGGTATTGTTAATTTTTTATTTGGTTGGATTTTTTATTTATAAGAACATCGGTGGATTTGCTCAAAATTCATTAGTATATGAAAGAAAAATAAATCAGCTTATGGGCGGGATTCTGAGGAATTTAGGAATTATCGAAAAAGATGTTCCATTTCATCTTCGCGATTTGAAAATTTTACAATGGCTGCCAACCGGATCTATCACCGCCTTTTTTACCAGTTCTTTAGGTTCTTTTTTCGATCTGGTCAGTAATTCGGCGGTTGTTGCTTTTTTTATGCTTTTCCTGATCGCAGAAGTTCGATATTTCAATGCCCGTTTCATTAAAGCCTATGGGCGAGATCGCGCCAGTCATATTTTGGAAATTGTTCGAAATATCAATACCAGCGTTCGAAAATATATTCTGGTCAAATTGGTTGTTAGTTTGGCGACAGGCGTTCTGGCCATGATTGTCATGGGGATTTTCAGGCTTGATTTTTTTGTTTTCTTGGGGATCCTCACTTTTTTACTGAATTTTATTCCCTATCTCGGTTCAATTATCGCAACGGCATTGCCGGTATTAATCGCCTTCTTGCAGTTTAACTCTCCCTGGACGGCTGTATGGCTATTGTTAATTTTACTGCTCATCCAGAATGTACTGGGCAGTATAATTGAACCCAAAATTCAAGGCCATCAGTTAAATTTAAGTCCACTGGTTGTACTTTTCTCCGTGATGTTTTGGGGCTGGCTTTGGGATAGTGTGGGGATGATTCTATCTATCCCGATTATGGCAACACTGCGAATTATTTTTCAGGAGATTGATGCAACACGCCCCATTGCCATTTTTATGAGTGAAATGGAAGATTAATTTGAAAGAGGTATATTATGAAAAATATTTTTATTTTGCTTATTTTTATAATCATCTCTATCTTGTGCCCGGAAAATTTTTTATCTGCCAGTGAGTTATCGCGCCATCCCGATCAAAAAAATGTAAAAACCGGATTAGATAATATTGAAGAATATCTAAATTTATTGACCGGTAAGCGTATCGGAATTATTACCAATCACACCGCGTACAATGTTGAAAATCAACATATTATTGATGTATTTACGAAAAAGCTGAAACTTCAGGTCACCGCCCTTTTTGGTCCTGAACATGGTATTCGTGGTGATGAAGCGGCCGGAGAAACGATTGGTTCGACGCTTGATCCGAGCCAAAATATTCCGATTTTCAGCCTGTATGGGCAGGTTCGAAAACCGACCTTGGAAATGTTAGAGAATATCGATATTCTTGTTTTTGATATCCAGGATATTGGCGCCCGATTTTATACCTATATTTATACCATGTCTCTGGCCATGGAAGCAGCGGCTGAACATCGTATCCCCTTTTTGGTGCTGGACCGGCCGAATCCCATTAATGGAATTCAGGTGGAGGGGAATATGCTGGAACCTCAATTTGCGACTTTTGTTGGTCTCTATCCAATTCCGGTACGTCATGGCATGACCATTGGCGAACTGGCGACATTAATTAATGAAGAAAATTGGCTGCAAAGTGAGATAAAAGCGAATTTGACCATCATTCCATTAAAAAATTGGCAGCGCGCTTTCTGGTTTGATCAGACTGGTTTGAAATTCATCAAACCATCCCCGAATATACCTGACCTGGATACGGCAACTATCTATCCCGGCCTCTGTTTACTAGAGGGAACCAATGTTTCGGAAGGACGGGGGACCTTTACACCTTTTATCCTCTTCGGTGCACCCTGGATGGATTCCAACTCTTTATGTGACCGATTGAATGAACTTAACTGTGCGGGAGTCGAATTCGAACCGGCCGTTTTTACGCCAAAGTCAATTCCCGAAATGGCACCCGATCCCAAATACAAAAATGAAAAATGCAACGGCTGTCGTGTCATCGTTACGGATCGCGAGCAGCTACAGGCTTATTGGACCGGTATTCAGATTGTTAAAACAATATATGATCTGTATCCCGACAAATTTGAATGGCGAACCCAACACTTTGACAGGCTTTGTGGTAGTGCAAGTGTTCGAGACGCAATTGTTGGACATCTGAATTTAAAGGAGTTAAAGATACTTTGGGAAAAAAATCTGGAAAAATTTTTAAAAATGAGAGATAAATATCTATTATACAGAGAATAAGAGCCCTCTCTTGATCGGTTGTTATGAAATTATTCAGGTTCATGATTGAATGAGATAGCATGTTACCTTCCTGGCACAACTTTTTCCCTTACATCATAGAAATTCACTTCTCTGGATGATGTTTTCATACCAGTAATCTTACACTATCCCCAATCAATACACTTTTTTCGATCTGGATGAGAACTGACCAGTCTTTTTGAATAATTGGACAAAAATTTTGATGTTGTTTTAGGGTGTTTTAATATGCTTTTGTTGTGATATTCGTAAATTTTTGATGCCTTTGTTTTCTAAAGTAAATGGTTTTATTGAATTTGTGGATAATTAAAATTCAATCGAACGAAAAATAGTTTGTTTCATTGTCAATTTTTAATATGAAATAGCGTATGTGGGGAATAGTTTTTGCTCATCCCTATTTAAATTTATATTACATCTTACCCGTGATGTTAATGAGATTCATTCCAATAGTACAAATTCATTTGGGAGAGTGTTCATGTCAAAATTGATGTTGTTGTTAATAGCGGGATTGCTGGGAACAATCCAATTTTCCTTTTCACAGGACTCGATTAAGAAATTGACGCCCAGGATTGCGATTGAAACATTTCATTATGTAAATTCCAGTGGTATTATGATTTCCCCGGCAGAGATGACCCAGCTTATATTTGACGATTTAAAGAAAGAACCGGATTTTAAATTGACATTTCTTCCACCCGATTATGATGAAAAGATTTTAAATGATTTTGATATGGTTATCGGTGGAAATTACGAACTGGTAGAAAATCAGGTTTCTGTTGACTATGAAATTCGATTAATTGTCCTGAAAACGCGGAGCAAAGCCAAATTGACAAAGATGGATTTGTTGGACATTAAAAAAGAAATATTTGTTTCGCTTTCCAATCTTTTTGTCAATATTTATGTAATCTCGGAGCCAGCGGTATGTGATCTTGAAATTGATGGAATCGCTTTTGGCAAAACCCCACTATATATTGAGCGAATGCTGGCCGGTAATCATCTGTTTCATTTGACAAAAGAGGGCTATTTCGGCCTGTTTCAGGAGGTTGAATTTACGCGTCCGGACACCATACAATTTAAACTGGTTGAAGAACGTTCATCAAGTGCACTCCCGCCAGAACCAATTGGCGGAATTGATCAGATAATCAAGCAAATAAAATATCCGATGGATGTTAAATCGCAGGGAATTCAGGGGGAAGTCTGGATTATGGTGGCTGTGAATCCGTTAGGACAAGTCACCGCCACTGAAATTAAAAAATCTCAGGGACGAAAGGACATTGATGACGCAGTGATCGCGGCGATTAAATCGATCAAATGGAAACCAGCCATGATTGATAATCAACCACTGGAAGGATCGAGACAAATTAAAATTAAATTTTCAAAATAGCGTAAAAAAATTCGACTGGACGAGCAGCATTTCCCGACTTGATTGTATCTTTAGCCTGACTTTATTCATAATGATAATTTCATAAGTTTTAACATGGAAGTTGAGCATTATCAGGGATGATAATATTTTTTTAATGTGCCATGAGAAAGACCACAGAATTGATTCTGGGGTCTTTTTTTTTTTTTGAAAATTACGATATTATTGAGGGTAAATTGCCAGATTAAAACCTCCCCTTTTGAAAAAAATCTTGAATTTGTGGAATCGCGGCTTTTTTGGCAGCTTGAAGTGAACCGGTAAAAAGTACTTTTCCCTGTTCCAGAAAAGTCACCCGGTCGGCAATACGATGAATACTGGCTAACTCATGGGTGACAATAACGATTGTCATTTTTAAAATGTGTTTCAATTTTAAGATCAATTCATCCAATCCGGCAGAGGTCACGGGATCCAGTCCGGCGGACGGCTCATCACCAAAGAGAATGAGTGGATCCATTACAATCGCACGTGCCAAAGAGGCGCGTTTCCGCATTCCACCGGAAAGTTGTGCGGGAAATAAGGAGTAAGCATTCCCTAATTCGACTAAATCCAATTTTTTTCTCACCACGCGCTGGATGATTGGTTCCGGTAAATCCGTATGTTGCTGCAGCGGAATCGCAATGTTTTCTCCAATGGTTAAAGAATTTAAAAGTGCTCCATTTTGAAACAGAACCCCAATCTTTTTTAAAATGTCATTAAATTCAATTTCGTCAAGTCTGGTAATTTCTTTCCCAAAGATCTCAATTTCGCCGTCACTGGGGTGATAGAGCCGGATGATATTTTTTAGCAGCGTGGTTTTGCCACAGCCACTGGCACCCAGAATGACCATAATCTCATTTTCATAAATTGATAAATTGATGTCGTCCAGAATGAGGCGATCATCAAATCGGGTGGATAAATGGGAAATTTTTATTATTTCACGGTTCATAAATCTGCTTATCATGAAGTAAAGTATATTTTTAAGCTAAATTTAAATTATGACTAGTAGGCCGGCCGGCCAAAGTAAAATAACAACCCCAGAATGCTATCGGCAATTATAATAACAAAGATAGACGCCACTACCGAAGCCGTCGTTGCCCGTCCGACGCCTTCAGCGCCGCCTTTGACCATAAAACCGAAATATGTGCCGACAATGATGATGATCCAGGCAAAAACAATGCTTTTAACCAATCCGGAAATAATATCAATTAAATAAACCACACTTAATAATTCATTGAAAAAGGCCGTGGGGCTTAGTTCCAGATAGGTCGTGGCAATGATAAATCCCCCCATAATCCCGACGAGATCAGCCAAAATTGTCAATAAAGGCATGGTGACACTGATGGCATGAAATTTGGGTACCACAATGAAACGAATTGGATTGAGTCCCATGGTGCGGATGGCATCGATTTCTTCGGTGACAACCATAGTCGCAATCTCGGAAGCAAAGGCTGAGCCGCTTCGGCCTGCAAGAATAATAGCCGTCATAATCGGGCCCATTTCAGCCGTCATGGCAATACCGATTAAGTCGGCTATGAAAATATTGGCGCCAAATTGCCGCAATTGGGAAGCGGATTGCAATGCGAGTATGAAACCGATAAGGAGGGCGATCATGCTGACGATTTTAACACTATTGACACCAATTAGCACACTTTGTTGAATAAAGGCCCCCTTACGCTGACCTTTATGATTTATTAATCCAATTCCGGCCCAATAAAAAATATCAGCTATTAAATATAATAAAAACAAAATGTTGTTATATGAATTGATCGCAAAATCCCCTATTCGTTCAAATATGCCGGTTCTTCGGGTTGAAGGTGCAGCCGGTGGGGGAGATGTTGAAAAATTGGAAATTGCTTCTGCAACTTGTCCGGTAGCATTGACGAAGTTCAGGGAGAGTCCTTTTTGCGCGGCACTCTGCGCCAATTCATCGATGTAAGCGACCCCAATGCTGTCGATTTCAGTTACTTCCGTAAAATCAATTGTAACATCTTGATTTTTTAAGGACTTGAAGATGGTTTGTAATTCCCGATCCAGCGTTGGAATTGTCGTATATTTAATTTCACCGCTGAAAAAAAAACGATTGTCTTTCTGATAAATGGCTACCATGTCGTTTAGTTGAATTAGAATAAGTTAAAAGAATATCTCAGCAGCACGATATGTTCGGTGAGCAGATAATCACTGAGACTTTTTTTATTTCGAAAGCGAACGGTATAGTCCAGCGAAACATTTTTTGATAGTTTTAGATTGATAATATTTTCAAAATCATAATCCAGCCGTTCCTTTGCACCTTCCGGATAATAGATTTCCAGTTCGCAGCTTAACAACATATTCCGTGAAATTCGGGCAGTTCCAACCAACGAAGCTTCAGGTCCCCGGGTATAACTGGATTCTTTTAATTTAAAGGTCGAATCATTAAGCTGGGTGAAAAGATTTCGATTAATGGTTTGATGCCAGCCCCAGCCGGCCCGAATATTCAGGTTCATTCTCACCGATTTCAGGAGTGAGAGATTTATGCCGATTCCTTCCTTATTTTCCATCGGCGAAAAAACGGGTGAAAGGACTAATTGACGAATGTCATTACGCTCTTCAATAATATTTGAATTTTTATCCAGCATGGTAATGTTTTGAGGGGAATCATAATAGGCGATTTTCCGAACCAGATTGGTTTCAAACCAGAAACGTCCATATACGCCTAACGATTTGATCAATGAAAAGATATAAATATTTTTCGATTGCAGCCGATCCAGGCTACTCCGGAAAGTAACCTGTTTTTTCTGCATATTCCACCCTTCTTCAATTAATCCACGGGAGGAGAAGTAGTGGCGTGGAGTCGTATAGCTAATATTATAATCGAATTGTGCCACGAAAATCATACTGGATTCTTGCTTTTTGGTGGTGACATCATTGGAACTATTCAGCGTAAAACTGCCGTAGAGGGTACTGAAAAGCGTCCAATTGGCAATTTTTGATGGCTTTTTGCCCAATTCGAGAATTCCGGCGCCAATATAATTTTTGGTTTCACTATCCATCACAATCGTGAAGCGCGTCAATTCGCCGGGTAAAAGCCGAACCGTGCTGAAATTAACATAGGTGTTCACGTGTTCACCCAGCTTTATTATTTTATATAATCCCGGCTTCAGGATCCAGGTTTGAAGATGCTCCCCAAGTTGTTCATCAGCGCCATAGCCGACACCATAGTATTCATTGTCTGGAATGGAGTAGAGTTCATAAGCCTCCCGGATGGAATTTCGCGTCTCATCAATGATACGTATCACCAGGCAACTCCAATCCGGTTCAATAATCGAAGTATCTTCCAGTCGGACTTCTACCGTTTTGTTTATGACCTGATCCAGTGTTCCCGAACCCAGCGCGATTCGATATTTCCCGGGACGCAGATAGAGGCTATTTCCCATTTTTGAACTTTTGATAAGCGAATCTTCCATGGTTGAAACTAAAAATACCGGCTCGTACTCGGGAGAGGTCATTGCCGGGAGAAACAGGCGGCCCAGGCCTTTGATATCATCTCTTCCTTCAGCATCCAGTTGCTTTTTAGGAGGAGGCGTATCCCAGGTTTGCCACTTCTTTTCCCAGGTAGTTTGTGCCGATATATTCATAAATAAAAGAAAGTAGACAATTGAAATTATAGGTCGTTTTTTAAATTTCATCGAATCCTGTCTTCGTTTTTAATTGCTCATTATAAAAGGTGAAAGCAAAAGCGTGATAATCAGTGATGTTCGCAGGTGTAACAAATTAAACGCTTCTGTCCTGCCCGTCTGTTAGCCAATGGATTATCGGCGTTCATTTTTTTGAAAAAGTATTGATTCTTGCCAAAAAAGTACGGGAATGACAGATTCGATCCTCCCTGTTAACGGATACTGAATATTTTCATAAATTTCACGCTTGAAAAATATCAATCCGGCACGCTTAATTTATCACCTGTTTCTAATTTATTAAAATAGTCCGCAATTCGCGGCAGAAATTCATCCACTTCCTCACGGAGGATATCCCCCATTTTTTTCGCAAAGTAAGTCATATCAGGATTGGATAATTCTTCCTGCCGGTCAAATTGGTGTTTCAGAATTATTTCAAAATCGTCACTGCGTCGCAGATGGAGTGTCATGGCCAGATGGGCCGCATTAAAAGCCTCGTTATGAAAACGTTCGATGGCATTGATATAGCCAACAATCTCATAATCAGGATTTTCATCTAAAAATTCACGTTCGCATTTGATAAAAATTCGGTTCGCTTGAATCTGCTGATTAATTAAATCAGAAATGATAATTTGAGGTTTAATTGCCCAGAGACTGTAGCGGTAATAATCAATTTGATGGGCAGAAAATCGAACTACAATATTCGTGCGATCATAAGTCCGATTCAGCTTCATTGTTTGCACCTGTAATTTATAAGGGAAAGGGCTTTTGTGATGCATCAGGCTATCCTGGGCGACCCCTGGATAATCCAGCAGATAATATTTGCGTTGCACTTGCATCTGTGCACAGGTGGAAAATATCATGATGAGTGATGATATCAGAAAAAGTGCCCATATATTAACAAATAATTTTTTTTCATTTCTCCAAAGCATTTTTCTATCCTGATTATTTGACCTGTATCTCTTCTTGTTTGGATTTATAGATTAATAATGAAGGATTTTCACTAATAAGGCGTGAAAATTCATTAAAATTCTCCATGCTTTCCTTCAAAGTTTCTATTGAACTCAACAAATCCTGGCGACTTTTTAAGAGCGTGAGGTCGAAATGAGTAAAAGTCTTTTTGGCTTGTTCAACCGTTAGCGTGAGTTCACTAATCAAATTGGCAATATTTGCCTGTTCCAGTTCTTTTGAAATATGATTTACATTTACTAAAGTCCCGCGAAGCTCCGGGGAATTGAGCAACTGATTCAGTCGAAGCATGGTTTTGTTCGATACCAGCATAAATGTATCTAATTTCGTTGAAAAGTTTTTGAAATTGGCAAGCGTATGGTAAATATTGGTTTGATTGGTATCCAGAAGTGTATTAAAAGTCTTTAAAGCCTTTGCTGCATTATCCAGAAGCGCGAATAGGGAAGTTTGGCTGGATGGACCAGTCAATTCGAGCAAATTATTTAACACCAGTTCCAGCTTTTGTGCAATCGCCTCCGCCTGTCCACTTAAACTTTCCACCAGTGAATGACCGGGTTTGATGAAGGATTTCGGAGGTAATTCTTTCGCGACGTTAGTTCCACCCCGTAATTCGATAAGTTTTAATCCGGTAATTCCGATTAATTGCAGGACGGCTTCGGTATTTTCCTTGATTGGTACATCGTGCTGGATTGAAACTTCGACAATCAGGCTGGAGATGTCAGATTTATCGATAGTGATATTTTCGACACGGCCGATTCGAATTCCCTGATATTTAACCTGTGCTCCCAACTCGAGACCCATTAAAGAAATGTCTTGATATCGAATATAGTATGTTTTTTCGTTTTTTAACAATTTATTGCCAGTTACAATAATAATAGACGCAACCAATATAAAAATTGTGATCGCCAGGAAAATTCCGAGTCGTATTTTTTGGGAACGCGGAACCATAATAATTCCTTAGTTTAATTTTATCATCTACTCATCGTTCAATATAAAAAACAATCGCTGGAATGTCAAGGAAAAAGGCCGATTTATTTACATCTAAAATGGGCGTTTGGCTTTTAGCTATTGGCCGTTAGCGATTGAATTTTTTATATTCAATTATAAGTTCGTTCCATTTTTTTTAATTGTATAGCAAATTATCTAATTAGCTAATTTTATGTATTTTTGCCTGTTGTAATTGGACAAATTGATAATTAATTTACTTTAGCTACCGGCTAAAAGCCAATAGCCAATCTCTCAGTTATGATTTAAAGGCCAAAATTTATGACCTTACGAGTGAAGATTGAGCATTTCCTGTATCTTACCAAACACTTCATCAACCGTGATCGCTTTCATACAATCAAGCTGGTCACAGAAATCCCGATGACAGGGCCAGCAATTCATCTTTTTATGAATATAGTGATGCCCATCTTCTATATAATATGGAAACCAGATATCCGGTTCCCCCGGACCAAAAATTCCCAAGGTTTTTGTTTTGACAGCAACAGCCAGGTGCAATGGCCCGCAATCGTTTGAGACGTATACTGAAAATTGTTTCAGGACTGCCGCCAGTTCGCGTAAAGGAAGCACCGGCGGTGCAAAAACAGGCAGGTTCAATGCTGTTAGGATTGATTTTAATCGTTCTTCTTCTCCCGGCCCATGCGTGAGAACAATCTGCGCTTTTCCCCACTGCTGGATTTTTTGTAT
This sequence comes from Caldithrix sp., assembly GCA_020722815.1. Lineage (GTDB taxonomy): Bacteria > Zhuqueibacterota > Zhuqueibacteria > Thermofontimicrobiales > Sulfurfontimicrobiaceae > DYKB01. Next base: position 67,644 of record DYKB01000018.1, on the reverse strand, counting down.
TAATTGAATAAAACGCTCCAAAAGCCACATTTTGGCCGGCCATGTTGCACCCGGATGGATACCGATTATCGGTTGATCCAGATCTATGCCGGCGGTGTTGAGAAGTTGACGGGCATTCTGGTCTTCTGCCGGTGTTGTATAAATTTCTGTTCGCGGTTTTTCTGGAATTGGAATTCCGAGCGGTTTTAAAACCTGTAAATGAAATTGAATGGCATTTAATTTCATGCCACTATAATCGACGCGGATATTATATAAACGACCCCGTCCCCGAAAGTTGCCACCGATTCGATAGCGTGCGCCGGTGAACCACGTTTGAAGAGCTGATCGAGGATTGCCAAACAGGTCGATTGCCAGATCAAAATGTCGTTTCCGTAATTTAATGAGAAATTGGCGGTGTGCCTTTATTTGCGGCCAGCGGTCAAGTTGCTGGATTTTTTTGAAATCAAAGGGGATAATTTCATGCAGAAATGGATTATTTTCCAGTAAAACAGGATATGGTGTTTCAGCCAGGTAACATAGTTTGGCGTTGGGGAAGGCTTCACCGATAGCCCGGATGAGTGGTGTCGTGAGGATGATATCACCCATGAAGCGTAATCTGCTGATGAGAATATTTTGAATATCGATTAGTTTCTTTTCCATTTTAAATAATGATCCTGAAATTTATCCGTTCAAAAATCCAGTCGAATTATATAAGCTGAAATGGTTATTGGATATTATCATCATCATTTTAAAGCCCTCACCCGAACCATCTTCCCGCGGGAGAAATAGCTACGTACTTTTCACGCCGGAGAGGGTTGGGGTGAAGGCAAGAAAAACCGAAAACCGCGAAGGCTTCAGTATATATAAAAATACCCGCTAAACAGATGATTTTACTGTTTCGGGATTATTAATTTTTAAAATATAAGAATTTAGACCGGTGATTTCAAGAAATATTTTAACATTTTGGAAAATCGACAGGTTGCGAACCCTCAAGGTACAATTATTTTTTCTCTTGACAATCGTTCCGAAATTTAATAACTTAAATCAATCTTGGGACGTATCTTTTTAATTCACATTATTGTCTATAAACGACCGGGAAACTTAATCGGGCGATTTTGATGACGCCATTCGCTTATTTTACTTTCGCTCCTTTTAAGCCTTAAAATTTTCTGGTTTAATGCTGTTTTTGAGTTTTGCGCAGACCAGAATAAAATTAGTGAGGTAGAAAATGGCAGATGAAATTCGGTTAAAATTCTTTACAAACCAAATAAAAGGTTTGGCGTCGATTCTTATTTCTGTAAAGAATAAAAATATCCTGATTGATCCGGGGATGCCCCATTCCAAATTTATGAGCAAGGCGAAGAAAAAATTATTAGATCGTTTTCAAATTCCGAAATTAGATCAGATAATAATTTCGCACTATCATGGGGATCATGCAAGTTTAACCGGTGAAATTTTAAAGACAAATTTATACAGGGGTGAAATCATAACCCATAAAGCAACATCTGATATTATTCAGACGTATTATCATATCAGTCCCGGATTTCGTTCGCGTTTCACAGGTTTGGATTATGAAAAAGTCTACCAGATAGACCGGGATATATCGATAACACTGTTTAATGCCGGCCATGTTTTGGGTTCAGCAATGATTTATTTAACAATTAGCCAACACCATATTTTGATTTCAGGCGATATGGGTGCCAGATCGCTTCCCATTGTCAGTGATCCGCAAAAAATATTTCCCGGAAAATCGCTGTCCCTGTTGGTTTTGGATAGCAAAAATGCAGATTCGACTCATCAGGTCGATCTGGAAAAACATTCCCTCGGGACTGTTTTGTATCAGCAATTATCTGATTGCCTTCGTTATGATGACGGTAATATTTTAATGTACATGCCTAAAATTCATGTACCTATTTTTATCTATTGTTTAAATTATCTTTTTACCAATTCAAGGTACAATCATATCCGACAAAAAATTAAAAATGTGTATCTGGAAGCCGATTCTTTTGGCGTGCAAGTTAATCAATTATTCGATATTTTTAATCAATATGTCGATCTTTTTGACAGGAGAGAAAGGGAGTTCGGTGGTTTGGATAAGAATCAATTTGATTTTCATGAACTTAGACAGCATGAACCAGACTTTGCCACTTTAAAAAGGAGTTTGATGATTGCTTTTACTCCTGAAAAGTTTGCCAATTGGTTTCGTCTTTTACGAAAAAACGCTAACGATGATCTTTTGCTGCTGGCGCTGGATCTTAAACAAATATTAAAAGCACATCGCCATCTAATTGAGAAAAAGTATAATATCAATGTTAAGCACTTCCCGCGCATCTATTTTCATCCGGATAAACAAGAACTTGTTGACTGGTGCCAACAATTGCAGCGTCATATTAAAATTAAACATCTTTTATTTTATCATCATCCAAAACTTGAAACGAAAAGCCGATTAAAGTCAATTTTTAATCAGGAGACAGGAATTCCCGTTACCTTAGAGCATGAATTACCGGAACGAACAATGGTTATACCGCTATCGTGATCATTCAACCCGGTGGACTATCAAAAACACGTTTTCATTTGAATTGAGGATTATATGGAAAAAGAGGCAATCAATCGTCGTGAATTTATGGGAGCCGTAACCGTCCTGGGCTCTTCAGGGGTTTGGGGATTAACTCATGAAAAAGATCTAACAGAGGGACGAAAAGCTTTAATAAAGCCGAAGCGATTGCAGCCAGGTGATTGGGTGGGACTGATCACACCGGCCAGTCCGCCATTTGAGTCCAGTGCGATTTTTGAAGGGAAGGCGGTACTGGAATCATTGGGATTTCGTGTCAAATTGGCTAAAAACCTCGATAAAAAAAGTGGTTATCTGGCTGGTAGCGATAAAACGCGCGCGGACGATTTGCATGAAATGTTTCTGGATAGCGATGTTCGGGCGATGATTGCGCTCCGGGGTGGATATGGAACGGGACGATTGATAGAATACCTTGATTTTAAATTGATTGAACAGCATCCTAAAATCATCGTTGGCTATAGTGATATTTCGTTTCTGAATCTGGCGATACATCAGATGACTGGTTTGGTGACTTTTCACGGGCCGGTGGCGCTTTCGTCCTTTAATAAATATACAACGCACTATTTTATGAAAGTGTTAACAGAAAATGCGCCGGTGGGAGAAATTGAAAAGCCGCCAATGAGTGAACTCCAAAAATTTGATGGCATTTTTCCCATTCGGGAAGGTACTGCCAGTGGACCGCTTGTTGGTGGTAATCTCACCATGATAATCTCCACCCTGGGGACCCCTTTTGAAATTGATACGACAGGTAAAATCCTTTTTATCGAAGAGGTTGGAGAAGAACCTTACGACCTGGATCGGATGTTGACCCATTTACGTCATGCCGGAAAACTTGATAAAGTTGCTGGCATTATTCTTGATAAATGTGCCCGATGTGGCCCGGCAGAGTACAAACCGGCATTCGAAAATAGCTTCAGTATTGAAGAGGTCTTTTTCGATCGGTTACGCGATTTAAATTGTCCGGTACTTTATGGATTAAGCCTGGGACATGCTGCCGATAAGCCGACTTTGCCGCTTGGAATTACTGCAACCATGAATACGCAATCCGGACGGATTCGAATTGATGAGTCAGCAGTATGCTGAGCTGTCGGTTTTTATTAATTATTTCACAAAAAGAGGTGAATGACATCATGCGAAAAGCATTTTTATTTCTCATAACCTGTTTCATTTTTTTAAGTTGTAATAATTCTGTCCCCAAAAAGAGTGCTGTCCTCCTTGATGTACCAACAACGCCGGCAAGACCTTTGCCCTGGAGCGATAATTTCGAACGCCATGATTTGGGTGACTGGCAGGTCGTCCTGGACGCCCAAACGAATGAAACAACCTGGGAAATTGAACAGGGCTTGCTGGTGCAGGGGAGTGATATTGCCGTGAAATCGGCGAATGATGAAAGCTATAGCGGAACTCATATTGTGGCAGGTTCAAAGCAATGGCAAAATTATTGCTTTCTGGCGTGGCTTAAAAATCTCGATGACGATGGCACGGGTCTGATTTTTCGTTATCGGAATCCAAAAAATTACTATCGTTTCTTTTTCATTGAAGATAAACAATATGGCGGGCCATTTTTTCGATTGGATAAATTTGAAAATGGTATGCTCAAAATATTAAAAAAATCGCCATGGGAAAATGCTAACGGAAAAAATGAAACCATCCTGGTTGGGATAGACGTCCATCACGACACAATCCGCACTTTTTATCAGGATCGGGTGATTTTTGCGATTCAGGATTCGACATTTACAGGCGGACAAATCGGTTTCAGTACTTTTGCCAATGAAAACCTGTGTATTGATAGTGTTTTTGTTACCACCGAACGTATTCAATCAATTAAAAAAAATCATGCCCGACCTGTTGAAACTAAATTTGATCAGACGGCTGGATATTATTCCTATGCTATTCGCGGCCTGGTCTTCAATGATGCCAATAAAAACGGAATTCAGGATGCCGGCGAAGCGGGAATCCCTGGCGTGCCGGTATCGGATGGTAAAGAGATTGTTCTGACTGATACTTATGGTGTTTATGCCCTTACCAATATCGATAAAGAAGCGCAATTTGTATTTATCTCCACGCCAGCCCCTTACCAGCGGGAGATGCGTTTTTATTATCTGCTCAATGATTCATTGGGACAACAAACGTTTAATTTTGCGCTCCATCAAAATGAAAAAATTGACCAATTTCCACTGCATTTCATTCAGATTACGGATATTCATGTGCACGATTCTTCATCCGCAAATCATTTTAAACAATGTCTGACTAAATTGAATCATCAAAATCCGAAAGCTAAATTTATTATCGCCACAGGGGATCTGGTAGAAACCGGCAGTGTGTTAACAGAGTTTGAGGCTTATTCGCGGGCTATTCAGAAAAATCAATTACCCATTTACGCCGTTTTTGGGAATCATGATCTGGATAATGGACTAAATCGATTAAATCATTACCACCAATTTTTAGGACCGGATTACTATTCTTTTGATGTGGCGAATTATCATTTTATTGTTCTTAACTCCATTGTTGAATCAGGTAAACAAAAACAATGGTTTGATAAGGATCTCCAGCTTTGTGGTACTGGAAAAGCGGTGCTGGTTTTTCAGCACTACCCGCCTACACAAAATCAACTTGAATTATTAAATCGTAAAAATGTAAAAGCGATTTTTACAGGACATTGGCACTCCAATAAAATTTTCAAATATAAAAACCTGTATTCTTATAATACGCCGGCTTTTCGTTTTGGCGGCATTGATAATTCACCGGCTGGCTATCGACTGATAACGCTGGAAGCTGATAGTATTTATACAGAATTTCGATTTTTAACGCCTCAAAAACATTTTGCCATCGCTTCACCGGCGCCCGGTTCAATTTATTCGCATCGAAATTTAAATATTGTGTTAAATATTTTAAATTACGAAGAAAAAATTATACGCGTGTCATACATCCTGGTGCGACCAAATAGTTATAATGAATTGGGTGAGCTATCCCCCAAAGGCGAATTTTCCTGGACAAAATTGATAAATGAATCGCTTTTTAATGATGAGTTTCAATTAACGCTGATCCTTTTAACAGAAAGTGGCCAGCAAATACAACTTGAGTCAACCTTTACAGTTAAATTAGCCCCGGAAATTGAACTCGAAGCGGCTGATAACGGTCGGATGTTTAAAAAAGAGGCCAATCGCAATGCCTGCTGGCCAGAACCACTTACGCCGCCGTTAGGATTAAAATGGATTGGATTGACGCAGGGTTCAATCGATTTTGCATCGCCCGTTGTCGTCAACGGCCTGGTAGCCATCCCATCGAAAGATCGTCATAATTTGAATACGAATAGTATTTGTGTTTTCGATGCTTCAACTGGTGATTTCAAATGGTGTTTTGAAACAGAAGCAGCAATTCACCATACGTTAGCCGCCACAAATGATGAAATTATTGGCCAGGATGTGCTGGGTAATGTCTATATGCTGGATCAAAAGTCGGGTGAAGCGATTTGGCAGCAAGCCATCTTTGAAACTCCAACTGAATATTGGCTCTATGCAACACCGCTTGTCGAAAATAATCGAATCTTTGTCGGAAATGCTGCCTCTTTGGCCGTACTGCAAACAACCGATGGTACACTTTTATTAAAAAAACGAATGGGGTCCCACTGGATTTCTACGTATGCATCCCCGACACTTTATTTTAACAAACTTTTGATTGGTGCGATGTGGCATAATCGCAATCTCTATTGTCTGGAAAGTGAATCCGGAGAGCGATTGTGGGAACTTCCGATAACCGGCACCCATGGTGCGCCGATGATTTATCAGGATCGTGGTTTTATTTCAACTTCCAATGGTAAACTGGTTTCCTTTAATCCGGAAACTGGCGAAATCTTTTGGCAGCAGGATTTAGGTGATGGCTGGGCGCCGACGACCCCATCAGCAAGCGATTCCATGGTGGTGGTTGGCTCCGGTAATGGAAAAATGTCCGGAATTGATCTGATCACGGGAAAAATTCGCTGGCAGTTTCAATGCCACGAATCGATTTTTCCGGTTTCGCCTTATCGGACTGGCTTACAAGCATTGACAGGTTCACCTGTTATTACCGGCGATTATGTTTACTTTGGTGCGACAGATGGCTATCTTTATGCGCTGGACTTACACACCGGCAAGCTATGCTGGGAATATCAGTTGGGATTTCCAATTTTATCAACACCGGCCATTGCCGGCAAAGCACTTTATATTGGCGCTTATGATGGAAATGTTTATTGTTTTGTCGGACTTAATTAAAGTGCTTCGTCAGACATATTTTGTTGGATGACCTGTTAAAATTGGGATTTAACTAATTAAAATAGATGAGGTTAATTCTACACGATTCTGGATGGAACTTTTGAACGGGAGGCCTTAATTGAAAAATAATTCAAATTCCTATGAAAAGATTAATAATTTTCAAATTGAAGATAGCTGGCGAGTATTTCGAATTATTTCTGAATTTGTTGAAGGTTTTGAAATAATGTCAAAGGTAGGGGAGTGTGTTTCGATTTTTGGTTCAGCGCGAACACTCCCAGGAACACCTGATTATGAAAAGGCACAGGAAATTGCGCGAATGTTGACTCAGATTGGCTATAATGTTATTACTGGCGGCGGGCCGGGCATTATGGAAGCTGCAAACCGGGGAGCACAAGAGGGAGATGGCCTTTCAATAGGACTGAACATCGAGTTACCACGCGAGCAAAAGCCCAATCCCTATATCGATAAATTAATTAATTTTCGCTATTTTTTTATTCGCAAAATGATTTTTGTAAAATACGCGAAAGCTTTTGTGACGATGCCGGGGGGCTTTGGGACGCTGGATGAATTTTTTGAAGCAATTACCCTTATCCAAACTGAACGAATTACACGTTTTCCGATTATTTTAGTTGGATCTGAATTTTGGAATGGATTGGTTGGGTGGATGAAAGAGCAATTATTAGCCCGTGAAAAAATTTCTAAAGGGGATTTAGATCTTTTTACTATTTGTGATGAACCGGCGGCAGTTGTTCAGGTGATAAAGGATTTTTATGGTCGATAGTAAACGGATACCGATAAGAAAAATTTAAATCTATCGCACTGCAATGTAAATTTAGTAAAAAATTGAAAAAGTTCAACTCAAAATAATTCGGGCGCTCCACTCAACATCATTCATTTTCTCATCTATCTTTTCCATGCGATATTGAATATTACCATCATCGAGGGCGATTTTAATATGTGCCAGAAAAATGCCAAAATCCAATTGGCGCTCATGGAGAAATCCAAGGTCAAAGCCTTGATTTGTCATCCGAATCCGCCAGGGCTGTTGATTCTTTTGTGAGGGCGCCAGGAGTGCTAAATTAAATATCTTTCGTAACTTATCGGAAAGTTTATCCTGCCGGTTTGTGGTTAAAATCGTCTCTAATTTTTTGCGGGAATTTCCGGCACTTTCCATCCGAACGGCATTATTGATTATTCTATCCAGTCGCTTATCAGATGGGTAACCGAGGAGCACGATGGCGGGCAATTGCATATCTTTAATGATGGTTTCGATATTGCCAGTAATTTTATTTAAAAATTTAACCGGAAGTGAATCTTTCGTCTCTTTTGTTGCCGCAATAATGGCTTCCTTAATCAAGTTTGTTCCATCTTCAGTGGAAACCCAGAGGGTACCAAGTTCCAATTCCGTTGCTTTTAGAACAATATGTTCGGCTTGATATCCAATTTCGATCGGGGCGGCTAGTTCACTTTCAAAGAAAGGAGCCAGCATATATGGCGCCGAAATGATTTTACCATAGCTTAGTAAAAATTTTGAGAGTGTCTCGGAAATCCACTCTTTTCCATTTATCCAGATAAATTGCTGCTTAATTGGCGCGTGGAAAAATGGCAATTTTTCGGAAAAATCGATTAGCTGTCTTAATGTGGTTTCATTTACACCGGTTGCACTGAAACGACGTACGGATTTGCGATTTTGAAAAATTGCAGCTTTCATAAAAAAATATCCCTGACGTTATCTATTAAAAGGAGTTTGAATGCATTGCATTCTTTCTTTGGATATATTATTTCCCGGAAGCTTTTTTATCGCCAGCATTCAAAGAAAATCCCAAAATTGGTATCAATTGAATCCTTACGATTACCTGAAATTTTCGGGCGGTATCGATGATTTTTATAGACAAATTATTCTTTTCTGATACCACCTGTGTGCCTCAGCTGATTCAATTCATTATATATAGATAAAATAACGAACCTAAAAATGAGAGTCAAGAAGAAAATCAATAATTTTAGGCTATTTAATGTATTTTTCAAACCAGGTAATCATGCGATTTAAACGATCAACCTGGTGAAGGGGTTGCCCGGACCATGGTAAATCATGCCCTTCATCAGGATAGCGAACAAATTCCACCGTTCTTCCCATTCTTTTCAAATGCAGGAACAGGGCTTCCGCCTGGGAAATTGGGACGCGGTAATCCAGATCTGCGTGTAAAATCAATAAAGGCGTTGTTATATTTTGAACGTAATTGATGGGGGAGCGGTGATGATATTCATCGGCATCCTGCCAGGGTGTACCAAATTCATACTCTAACAAATCTGGAATGTCCGTTGTTCCATAAAAACTGAATAAATTTGAGATACTCCGCTGGGTGACGGCCGCTTTGAAAATGTTAACCTGTGAAATTGCCCAGTTTGTCAAATAACCACCATAACTACCGCCTGTAATCCCCAATCGCAATGAATCTACCCATCCATTTTTAATGAGATAGTGCATACCCGCAAGAATATCCTGAAAATCACCTTCTCCCCATTGGCCATGATTTTGGTTAGCAAAAAGTTGACCATAAGAACTACTCCCTCGCGGATTACAATAGAAAATGCCATAGCCATTACTTGCTAAAAATTGAAATTCCAGATTCCATTCATTGGAATAATTGATATAAGGTCCGCCATGAATTTGAACGATCAGCGGATATTTTTCTCCCTCCTGATAAAAAACTGGCTTGATGAACCACCCCTGAATCTGCAGGCTGTCAAAACTGGAGTACCAGAATGTTTCCGGATGACTTAAATTTTTATGCCGGATAAACTCCTTATTGATATTCGTTATTTGCTTTTCTTGTTTATTCCGGAGATCATAAACATATAAATCAGAAGGATTTAAATTATCGGAGGCAATAAAATATATTTTGTCCCCCGATGGTGTCAGACAGAACTCCTTGATGCAACGCTCCCCCCCGCAGACTAATTTGGGACGGGAGTTCAGAACGTTTGTCCGGTAAATATGTTGATTCCCCTGATTGGGGACGATAAAGTAAATGTAACGATTATCGCGTGACCATTGCGGAGCCATAACCGATCGATCCAGATTCCGGGTTAAATTCATACGATTTTCTCCCCGGTGGGACGTGATCCAAAGTTCTGTATGGGCTGAAAAATGGTTTGATCTGGACCTGGCAATATAGGCAATTTTTCGGCCATCTGGTGACCAGATTGGCTCTTGTTCGATATGTGTATTTGACGCCAAAATTTCCATCTTCTGGTCATTTAAGTTCACCACACAAAGCTGCCAATCATTGAGGTTCTGAGAACTATTTGAATTCGAACTTCGTTGTGAACTGAAAGCAATACGACGGGAATCTGGCGACCAGTCTGGAGCAACTTTATTAAATGCCCCATAGCTAAGTTGTTTCGGTTCTCCCCCTTGCCCGTTGATAGTAAATAATTGAAAGTAATTGTCATCAATATATCGTTTATTGGTCCGATAGAGTGTTTTTTTAATTATTTTGACATCTTTTGCAAATTCCCGACCCTTATAATCAACCAGGCGTTCGTCATTTTCAATAAATGGATTAATCCCGGGTTTACTTTGCACGCTGGAAAGAAATAGAATTTTTTTATTATCCGGCGACCAACGCGGATAGCAGATTCCTTCCATAAAACCCGTCAATGGATACGATTCACCGCCATCGATTGGGGAGCACCAAAGGCGGGGGAAGCCTGAACGATTTGAAATAAAAACAAGACGTTGACCGTCTCCTGACCAGGCGGGACTTCTATTTTGCGCCGTTTCATCACCTGTCAGCCGAAAAGTCGCGCCGGATGCCAGACAGCTAATCCAGATATGTGAATAATAACAATTTTTCATTTTATCCAACGATTGAATGATATAGGCCAGATGCTTTCCATCGGGAGAAATGGTTAAATTTGAAATTTCATTTAACCGGTATAAATCCTCAGCTTTTATCAGGCGCTCGTTGGTTTGTGGGTTGATAGTCTGGTGAATCGATAGGATAAAGATTAGATATAAAAAATATCGTAACATTTACGATCTCATACATCTTTTTAATTTGATAGCTGACAGGTCGCTATTTCTAAAATGATAAATTTTTCATTAAAAAGCAAGAAAAAAATTTTGCCCCCTTGCCATTACTTAAATTTTAAAATGGGGTGGGTTTTTCTATCCTCACTTCAGCCTGTCAAAATTTTCCCATCGCTCATCGCTTAGAATAAAGATGGACAATACGCCGATAAAAATGAAATTTGATTTCCTTTACCTCATCAAATTTGATCGTCTGGCCTGAATTTTAAAAATGTAATTTAAAGTCCGTAAAACGCCTGGATTATATTTTTTAGGCACATTCCTTGCAATATAATTAACTTCTTTTTGTATGATTGGGCTGCTATCGTAAATGGGTTATTACCTTCAGCTATAACATATTGAATAACATAGAGTTATTATTCTTTCCAAAAATTAGTTTTTCTTTGATTTTCATTGTTATTAATTATGATGTCGTTCAGGAATTGAATAGGGCCGGAAACCGTGCAGAAAATGAATAGAAATGGGATTGGAATGTATTTTATCACCAAAGGAAGTGTCTATCTTTTTATAATCATATTTATCAGTATCAGTCTGGCATCTTTCTGGGGCTCCGGGTGTAGTGTGAATCCATATATGCAAGCAGAATCATTATTAAATCACCAGGAACCTAAAGCTGCTTTAAAACAATATTTACAATTAATTAATCAAAGTAAAAAGAGTAAAAAGTATCCTGATATTCGGGCGATGGTGGGTGCTGCTATTGCCTATCGAACCCTTGGACAATATCGGGCATGCATTCAAATGTGTCAGACAATTTTAAAATATGATTCAAAGAATGCGGCGGCATTATACTATTTAGGCGTTAGTCTGGAAGAAATGGGGAAGCGGAAGTTGGCATTAAAGTATTATAATCAATTTTCGAATGTCGCGCCAGACGATCCTTATTATTCATTTATGCGGGCACGGGCCAATATTCTTAAAATGCAATATAAAAATTTAAATTGATAACAGCATTTAATTTTTTACAATTTAAATAGTTAGTATTCAATTTTTGTATCTATTCAATATTTTAGGGGAAGAAAGCCTGTCATTGCGAGGCGTTTTTTGCCGAAGCAATCCCCCGGTATATCAGGAGATTGCTTCGTCGCCAAAAACGCTCCTCGCCATGACAGGCTGTGGTCACTTTCCTTAAGTATTGTGCGGATACCAATTTTTATCGAAGCCGCTGAATCCGTCCTTCTACTTTCGCATGAATAGCTTCCTTCTGCTTTATCAACTCCTGTACAGCATCCGAAAATAAAATACCCGTGTTCAGTATCGTCGTTGGAATAAAACCCAGGTGACTTTGGGCGTTGGAGACCGCTATGAAATCTACTGTTGCCCCGGTGTATGTTTTTTGTGGTTCAATTTTTTTTCCATCAATTGCTGCATTGACAATAGAAACATCAGCACCGGAATTGGCCTTCCACTGATATGAAATACCGGAAACCTGCAGAATCCCGCCAGATTTCAAAGCTGCCCGTTGGGCGTTAATTTTTAATGTTTCCATTAATTCGGCGCCTGTACATTGGTAGGTGCAAATGTAATTTTCAAATGGTAAGATTTCTTTTACATCTCTGATTGTAACTGGACCCGGGGACATATTTTTTCGAATTCCACCGCTGTTGATAATACCGAAATCACTTCTGGTATACTCGCGTAAGCAATCAGCTAAAAAGTTACCGATATTACTTTCTTCATTATTCGAACGAAACAATTCGTTTTCCAGTTGCCCAATCACCTGGCCGTATTTTTCATTAATCAATTTTCGATAGGCTTCTATTTCCAGATTTAATTTTGGATCCGGCGTAATGTCTTTTATCCATAGCGGAACCAGTTCACCCGAATATGATTTGACCGTATCACCGGCAACCTCTAACTCCAGCTTGCCTAAATCCTGGCATTTTGAACCTGCCTGTACAATAATAATTCCATTTACCAGTCGTGGTTGGGGCAATCGGGTATGACTATGTCCACCGATGATTACATCAACCTGTTGACTGAGTTGTCCGGCTAACACACTATCGTCTTTAAATCCGGAATGGCTCAAAATAATAATTAAATCAGTTTGCGGATCAATCAAATCGACAATCTTTTGAATTGTGGGCATGGCTGGCTTCACTTCCAGTCCCTTCCTTTTTTCGAGTGCCAAAACATCAAAAAGCTCCTCGGTGATGATGCCGATGACACCAACTTTTAGTCCATTTTTTTGATAGATTTGATACTCGGCCGGAGCAAACAACTTTCCGTTAGTTGTATACAGATTGGCCGAGAATACTGGAAAGTTTGCCAGTTGAATTAATTTTCGAAGATTTTCCTGGGAAACATCAAATTCATGATTACCGATAGTCATCCCTTCATAACCAATCTGATTCATGAAGTGAACCAGAGCTCCCCCTTTTGTGTGTTCATAGTCGATATCACAGATCAGGTCCCCCGTCATTATATCCCCGCCATCAAGTAGCAGACTGGCGGATGCGGCTTTCCGAAGTTGTTTAACATAGTGATCCAGGGCTAAAAAACCGCCGATGAGCGGACGCGGTGTTTCCTTAATCCAGGTAGCCTCGGATGGCAGGAAACCGCCATGGATATCATTTGTATGTAAAATTGTTATTTTTTGTGTTGTTGGGCGTTCGAAAAAAAGTATAAAACTAAAAATCGCGAAGAGCAGGATTATTCCCGTCACAATAAATAATGTTTTTTTCATAGGTACTCCTTTTAATTTAGGAAATTTTGTTTTCTATCGATTTGTAATTCGTTTTTCACAAACTTTTGCCAATCGAGTAGACTCCATTTCGAGATATTTTCCAATTCCATCTGCATTAATTTTCTGAAAATGGGAAATTCCCTGACACAAGCCTGAAAAGCCTGTTCTACCTGATAATTAACGCCGTAGACAAAATAAAGTTGATCCAGTTCAGGAACAATTTTTTTGCTTCTCAGAAAATTCGTAATGCCAATTTTAAAATAAAATAGCTGACGATCCCGAAAAGTTCCCAGCTCTTGCACATTAAGTCCGGTGAAATTGGCTTTGAGTTCTGGTTCGATTTTTTTTATTTTATCCGAATAGAAATTGATTGCATTTTGAATGGTCGCTTTTTCAGTTTTATTCCGGGAGCTTTCAAGCATATCCTGCAAAACGATTATTGAATGCGCATAGAAATTATATTCTTTGTGTAAATCGGTTTGAAAAAGCTCAAATTCGATTTTCTCGAGTTGTTTTTGGATAAAATCCGGTTGCTCATATTCAACACCACTCCGGGAATAATCATCGCTTTTCATGGCGATCTCCAGACCAAAGAGAATGGCATGATAAATTTCTTCTTCGACAGGTTCCCACCCCATCCGATTTATCATTTCTGTATAAATTTTTTGCTCACTGGTTTTTTCAGCGAAAGAATAGACCTTTTCGGTGGTGATGCCATATTTTTGAAAAATCAATGGTAGATTTTTACTGATTCTGGTGGGAAATTCGGATTCTGGCCGCTTATATAAGGGCTGACGGGTAACCCATCCCATAAATAATAGTATAAAAAGCACCGATAATATTAAAAAACACATAAGAATTCCGAATTTATCAATTTAAAGGGCATTGAATTATTTTTCTCCAAGTGTTTGCATAACTTCCTGCAACTGACTAATAATCGGGATATTTTGTGGACATTTGGGTTCACATTCACCACACGCAATACAATATTCGGCTGTTTTACCTGGCAACCACGGAACTTTACCAATCATCGCATATTCTTTGCGGGCATATTCTGGAAGTTGGTAAACGCGATAGTAGTTCATTAATCGGAAATTTAAAGGGATATTTACTTCCTGGGGACAGGGCATGCAATAATTACAGCCGGTACAATATAAATTGGCAAAAGCCTGATATTCCTGTACGAGAAGATTTATCCGTTCGATTTCTGCTTCAGTCAGGGAATCTTTTTCACTGGCAGTTTTAATATTCTGTTGAATCATTTGAATGCTGTTCATCCCGGAAAGCGCACCGGTAATATATGGATTTGCAAACACAAATTTCAGGGCAATTCCCGCGGTAGATAATTTTCGCTTGGGAAGCATGTTTATTATAGCCTCAGAAGGCTCTCCCAATCGGCCGCCACCAACTGGACCCATAATTACAACTCCCATCCCTTTTTCAGCAGCATATTGAATCATGGCTTCATTACTGCGGTCAATCATATTATATTGAACCAGCATGGATTCAAACCAGCCGGAATCAATTATTGTTTTTAGAACCTCAGGCTTATCATGGAACGAAAAGGCCAGATGACGAATTTTTCCTTCGGCTTTTGCACGTTCAGCTCTTTTGATTAGATCCAATTTTTTAATTTTTTCTTCAAAAAGCTTTTGGTTTAGATAATGGAAATGATAAATATCAATTGTCGCGATATTCAATCTGGACAACTGTTCATCCAAAAAACGTTCGAAATCATCCGGTTGTTTTATTTCGCCCGTTGGAATTTTGGTTGAAATATAAGCCCGATCGCGATAGCCATTTTTTATAGCCGCTCCAACAATATACTCACTGCGATGTTGATGATAAAAATAAGCAGTATCAATCAAATTGATTCCCGAATCGATAGCAAATCGGATTAGCTCAACGGATTTTTCTTCATCGGCAATCATTTTTTCGCCAATTTTAATCTCTGGCAAACGCATTGCGCCAAATCCAAGGACCGATAACTCAATATTGGTATTTCCCAAACGGCGATAGTTCATTTTTTCATTAACCTGTAGTTGGAAATGAGATAGATTTAATCCTTTTAAGAACAATAGGGTTAACTGTTAAGGTTTTTTAAATAAGGACTCCTGACTTTTTCGTTTCATCATTTTTTAAGTTAAACCTCAATAGTTTAAATTTTACCATAAAATAAGCATTTTCTTTATTTGGCGAAAGGAATTTGTTTCCAATACATAAAAATACATGCCAGCAGCGACTGATTGATCTTTATCGTCACGGCCGTCCCATCGAACCGTGTAATACTGCGGGAGTTGCCGCTGATTCACGAGGGTTTTTACTTGTTGACCCAATAAATTATAAACCGTTAATTTGACATCCGTTGTTTCGATGATTTGATAGCCAATTAATGTTGAAGACTCGATACCGGACTCCAATTTTTTGTTGCGAAAGAATGGATTGGGATAATTTTGTTCCAGAAAATTTGAAGCGCTTTTTTTCGTGCTTTGATACGCCAGGCGTAAAATCCAGTCGTCTTTATCCAGTTCTACCTGAAGTGGTTTTGAATCGAGTGTCAATGAAAATTGTTGCGTCGCCAAACTGTCCCAGATAACAATGGTGGTATCCCCTTTTTCAGTTTTGATCGATACATCAACCGGCATTTTAAATAAATTTCCGGAAAGTGATGACTGTTCGATGGTTAAAGCAAGGTTATAAAAGCTATTTTCAAGTTGATAATTCCATGAGTACTCATAAATTGGATAATATTCACCGTAGATCCACTGGTTAAAAAACCAGTGAAGTTTCCTGTTTGAGACTTTTTCACAGATTTCCTGAAAATTTTCAGTGATGGCACTGCCATATTGGAAGCGGGGATCAGCATAATATTCTTTTAAAATTTTAAAAAAGGTGGAATCGCCGACCACATGTCGCAGCATGTGTAAAACCCAGGAGGCTTTCTTATAGGACAAATTCGAACTAAAAATCCGGCCCCAATCTGTCAAATTCGGAACGTAAATTGTGCCACTGCCCAGATAACGGTCAGCATCCATCATCGCGAAATAGTAGTCTTTTCCTTCAACCTGTTCAAAATAAAGCGCCTCTGAATAGGTGGCAAAGCCTTCATTCAGCCAGATATGATGAAAATTATCACAGGTGATCATATCTCCCCACCATTGATGCGCCAACTCGTGGACAATCAGACTCAGGCTATAACCGCCCAGGCTGGTAATTGTCTGATGCTCCATTCCACCACCCCAGCCAAATTCGGCATGTCCATATTTTTCTTTAAGAAAGGGATAAGGGCCATAGAGTTTTGAGAAAATGTCGATAGCACCCGCAACTTTTGCATAATTTTCTTTTACCAGGCTATACTGTGAAGGGAAAACATAGAATTGGATTTCCATTGAATCAGTTGGTGAATATTGATAATAATCTGAATAAACATAATAATCATAAATTGCCAGCGAAACCAGATACGTCGCGATTGGATAGCGCTCCTGCCAATAGAATGTTTTCATTCCGCCACTTTTTTCAACCTTCACCAGAGTACCGTTCGAGGCAACCGTTAAATTTTCCGGTACCGTAATTCTTAAATCGACCGAATCAGCTTTATCAGCAGGGGTGTCCTTGCACGGCCACCAGTCGCGCGCCCCAAAAGGTTCGCTTAGTGTCCAAATATGAGAGATCCCGCCGATATATTGAAAGGTGATTGCATTACTAGAATTCCCTTCAGCCGTACGCTGATAAAATATTTTCAGATTGAAAAAGTCACCCGGCTTAATCGCTTCCGTTAATGATATCACAACAATGGAAAGTCCTTGAGCAAACTTTAATTTTGAGGCTCCCATTCGAACTGAATCAATCATAAGATGGGGCGAGATGTCTAATTCAACACTTTTCAATGAATCTTTGACAGCCTTTGCTTTAAGTTCAACCGATCCAGTAATCCATTCATGGATCGGATCGATTTTTATATCGAGGCCATACCAGTTGACATCAAAACGTTGTTGATTTGGTGTTTCGGCGGCTTTATTGAGTGCCGCTTTTTGATAAAATTGGGCTTTTTGTTCGGCATGTATTTCCCGCCAATCGTCTGGTTGAAATTGTTGTGCCGGATTCGGTGTCGGAGCGTAGATTGAAAAAAAAACTATCAGGATAAAAAATAATAGCTTCTGCATATTAATTCTCTTACATTATTTTTTTCGTTATCATACAGGATGAAAATAAATATATTAATCTACGGTCAAAATAGCAAGTAGTTTATGAGAAAGATTTTTAAAATGGAAAGAGTGGGATAATCGTTACAATAAATTTGGTAGAACAATGGGGAGTGTCATTTTTAAAATATGTATCGAAGTGATTTTCAGAACATTTTGAACTCGCTTTGGCCAGATTAAAGAATTTTAATATTTTTTAAGTCACAGCAAGATATTACCCGCTGGTGAAGTCCTTTCACGCTGAAAATCACTTCGTAAATTTTACAGATCGAAAAATAAAAGAATTTATTGCATTTAATGCAGTTAAAAGTCTTCATCCTTTAAAAAGACTTCCGGAAATTCTTTTAGCTTGTTACGAAAGATAGCTTTTATTTCTTCAAGCTGCTTTTCGGTTCGGGCTTCAAAGCGTAAGACCAACACTGGCTGCGTATTCGAGGCGCGAACCAACCCCCAGCCATCACCAAATAAAACGCGAGCGCCATCGATATCAATGACTTCATATTTCGACTTGAAGTATTTAACCAATTCATCCACAATTTTAAATTTTGCTTCATCGGTGGTATCGACACGGATTTCCGGCGTCGAAACGAATGGTGGAATTTCATCGGCAAAATCGGCCAGTGTTTGATCTGAATTGGCAAGCATTTGCAACAGCCGGCCAGAAGCATAGATAGCATCATCATAGCCAAAATAATCATCGGCAAAGAACATGTGGCCGGACATTTCACCAGCAAGCGGGGAATGAATCTCTTTCATCTTAGCCTTTAATAAGGAATGGCCAGTCTTATACATCACCGGTTGGCCGCCATGTTTCTGAATATATTCAGGTAATGCCTGTGAACATTTTACATCAAAAACAATTTGACCGCCAGGATGTCGGGTTAGAACATCACGACTAAAAAGTGCTAATAAACGGTCGGCAAAAATCTGGCGCCCTTTATTGTCAATTGCCCCGATGCGATCGCTGTCGCCATCATAACCAATCCCGGCGTCAGCATTAACTTCGAGAACCTTTTTCGTCAGATCAACGACATACTTTGGGACGGTTGGGTCTGGCAGATGGTTTGGAAACCGGCCATCTGGTTCGCAATAGAGTCGCACAACTTCCAGTCCCATATCTTCAAAAAATTTAGGGGCGATAAGGCTGGCGGTTCCATTACCCGCATCGATGACGATTTTTAATTTTTTCTTAAAGTTCAGTTTTGATTTGAGCATTTCAAGATATGCCGGGACAATATCGACAGTTGTAACTTTTCCATTACCTTTTTCAAAATCACTTTTTTCGATGATTTGTCGAATCACCTGAATTTCCTGGCCAAAAATCGAATTGAGTCCATTGTTTAATTTAAAACCATTAAATTCAATCGGATTATGGCTCCCTGTAATCATTGTTCCACCATCAGCCTTTAAATGAACAATACCAAAATAAAAGATAGGGGTGGGTAGTTCTCCAATATCGGTTACATTCAACCCTGTTGATAAAAAGGCTTTGATGAGTTCCTCGCGAATTCGCGGGGAGGAGAGACGGACATCACGACCAACAATAACATTTTTCAGCCCTTTTCGCCTCATGTAAGTTCCAATACCCTTGCCAATAAGGCTGACATTTGCGTTACGTAAATCAGTTTCGGCGATTCCCCGAATATCATACTCCCGAAAAATACCTGGATTAATCATGTGACCCTCTTAAATTATCAAATTTTATTAAAGTTGAAGTTACTAATTTATAAATTTTATTTTTTAGATGCAACAATAACCCGTTCGATTTGATTTAAATCCAAAAAAACTTCAATCGGTGAATAATGATTTTGAATCAATAAAGCTTCCACCGACGGTGCCTGTTTATCGCCCACTTCCAGGGCGACAAAGCCCGTGGGAGCGAGGAGTTGGGGGAGTCGATTAATAATTTTACGGTAGCAGGTCAGGCCATCGATACCGGCTTCAAGCGCGATTTTAGGTTCAAAATTCCTGATTTCCAGTGGCAAACTGGCATACTCGTTTTCTGTCACATAAGGAGGATTTGATACAATAACATCGAAAGCGTCGGGAAATTGAAAATTCATCATATCGCGCTGAATAAACTGAATCAATGTCTCAACCTGATTCAATTTGGCGTTGGATTGCGCCAATTTTAATGCATCTGAAGAGATGTCGATGGCAAAAAGTTCTGCTTCAGGCAAATTTTTTGCCAGACTAACGGCAATATTTCCTGAACCGGTTCCAATATCTAATATTTTGATTTTATAATGGTTATTAAGCCTTTTTTTACACTTTTCAATCACGGTTTGCACCAAAATTTCTGTTTCAGGCCGGGGAATAAGGGCGCGTGAATCGACCTGAAAAGGTAATGACATGAATTCAGTTTCACCGATAATATATTGTAGCGGTTCGTGTTTTAGCCGACGCAGAACAAGTGCCCGAAATGCTGCTAACTCTGGCGCTTTAATTGGACGGTCAAAATTCAGATACAAATCGATCCGTTTGAATTTCAGAACATGCGCCAGAAGTCGTTCGGCATTCAGTCGTGGATTTTCAAAACCTTTTTTGCTGAAATGATCAGTTGTCAGGTTTATTAGTTCTGTTACTTTTAAATTACTGATGACCAGATTCCTCCCAGATTTGAAATAAAAACTGTCGGAGTCGTGAATTGTTTCCAGCCGCTTGCGCGACTTCCTTGCGAGAGGAAAATTTTTGATTTTTTAGAATCATTTGTGCCTGTTGGCAGGCTTCCAGTTTTTGAAGCGTGATTGTTCGCTCACTTTCATAATACTGTTCAATTTTCTGGCGATTTTCGTCATTTAAGATAAAATCGGCACCCAGTTCATTGAGTAAAATTGGCCAGCCAGTTTCCCGATTAACAAAATATTCCCAACCCAATTCAATTTTTAAACTTTGTATGACTTCGTTAATAATCCGTCGGGGAATTTCTGATGTGCCAATATGTTCGACCCGATAGCCCTGCGCTTTAATTTTAAGAAAAACCTGATCACCATCATGATTTTGCCCTTTTGCCACCATCCCTTCGATGCCAAGTTGGTGAGATAGATATTCGAGGCTTTTTATTTCTTTCAAAAACTGACGATCGTTTAGCGGTTGATCAATTGTTTTGATAACACGAGGTAAGGGAAGGCCGGTCATGCCCGCTATTTCTTCCTTCTCCCTCCGTGAAAGGAATTTATTGTTTTTTAGGACATCGATAAGTACTAAATCCTCCTTTTGGGAAGGAATGGAAACAAAATTGAACGCGGGCGAAACCAATTCAAAGATAAGAACTTTGCCTGAATTTACCAGATTAAAGGATTCAGGATAATTATTTTCAATGATTTTTCTGGTTATTTGTTCGTAATTGAAGTCAATTGAATTTTTTTGCCGTTTCGCGTTAAATCGGGGGCGAAAAAAAAATTGTTCGCCAACGCGAAAGAAACGCAGATTAATGCCATCAATTTTTTCTTCCAAAATAATGGATTGGTTTTCAAGACAAGATTTTAGCTCTTGTTCCGCATGACTGGCGTTTAAATTGTGATGTGCGCTGAAGAATGGATAGCATATTTTGGGCATACCCCGAATGGCAAGATGTGCGTCAATAAAAAAAATGGTTCCTGTCAACAAATAGTCATTCTGATGGGTTAGATCGATGGGAAGAATTGTGATAATTTCCGGTGTGAGTTCAAAAAAATTTTTTTGAGTGATTTGCAGCGCTTCGCTAAGCGATTGGACAGTCCAATCCTGAACTTGATTGATTTTACTAAAAATTTTTTGAAAGTCCAGGTACATTATTCATTACTTTTAAGTTTTTCTGCTCGTTCCGCCAGTTGTAATTGTTCAATTAATGGGCTAATTTCCCCTTCGAGGATGCGATCCAATTGATACAGCGTGAAATTAATCCGATGGTCGGTCACGCGATTTTGGGGAAAATTAAAGGTTCGGATTTTCGCACTTCGATCACCGGTGCTGATCATTGATCGTCGCTCAGCGGTGACTTTTGCGTTTTCTTCCGCAATTCGCTTTTCATAAAGTCGCGCGCGTAAAACAGTCAATGCTTTGGCTTTATTCTTATGTTGTGACTTTTCGTCCTGGCAGGTGACAACCATACCTGTCGGGATGTGCGTAATTCGTACTGCGGAATCGGTGGTATTGACACTTTGGCCACCGGGTCCGGATGAACGATAGACATCGACCTTGATCTCATTGGCGGCGATCTGTATTTCGACTTCTTCTGGTTCCGGCAATACGGCAACGGTTGCCGCTGATGTATGGATGCGTCCGCTGGCTTCTGTTACAGGAACCCGCTGTACACGATGGACACCACTTTCATATTTCAGCTTTCCATAAACATCTTTACCGGAGACTGAAAAGATAATTTCCTTGAAACCACCAATTCCCTGCGAATTGACTTCCATGATTTCCATTTTCCAGCCTTCATTTTCAATAAAGCGTTGATACATTCGATACAGATCGCCAGCGAATAAACCAGCCTCATCACCTCCCGTACCAGCCCGAATTTCCATAATCACATTTCGGGAATCACGGGGATCTTTGGGAATCAATAAAACTTTGAGTTTTTCAATTAATTCAGCTTCCTGCAGTTCTAACTCTTCCAGTTCGGTTTGAGCCAATTCACGAAACTCCCGATCGGTTGTTTCATGAATAATCTCACGGTCATCTTCGATATTTTTATGTATTTTTAAATATTTATCATAAGTTACAACAATATCATCGATCTCACTACGCTCTTTGGATAATGAAGCCACTTTCTTGGGATCAGACACGATCACGGGATCACTTAATTGTTGATTGAGCTCTTCGTACCGTTTACGAATTTTCTCCAGACGCTCAAACATAGATTATTTACCTTCATCAATTACAATTTCAATATTTTTCGGGAGTTCAAGACCTATCGATGCCTTTAAAGCGACCAGGGCGACCTCCAGTTGGTTATCATCTGGTTCCTGCGTGGTAATGCGCTGGAGCCAGAGTCCAGGGGCAGTGAATAATTTTACAAAAAAATTTTCACTGAATTTTGCTGATAGTTTTATTAATTCATAAGAAAATCCACCAATTAATGGCACAAAAGCGAGTCGGATAAAACGCTCGGTGTATGTATTGGGTTTCCCCAGCAAGACGAATACGAAAATACTAATCACTAACACAATCAGTAAAAAACTTGTTCCGCAACGCGGATGAAAAGTTGTATATTTACGTGCGGTTTCCAGGTTTACCTGGTCTTCACTTTCGTATGCGAATATACTTTTATGTTCCGCGCCATGGTATTCAAAAACCCGACGTATTTCTTTCCATCGTGAAATTGAAAAAAGATACAACAGAAAAATGAGTAAGCGGTATAGTCCATCCACCAGGTTAAACCAGATTCCATTCTCGATACCCATTAATTCGGTTAAATATAATGGTAGATAGAAGAAAATAGCCATGCCAGCTACCAGTGAAACTATAACCATCAATGCCAATCCCAGTTGGGTCTGCCAGCCATTCCTGGATTTTTCATCAATCGGTTTCCCTTTTTTTGCAGCTTCCAGGCGTTTTTCTTCTTCCATGGCCACTTCACCGGAAAAATTTAACGCCTGAATACCTAAAACGAGCGATTCGATCAATATTACTCCACCCCGGATAATTGGCCAGCCCAGGAATTTGTATTTTTTCGTCAATGAGGCGAACTCTTTCGTTTTAACGGCAATCACCCCATTGGTTTTCCGGACGGCCACAGAAACTCTGGAAGGGGAACGCATCATTACCCCTTCAATCACAGCCTGCCCACCGACATTTGTTTTTTCCGCCTGCTCTGAAACCATTCAGTTCTCATTCCTTTCCAAAAAAAAAGGAATACGTCTTCCAAAGGAAGCAAATGAACGTATTCCAATTTTAGAACATTAAGATGTCTATATATCTTTTGGGGTTTCGGTATTTTCTTTCTTAGAACTCGTTTCCCCTGCACCTGGTTTTTTGCTATATTTTTTCATAAACTTTTCAACACGTCCCGTCGAGTCAACCAGTTTTTGTTTTCCAGTAAAAAACGGATGACAGGCAGAACAAATTTCCAGCCGAAGATCGCCTGCGGTTGAATGTGTCTGAAATGTGTTTCCGCAAGCACAGGTTACGGTTCCCAGTTTATATTCAGGATGAATTTTAGGCTTCACTTCTTTTCGCCTCCTTCTGGCATTTATTACAATTTTTGCTATTTGTATAATTTTATATATATTATGAGGATAACTCCAGATATTTATTTTTTCAACCGGTCTGATTTAATGTGAAAGCGCCTCCATCTTTAGTCCCAACAATTTGGTTCTCGCTTATCATAATTGATGAATTGGCTTTCCGAACCGGATTGAACAAATTTAACCATTAAATATAATGAGAAAAAAGATAGAAAGCAAGAAAAAAGTCGTTAGGATTATCGGGATTATTACTCAAGTTTACTGAAATTTGACTATCCATTCATGGATTCCAGGAATTTTTTATTGGATTTGCTTCCCTGAATTTTACTTAAGAGGAATTCCATCGCTTCAGTAACAGTGAGATCGCTCAGTAATTTTCGCAAAATCCACACGCGATTTAAAATACTGTCTTTCAGGAGCAGTTCTTCTTTTCGCGTTCCAGAGCGATTGATATCGATGGCAGGGAAAACACGTCTATCGGATAAGCGACGATCCAGAACTAATTCCATGTTACCCGTTCCTTTAAATTCTTCAAAAATAACTTCGTCCATTCGGCTACCCGTATCGATCAGGGCGGTTGCGATAATCGTCAAACTGCCACCTTCTTCCACATTTCGGGCGGCACCGAAGAAACGTTTTGGTTTATGAAGAGCATTGGCATCAACACCACCAGAGAGTATTTTACCACTATGCGGAACAACCGCGTTATGAGCACGTGCCAGTCGGGTGATACTATCCAGCAGAATAACCACATCCAGACCATATTCCACCATTCGTTTGGCTTTTTCCAGCACCATGTCAGCCACCTGAACATGTCGTTCGGCTGGTTCATCAAATGTTGAACTGATGACTTCAGCTTTTACCGATCGTTCCATATCCGTGACTTCTTCAGGTCGTTCATCAATTAATAACACGATGAGTCGAACTTCAGGATGGTTTATTGTGATACTATTGGCAATTCGTTGTAAAATAGTGGTTTTACCGGTTTTGGGCTGGGCAACAATTAAACCACGTTGCCCTTTTCCGATTGGTGTTAACAAATCCATAATTCGGGTAGTAAAATCATCGGCATCACTTTCCAATTGCAGCTTCTGATTAGGATAAAGCGGCGTCAGGTTATCAAATATGATTTTGGTTTTCGCCAGTTCAGGATTTTCATAGTTGACAGCTTCAACTTTTAATAAAGCAAAGAAACGTTCATTATCTTTTGGTGGACGAATTTGGCCGGAGACAATGTCGCCGGTTCGCAAACCAAAGCGTTTAATCTGAGAAGGTGAGACATAAATATCATCCGGGCCTGGCAAATAATTGTAATCCGGAGAACGTAAAAATCCATAACCGTCCGGTAACACTTCCAAAACGCCTTCTGCAAAGATAAGTCCTTCTTTTTTGGTTTGTTCTTCTAAAATTTTGAAGATGAGTTCTTGTTTTTTTAAATTGGTACTTCCCTGAACATTTAGATCTTGTGCAATTTTAACTAAATCAGAAATTTTTAACGCTTTTAATTCTGCAATATCCATGATTTATCCTTAGAAATATTAATAGGTTGTTTTAAAAATGATTTAATAATTTATATTGATTAGTGTATTTAAAAATTTTATACCATCTGGATTTTTTGTGTTTCGGGTTTGCTGTCTTACATTTATATTTATATGTAAATTAAATGGTTAACAACGATTTTCAAGAACTATTATCCCCTAATCGATTTAATTGTACAAAGGATACATTTGTGTCGATAATTTTAAAGGAAAATAGGGAAAGATGCTAGCATGCTGCTGAACTGGTAAAAGGTGGTCAGGGTTGTCCTCATTTTTGAATTCATTATATCGCTTTTTCTGTTTCCTTATTAAAAAAGTGAACTTTGCCCATATCAAAGGCGATTTCAAGTGGTTTACCAATAACGGGTTCTTCACGACTATTAACACGGGCAACCAGTGAATGTTTTCCCGTTGTGAGATAGAGAAAAGTCTCATTTCCCATGGGTTCAACGACTTCAACCAGTAATTTTGCTTCCGATTTTTCAGAGATACCCGGCGTAAAGCTTGATTCATAAATATCCTCAGGTCGAATACCCAGAATAATATGCTGATTGATATTCGATTTTAATGATTCATGATATTTTGTCGGGATTTTTAGCCGAATTTTTCCCTCTTCAAACCAGATGCCATCTGAATTTGTGATTGTACCGGTTAAAAAATTCATCGCGGGACTTCCAATAAATCCGGCCACAAATTTATTAACAGGCTGATGATAAAGGTTTAAGGGGGTATCGATTTGCTGAATATTACCATCTTTCATGACAACAATGCGATCCCCCATGGTCATGGCTTCCATCTGATCGTGAGTCACATAAATCATGGTGGTCTCTAATCGGGAATGCAATTTAGAGATTTCTGTCCGCATTTGAACGCGTAATTTTGCATCAAGATTGGAGAGCGGTTCGTCAAAAAGAAATACCTGGGGCTTTCGAACAATCGCCCTGCCGACAGCAACCCGTTGTCGTTGACCACCGGATAGTGCTTTGGGTTTTCGATTTAAAAGTTCGCGTATTTCCAGAATTTCAGCGGCTTCATTTACCCGGGTTTCAATCTCGTGTTTGGAATATTTACGTAGTTTTAATCCAAATGCCATATTTTCGTAAACCGTCATGTGCGGATAGAGGGCATAATTTTGAAACACCATAGCGATATCACGATCTTTCGGTGGGACATCATTTACCAGCCGATCACCAATAAAAATTTCTCCCGAAGATACTTCTTCCAGTCCGGCGACCATCCGGAGGGTGGTTGATTTTCCACAACCTGAAGGACCAACCAAAACGACAAATTCCTTGTCATTAATCGCGATATTGGCTTTATTTACCGCCATCACTTCTTTTTCGTAAACTTTAGTAACATCTTTTAAAAGAACTCGTGCCATCTTTAGACCTCTTTGGCTTTCTCCCATTCAGATTCGGTCTGAACAGGGTGATGGAAATTATCCGTTAATTAAGAACCGAATGATGAACCTCGGGGTATTAAGAAGTCATTGTATGCCATACTTGGAGAGATTCGTAAAATTGAATTTAAATATTTTTTTGGATTTTGTCAAGGATTTTATTTATATTTTGTGTAGATTTTGATAAAAATCATTAAAAAAGAAACATTTTTTGGCTATCCTATCGATTCGGAAAGCCGCGAGCACTCTCAATACCAACTCGAACTGCAATAATTATACCTGAAAACAATGGTTTTAAATTCCTTAACGTTTAAACGATTCACTTCTGAAATAGTTGCGTTTAATTCAATATTTGTATGAATTATATAATTTCAAAATTAAAATTTTTTAACCACCTGTCCAGAAATAAATAAAATATCAGCAATGGATCTTAGTCTGATTCTGGCAGAATAAATTTTCCATGGGTATAAACACCCTCTTTCCACTGGATTTTTTCTTTCACCCGCATAAAACTCATTCCCAGATAGCGTGGATTTTTAGATAAATCAGTTATATAATCTTCGAATTTAACATCCAGCACTTTTTTATCCCGCATACTGGCATGGCGAAAATAAGTCTGATTATTTTTTTTAATAATTAACAACATGTGTGCGGAGAAAATACCCGGCCGATTTTGAATCAGGGCCACAATATCGCCTGAATGAAGTTGTGCGACACAATTTTGAAGTTTATGGAGAGGAATGTAATCAATTGTAACTTCACGATCGGGAAGCACGACCGGTATATCGTTTATCCCTTTGCTGGCGAAAAAGTTTTGATGTTGAATTGTCCGCGTAAGTTGAGCGGTATCATCTCCCCCTGCTAAACGTGATACATGGTCCAGACACCAGGAATTCGCTGGTAACCAATCTGCCATCGTATAGTGATTCCGCGTGGCCATGCTGATAATTCCGTGCCGATAGCGAATATGTTGCAAAATATTGAAAAATTCTTCATAATAGTCCGAAAGTGAAAGCGCCAAAACAATTTCACAATAAGTCATACAATTTGTTTGCTTCAGATTTAATAAAGGCTCTTTTTCATATTGCCCATGTTCCCCTTCTCCCTCGCACTGAAGAAGATATGGCGCGCCTAAAAATCGTTCAGAATAATATTCCATTTTCTGTGAATTTGTCAGATTTTGGGTGGCGATTTCCCGAATATCACGATCGATTTCTTCAATTGAAATTTTATAGTAACTTTTTTCGGGTGATTCCGCGGTAATTTCATAAAAGCATGAGATGAGAAATATAATCAGGAGGAGCAAAATGCCAGATTTTTTCATAATGAATGTCTCCAGTCAGAGCAGATAGTGATTTTCTAAAATTTAGTATGGAATAAACTGAAAATCAAGTATTTTTTTGAATCGGTTCTGATTTTGATAGAGGAATTTGAATTTCAATACGTTCCTATTAAATTTCTACGTGCTTTCGCTGGTGGTTCCATGAGTACCTCCTCCTGATGACCATGCTTTTAAGCCCGAGTCCTTGACCCCGGTGGGTTAAAATCCACGTTATATTTTGGATGGCATCATGATCCTCGAGCTAAAGCTTGTTGCTAGTAATTTGTTTTTTAATGAGTTATAATCGTAACTTGACGGGTATGGGAGATTCATTCGCCAAAGCCCGATGCGTTTTCAGCTCTTGAAAATTATTATATGGCAAATAACTGCTTTTTTGAGGAAAATCAATTAATTACCAATGCTGATAAATTGAGCGATATTCCGCTTATCAGGGTAAACGGCCGTTACGATGTGATTGGCCCGCCCATTACGGCTTATAAATTAAAACAACGACTTCCACAGGCCAAACTTATTATTGCCGAAGGTGCCGGCCATTCGATGGGAGAACCATCCATTGAACAGGCCTTGATAACGGCAATGCGAGAATTTGAATCGTAACGCTATTCCAGCGACTTCCTGGCGAAATAGGCGACTTTTTCAACGGCCATTATCATGTCCCGATTTTCCACATAAACTTCAGGGGGCAGTTTTAATTTGATTGGTGCAAAGTTAACAATACCCCGGATACCGCCATGTACCAGCCGCTCAGCCACATCCTGCGCTTCATCTGCAGGGACAGCAATTATTCCAACCAGAATATTTTTTTCATGAATGATATTTTCCAGGTCATCGATATGATAACATCGGCAACCCATCACGACCTGATCGACTTTTTGGCACTGGCGATCGAAACTGGCTGCGATTTCCAACTTTGGCCGCCTTCCCTGAAAATACGACAAAATTGCGCGCCCCAGATGTCCCAATCCAACCAGAGCAACCCCCTGTTTTTGGGTGGCATCGATGAACTCCCCCAGGCTTTTGATAAGCTCTTCGACGATATATCCGCGAACCGGTGAGCCTGAATACCCGATGACCATTAAGTCCCGACGAATCTGTGCGGAAGTAAAACCGGTCATTTTTGCCAATTGGTGGGAAAAAATATTGGTACTTTTTCCATCGTGTTGTGTCAACAATAAACGACGGTACAGAATCAATCTTTCCAACGTTTTGACTGGTATTTTCCCCATGGCTTTTCCCCGTATTAATTTAAAGATTATCAAGAAGTTAATCTCATTAAATTTAATGATATTTTGGAAAAATGCAAGGGAAATTTACATTTGGCCATTGAATTTAAATTTTTTTAAGTACTGGTGCTGGATTCAACATGTTTTCCGGTGCCAGAATTTGAGCTAATTCCGCTTCTGAAAGTAATTTCCGGTCCACTACTAATTCATAAATTCCACGATTGGTCTCCAACGCTGTTTTGGCCAGTTCTGATGCAGCTTCATATCCAATTACCGGAACCAGGGCCGTGACCAAACCGATGCTGCGCTCGAGATAATTTCGACACTGGGTTTCATTGGCGGTGATTCCATCAATACAACGATATTTAAGCGTTGTCATCCCATTCCGAAGCATCTCGATGGATTCAAAAATAGATTGTGCGATCACTGGTTCCATGACATTCAATTCCAATTGCCCCGCTTCCGCCGCCAGTGTTACTGCCAAATCATTTCCAATAACCTTAAAATTCACCTGGTTCATGACTTCAGGGATAACGGGATTTACTTTCCCTGGCATAATAGTGGAACCGGGCTGCATGGGGGGAAGATTAATCTCATTGAGACCTGCCCGTGGTCCGGAAGAAAGCAGTCGTAGGTCATTGCAAATTTTCGACAATTTAACAGCCAATCGCTTCAAAGTAGCCGAATACATTAAAAAAGAACCCGTATCCTGCGTGGCTTCAATAAGATTGGGTGATATAACAATTTCCAGTCCACTGATTTGCTTCAAATTTTCAATCGCCCGCTCCCGATAGCCCGGAACAGTATTTAAGCCAGTTCCAATAGCGGTCCCGCCTAAATTGACTTCGAGAAAAAGGCGCGTATTTTGTTCCAGCCGTTCAACATCTTCTGATAAGGTGACCGCATACGCTTCAAATTCCTGACCTAATGTCATTGGAACGGCATCCTGAAGCTGGGTTCGGCCCATTTTCAGAATATTGGCAAAATCCCGGGCTTTGGCGCGAAATGAATCGACCAGCATCTGGAGGGTTTGCATCAATTTAAAGCTACTCCGGATGATGGCAATTTTTAACGCCGTGGGATATACATCGTTGGTCGATTGTGAAGCATTGACATGATTATTGGGATGGCAGAATTGATATTGTCCCCGTTCATGTCCCATAATTTCCAATGCCCGATTGGCGATTACCTCGTTTGCATTCATATTGGTTGAAGTACCGGCACCGCCCTGAATCATATCTACCACAAATTGATTATGTAATTTTCCGCTGATGATCTCCTCGCAGGCTAAAACGATTGCTTCACCGATTTCCCGCGAAAATACATTAAGTTCCATATTGGCTTTTGCCGCCGCCATTTTAACCATGGCCAAAGCTTCAATCAGGGCGGGAAAATGCGAAATGGGAACACCGGTGATATAAAAATTTTCCAATGCCCGAAGCGTCTGAATTCCAAAGTAGGCTTCTTCTGGAACCTCGCGATAGCCCAGTAAATCGTGTTCCTGCCGTGTACGGCCGGAGGCATATTGGGCGGCAGCCTTCATCGCCCGAACATTCGCCTGTTGCATTCGTCGCGTAATTACCCGGACGATTCGAATTAAGATTTTTGTGGCAACCGGGTAACTGTCGTGTATCAACCGCGCAAACGCCTCCCGATTGATGGCATAAACATGTGTATCCAGCATGGCCTGGGCAGAAGTGGAATGGGGTGAATCATCAATCAAAGCCCCTTCCCCCAGAAAATCATACTGTCCAAAGTGGACCAATTGCTTTTCACTGCCAAAGTTCATCTGTTTGAGCAGGGCGATTTTACCTTCGCGAATTATATAGAGCGAATGCCGCTTGATATTTTCTTTAAATAGGTAGCTGTCCTTTTTAAAAAATTTTTCTTCGATTATTTTTTCAAGTTGAACCAATTCATCAATAGTCAAATCTTTAAATAATTCAACATGTCTTAAAAAATTTTGCATTTCATTCATCATTTTTTGTTACTCCTTAATTCAATTTAGCAATTTTCGTGTCATCCTGTTTCGTAAGCAAAACAAATGTAATGCCCCTGTTAAAAGAATTCAGCATTTTTATAAATTATTTGAAAAAAAGTGTGGGGTATTTTTCTGAGGCAACTTGCACTTAAAATTAACTTAAAATTTGACTGCCAGGTTTTATGATAGTTTATTTGGTTGGCACAAATTTTATCTTCACATTAATTTCAACCGGAAGTCCTTTTTCAGGAGCGATCCATAAATTTTGAACTGTAAATGGAAGTTGAATATTTTTTTCACCAATAGCAGTGTCTGAAACACCTTTTAAATGGAGTAAACTGGTTTTTCCGGCGAACAGCACAACCTTTTCAACGCTGACTTCATCGGTTTGGCCATTTGGAACCAGTTCATAATCCAGATCCGAATTGTTTTGAATTTGAATCACATTTCGATTCTTGCCTTTTATTTCAATTTCCGGATATTTAATCTGAATTGAATTATCAAAAATCGGTTTTAAATATTTGGCATCACCAATCAAATTATTTTCCAGATAAATCACGGTACGCCGGGCAAAAAGAGCCGCTTTTATTGATTCAATCGAGCTATTTTCTGCCAAGACCAAAGTCATCGGACGATGTTTCCGGTTTTGAAGCTCATAGTCCATGCCAATTGGATTATGAATATCCGAGTTTCCAAGCAAAGTTAAGTTTTTTTCGATACACCATTGATGGGCAATCGGATCGTAGGTATTACCATTGACAACTTCAATGCCGTGTAACCAGCCTTTTTTCAGGAATTCTTCCTGCGTGTCATACCAGACCGATTTATTGTTGGGTTGTTTCCAGCCGGGATGATTCCAGAAAATAAAAGCGCCCTGATCGAACGCCGCTTTTAAGGCATCATTATAGTCTGGCGTATTGAGTGAATTAACATCTTTGAGAAATATTGCGTTCAAATGACCGGGTGGTTCCGAGCGCGTAATTTCAGCCGCTTGAATAAGGGTAATATTTAAAGCCGCCGCAACAGGTGACGCAATTTGAAATGGCCGATGATAATCAACTTTAATATCATCCTTGAATGGTAGATATTCGATATGATCACTCAGGGCAATCACATCCAATCCTTCGTGCCAGGCTTCCTGTATCCGAATTGTGGGCCATACCAGACCGTCGGAAAAAACAGTATGCGTATGAAGATCACATTTCAAAAGGACATACCCGGGAACGGTTGGAATTCTGATTTCATAACGATTAGCAAGCTGGGAATAGGCTGAAAAATTAAGAAAAAAAGTAGTTAGTAGCACGACAATTAATAAAAGATACGATTTTTTACACATACGATTCTCCTTTTCGCTGGTTGAATGAATCACAAATGATGATTTCGCTGGCTGAAAATCCTATTTGTTCATAGAATTAATAATATACAAATTTCCTGTAACAAATCAATGAATTTTCTTTTAATTTTTCTTGAAATTTAGCTTATTTTTACGTAAATAAATCAACGCTTTTCTCGTCCAAATTTACGTATTACATCTTTGTCTTAATTTTTATCCCAGACAAGCTATAATTAGAGAAACCAATTGCTAAAAAATTGGTTAGAAAATAGGCTGGTAACGTAAATTGTGAAGCTGATTTAACTTTTGGGGAAATTATGCATCTAATAAAAAGTTGAAATAAAGGTTTCCGTATTCAAAGTTTACGGTTTAGACTTTATTAATATTGAGGTTATATGAAACAACACGACTTTAATTGTTGTATATTGTATTAGCGGTGTTAATTGTTTTTTATTCGTGAGTTGTGAAACTGGAACTGATCAGTTCTGATTATAAACATGATTAAATATGCTTTATATATAAAGGAGGATTTTTTAAAATGAAAAATTATGTCATTTTATTGATGTTATTATTATTCAATATATCGTTTTCGCAGCAATTTGGTCAAAATAAAATTCAATACATGGACTATATCTGGCAGAAAATTCAAACCAGCCATTTTGATGTCTATTTTTATCAAGGCGGACAAACAATTGCTGATTTTGTGGCGGATGAAGCTGAGAGTTCGTATGTAAAATTATCTCGGGATATCAATTATGAATTAGTTGATCGGATTTCGATTATTGTTTATAATTCACACGCTGATTTTGAAGAAACGAACATTTCGCCCGAGATTCAACCCTCATCCGTTGGTGGATTTACGGAATTTTTTAAAAACCGTGCTGTTATTCCATTTGAGGGTAATTATGATAAATTGCGACACGTTCTGCATCATGAATTAACCCACGCCGTTTCCATGCAATTTTTTTTCGGGGCGGGTCCGGGATCGATACTGAAAGGAATTTCCCGGCTGCAATTGCCGCTCTGGTTTGTCGAAGGGATGTCGGAATACATGTCCTTGCGTTGGAATACAGAATCGGACATGTTTGTCCGGGATGCGACGATTACTGGATATTTACCACCTATTTCCCAGCTTTCTGCTTATATGGCTTATAAAGGGGGGCAATCCCTTTATTATTATATTGCCGAAACCTACGGTGATCGCAAAATCAGCGAAATGCTCTGGTCGATTCGAAATCGGCGTAATGTGGAACGCGGAATTCAGGAAGCGCTTCGGATTAATCTGGATGAGCTTTCCAAACAATGGCAAACGGCCATGCGACGGCAATACTGGCCCGATATTCGGGATCGAAAACAGCCCAAAGAATTCACCCAACAGTTAACCGATAATCAAAAATGGCAAAATTTCGTCAATAACAGTCCGGCAATTTCACCGATGGGTGATAAAGTTGCTTTTCTGTCTGATAAATCCGGATATTTTGATATCTATGTCATGTCAACGATTGATGAGAAAAAAATGGAGCGTGTGGTACCCGGGCAGCGAAAATCAGATCTGGAAGATTTGAACTGGTTAACACCGGGAATTAGCTGGTCCGGTGATGGCAAGTACTTAACTTTTGCAGCGAAGAGTGGGCGTGAAGATGCCTTAAATGTGATTGACGTCGAAAAGAAAGAGATTATTTATAATCTAAAGCTGGGACTGGATGCGCTTTTTTCTCCGGCCTGGAATCCAAAAAATGATCAGATTGCATTTAGTGGATTAAAAAATGGGGCGACCGATATCTATATTTATGACTTAAAAACCAGCGAATTACGCCAATTGACACAGGATATCTTTTCCGACATGGATCCATCCTGGTCAAAAGATGGTCAAATGCTGGCATTTGTGTCTGATCGGGGTGCGTTTATTGAACCGGGAACATTTCCTGAAAATTTGAAAATACAAAATTATAATTATCAGCAAACAGATATTTATCTGATTGATCCCAGGGATAAACATATTATGCGTGTCACTGAAACCGAAAATATCAGGGAAGTTTCACCTGAATTTGCACCGAATAATCACCTGGCTTTTATTTCGGACGAAAATGGGATTTTTAATATATTTTTACGTAATCTTGATGAAAATATCACTCTACCATTAACAAATTTGGTTACTGGCTGTGCGCAGCTTTCATGGTCACAGCAAGGCGATCGCCTGGCGTTTACCGCTTTCGGTGGGGCTGGTTATAATATTTATCTCTGGATTAATCCACTGGAAACATTAAAAGATCCACCTGCGCTGGAAAAAACAGTTTACCTGAAAAATCTGGAACAGGGAATTGTTGTCGGTGAAATGGATTATGCCGACACCACTGAGCAAAAGCAAATTCTCAATAGTATGAAATCCCGTCAGGATTTTGGCAGTTTTATTTTTGACGATGATTTTCGACAGGGGCGTATTAATCTGGCAGATAAAAAAGCCAAAGCGCTGTTGTTGACAGAAAAGGATTATAAGGATACGGGTGGTAATTATCTCATTACGAAATATAAGCCGAAATTTACAATAGACTATGCTGGTGGAAATGTGGGATATGATCCATTCTGGGGTGTTCAGGGACTTTCACAAATTTATTTTTCGGATTTATTGGGGAATCAACAAATCGGAATTGGGGTTAACCTGATCCAATCAATTAAAAATAGTGATTTTCAATTGACCTATGCGCATCTGCCGAAACGAATGGATTATTACTTTGCCGCATATCAATTTGTCAATTTTTATCAGACCTACTATTCGGTTGTTCGGTTTCGTAATTATGGGGCGGCTTTTCAAGTAAGTTACCCCCTCAATCGTTTTAACCGGATCAATGCTGGATTTAATTTTATCAATGTTCAGGAAGAAAATCTCTGGTATGTTGGTTACGAAGATCGCTCTTTAAGGGCGTTGGTTCCTACGCTGGGAATGACTGCTGATAATACTATCTGGGGCTTTTATGGCCCGGCGGCTGGGCGCCGCTGGAATCTTTCATTGGGAATTAGTCCTTCCCTCGGCAGTAACGGTGTGGATTTTCAAACAATTACCGGGGATTTTCGAAAATATTATGCTTTCGGACCGGAGTTCAGTCTGGCGATGCGACTTGCCGGTGGCATCAGTTTTGGAAAACAACCCCAACGATTTATCCTGGGTGGTTTGGATAATTGGTTAAATTATAAATTCGAACGTTATATCCCGGTTGATAATCTGGAAGACCTCTTTTTTGCTAATTTTATTACACCTTTACGCGGTAGTAAGTATTATGAACAGTATGGAAATCGATTCTTTTTGGGGAATATTGAATTTAAATTACCGGTTATCGATTATCTGATTATGCGATTCCCGTTGCCGATGGGACTGAGTTATATTCGGGGTGCCGGCTTTATTGATTTCGGTGCGGCGTGGGATGATGATAAATCATTTCAATTGTTTCATAAAAACCGGGACAATAAATTTGCGACCAAAGACCTAATTGTTGGGATGGGTTATGGTGTGCGGATAAACCTGGGTTTCATTCTCCTGAAAATTGACACGGCCTGGCGAACTGACCTGCGCGGTTTTTCAGATAATCTCTACTACTTCTCTGTCGGGCAGGATTTTTAGGGTATGCTGAATGATTTTATTAATTTTATCGTATTGTATTGGCTTTTTTATTATAAAGATGAGGTTTAATATGAATTTTAATAATAAGATGCGCCGGGTGATCCGGCAAATATTATGCATTTTGATGCTTTTCTCAACGCTGAGATTACAGGCGCAGGCTCCACCGATGCAGCGACATGCCATCCCGTTGAATGTTTTACTTTTTAATTTGGCCGGCGAAGCCTATGAAAAAAGCCGTTTGCTCCTGGCTATGAGTGTCGCTCAGGATAAAATTCAATTTGTAAAAGAAGATTCTGTTTACAGAGCTGAATTTGTTGTTTCGGTGGAAATTCTGGATAAGAATGGAAAGAGTCTGGCCTTGCGAGATTTTACTGAAAAACTCGAATTAAAAAATTTTTTCTCCACAGTTAAATCGACCCATTTTAAAAAGTGGTTGGGTTTTTTTGATTTGACACCGGATAAATATGTTGTAAAGGTGAAAATTTTCGATGTTAAATCAAAATTAGAAGGCCATTTCACCCGCGAAGTTGAGTTGATCGACTTTACCAAAGGCCCGATTCAAAGCAGCCATATCCTTTTTACCAACGACGAAACGATTGATTTTAAAACCTTTGAATCAGTGCTCGTTCGCTTTGTGGATGATAAGCCAGATTCACTTTACGCATTTTTAGAATTTGTCACGATGGAAGAGATGGCACCGATCAAGATTACTTACCAGGTTCAGGATATTAATAAAAATACCGTTTTTCAAAATGGAACCGAAGGAAACTTAAAAAAATGGTATAATCAGGCATTTTTACCAATCGATATTAAAGCGCTGAAGCCCGGCCTTAATCGGATTGTCATTAATTATGAATATTTATCAAAATCCCATACAACTGAAACCAAAATATATGTGAACTGGGGGGAAAAACAGGTTCAGCAAGCCAATCTCAAATTATCAATTGAACATTTAAAAGTCGTTGCCAATCCGGGAGATGTTAAAAAAATACAAAAAGCAAAGGCTTCCGAGCGCGATAGCTTGCTGGCAGCGTATTGGAAAGAACGTGATCCCACGCCAGGAACCCCTAAAAATGAACTATATGATGAATTTTATTCCCGAATTCAGGATGCAAATAAACTCTTTCATTTCTCAAAACGCGATGGCTGGAATACGGATCGCGGTCGCATTTATATTAAATATGGTCCGCCCGAAGAGATCCTTCGCGATATCCAGGGGGCCGAAGCTTTTGCCCGGTATGAAATCTGGTATTATCACCAAATTCGCCGGCAATTTATTTTTTATGATCGGCTTGGCAGTGGGGAGTTTCGTTTACTTT
Source organism: Caldithrix sp. (assembly GCA_020722815.1). Classification (GTDB taxonomy): domain Bacteria; phylum Zhuqueibacterota; class Zhuqueibacteria; order Thermofontimicrobiales; family Sulfurfontimicrobiaceae; genus DYKB01. The sequence goes on along the minus strand of DYKB01000018.1, from coordinate 29,941 downwards.
CTCAAAATTATGGAGATTAATTCTTATCCAAATTTTAATATTATTTAAGGTAAATTCAGCCAAAATTTTGTGCCTCCTAAAAAGCAACCGTTCACAGGTTCCAGGTTCACCGTTCCTGGTTATCGTTGTATCTCGTGTTTTCATGGATCGGCTTTTAATAGTGCTTAATTCAAGCGCACCTATTTAAGTAGACAATGCCTTTTAATTCTGAACTTTGAACCTTAAACCTTGAACCTGTGAATGCATATCCTAAAAACCCAATTTAATCTATCAAACCAAAGATTATCCTGTCTCACTTTTTTTTCATATATTGATGAACCAATTTTCAAATTTCACGTTGTCTATAATAGAAATTGTTAATTCGGAAATAAAAATTTTGGAGCAATGGGTGCCAGATCGGGATGAAAATTTAGTAAATCAATTTTTGGCTGGAAGCCAGCAGGCTTTTACACAACTTGTTGAGCGGCATAAGAATCCGATATATCGATTCCTTCTACAGCGCGTCCAGGATGCTGATTTGGCCGTGGATTTAACGCAGGAAGTTTTTATAAAACTTTTCCAGAATGCCCATCTTTATCAACAATTTGGAAAATTCAGTTCCTGGCTCTTTCGAATTGCCCAAAATGTGGCAATTGATGCGTTCCGAAAGCAAAAGAAAGCGATCATTCTTCGCTTTGAACAAAAGAGTGCACCAAAAAATGATCTTGACGCAAATGAAAAAGAATTAATTGATAATTCAACCAGTTTAGCAAATAAAATCGAGTTTCAAGAAATTCAACCTTTTATTGAAAAAGCATTAGCTGAAGTGCCATTGGAACAAAAGGAAGCTTTTATCCTCAGTCAAATTCAAGGGATGCGCTATCAGGAAATTGCCCAAATTCAAAATTGTCCTATCGGCACGGTCAAGTCCCGATTGCATCTGGCACTGACAAAAATTCGGGATGTTTTAAAGGCAAATGATTTGCTTTAAATAAGGAAAAAAGTCGTGGATTGTCAAAAGTATCAGGAAAATATGACCGCTTATTTACAGGGAGAGTTGCCATTTAAAGAAGTAATGGAACTGCACGCGCATCTGGGCATTTGTGAAACTTGCGCCCGGGAAGAACAGGAATTGCGGCAGACCCTTTCCCTGTTCGATAAATATCATCCAGTGATGCTCCTGCAAAATTTTGATCAGGAACTGAATGTAAAATTGGGGCAAATTGAACCGGTCTCTTCGCGGCAACAAGGGCCACTCCGACGTGTCATTTTCACAATTGCGGCGACTTTGCTTATCACCTTTGGAATCGAATTCCTGGCGTATCAAGTTTTTCAGGAATCAAGCGCGCAGGATACACTTATATCCCTGACCAATACAACACCAACTTTTCAGATTGAGAAATATGTCCGTTCCAACCGTTCCGGCACCGAAGCTGATTACTTAAAAAAATATTCATCCTATTTTCAAAAATTTTATCCAGATGCCAATAAGTTAAATGATTTCAGGGATGCGACGCTTCGAAAAAATTAATTTCACCCATTGATTATCTAAATTTCAAATTAATAAAGTTATGAATTTGTGATCGATCCCCCCCCTCTCCAATTTAAAGATGCATTTTTTCAAAAAGTAAAATGGAGGAGATTTATATGCTGAGAAAATATTTGTTATTACCTGTTATTATCATCATTTTCATTTCTGGATGCGAAAAACAGGATCCGCTTCAGAAGGTTTTTAACGAAGCTGAAGCTTTGGAAACAAAAATCGTCCAAAATTATCATTCAATCACCGCCTGCCGTAAAAATTATGAACAGATCCTCATTCAGGCGCCGGAGCGTGCTTATGCCCCAACCGCCTGCTTTAAACTTGGCAAATTGAATGAAGTTTTGGGACATTATGAGGATGCCATCGCCTATTATCAAAAATTGCTATCGACTTATCCCGATAATGATATTGCTGCGGATGGACTTTTAAGTATGGCGAGGATTTATCAATTTCATTTGAATAAAACAGACGATGCCATTCAAACTTATCAGCAATTTCTGGCATTTTATCCGGAAAATTCGGCCCGGGCTGATGCCTGTTTGCAGCAGACAAATTTATTGATTCGTGAAGGAAATTTTACAACTGCCGTTGAAAATTTTAAAAAATTTATCAAGGAATTCCCTGATTCCAAATTGAAGGATGATGTCTATTTCCGGCTCGGGACGCTTTATGAATATCAATTGAAGGATTCTGTAGAAGCGGCTTCATGGTATCAGTTGCTAATTAAGGAATATCCTGGCAGTTCGTGGGCTCAATTTGCCCAGCATCGATTATCAAAGGGGGGAAATAATTATGAAAAATAAATTTTTTCTTTTAATTGTGCTGCTCATCTGCATTTTGCCTGTCATGTCCTGCAAAGAAAATGCGCCCCGTGGTGATGAATTCTCCTGGTCACCGCAAAATGATCAAATGGTACTGAATAGTCTGGAATCCCGGGAATTGTTATCGCTCCAAATTTCTGAGAATAGCCCCGGGGAAATCGTGGTTATTGATTCAATTAAACCCGGTAACATGCATTTTCATGAACCACTTTATTCAAAAGATGGCGAATATGTGTTATTTTCCAAATCATCAGATAAAAACTACCAAATTTTTGTCTGGTCGGTTTCCCAAAAATCAGTTCAAAAATTGGTTGAATTGAAATTTTCCAATTTGAAAAAGCTGGATCAGCGGATAAATCCATTCTGGTCACCAGCACAAAATCAGGTTATCTGGGTGGACTGGCTCGCGGAGAGAAAATCGCTCAATTCAGTTGATATTGCCGGAAAAAAAAATCAGATTTTATTTCAGGCACCGTGCAACAGGCTGCTTCCGGTGGCGGTGCCGAATCGCAATTTGATTAGCTTTATCGTTCAGCATCATGAAAATTCATCAATGGATGGCCTGTGGTCAATTCGTAGTAATGGGACAGATTTGCAGCAGATATATAAAGGTGATGAAATTCAGGCGCACCAGTGGTCACCGGACGGGTGTAAAATTGCCCTCAATCGACAAATCGAAGTGAAAAAGAAAGATCGCGACAAGACTTATCAGCCATCGGAATTGTCGATAGCCGATTCAACGGGTCAAATTGAATCGGTAATTTTTCAAAATGACCAGGGAATTATTGATTTTGATTGGTCGCCGGATGGGAAAAAAATCGCCATTGTATCCGGTCCTGACTCTTTGAAAAATCTGTGGATTATCGATTGTGCTGCTAAATCGCCGGTGAAACTAACGTTTGATAATCTCGATCGGTACTTTGGCTGGGGTAATACCGGGGAGATTTATTATACAATAAAAGAAGATAACAATCTGCCAGCAATTTCCCCGGATGAAGTCGAATTAAGAGACATTTTTAATAGTTTGTATGGGAAAAAGCGGGAAAACCGATTGGTAAAATTGCTGGATTTTAAACCGAATTTTATCGAAGAAAATATCCGTTCATTTTCCAGTCATCCAGACCTTGATTATTCGGCATATTATAAAGTGTATGAAACCGGATTGTTTGGATCACCCCATTACTGTCCAATTATCAAATCGCCAACTGGTGAGCTGATGATCGCGCGGGATGAGGGCCTTCATCGGCTTGTTGCGGATGCAATGTATTGGGCCGGAAAATATCATTTGGCATTGGAACATCTAAACCAGGCATTTGCGACCGATTTTCTGGCTGAACCGACCATCCGGCATTTGTTGCCGGACCCAAATCTGAAAATGCAACCCGATTCAATCCAAAAAATGGTCGTACAGGAAAAATTTATTGATATTCCATTGATGAAACTTGTCCTGATTCTCAGAAAAATGGGGAAAATTGAATTAGCGAACCGATATATGGGTGTGTATCGGGAATATTTAAATTTTCAACTTAATAATAAACAGACTTTTGAAAACAAACTGGATGAATCGAACTGGCAGTTATTAAGTACTTATACCCTCTATCGCGCTTTTTCTGAAGGGATTCAGGATATGGATGAATTGCTTGAGTCGCTTCCGGAAGATTCAGCTTATATTTCTACGACTTGTGTTGTTCAGGCGGTATTGGCTGTAGAAAATGGCCAATCAGACCTGGGATTGGATAAATTAAAAAAGGCGATTTTAATGCTTCCAGCGAATGATTCGGATTCCAATGACTTTCTTATTATTTTATCACTTATTGAGAGAAGACTTGAACCGGGAATGTCAGATAAATTTATGGCTATTGGTGAATTAGCAATTTCACGGCTTTCGAAAAACGAAAAGATTTCTGAGTTTTATGAATTTTTAGGCGATCGCTATCAGAAGAAAAATCAATCCGAAAAAGCGTATGCAGCTTATCAACAGGCGGCGGCAGCCAATCCTGATGCTCATGAAGTATGGGAAAAATTGTTTGCTGTGGCACAGGAAAATAAATTTTAGTAAATTGATCTATTGGATTCGCGTATAATTTTTTAATTAATTGAAAGTGCAGCGCATAAAGTCGCGGCACTCCTGTTTATAGAATGCATTCAAAAGCATTTTTTTAATTTATTATTTTTAAAATGAGAAGGCTAAAATGACGGAAATTCATACAATCGTTCAAAAACTCGTTCAATTATTGAATCAAAAAAATATGACCCTGTCAACAGCAGAATCGTGTACTGGGGGATTGTTAGCAAAACTGATAACGGATATTTCCGGGTCATCTCAGATTTTTCCCGGGGGGGTGGTATCCTATTCTAACACCATGAAAATAAAATGGTTAGGAGTTTCTGAAGAGACTTTAAAAAAATATGGTGCGGTGAGTGAAGAAACTGTTCGGGAGATGCTGAAGGGAATTTGTGAAGCTACTGGAAGCAATCTGGCATTGGCGGTGAGCGGAATCGCCGGGCCAACAGGTGGAACATCCGAGAAACCGGTGGGAACGGTTATTATTGGCCAGCTTATTGGGCATAATATCCAGATTGACCGATATTTATTTCGCGGAAATCGTGAAGAAATTCGCGAACAAACCGCCATGGCTGCATTCCAGAAGCTGCTGGACAGGCTGAATGCAGCCAATTAATCAATTTTGTAAAATTAAACTTCCAGATGTTCGGTCCGGCGAATGATTTCTTCCTGTAAATTTTTCCCTAAATCCACAAAATAGTCACTATAACCGGCCACGCGAACAATCAAATTACGATATTTATCAGGATTCTTCTGGGCATCGCGCAGCTTTTCGGCTGTCACGACATTAAATTGAACATGATGCGCCATTAATTTAAAATGCGTACGGATAAGTTGGGCGACTTTGGTTGCCCCTTCCCGCGTGTCAAAAATTTGTGGTGAAAATTTCATATTCAGGAGCGTGCCGCCGGTTCGAATGTGGTCCATTTTGGAAACTGATTTGATAACAGCCGTGGGGCCTTTTCGATCCATACCCTGGACCGGCGAAATGCCTTCCGAGAGTGGTGTGCCGGCCTTCCGTCCGTCGGGAGTGGCATTAATAACGGAGCCGAAATAAATGTGCACCGTTGTTGGCAGCAGATTAATATGATATTCGCCGCCTTTTGTATTTTTTCGCCCTTCGACGGCGGCAAAGTAAATTTCGAAAACCGTTTTCATGATTTCATCGGCATAATCATCATCATTGCCAAATTTTGGCGTTTGATGCAATAAAATTTCCCGCAATTTTTCATGACCTTCGAAATCCTGTTTCAAAGCGGTCAATAATTCCAATAAACTAAATCGATTTTTATCAAAAACATTGTATTTGATTGCCGTGAGGGCGTCGGTGATGCTCCCCAAACCAACTCCCTGAATATAACTCGTGTTATAACGCGCCCCGCCATCGTGATAATCCTGACCACGGTCGATACAATCATCGATTAATAATGAAAGGAACGGAACCGGCATATAATCCGCGTAAAGACGCTCGATAATATTATTTCCCTTGATTTTTATTTCAATAAAATGGAGCACTTGTTTTCGGAAAGCGTTGATGAGGTCTCCAAAATTTTTAAAATCAGTGGGATTACCAGTTTCCAGACCAATTTTTTTCCCCGTTCGAGGATCAATTCCATTATTTAAAGTGATTTCCAGAACTTTCATGAGATTGAAATAGCCGGTCAAATTGTAGTTTTCTTTTCCAAAAGCACCGGTTTCCACACAGCCACTGGTGCCGCCATTCCGGGCATCCTGTAACGATTTTCCCTGGCGCACCAGTTCCTGAACCACCGCATCGGTATTAAAAATGGATGGCTGGCCGAGTCCAACTTTTATGACGTCCATTACTTTCATCAGAAATTGATCCGGCGTTTTTTCACTGATTTGAACCGATGGGCTGGGTTGAATCAACCGCATTTCCTTGACCACATCCATCATGAGAAAAGAGATTTCATTGACCGCATCTGAACCATCGGGTTTGACGCCGCCGGCATTTATTTGCGCGAAATCCGCGTAAGTTGCACTCTCTTCTGCTGTAACACCGACTTTTGGCGGCGCTGGCTGATTATTAAATTTAATCCAGAAGGCTTCCAATAGCTCTTTTGCTTTTTCATGCGTCAGCGTGCCTTCGCTTATTTCTTTTTGATAAAATGGATAAAGGTGCTGATCCAGTTTTCCGGGATTAAAGGAATCCCAGGGATTAAGTTCTGAAATGACCCCCAGATGGACGAACCAGTAATATTGCAAGGCTTCCCAAAAGGTTCGGGGCGCATGGGCGGGTATATATGAACAGACGGATTCGATTTGTTTTAATTCCAGCTTGCGGACAGGATCAGATTCCTGTGCGGCCAGCTCCGCCGCTTTTTGCGCATGGCGTCGGGCAAATATGATGAGTGCTTCTGCTGCGATGGTCATGCCGCGTAATTCTTCACGCTTGTTATACGCTTTCGGATCATTGAGAAAATCAAGTTTTTCAATATTTGTCTGAATTCGTTGAATAAAATCCAGCATCCCGTTTCGATAAATTTTATCATCCAGCACGGTGTGACCTGGCGCGCGTTGCTCCATAAACTCAGTGAAAATGCCAGCCTGATAGGCTTCTTTCCATTCCGGGTGCATCTCGTTAAAAATTTTTTCCCGGAGCGTTTTCCCCTGCCAGAAGGGGATAATCACTTCCTGGTAAATTTTTTTGGTTTCAGCATCGACTCGATACGGAACTTTTGCCCGCGAATCCAGAATTTCGAGGTCGCGGATCGTATGCGTTGTCAATTCCGGATAGGTCGGAACCGCTTTGGGAACCGGTCCGCGTTCACCCACAATCAATTCGTGCGGATTTATACAAATCGTTCGATTTTCAAAAAAGTATTTAAAAGCCAACGCGCGTTCCACCGGGGGTGAAAAACGATTTAGCGCATTTTTTTTATAAAATTCTGTTATCAGTAAAGCTCTTTCGGGCGTAATGGTGGGGACTGCCTGAATGCTTTGATTTCGTAGTTTTTGAATCCGCTCTGTCAATATAAGTTCCTCGTATTCAAATTTAACTGGTTAATTATTCATTTATAATTTGGGTATAACGCTTTGAAATTACGACAAATTTATTAAACTTTGTCAAATAAAGCAACAAAAAAATGTATTGACAAGACAGTGATAATGATATTCCAATAAGGACAGGCGATTAATATTGTTTTGATAGAGAGTTAAAAGAGGTAGAAAAAAATATTTTGGTTTTTTTTGCTCTTTTGAAAGTTCAAGTTTTTTCGCTAAAAATTTATAAAAAAATGGGGAGGAAAAAATTTCCTCCCCATAATTTGGTGAGTAATGAAGGATTCTTGATTCTTATTTAATCAACGACATTTTCGTGATTTTCTGGAAATCCATTCCTTCTTTCGAGAAGGCTTTCATTTGATAAAAATAGAGTCCGGAAGGAACCAGTTTCCCATTTTCATCTTTACCATCCCACTGGATGAGATAATTACCGGTTTCCTGGTGTTTATCGACCAAGGTTCGAATATCCTGTCCCAGAATGTTATATATTTTGATGATAATTTTGGCATTCATGGGAACCTGATAATGAATATTGGTTGTGGGATTGAACGGATTGGGATAATTTTGTGCTAACTCGAAATGCGTTGGAATTGAATTGGCGTCCACATCGCTTTCTACCGCAGTAATTACGCCTAATTTAATATCCGCATTTGTAACCGTCTGTTTTTCACCAACGGTAATCGTTTGTGCCGAATTCAGGTCATTGCCACCCCAATAGCCATCACCATAATCGACCCGACTGACTTCCAGTTTATAATCACCCGGTATTAAATCACCCATATTATAAAAACCTTCAGCATCGGTAACGGTGAAACCGCTGACACCAGAATCAGAAATCGCATAGACCATGGCCTCATCAACACCTTCACCCGCGCCATTGGTAACACGACCGGCGATTTCATACACACCTGCCGGGATAGTATCCAGAACAAAATTTATATTGCCGGTGACTAAATCAGTCTCGACAACCACCGGTTTTGCTTCTTGCCAATGACGGACATCATCATAAAATTCGCCTATAAAGCCTTCTGCCCAGCTTGCAACAATATATTTCCCGGGCTTCAGGTGGGTCAGCTTATATTCGCCTTTTTCATCGGTCACCGTCCAATGTGGCATGCCGACGGGAATATTTCTTTGAATTGGCAGGGCAATGACCCAGGCACCTTCAATCGGTTCAGTCGGAATGTTGGCCGCAGTCAAGGTGTCCAGATTGAGTTTCATCACCTGTCCAGCTATGACGCCGTCGACATTTTTAATCGGCGGGAGGTTAAAATTAATATCAGGCGTTTCATCTGGGGCAACAACTTTTATCTTAGTTGCTTCTTTCAGGTATTTTACACTATCATAAAAGAGTGAATGAAATCCACGCGCCTTCGCCCAGGCGATATATTCACCAGAAGGCAGGCCTTCGACTTTAAATTTGCCTTCTTCGTTGGTATAGCTATGCAAAACAACATTTGATCGAACCTTTTGGACATAGACAACACTCTTGAAGATCGGCTTGGAATCTTCGGCGGATTTTACAATACCGGAAATGATACCACCGCTTTTCAACGAGAAGTTTATTTTTTTTGTTAATGTTGAATCTTCAACCGGGATGAATTTTGCTTCGCTAACTGAAGTCGCATTTTCGAAAAATTCCGGGAGAAAATTTTTAGCAGCAGCCCGAACCAGATATTTGCCGGCCTTCATCGCTTTAAAAAGGTAAACGCCATTGGAATCAGTACGCGTCCGATAAACAGGATTTAAGGTGCGACTATTTTTCGGCCCTTCCAGAAAAGCCTCGACAACCGCGCCCTCAATCGGCTCACCAGTTGCTTCAGCCGTTACCAGGCCAGTCATTCCACCCAGCATCACCAAATCGAAATCGATACCGGTGGTATGGTTATTTTCAGTTACTTTTACCGCCGTGGCATCCTGGATTCGATAGGCATCTTTATACATTTCGGTTAAATAGCCATTTGCTGCGGCAACAACCAGATAATTTCCAGCGCGAAGAACCTGAATAATATATTCACCATTTTTATTAGTGCGGGATTCAAAAACTTCACGGGGTGAAAATATATTCGTCATCCAATACTTTGCATACACGCGTGCGCCCGGAATTGGCTTGCCAGTCTTCACATCTTTTACGACACCCGTTATGGCAGTAGCTGTGGCCAAGGCAAAATTGATGCCCTCGGTTGTCTTCGGTACTTCAACGACGACCAGATCGGCCAGTTCAGGTCGCGCTTTATTGTCGTACCATTCAGCTTTGTAACCCTCTTTTTCCGCCATTACCTTGTATGTACCACTGGTTAAACCTTCTATCAAATATCCGCCTTTTTCATCGGTTACCGCATGATATTTAATCGTTGGATTGACGACCAGATGCGCGACAAGGTGAACGCCTTTCAGCGAAGATTTATCCTTCTCGACAATGACGGTACCAGCAATTGCTGCGCCTGGATCAAGTGCAAAATCGATATTGCCAACCGAATCTTTGGCCGCGACCTCAACCGGTTTAGCTTCACAATAATGACGGACATCATCATACCATTCGCCAATGTAAGCGTGCCCAACTGCATGAATGGTGTAAAGGCCGGGAATCAGGTGTTTCAATAAATATTCACCCTTTTCATTCGTCATAGCGCGATCATGCCAGCGAATATTCCCAATGCGCTGCGCCCAGATAAACGCTTTTTGAATTGGCGCACCTTTGACTGATTCCGTCACCGTTCCTGAAATCTGTGCCGATGGCCGGGGGGCAACAATCACCCGCGCGTCGCCTTTTAAAACCTGTCCGTCAATTTCAACATGGGCGATGATCATTCCTTCCATTATCTGCGGACCGGCGACAAAAATGCCACGGGAATTGATCGTACCCAGTTCTTTTGGATATACATCCCAGCGAATATTTTTTATTTTCACGACGCGACTGGCCGTACTGATAACACTTACATTATATTTTAATGTATCTTTTGGTGGAACGACCGCCAGTTCCGGCTGAATGTTTACCTTATAGTCTGGCATTTCCGGCCGACCAACCCAGACATCGGCTTCACCAACATAGCGCTTCCCTTCGAAGGCCAATGTGGCGAGAACTTTTCCTCGGCCAGGCTTTTTGCCGGCAATAAAATAACCGTCATCGGTGATTCGTCCCATTTCCGCAGGCAAAATTGTCCATTTATACGAATCCAGCGCGATTTTTTTAGCCTGACCATTTTCATCAAAAAGCTGGGCGCGAAAATGAACGCCATGTTCCGGCTCCAGCAATACGCTGTCCGGGGAAACGATAACATTATTGGCGAAAGCCGCACTCATGATGAACATTAAAAAAAGTGACATTATAATAAATTTTACATTTTTTTGACGCATAATCCAATCTCCTGAAATTTTTTTGTTGATTTTGATTCCTGAAAATGATAAATTCATTTCCTGTTATTTAAAGAAAGTGGAATTGACGCCTCAACAATATTGTCCCGGGTCCTCGGTTATTTTTCCGGATTCAATGTTTGATTGGGGCGTTTTATTTAATTTTCATGTTAATTTTAGCAGTTCACCTCTCTTTCTATCGAATTAATTCAATACTTTTTTGAAGTAATTGCTGCGCAATTTTAAGTGTACCAATTGCGACATATAATTGATTTTGAGTTAATGCGCTTTCTGCTTTTTGCCGGTAATTTTGAGCCTGTTCGTGTAATTCCTTTGCCGCGGCATCGTCTGATCCATTTATTTCGGCGGTATACTGTTCATATTGTTCATCAAATTGCTGTAATTGTGATTTGATCTGGTCAACACTTTTTTCTTCATTCGTGCTATTTTCAAATAATTTTTCAGTCCAATTAAGAAGCTGCTGTGCAATTAAAATGTACTCCAGACCCTGCAGCGGTCGATTTTGCCGATACGCATTACGGGCGTGTTGAGAATTTTCCAGAATCATCTCAAGAAGTTTGGAAGCTTCTGAATTGTTTTTAAGATCATATTTTTCTTTGACATGCTCAATATCGCGCTCAAGCTGATCCAGCTCTTTGTGACCATCACCTCCCCGAGAATTTTGAAAATGGTTATTTAATTTGAAAAATCCCAATGCCCGACCGATGGTATTCTGGGCCAGTTTCAATTTCCGAAGTGCAATGAGAAAGTGCTGACCTTCAAAGGCGGCTATGGCTTCATTTCTTAAACGAACTGTCCGGTGTAATAAAAATTGCGCATTTGGATTTGGTTCTTTATCTAATTTATTTTTAACCTGTTCAATGGCTGAATCGAGTAAATCCAGTTCCCGTTTCAATTTACCTTCAGATTGTACCGGATTGGAATTCTGATTACTATCGAACAGTTCAATGGCACGCAGTAAAATTCTGGTTGCATTATAATAATGACGCAAGGCTTTATTATGTTCATTTACCCGAAGTGCCCGATCCGCTTGTTCCGCCAACTTAAGTGCCTGCTCGATTTGAGAAATGGCCGCCACCTGACCGGGATTCTCTTCTGCCAACTGCTGTGCGTTCTCAAGTAGTTCTTCAAAACGTTCTTTTTCATCGAAAGCTTCGTCACGCTGCGTCTGTTTTTTACCACCGCATAACGTGATCGTTTTCTCAGCTAACATTTGCGCAATTCGAAGGTGCTCCAAACCTGTCTGAAAATTGCTGCGGGTAATCAGTCCCAGTCCGATTTTTTGATTTTCTTTCGCCTGGACCAAAAAGCGTTCGGCCTTTTTATTTTGACAATTTGAGATTGATTGCTCGGCTTCCCGAATGAGCTCCTCCAGTTGTTCCGCCATTCTGCGTCCCGAATTAGCCAGCGTGGTTTTAATGGCTAAATCGATATAAAAATTCGCCTGACGGACAGTCCCTATTGCCAGAATGAGTCGATTGTTTTCAATCTGGTTTTTAGCCTGGAGATATAAATCATAAGCCCGCTTTAAATGATCCCTGGCGGTTTTATTTCCGTAAGAATTTACGATTTCTTCCGTAAATTTCAGTCGCTCTTCCAATTGTCGAATCTGGACTAATAGTGAAACACGACTGGTTTGCGCCTGGACGACCTCAAAAGCGATCAGACTCAGAAAGAAAAGAAAGAGGAGAGAAATTTTTGTAAATTTCCGTTGCATAGTTATCGTTACCTTCTTATATTGTGGTCCCAACCCGCAAATTCAGCAGAACTTTTTTTATTTTCAGAAAATGCAAAGGCTGTACCATGATTTGATGAATAGTATGTATTTATATAAGTCTAATAAAATCAAGTAAATAATTAATTTATTTTTTTTTAAATTTTTGTTCAGTATGTTCTATCTGTGTACCTGGTGGTTCAGTCTTATGTACTAAACGGTTCATCCGTTTCGTCAGCAAAATTCACTGTAGTCTGGTGCAATTAATGTCTTGAAAGTTTCATTTTAGTTATTAATATTTCATTCAGCGTCCCCGGTATTCTATGGGTTTGGATATATGACTGTTTTGTAAAGTGCTATCGGGATCTTAAAAAAGTATTGACTGCTATGTTTTAATTTTATATATTGGTACTTGCTTCATAAACGATTAAAAACCTTTTTAGTTCGCAAAATATTACTGATATGAAACATTTTATGGAACATATTTCAAGACCTTCTCTATCAAAAATCATTTTCTGGCTGGCTGGATTGTCAATTTTGTTGCTCATTCAGGTATTCGGACAACAAACAAATCCATCAAATCTCCCGAATTATTCAAATCAAATGTCATCAAGTCAGGTGAGCCCTTCCACCAAAACTGAGGTGTCGGCAGCGCCACGTGTGTATGGATATGATTTGTTTAATATACAGCGTGCCGGTGGGGAGGAATTCGGCGCACAAATTCTTCCGCCTGATTATATATTAGGTCCAGGTGATCGGCTTGGAATTTATATGTCCGGAAGTGCTGAGCCTGTTCAATATGACGTAACCGTCAATGTTGAGGGGAAACTTTTTATCCCATCAATTGGCGCATTACCGGTAGCCGGTTTAACGCTCGATGGTTTTCGAAATTTGCTAAATAAAAAAATTGCTCGCTACTATGCGAATTATGATATGGAAATACTGTTATTGAGCCCCAAGTTTATTCGGGTGGCGATTGTCGGTGAAGTTGAAAGACCCGGATATTATGACCTGAATGCTTTAAATACGATGGTAGAAGCGGTAATAAAAGCCGGGGGCCCCACGCTTCGTGGCTCATTAAGAAATATTCAGCTTTTTCGGAATAATGAATGTAAAGCTATCCTGGATCTATACGCCTTTTTGATACAGGGGAAAACAGCCGGACAGCCATTATTGCAAACCGGTGATCGAATTTTCGTCCCGTTGATGGAAGCCAAAATCAAAGTGACTGGCGAAGTGCTCCGCCCTGAAATTTTTGAGTTAAAAACCAATGGTCGCGAGTATTTAAAAAATATTATCCAGTTAGCCGGTGGATTTACCAGTTATGCCTATTTAAAACAGATTGAAATCAGTCGATTAACACCGGAGCGAAAACGCGAATTAATTAATGTGAATTATCACGAAATCATGGCCGATTCGACGAATCCGGGGCCACTTATTCAAAATGAAGATTGGATTCATATTCATTCTATTCGGGCAAAATATGATTCGCTCGTCGTTTCGATTTATGGTGAGGTCCAGAAGCCGGGTGTTTACCCCTGGCAGGAGAATATGCGGGTCAATGACTTGATTCTGCTGGCGGGAAATATTACCCGAATGGCGTACACGCTTTCTGCCGAGGTCGCGAAAATTGATCCATTAAAACATGCCAAAGTCATTAAAGTCGACCTGGAAAATCTGTTAAAACATCCTGACTCGCCCGAAAATATCCTGCTGGAAGCGGACGATATTGTTTTCATCCGAAAAATTCCCAAATGGGAGATTGGCGCCATTGTGGAAGTGCAGGGAGAAGTTAAATTTCCTGGCATTTATCCCATTAAAGCCGACAGCACCTGGCTCAGTGAAATTTTGAACCAATGTGGTGGTTTTACCGAGGAAGCCTTGATTCGGGAAGCGACGGTCATTCGGAAAAGTACCCGTGTTTTCATTGATAAAGAATATGAACGACTTAAAACAATGTCGCGCGATGAGATGAGTGAAAGTGAGTATCAATACTTTGTGATGAAGCAAAATCAACGCGATGTGGGGCAGGTGCTGGTTGATTTTTATAAATTAATGATTCATCAGGATAAAAGTGAAGATATTTACCTTAAAAATGGTGATATCATTCAGATTCCGCGCGCGCCGGTCGTCGTACAGGTAACCGGTCGGGTTTCACGGCAGGGCGGTGTCCTTTATAAGAAAGGAATGAAATTAAGCTATTATCTGAAAAAAGCCGGTGGCGCGACCTGGGATGCAAATATTCGTGATACGAAAGTGACGAAAGTGACCGGAGAAATTTTGGACTATACGGATGTGGATGAACTGGTTGCTGGTGACATTATCTGGGTTCCGCCTAAGCCGCACCGGGATTGGTGGGCGATTTTTCATGATACCATGACGGTTTTCGCACAAATTGCTACAATTTATTTAATCATTCAAAATGCGAGTAAATAACCATGACCGCGATTGAACAACATGATGATTTTGAAGATAAAACTCTCAATTTATGGGAAATTTTAGAAATCCTTCTGGAAAAAAGGTGGATGATAATTAAAAATTGCGCGATTGTGTTCATCCTGGCCGTGCTGATTACTTTTATTTTGCCGAAAAAATATACGGCAATTGCAACGTTATTGCCGCCGGAAAAAAATTCTTCGATAAATCCACTCGGCAATTTTTCATCCGACATGCTGCCGAATTTGGGATTTTTGAATACCAATACGACGGCTGAACTTTTTGTGCAAATTTTAAGCAGCCGCAGTGTGAAACAGGCCGTTCTGAATCGCCAGTATCATTATGGTGATAAAGTAGAACGTCTCATGGATTATTTTGATACGAAAATTCTGGAAGAAGGAATCGAAAAGTTAACCGAGGTTACCGCAATTTTGGCCTCACCGGAAGGGATAATTTCAGTTTCGGTGGAGTTGGGCAATCCTGAACTGGCTGCTGCCGTTGCGAATGCGTATACTTCGGAATTGGATTCCATCAATCAACGAAAAAGCACCTCGCGGGCAAAAAGTTCACGGATTTATATCGAGAATCAACTTGAATTCACCAAAGGACGCTTGCAAAAGGCTGATTCGGCGCTAGCAAATTTTATGCAGACCCATAAAGCTATCTCGCTGGCAGATCAAACACGCGCGGCGATTGAAGAAGCCGGGGCGCTTAAAGGGAAAATTATTGTTAAAGAAGTTGAGTTGGCCATGAAATTGAGAATTCGTCGGCCGGGTCATGAAGAAATTGTGGCGCTTCAGGCAGAAATTGCCGAATTAAAAAAGCAGTATGCAAAAATGCAATATGGAACCGAAAATCTTTCAGATGAAGAAAAGGCAGAATTTTATATCCCCATGGTGAAAGTTCCTGATGTTTCTTTGCAGCTTGCCGAACTCATGCGGGAAGTTAAAGTTCAGGAAACTGTTTTTGAATTACTGAATCAACAGTATTATCAGGCAAAAATTCAGGAAACAAAGGATACCCCAACGGTTCAGGTACTGGATGAAGCCCTGCCGCCGGCTTTTCGTTCCAAACCAAAGCGTGGGTTAATTGTCATTCTCGCTGTCAGTATCATGTTCCTGCTTGGTGTTTTTCAGGCATTCTTTTCGAATTACGTTAATAAAATTAAATCGCAGCAAACAAATCAGGAGAAAATTCGTTTCATTAAGACAACCTTAAAAGCCGATTGTGAAAAAATAAAACAGTTTTTCCAAAGAAAAAAATCAACAGCATCGTGAGGGCTTATGGACAAAATACAAATTGGTCAGATTGGAGTTGGTAATTGGGGCAAGAATTTATTAAGGAATTTTTTTAATAATCCACAAATTAAAGTCAATCGAATTTGTGATCTGAATTCAACGACCTTAAACCGAATTGCTCATGAATATCCCGATAGTATCGTCTCGACTCAGGTCGATGATGTTTTGAAAGATCCTGCCATTCAAGCGGTCGTCATTGCCACCCAGCCAATTACGCATTATGAGTTGGCAAAAAAGGCTCTTTTGAATGGAAAACATGTTTTCGTGGAAAAGCCGATGGTCCTGGATGTGCAGCATGGTGAGGAACTGGTTCGAATGGCCGCTGAATTAAAAAAAATAGTCATGGTGGGACATATTCTGGAATATCATCCGGCTTTTCTTAAATTGAAAGAGATGATTACCAGTGGTGAATTGGGCGAAGTTTATTACATTTATACAACACGCGTTAATCTGGGAATCGTTCGCGAAGAAGAAAATTCACTTTGGAGTTTCGCACCCCATGACATTTCCATTATTTTAATGCTGATGGATCAGGAGCCCCAACGGGTCGTCTGTTGCGGACAGGGCTATTTGCGAAAAGAGGTTGAGGATGTCACTTTTACGACCTTGCATTTTAAAGATAACAAAATGGCGCATTTACATGTGAGCTGGCTTGATCCGCACAAGATCCGGAAGATTACGGTTGTGGGTTCTAAAAAAATGGTTGTGGTGGATGATATGGAATCCACTGAAAAGATGCGAATCTACGATAAGGGGGTCAATTTTCAGGGGGCTGTTCTGCCGTATGGTGAAGCGATCACGTTGCGTACCGGCGATATTCAAATTCCCTATATAAAAATGCAGGAACCATTGCAGCTCGAAGTACAGCATTTTGTTGATTGTATTCGTAATGGCAAAACGCCGCGCAGCGATGCAAAAGATGGCTTACGTGTGGTCAAAATTCTCGATGCCGCCCAAAAATCACTTAAACAGCATGGTGTTCCAATAGAATTCTAAATTTAACATCTGGTAAAAAAGGAGAAATGGATAATGAATAATCAGATTCATGAAACCGCGAAGGTTGGAAAAAATACAACAATTGGAATTTATACGGTTATTGGTGCTGAAGTTCAAATTGGCGAAAATTGCACCATTGGAAATAATGTAACAATTTACGAAGGTACGAAAATTGGTCAGTATGTGCGAATCGATGATAACACCGTGATTGGCAAGCAGCCCATGCGCGCAAAACGAAGCATTTTTCAGGAAAGCAAAAAAGTGCCGCCCACTGAAATTAGTGATAATTGTATGGTTGGCGCCATGGTCGTCATTTATGCCGGGGCTAAGATCAATAATAATATTCTGATAGCTGATCTGGCATCGATTCGGGAGAATGTGTCGATTGGTGAATATACAATCATTGGACGCGGGGTGACTATTGAAAATTATTGCACTGTTGGTAAAAAATGTAAACTTGAAACTAATGTCTATATTACCGCTTATTCCGAAGTTGGTGATTATTGCTTTATCGCTCCCGGTGTCGTTACCACAAATGATAATTTTATGGGGCGCTCTGAAGAACGCTTCAAGCATTTCAAGGGTGTCACCGTGAAAAATGGCGGACGAATCGGCGGTCGGGCGGTGATTTTGCCGGGCATCGAAATTGGTGAAGATGCCGTGGTTGGCGCCGGATCCGTCGTCACCCGAAATGTACCACCCAAAACAGTGGTGGTTGGGGTACCCGCCAAATTTTTCCGCAATACGCCTGAGGATCAACTGCTGGAAAATCAGGGATGGGACTAAATTCAATTGCGAATTTCGGATTGCGGAGTGCGGAGTGAGTAATATACATTTTTTGTATTCTCTCAATAATTTTGGGTAAAATTCAGACCTTCGAGGTTTGCTTGTTGAAATCCATGGATTAAACTGAAAATCATGAATATTATGTGAAAAACCTCGAAGGTCTTGCTCCTGTTTTTTGAGGGATATCATTCTACAGATGTTAACCGATTGATTTTATTGAAAAAAAAGTGTGCTAAACCTTGATGCATTGTATCGTAGAAAGGCGATGCACTCCTGAATTTGCTCAAATTCTGTTATGTGTTCATTTTAGAATTTTTGGAAATAAATTAATGTTCATTTGATGGGAAGTTGGATGAAATTGCCAATAGATGCATTCATTTCAGAACAAAAGCTGACGGATTATCTTCTCAAACCTAAAATTAGAAATGATAAATCCAAATGGCTTTCCTATATAGGATATAATTTAGCAAATTGGCAAATATTGGAAAATGATTTGCGGAACCAAGTTTTGCCTTGTCATGCGAAACCAACGGATAAAACGCAATATGGTCAAACGTATGAAATTATAGGTGAATTAATAGGTCCAAATGGTAAGAAATTGTCTGTATGTACTATTTGGATGACCGAATTTTTATCTGGTATAACAAAATTTATTACGATGTTTCCAGCGAAAAGGACAAATCGCTAATGAAATATAATTTATTTAAAGAAGTAAAGTTAGTCAGAGACATTCCAGAAAAAAAATTAAAAAAAGGGGATGTGGCAACAGTTGTAGATTACCATGCGGCAAATAATTTTGAAGACGGTTACACTTTAGAGGTCTTTAATGTATTCGGTGATACCATGGTAACTGTTACTGTAGCTGAATCAGATATCGAATTGTTGCAGGAAAATGAAATCTTTTGCTCTCGTAAATTAGAAGCAGCCTGATTGAGAATTTAATAACATAGCACTTTGGAATTTTATCGCCAACGATTTAATATTTTTTTTGAATGAGAAAAACCCGTGAAAATAGCAACCATCGTCGGGGCGCGGCCACAATTTATAAAAGCTGCGCCCCTTTCGACTACACTTCGCCAAAAACACGAAGAATTTTTAATTCATACCGGTCAGCATTATGACCAACAGATGTCTCAGGTTTTTTTTGATGAATTGCAAATTCCCGATCCGGATATCAATCTGGAAATTGGTTCCGGCTCTCATGCTTCCCAAACCGGTGAGATGCTTAAAAAAACCGAAGATATTTTAAAAGAGATAACGCCTGATTTATTAATTGTTTATGGCGATACCAATTCAACGCTGGCCGGGGCGTTGGCGGCGGTGAAATTGCTCATTCCAGTCGCACATGTCGAAGCTGGTTTACGCAGTTTTAATCGAACCATGCCGGAAGAAATCAATCGCATTATGACAGATAAAATTTCGAATTTGCTATTTTGTCCCACCGAAACAGCGGTACAAAATTTGAAGAGCGAAGGCATTGAATCCGGCGTGCATCTGGTTGGCGATGTAATGTATGATGCCGTGCTTCAGTTTGGTGAAATCGCTGAAAAGAAATCGTCAATACTCAAAAAACTGGGCATTTCACCCAAAAATTATTTTCTGGCGACGGTCCATCGTGCGCATAGTACTGATTCAGCGGAAAACTTAAAAAATATCATCGATGCCTTTCATGAAAGCCAGGTGCCGATTGTTTTTCCGGTACATCCGCGGACGGTGAACGCTCTCAAACAATTTCGGCTCTGGTCGCTGGTTGAATCAAGCCAATCCATTGTAAATATTGAACCTGTAAGTTATCTGGACATGTTGGTTCTGGAAAAAAATGCTGCAAAAATATTAACGGATTCGGGTGGCATACAGAAAGAAGCCTATTTTTTTCAGGTTCCCTGCATCACCCTGCGGGAAGAAACGGAGTGGGTGGAAACAGTTGCTGATGGCTGGAATATATTGGTGGGAGCCGATAAAAACAGAATTTTGGAAGCAATTCAATTTTTTGCACCTGCCAGTTCTCCCAAAATGTTATTTGGCGATGGCAAGGCCAGTGAACATATTGAAAAAATCATCTCAACTTCAATTTTAACAAGTAATTAAATACGGAGCATCCTCCTGAATGAAATGCCGAATTTGTGATAATGAAAAAGGAAACAAACCATTTCACGCCAGAGAAATGATGCTGGGAATGGGTGATGAATTTACCTGTTTTCAATGCGCTAATTGTCAGTGCCTGCAAATAGCCGAATTTCCTTCGGATATTGACCGGTTTTATCCACCGGCATATTATAGCCTGACGGATTTACCTTATACGACAGAAAAAAATCTGATTCGAATCTGGACCAAGCGCTGGCGGGATCATTACGCAGTTTTCAATAAAGGAATCGTCGGCAAATGGCTTTATAACAAATATCCTTCAGATGTATTTAGAAGTTTATCGTTTATTCCGATTTCGAAAAAATGGCGGATTTTAGATGTGGGTAGCGGCTCCGGGCGATTGATTTATTCTTTAAAAGAAATTGGTTTTCAAAATTTAATGGGCATCGACCCCTATCTTGCAAAAGATATTGAATATGAAAATGGCGTAAAAGTATTAAAAAAATCAGTATTTGATTTGACAGGAACCTGGGATTTCATCATGTTTCACCATGTTTTTGAGCACCTTTCCAATCCACTGGAAACGCTCGAACAGGTTTCGAAACTGCTAAAACCGGACGGTATCTGTATGATTCGGGTTCCGATCGTGCCCTGTTATGCCTGGGAAAAATATGGCATTCATTGGGTGCAACTGGATGTGCCGCGGCATTTTTTTATTCATTCACCAGAAAGTATTAAAATTTTAGCGCAAAAAGCAAATCTGAAAATCGAAAAAGTTGTTCATGACTCAACGACATTGCAATTCTGGGGGAGTGAACAGTATTTGAAAAATATACAGCTTTTTGCGAAAAATTCTTATGGTGTCAATCCGCGCAAATCTATTTTTTCAGAAAGACAAATCAATGATTTTAATGAACAGTCCCTGCAATTGAATCAGGCAGGGCGCGGGGATCAGGTGGCGGTGATTTTGAGAAAACAAAGGAGCTAATCCTGCATCATATTAAATCAAAATGCATTTTTTTTCTCTTCTTCATCTTTTGGGCAAATCAAATCCAGTCCCAATCAACATATGTCCCGCTCAATCACTGGTCTTATGAATTTATCGACCGGCTGGAAGCGCAAAAGATTTTGAAGAATGTCTTTAACAGTACCCGACCCGTTTCGCGCCAGGAAATGGCGGGATATTTGGCAAAAGTCATGGAAAAGATTGACGCCGGACTCAAATTAAACCAGGTCGAACAGGAACAACTGGCCTTTTTGCAAATTGAATTTAAAGAAGAATTGAACGAATGCACCCATTCAACGCCGGATTCCACCCGAAATCGAATTTCATATTTAAAAAAATTACCGATCGTCGATCCGCTTATGCCAGATATTTTTTATCGCAATAATCGGAATTTTCTCGGTTTTGAACATGATCAGTTCCACTGTTTCATCGATCCGATTCTTCATCGGGAGGCCGTGTATGCCACTGCTGACACGCTTTCGAGCCAGGAAAAAGTTTTTCAGAACATGAATGGTTTCACTTTTTGGGGAAATCTGGGGCCGTATCTCGGCTTTTATTTCGATACCCGCGATACCAAAGAATGGGGAACGCGAACCTATTCGACATTTCACAAAATCACGCGGGAAGGACTGGGATTTGTCAATGGCTATGGCGATCATATCTATTTTGATGAAACCATCGCTTATCTGGTCTTTAAATTGCCTTATTTCAATTTAATTTATGGCAAACATGAAAATAAATGGGGGCCGGGATTTTATGGCAATCTGGCCCTTTCCGATTATGCGGCTCCTTATGACCAGATTAAATTTCAAACCCAATACTGGCGATTGAAATTTACCAGTCTGGTAGGCTTCCTGCGCGCTTATCCGGAAATTCGCGAAAATGGCCAAATTCAGAGCAAATCCATTGCGGCGCATCGGCTGGAATTGAGCGTTACCGACCATTTTCAACTGGGATTGCACGAAACAGTGATTTATGGCGGCCGCAAATTTGAGCCGGCCTACCTCAATCCCATCATGTTCTATCGTTCCGCCGAACATGCGCTGCCCAATGAAGACAATGCCACCATGGGCCTGGATTTTGATTTATCGTTAATCAAAAATTTCAAACTCGATGGCGAACTTTTTATCGATGACATTACCACAACTGAACTCGGCACTGGATTTTATGGCAATAAATTAGGCTATCAGGCTGGCTGTTACTATGTCAATGCCGCCATGATTAAAAATCTGGATTTGCGGATAGAATATGCCCGGCTACGCCCATATATCTATTCGCACAAGCTGCCAATTTCGACCTATCAGCACTTTACCACTCAGTTGGGACATCGCATCGGCCCGAATTCGGATGATATTTTTGTACAGTTGAAATATCGGTTTTCGAAAGCATTTGTAGCGGAAATCATTTTTGAGCAGCAGCGCTGGGGTGATAATACGACAGACTATAATGCCGGTCGGGAAATTACACGCGATCGGGCACCGGAGGAGCCGGAGTATTTGGATTTTTTATCCGGAATCCATCAGAAATACACCGGGCTGCAGGTAAATCTTTCTTACGAACTCTTTCGAAATTGTTATCTGAAAATCGAAAGTCTGCTCGGAATCCTGGAAAAAAATGAAGTTCATCATGAAATAATTCGTCATCAATATTTTTTGTCTCTTGGGATTAATTATTAGATGAATAGACTGGAAATAACATCATCCAGACTGAACTGGATAAAGGATAGGTGGTTTCTGCTACCGGTTATTTTCCTGATTTTCTTGCCGACACAGGTGCTAATTACGACTTTTCTGATTTTGATGTCGCTGGCTTTTTTAATATTTCGATATCAATTTTCAAATAAACAGTTAGCGACGGTTTTAATAATTGGTTTGATGATACGTGTTTTTTTTATTGTTTTTGACGAGTTGTTTCATATTTATAGTTATAAGCTGGATGATTACAGCGGCGTCGCGAACCTGATTTTAAAAAATTACCGAAACAATATCCCTTTAAATTATGGAATCCCCCATTCCGAAGGTGTTCAGGCATATAGCACCTTTGTAGGTTTTTTTTATTATCTCTTCGAAAATCATGAAATTATCATGCGGCTGGTAAACGCATTCCTTACTGTATTAATGACGGCTCGCGTCTATCAAATTACCATGCAATTATTTTCAGATAGACGCCAGGCATTACTGGCTTGTGTTCTCACGTCCTTTTATCCATCGATTATTCTTTTTTCATGTTTAAATTTGCGCGATCCGATTGTGCTTTATCTCTCTTATGAAATGATTTATCAGTTTTTTAAAGCCCATCAACATAAATTTTTGACAATTCATACAATCTGGGTTTTTCTTATTTACTGGATCATTGGTCAAATTCGACCCCAGAATTTTTATCTATTTGCGCTGATATTCTTTGTGTATTTCTTCATGATTTTTTTGAAGCGAGAAGGGCATAGAAATCTTAAAATAATCCTGTTAATTTTATTATCAGGTATTTTAATCATTTTAGGAATTATATTTCAGGACTTTTTACGTTTCTTTATCGAATATCCTTTACATACCATGCAAAAACGCGTCGAAGGCGGATCGGCGTATCTAGTGGGGATGAAATATACCACTGTTTTTGATATTTTTCTGTATGCGCCAATTCGATTTATTTATTTCACGTTCGGTCCGCTCATCTGGGATGTTCGGGGTGCCAATATGCTGATTTCCTTTGTTGAAGCGATTGGTATTATGGCCATATTTTATTGGGCAGTAAAATATTTTCTCACCATTCGGGAACAAAGCAATTTCAATTATCAACTATTTTTATTGATTTTTGGCTTGATTGGACTTACCGCAAATGCAATCGTCGATTCGAATTATGGCACGGCGATTCGTCACCGGATTGTCTATGTGATTCCATTCATCATTTTTGCTTCGGCCTATCTGGTGAAATTTCAGCAAAATTTTAAACGGCAAATATTATTGTTTTTTAAATAAATTTCATGGAAGAGGCTGGCTGATTTATGTCATTTTTAAAAAGAATATCCAACGCTTTTTTCTGGAATCACCTGAACCGCATCACCGGCTATCTGCTGGATTTTGTGCTATCCATTGTGCTGGCACGGGGATTGGGTGATTATGGCTTTGGATTATATTCTGAATTGATAAATTTCGTCTTTCTATTTTCTTTGATGTGTTCGTTAGGCATCGATCAGGCGATTAATGTCTATATTCCCCGATATGCCAATCAACCTGGCATCGTTTCGCATCTGTTACGAAAAACCTTTTTGATTTTAGCCATCGAGTCAATCAGTGTTGTTTTTCTGATTTATTTCAGCTCGGGAGTTTTAAGTCAGTTCATTAATTCGCCGGAACTGGCTTCCATTATAAAAATTGCGGCATTTTACATCGTTTTTCATAACTTTTTCTTAATCGGAGAAACGATACTTATCAGCTTTTATGCAACAAAAGTGCTTTTTTCCCTTAACAATTCATTAAAAGCTTTATTTATTGTTTCCACCTGGTTCTTTTTAAATCAAGGGCTTGGCTTAAAAGAAATTATTCTCGGTTATATCGCCGTCAGTACTTTTATCAGCATATTTTATTTTATCAAATTTTACCACTATATTAAACCGTCACCGAAAAAAAGTGATTACGCACAATTTTTTCGTTTTGGACTGGTGACCTGGCTTACCAAATTTCTCAACTATGTCCTCGGCCGTTATTTTGATATTTTATTAATGGGCTATTTTCTGGTGCCCAAGAACGAAATCGGGTATTATAATATCGCTTTTTCGGCGGTGCTGGCGTTATTTTATTTTTTTACGTCGGGATTTGGGGGGATCATGATGGCTGCCTTTGCCGAATTTGAGCAAAAAGGCGAAAAATCCAAAATGGCGGAAGGCTGGCAAAAGGTTACGGAGGTCTGCATTTTTTTTAGTATCCCTGTTTTTAGTTATGTTTTATTTAATGCAAAACATATCATTCCAATTATTTATTCCGAAACTTATTCAAGCAGCGTTCCATTATTGTGTACTTTTGGTGTTTTTTATCTGGTAACGATAATTATCGGCGGTGGAACCAATACCGCTATCTTATATACTCTGCACAAAGAAAAAACAGTCCTGGTTCTCAGAACGATCATGGGATTGCTCAATGTTGTTCTTGATATTATTTTGATACCGCATTATGGAGCAATGGGCGCCATTATCGCGACCGGAATCGCTACCGTGGGCATCTATAGTCTTGAATTTAACTATGTTTTACGGTTTTTATCCATAAAATTTCCATTCCGGTTTCTTTTTAAAATAATAACCGCATCGCTTCTATCGGTTTTAGTTTCCTGGATTTTGCCAATTTCACAGATAACTGGATTATTCGTGAATTTGATTTTTTCGGTTTTAACTTTTTTTATCACGCTCTATTTTTTGAAGCCATTTTCCGCGGCAGATAAAGCGCAAATTATGACGATTAATCGATTTTTGGGGCGATTGCTGTATTATTTTTAATTAAAATCGTCCAGTGGCTTACTGGTTTTGGATATGACAAGATATGGGAATAAATGAGAGTTCTTTTAATTATTAGAATGCTGAACCAAAAAAAATATTTACTGGAAAGAGAACTAAACGAAAATCTTGTAGTAATAAATAGAATGATGGACTAAGGACTAATTCAGGTGCCTTGATTTTTTATTCTTTAATCATGACCTGCTTAATTTAATTATAAAATAAGGATTAAAGGGATTAAATATGAAACCGATCCGATTGTCAAAACATGCATTAGAGCAATGTCTTGTACGCGGCGCAACTGAAATGGAAGTTAAAAAAGCAATATTAGAAGGATCAAGGGAGCTTGCGAAACACGGACGGATTTTATGTCGATTTAATTATAGTTTTAACAATTGCTGGTAAGGTAATTATTACCCAATTAAACAGGTCGCACCTGTTATAAAAGAGGAATTAAATGAAATCGTAGTAATTACGGTTTATACTTTTTATTTTTAATTGGAGAAAAATTTATGAAAATTAGTTATGATCCTGAAATTGATGCCTTATATATTCGACTCATTGAAGGCCAATTTGAATGCCGTACTGTTCGTCTAAATGAGGAAATTGCTTTAAACATTGGTCCGGGTGAAAAACTTGTCGGAATTGAAATCATTGATGCAAAAGAAGTGTTGGGTAAAGGTCAAATACCAGCTTTAAAGTTGGAAAATATTCAACTGGAAGGAGTTTTTAACTAAGGATGACTCCTGTTCAATAAATTTACAAATAAATAGAGACAAAAATTAATAAAATACTGTTTACATTTCTGTTGTTGCCTCACTCGATAGCATAGAAAATAATTTTCCACTTTGTTAATTCGTCTCAGCTTTATCATAAATTCGAAATTCAGGAATTTCTATATGCAACCACCAATTCAGGATGAGAAATCCCCCAAACATCTCTTTTCTATCATCATCGTCAACTGGAACACGCGGGAATTGACGCTCAATTGTATTCAATCAATTTACCAGATTGAGCACTCATCTGATACAATTGAAATTATCCTCATCGATAATGCCTCAGGTGATGGAAGTGTTGCGGCGATAAAAAACAAATTTAAAGACGTTCAACTTATTGAAAATAAAGAAAATGTCGGTTTTGCGAAAGCATGTAATCAGGGAATTAAAACAGCTTCCGGTGATATTATTCTCCTGATCAATAGTGATATTTTGCTGAAAACAAATGACACATTTAAAAAAATCAGCGACTTATTTGATACGAATCCAGAAATAGGAATTGTCAGTGGAAAATTATTTTTTCCGGATGGTACTTTGCAAACCGCCGGAAATAAATTTATTTCGGTTTGGGGATTGGTAAAAACCCAATTACTCTTCTCAACGGCTCCAATTATTAAAAAAATTTACCAGTTACTCTTCCCACAAAAACGTCGACGCTATCATTTCTCAGATTATGTTGCCGGTGCTTTTTTAGCCATTCGAAAAAAAGTAATTGATAAAATAGGTCTATTGAATGAAAATTATTTTATGTACGGCGAAGATATGGAATGGTGCGCCCGCGCCCGGGAAGCTGGTTGGAAAGTTGCGGTCCATAATGAAATCGAAGCCATCCATTTTCATGCCCAGAGTTCGAAAAAAAATTACGAAAAGATGCTGTTTCACAATACAAAAAATAATTGTCAAATCATTCGGCATTATCATGGCAAATTTCAGGCGAAATTGGCATTTTTTATCTACCTGAAAGGCATGTTTTTGAGAATTTTTATCGCCTTTTTTCGAAATCGGCAACAGGTTGCGGAATATTGGCATGGGTTATTAAATTGCTGGAAAAATCGGAGAGAGATTTTGGGAGACGAGGAATAAGTATGAAAACAATCGCCATCAATGGAATCGTCCTCACGCCGCAAAGTGGCGGCATTCTGGTTTATGTCCAGAGCCTGATTGATCAATTTCTCGCAATGGACCTGGAATTTGATCTGAAATTATTTTTTTCACAAAATTTTTTAGTGCAAAATCCACAATATAAAGCGTTCAGGCAATTTATTGGCCTTCCCATTGAAGGCGATTCACCCTACAAACGCATTTTTTACGAAACATTCGCCTGGTCAAAACTTATTAAAAAATATAAGCTTAACCTGTTTCATTCACCCATTTCATATTTTCCATTGGGTATTTCGATTCCTTCGGTGGTTACGATTCACGATCTGCGCTCTTTTCATGAACCGGAATATTACAACTGGCTGCGCGGTCAATATCTCAGTTACATGATTCGCCAGAGTGCGCATAAAGCCAAAAAAATTATCGCCATCTCGGATTATACACAAAAGGACATCATCGAGACGCTGAAAGTGCCCGCTGAAAAGGTCGTGCGGATTTATGAGGGATTTGATCGGGAGCGATTTCAGGTTCAATATTCAGCGGAACAAAAAAAGCAAATTCGGGATAAATATCAGTTACCGGAACAGTTTATTTTAAGCGTTGGGCATTTGGAACCGCGGAAAAATTTTATTCGGCTAATCCAGGCTTTTCATCAATTACGGCAAGAGTCCCGGATTCCGCATCATTTGGTGATCGTTGGTCGCGAAAATTGGCTATTTAAATCATTTTATGAGAAAATTCAGGAATTAAAGCTGGAGAAACTGGTGCATTTCACCGGCTTTGTGGCGCATGAAGATTTGCCCGCTGTCTATCAGATGGCTGATGTTTTTGTGCTGCCAACACTGTTTGAAGGATTTGGCTTTCCGCCATTGGAAAGTATGGCTGCGGGAACGGCCGTGGCCTGTTCCAATGTGACTTCACTGCCAGAAATTTGTGGTGATGCCGCGCTTTTTTTTGATCCTCTCAATGTGCAACAAATCGCTGAAAGAATTATTAACTTGATAAATAACAATGACATAAAAGAATCTTTCATCCAGAAAGGATTTCAAAATATCCTGCGTTTTTCCTGGCAAGAATGTGCCAGGGAAACCGCTAATATTTATAAAGACATTCCAGGATAGGATATGGAGAAAAAAATTAAAATTTTGCAGATTCAATCCAGAATTTGTATTGGCGGGCCAGCGATTCATACCGAAATTTTGTGTAAATATATCAATCCGGATCGATTTGAATCCATTCTTGTTGGCGGTGCGCTGGAAAAGGGGGAGCAAAGTCGTATCGAAGTCTTGAAACAGCAGGGGATTCGGGTTGAGATCATGGAAAAAATGGGACGAAAGCTTTCTGTTTTCAATGACTTATATTCAGTTTACTGGCTTTATCGTTTCATCAAAAAAGAACGCCCCCAAATTGTGAATACGCATACGGCCAAAGCTGGTGCGGTGGGCCGAATCGCGGCCTGGTTGGCCCGGGTGCCGGTAATTATTCATACATTTCATGGCCATGTATTTTACGGTTATTTTAACAAGTGGAAAACGGCATTTTATCTTTTTTTGGAACGTTTCCTGGCGAAAATATCGACTCAAATTATCGTTATCAGCCGTTCGCAATATGAAGATATTGTTTTCAAATTCAAAATCGCACCGGCGCATAAAGTAACGTTAATGCCATTGGGGATTGAATTGGAGCGATTTTTGAAGATCAAAAAAATTGATATATTAAAAAAACAGTTGAATTTAAACCCGGATGTGCATTTATTAGCAATCATTGGTCGGATGGTGCCGGTTAAAAATCATCTCATGAGTCTTCTTGTCCTGAGAAAATTAATCGATGAAAATTTGCCGGTTCATCTCCTTATGGTGGGGGATGGCGAACTGTTTGTTGAGATTCAACTTAAAACGAAGGAATTAAATCTCGAAGAATACGTTCATTTTTCCGGTTGGTCATTGGATATTGAAAATATTTATGCTGGTATTGACGCTTTGTTATTAACTTCAATCAATGAAGGCACGCCAATTACACTTCTCGAAGCCATGGCCAGCGGGGTTCCGGTGATTGCCACGGCTGTTGGTGGGGTGCCTGATTTAATTTCCGATGGTCAGAGCGGGTATCTTTGTGAAGTGAACAATATTGATGAAATGGTGTTAAAAATAAAAAAAGTGCTCTTCGAGCCGGATAATACACAACAAATAATTGCGAATGCGAAAGTAAACGTTCAAAATCGATTTAGTTATCAACGTCTCATGGTTGAAGTTGAAAATTTTTATTCAAACTTTATAAAAGATTAAAAATTATTGATCTTGAATTTTTAAAGTGTAACCGATCACCGGGTGAAAGCAAACAATTTTCATTTTTTGTGTTCAGAGCAGATGTGGATAAAGTCTGCCAGAATATTCTCAAGCCGACGGCGCCTCATCAAAAGATCAGCTTTGCTGAAAAGGGTGAACAGTTTATTGAATGTT